>DATJEL010000081.1:0-3357 GCA_035496675.1 Terriglobales bacterium
GAAAAAATGATTACCCTCGGCAAAAAGGGTGATCTTGCTGCTCGCCGTCGGGCTAACTCCTACCTGATGACCCGCGAAGCTGTTACCAAGCTGTTCGACACCGTGGCCCCGCGCTTCGGTGATCGCAACGGCGGATATTTGCGGATCGTTCGCACGGATTGGCAGCGCGGTGACGGTGCTGAAAAGGCTTTCATCGAACTTCTTGGCAGCGAAAAACTGCAGGAGGAAAAGCGTCAGAAGCGGGCGGAAGTCCGCGCCAAACGTGCTGCTGAAGCCAAGAAAGCGATGGAAGAAGCCGAAGCCCAGCAACCCCAACCCGGCGGAGAACCGGCCGAAGGCGAAACTAAAGAAAAGTAGGCGGCGAGGCTGTCCCCTCCGTGCTTCCTTTACGCACCCGTTCACCCGGGTGCGTTTTCTTTGTCCAGGCGCAGGTTCCCGTATAACTTGCGGGTTAGCCGGCAGCTGTCAGCTCGCGCTCCTTTCGTACATGTCCTCCCGCGTCTAACCCGAGTAACCTCATGGTGCGCAAGTAACCTTGTGCCAGTGACCAGCTGGTCCTACACTTCGGGTTTATGTCGTACACGAAGGTCCAGATCGGCATTGCCGTCGGCGCCGCTCTCCTTATGCTGATTGGATTCTTCGGCTATCTCATGTGGCTGAACAATCAGCCTCCTGTCCTGGGCCGCTCGGAAACTCGTGACCCGCTTTCTGGCATTCCTGATTCCATCAAGCTGAATCCCTTGCGCGATCGCGCCTCCGAGCGAACAGCAGGCAAGTTCCTGAAAGCTCTTCGCGATGGCAAGTGCAAGGAACAACTTTCTGACTGGGAACAGGATTATCGCCACAAATACGCAACTTTCATCTGCGATTCCGAATCCAGGCACCCGCTCATCTCCTGGGAAGTTGCCGAGTGGGAAGATTCTCCTCCCCTTCGTATCCTTCGCTACCGCGGCAAGCGTCTGAACGCCCCCGGCCAGAAAGCTACTTATACCGATCTCTTCTCCGTCACCCTCGACAGCCGGGACGGCGAGTGGATAGTTACCAAGTACGAAGCTATCTACTGAACTCACACTCTCCCGAACTCCGTGCATCGCACAGGGTCCTGAGGCTGCAGCCGAAGAACGATTGCCCGCAAGACTCAATTTCTATCTGCTTCACGTTCCACTCGGGCCCATCTATAATTCCTCCTCCAATCATGAACCCGACTAAATCTCAGCGCTTCCCCATCCTGCATCTTGTGCTGCTGGCTTGTGTGGCACCTTTTGCTTTCTCACAGGCCACTTTGCCGAGTGAAACTCCCGAGCAGCTTCAACCTTCGACACAGACTTTCGATTACTCCCGTCGCGAAGTCATGATCCCGATGCGCGACGGGGTGAAGCTTTTCACCGTGATTCTGATACCCAAAGGTGCCAAGAGCGCACCGATTCTTCTGACGCGTACTCCGTATAACGCGAAGAACCTTACCAGCCATTCTGAGAGCTCGCACCTGGGTCCGATCCTCCAGGGTTATGACAATGCCAATGATGTGATCATCGAAGGAGGCTACATCCGTGTTGTGCAGGATGTACGCGGAAAATACCGTTCCGAGGGCGACTACGTTATGACCCGCCCTATTAGAGGGCCACTCAATCCCACTTCGGTGGATCACGCTACCGATACCTACGACACCATAGACTGGCTCGTAAAAAATGTTCCTGAGACCAACGGCAAGGTGGGTGTCCTCGGCATTTCCTACGACGGATTCACCACTGTCATGGCCATGGTCAACCCCCATCCCGCTCTAAAGGTCGCCGTTCCCATGAATCCCATGATTGACGGTTGGATGGGCGACGACTGGTTCCACAACGGCGCGTTTCGTCAGCAAAACCTGCCCTATATCTGGGAGCAGGAAGCCACCCGCTCCAACGATGCCAAGTGGTGGGTCAGCCACTATGACGACTACGACGAGTTCATGGAGGCCGTTTCTGCCGGAGAGATGGGACGCCTTCACGGCCTGGAGCAGGTTGGCTTCTGGCGCAAACTGTTGGAGCATCCCAGCTATGATTCGTGGTGGCAGGAGCAGGCTCTCGACCGCATTCTCGCCAGTCAGCCGCTAAAGGTGCCGACCATGGTGGTCGCCAGCTTATGGGATCAGGAAGATATCTACGGGCCAACCGCTCTCTATAAGGCGATCAAACCGAAAGACAGCAATAATGACAAGGTCTTTATCGTGTACGGCCCCTGGTACCACGGCCAGGAAATCGGCGACGGCAATTCTCTTGGCGCTCTCAAATTCAACAGCGATACCGGCCTCTACTTCCGCCAGCACATCCTGCGCCCCTTCCTCGATCAGTACTTAAAAGACGCCGCTCCGAAAGCCGACCTCGCCCCGGTCACAGCCTTCGAAACCGGCACCAACGAATGGCGTCGTCTTCCTGCTTGGCCCGCAGGGTGCACGAGTGGCTGTACTCTCAAGCCAACCCCTTTATATCTCTCTTCCAATTTAAAGCTGAGTTTTACTGCGCCCAAGTCTGGGGACAGCGAATTTGATGAATACATCTCCGATCCGGCCAAGCCCGTGCCCTTTCGTTCTCGACCCGTTTTGCCCGTCGGTTATGACAGCGTTCATACCTGGTCGCAATGGCTGGTGGACGATCAGCGGGAGGCCTCCGGCCGCCCTGACGTTTTGGTCTTTACGTCAGATGTTTTGCGCGATCCAGTCAAGATCAGCGGTCAGCCCGTCGTGAATCTGGTCGCTTCTACCAGCGGCACCGACTCCGACTGGGTCGTGAAGGTGATTGACGTTTATCCCGACGAAGTTGCGGACCAACCGCCCATGGGCGGCTATGAACTGATGGTTTCTGCTGACATCTTTCGCGGCCGCTATCGTGAAAGCTTTGCCAAGGCGGCGCCTGTCAAGGCTGACCAGCCTCTGCTGTACCACTGGCCTTTGCCTACCGCAAATCACGTGTTCCTTCCCGGCCACCGCATTATGGTCCAGGTGCAATCGAGTTGGTTCCCGCTATACGACCGGAACCCGCAGACCTTTGTCCCAAATATTTTTTGGGCAAAACCGGGAGATTACCGGAAGGCCACGCAGCGCGTGTACCACAGCGCGGATCATGCAAGCTTCATTGAGTTGCCGCTGGTGCAGACTCGCTGAGACTGCCTCAGGCAGTTTGATCGTAATTGGAAGCCTTATTTCGGAGAAAAAGGAAAAGTACGATCTGGACCCCCAGTGCCGCCGCGCTATCTAAGGTCACATCTTGCCAGCGTCCGGTTCGAGAGGGAAGAAAGCTCTGATGAAATTCATCCATGCTGGCGACTGCCGCCGTCATCCAGAATGACAGGCGCGCCCATGGCAGCTCCCATAGCCTC
>DATJEL010000082.1:0-5098 GCA_035496675.1 Terriglobales bacterium
GACTTCGAGATCCTCGGCTCGACTGGGGAATACATACTCGGTGGAGAGTTTCGCCGCTTTGTCGAAAGCGGCGGAGCCGTGCAGCTTTTGCTGACAATACGCGGCGTAGTAGGCGACCAACGGGTGCTTGCTGGGAGGGAGTTGCCCCGGCTCACTTTCATCCTCAGACTCAGTCGGATAATCACGCGTCAGCACTTCAAGCGCCTGGGTATACAGCCCCAGCCGCATGTACTCCGACGCGACATTCAAAACGCGCTGCGTGTCATTGGCCAGATGATGCAGGTCGGGTTTGCCAATCTCCTCCAGCAGGAAATAGCTGTCTGGAAATCGCACCAGCCATTGCTGGGCTAACTTGCGTGAGCTTTGCTGCTGCCCTTCGGCTCGCAATACGGCGCTCAACTCTTCGGCAGTGCGAAGATCGTCCGGGGCGGCTTCACTCGCGAGCCGGAGATAAGACTCCGCCTGCTTCAGATTCCCTTCTCTTGCCGAAAGCTCGGCTAATCGCAGCTCGGCCGGAGCACGGAACCCAGGCAGGCGTGCTGCCGCTTCATAGGATGCTCGCGCGTCCCGATTGGCACCCAGACCGTCCTGCGTGAGCCCGAGGTAGTACGCGATTTCACCGTCGGACGTATTCCGGGCTTGTACCGGCTCCAAACTGTCTTTTGCTTCCTGAAACCTCACTAGTCCGGCGTACAGGCGTCCCGCCGACTTGTGCAATTCAAAGCTGTCCGGATAATTCGTGAGGGCGTCCTGATAGGTTTGCAGTGCGCCTAGAGGATTGCCATCGAGTTCCTCTTCCTTACCCAGCTGTAGCCAGTCATCTTCTGTCCGGCGATCAGGCGGCGGGATGTGATACGCCGCTTGTGGGCCAACATGAATTTGGTCAGCCGGAGTCCAGTCGTACTGGTCCTCGGTCTGCCGCAGAAGTGTCGTCCCCTTGCCGTCACGCAGTTCGAAAGTGTATTTCTCTTTTGCATCGGCGTTCGCAAGTTCGTGTTGCCAGGTTCGCTCCGGAGAGAGATCGAGCTTTTCTCGGAATGCTTCCCGGTCGCCTACCAAAAAGCGCACCTGTGCACCTGGGATCGCCTGATTCACATTCAATGATCCCAGCAGCGCGTCCCCTTGCCGCCTGAGATGCACCACCCCGGCCAGGTTGGCTCGGGAAATTCCGCCCAGATCACGCACCGGCATCCAGAATTCAGAGAAGCGGATAGTCTGCCGCGGCTCGAGAAAAGCGTAGGTCTCCTGATTGCGGAATAACCCGGCCTGGACCTCGACGTAGGCGCTGTCGTTGTCGGAGAGCGTTTTGCGCCAGTCGAGGCCGTCTGGGTCGGTGCCCCACGACCAGATTTTTTTGGCCGGCAATTGCGCGTAGTCCGCATAGTGCACGGTTCCCGTATTCGTGTGGGGATGCCAGACGCCCATGAATGGTTCGCGACTGCCGTGCACGAAGAGCGAGACCGGCCCCTTGGTCTGATTTTTCACGATGCTGAGATCGGTGCCATCCGCCTCGACCGGCCAGGGCTCAACTTCCCGAAAGCCATGGCTCGCGGTGAAGCGCATGGGATATTGGATTCGCGAGTCATCCCACACCTGGATCCCAGCATTATTCCACCAATAGAAACGGTGCCGGACATCGCTGCGATTATTCAGCTCAACTTTTTCTTCCAGCACCGTGGAATGCGGGCGCAGCACCAGTTCGACCGACCACTGCATTCCGTAAACCCGGTCGATGTTGCTTACCAGGACAGAAGCGCTGCCGTCCTCATTAGGATGGAATGCGAAGTCGACAGGAGACAGGCTCACCCAATTATGCGAGACCGGAAAATTGAATTCGATGCCGAAAGCAGCCCACGCGCCGCGATATGAAATGTTGGCTTTCTTGATGGAAGGATTCGCATAGAACATCGGCTGCCCGCTGATTTTGTCGGTGCAGGTATAAACATGCCCTCCCAGATCGGGCAGCACGGAGCACTTCAGGTATTCGTTTTCCAGAAAAACCGCGCGCCATGCGTGATCCTTGCGGCGATTGCTCAAGTTGTCACGCAACGTGTAGGGATAATTAAACCGGCCATTGGCAAATTGATCGAATGGAGGATTGGGATCTGGAGCATCCTCTTCATAGGTAGGCAAGGTCAAAGTGCCCTGCCAGACGCGAACTTGAGCCCAGGCCGCGGAAACAGAAAAGAAGAATAGAAAAGAGAGAATTTTTGATGCAGTCATATGCGCAAGGACATTTGAGTAGGCCTCCATTATCTACGCCAGACAGGATGGCTGCCAGATTATTCAGCGTACAATGGTGCTCCTCACCTTCAATGAAACGATTTTTTCGGGACTTTTCGTCGCTTGTCGCACTCGTCGCACTTGGCGGCGTGATCTTACCAGTCAGAGATTCCATTGCCAAAAGCAGTGCACAAAAGGAATCTGCGGAGCAGGGGAAGACCGCGCTGTCGAAACAGCGCGGCGAGAGTTTCTTCCCCGTGGCGGTGTGGTACAGCGGCGGCAAAGCCCGCGCCCCGATGCTGGAGAGCATTACCGCCGATTCGCCTGCATTGTGGAAACAGGATCTGGAGAAGATCAAGGGCTTGGGCTTTAACACTGTCCGTACATGGGTCGAGTGGAACGTCGGCGAGCCCGAAGAGGGACAATATCACCTCGAAAATCTCGATCTTCTTTTGCAATTGGCGAATGAAGTTGGCTTGCGCGTGATCGTGCAGGTTTACGTAGATTCAGCCCCTGAATGGGTCGGGAAGAAGTATCCGGATGGTCATTACGCCGCGCAAGACGGCCAACAGATCCCCTCGCAGGCAGCGCCTGGATATTGTTTTGATCATCGCGGCGTGCGCAAGGCGGTACTCGGCTTTTTCCAGGAAGTCGCGCGCCATGTGGCAGGCAGTCCAGCGTTCTATGGATGGGATCTATGGAGTGAACCGGCGGCCCTGAACTGGGCTCGCATCGGCTACAAGTCGGAGCCGATGTTCTGCTATTGCCCCAGCAGCATGGAGCGCTTTCGCATCTGGCTGAAAGCGAAATACGGAACGCTGAACCGGCTCAATGAGGCATGGCACCGCACGTTCACGGGCTGGAATCAGGTCGAGCCTCCGCGGTACGGAACCATCCTGACTTACACCGACTTTATGGATTGGCGGATTTATTACGGGTACAAGCTCGCCGAAGACCTGAAGTCACGAAACGACGCTGTCAAAGCCATCGATCCGCAGCATGTGACTACCAGCCATGCGCCCAATCCCTCGCCGCTGGTGCGAACCCTGGCGGACCCTTACGACCCCTCCGACGACTACATTATGAAGAATTCCGTCGACTTTTTCGGAACCAGTTTTTATCCCAAGCTCACCGCCCCTGAGCATAACTGGACGCTCGAGCGTCGTGTGCTGGCCATGGACCTGACCAACAGCATGACGGCGGGCCGCGGCTTCTATGTGGGAGAGCTGCAGAGCGGCTATGGAGTTCATGGCACGACTATCGGCTCGCCCGTCACTCCCAATGATCTTGAGTTGTGGACCTGGGGCATGGTCGCGCGCGGTGCGCGAGCCATCAACTATTACGCCTTCTATCCCATGAATGCCGGCTACGAGTCCGGCGGCTACGGCATGATCAATCTCGATGGCACACTGACCGAGCGCAGCCGCCACGCCGGAGAGATCGCGCAGCGTATCCAGCAGAATGCTGACCTGTTGCTGCAGTCTCATGCCGAACGGGCGGAAGTGGCCATCGTGTTCAGCCCGCTCGCTCCATTGTTAGGTGGGTACGACGAGGAAGGCAGCCGCAACGCAATCCACGAGGCCGTGGCCGGATACCATCGAATGTTCTTCGAAAGGAATGTTCCGGTAGATGTCCTGAGTTCGCGAGAACTGGATCGCGATGGGCTTGGCAAGTACAAGCTCGTGATCGTGCCCTATCCCCTGATGCTGACCAGTGACGAAGCCAGTGCTCTGCAGAACTACGCCTCAGGAGGCGGGCACCTTTTTGTTGAAGCCCGCCCGGGTTGGGTCGATGAACGCGGCCATGCCGAACCTAAGATTCCGGGCTTTGGGTGGAACAAAATGTTCGGTGTTCGCGAAAAGCAGCTAGTTCCCGGCAAGGAATTCGAAGTCGCATGGGGAGACGCGCACTTCAAAGCCATGAAGTTCCAGGAGCAATTCGAGGTCGAGGACCAATCCGCGCATGCTGTGGCGAAGCTCGCGGACGGAACTCCCATCGCCTGGGAAAACCGTTACGAGAGAGGCTGCGCCATTATCTTCGGCAGCTTTGCGGGGCAGCAGAATTATGAGCACCCGGTCGCCATGCATCCCCTCGAACCGATCCTGGCGCAATGGGCGGGAGTAGCGCACCCGAATCTGCATGCCCCCTCACTCATTGAACTTCGCGAAATGCAGGCGGCGGAAGGCCGTTTCGTCTTCATCTTTAACCATTCGGAGAATCCGTCTGCAGTCGAGTTCAGCCGTGACTTGGAGAAACCCGCTTCAGGCATTCGGGAGATCATGACGAATCAACGGTTGCCGGTCGCGGGAAAGACTTTCTCCGTCAAGCTGGAAATTCCTCCGCAGAGCGTGCGCATCTATAGAATTGATTACTGATGGCCGGGTTTGGCGATTTCTATTGCCAACCGGGCAGAATGCATATTGATGCGCTATTTCGAAATCATTCTTGCTCTTGCATTGGGTGCGCTGCGATTGGCTGGCACACCGGCTCCCTCCACCATCCGATTTGAAAACATTGCCGCGAAAGCAGGCGTCAATTTCATCACACGCAATTCTCCGACACCTAACAAAAATCAGATTGAAACCATGGTCGCCGGGGTGGGCTTGCTCGACTTCGACGGCGACGGCTGGCTCGACATCTATCTTGTCAACGGAGCAGCGATTCCGTCCCTGCAGAAGGAATCGCCAGCTTACTGGAACCGCCTCTATCGCAACAATCACGACGGTACCTTCACCGATGTCACCGAGCGCGCGGGAGTCGCCGGAGCAGGCTACGGCATGGGGGTCGCCATCGGGGACTACGACAATGATGGGCGGCCCGACATTTTTCTGGCCAACGTAACTGGCAATCAACTGTTCCATAACAACGGCGATGG
>DATJEL010000083.1:0-37231 GCA_035496675.1 Terriglobales bacterium
TCTTCCAGCATCATTTTGCGTAGATGGGTCACAGGGATGACCTCCTTGTGACCCGTAATTTATCTGAACGTCAGAAGCACCCCATCTGTCGACGTCGAGCACGCGGCAGCGTCCGCCGCGCCAGCGGCTTCGTTCAAATCCCCATTACGCTCAAAACCCCTGCTCTGGGAGAAGAAGTGCCGTTCTCAATACCTATGGCTTCTCCGACTTGGCTCGTTCTTCATAGGCTCTGGCCTCAGAGTATTCACCCAATTTGCGACTTGTTGCCGCAAGCATTAAATATCGCAACCGAGCTTCCGGTCCAGGCGATCCTGATTGCAGGCAGAGGATGAATTCCCGTTTTGCCCGTTGGTACTCTTTCAGCTCATACGAGGTGTAGCCGTAATAGTAGTGAAATACGGGTTTCCACTCCTCACTAACACCGAGCGCATTGGCCTGCTCGAATTGTTCGCTTGCCAATTGATACAGAGAGAGTTCGTGGTAGCAACGACCGAGATGGCAGTGAACGTCGCTTCGAGTCTCGGCGTTCAGCCCGAATTTTGTAGCCTCTTCTAGCAGTGGCCTGGCTTCCAAATTCTTTTGAAGGTGCACCAGCGAGAATGCCCTGTGTACCTGAATAGCCTCATACGCATCACGTCCTTCATCAGTCTTCAGCCATTCTTCATACTTCGCCAACATCGACGAGAGTGCGTTGAGTCCTTCTTCTTGATGACCTTGTTCAAGCAGTGCAGTTGCACGGGAAAAGTCGATTTCTGCGGCGTTTTCGGTCATTGCAGTTGCGATCAATTAAGCCATTATGATTGTCGTAACATCTTCTCTGAAGTTCCGCATTGTTTTCCTATTGAATGTGCTGGTAGTCTGCGCATTGGTTGCAGAACTTTACTGAGCAACTCGCTGTTCAGACAGGACGGATTGGCGAGAAATCCCCAGTGCCCTCAAAATCCCCCCAAAAAGGCGAATACCGCGAAATTGCTCGCCAGTCCAGTGCTAGAATCTCGCGGTGTCCAACGAGATGAATAGCCTCGACACGGTTGAAGCAGTAATGGCCATCGAGGAAGCTTTTGGAATTGAACTCCTAGTTCACGAATCTGGAGACATTGGCAGCCCACACGAGATGGCGGACTGGCTTGAACTTCGCCTTTTCAAACCAACGGCCAAGTAGAGAAGCCGCTGCTCTGCTTAGAAAGCTCGTTGAACAGCAGAACCAGCCTGAATTGGCGCAAGGCTTGGAAGGCACATGGCGGCGAGAGCAAATTGACGCTCCGAGTCCTGTAAATCTTCGTCCGTTTGGAGGCAAGGGACGCCGACCGTCTCCATCGAGGACCTCGTGGTTGCGCGAGTCCTCCTGAGTCGTTTGCGCAACATTAGGAGGCAAGAAAATGAGACTCAAAGGAAAAGTGGCGCTGGTAACCGGCGCCTCGCGCGGCATCGGTTTCGCAATGGCCGAGTTGTTCGCTCGGGAAGGCGCGATCGTCTATGCCGGCAGTTCAAGCAACCCATCCGGGATCTTCCCGGCCGGCGTGACCGGAGTAGAGTTGGACGTCTCGAAGGAAGAGCACTGGAAGCGAGTGGTCACGGACATCGTGGCAGCGCACGGGAGGCTCGATGTTCTGGTGAACAACGCCGGTATTGCCGTGTACGACTCTCTGCATGACTGCAGCACCGAGAACTGGCGTCGGGTCCTGGGTGTGAACCAGGACGGGTGCTTCTTCGGGATGAGAGAGGTGATCCCGCACATGAAGGCTCATCATGCCGGCGCGATCATCAACGTGTCATCGATCTGGGGAATCGCTGCGGTGCCGGGTGCGCACGCCTATCATGCAACCAAAGGCGCATTGGTAATGATGTCGAAGAACGCGGCCATCACCTATGCCAGTGACGGGATCCGCGTGAATACTGTCCATCCGGGCTTCATTGACACACCGCTGACCCAGTCTCAGGATCCGGCCATCAACGCCAGCGTGATTGGCCGGACACCTATGAAGCGCGCAGGCACCCCGGATGAAATTGCGAACGGCTGTCTCTTCCTTGCCTCTGACGAGTCGAGCTTCATGACAGGCACCGAACTCGTGATCGACGGAGGGTACCTTGCTCAGTAGCCCGCGCGGGCATAAACCATGATGCGGAAGATCTGTTCGAACTCAGGTTCTTGCATGCGATACGCCTGCTCGACAGTCCCTGTCTGTATTTCTTTTGCGGGCACTGGCATGCTCGCCTTTCGGATCGCGTGATGGTACCTGCTGTGGCTGCTGATTATGGTCTCGAACGTCTGAAATCCTTCGAGATAAATGCAAGGAGAGAGCGGGAGCAAGGGCCCGCTCTCGAATGGAGCAGATCGAACCTAGCGTTTTAGCTCTACGGCGATGACCTCGAATGGCGTCTTGCCGAGGTTTTCCGGTAAGTGGGTAAAGGCGTCCATATGCTGCACCGTCCCCGCCTTCGCATTGATGTCTTCCGCCCGTCCGTCTGGATAGGTGAACTTGTGATGGGCGTCTGTCAGGAACACGGCAAGGGATTCTGGGTGGCTGTGCATCACCGATTTTTCGCCCGGCCCATAGTTAATACGCAACACGCGGACACGCTCGTTCTCGAACTCGACCTTGTAATGCCGAGGATCAACTTTCACGGGGTCTTCAGCGGGTGGTTGGGGCATTCTTGCGGTCGCCATATCTCCTCCTTTGATTTGATGAGATGTTGCCGGACCCAAAAGAAAAGAGTTCGATTGGGGCTTCTCTCAGTCTTGAAGGCACGACACTCGAGAGTAGGAAAAACCGGCCAACTCGTGGAACTGCCAAAGATGACAGAAGGTGTCTAACCGCTATGCTGCATCAGGTCCTCGACTGGCGAGAAGTCATCGTAGCGCTCATTGACATCCGAAAAGGCGAAGAAAAAGCGCAAAGCAGTGAAACCGCTGTTCTCAACAATTGACGAGGAGCATTGGAAAACAGGCACCGTTTCCCGTAGAGTGCTCCTTTGGCCCATGACCCGAGTTCTTACAGAAACAAAGGGGGCTTCCGGCTCCTGACGCTAAAGTTTTGCGAGACATTCAGAGAGTCGGTTGGCATGTTACTGGTGTGTTCGCGAGTGAAGGAGAAGAAGGCCCAGAATGGGCATTTTCGATAGGACTATTCCATTCCTTTGGGCATCCAGAGGTCATCATTCTTGGGCTACCGTTTGAGAGGTGCATGGATGTCAATGTAGCGCAACCTGAGGGTGAAGTCCGCGCAGCAGGTCAGGAGAGACCCTTCCGGCACGGACGACAAGCGAAATTCCCATTGTGCATTTTTGAAAAACCGAGCGTTACCAGCGGAACTCGTCAGCACGATCGTACATCTGCCCGGTTCGGCTTGAACAATGCGATATGCCATCCGTGCCTTCTCAGGGGGAAGCCGGGAATCCGAGCGTCCTAAAGTCTCAAATTCGAAGCCAACACCCGGAGAGCCAGAAATCGCCTGGCTGCCTACCCCTCGATCCCATTTTTCGATGTTCCCGATATCTGACAAGAACTGCCCGACTTCCTCAGCTCTGCGATGAATGACGATCGTAGATTCCAAACGCATGGGAACGATCTTTCAAAATATCAAAACGCGGTGTGCGGTCAGCTGCTGATGGATCGCATGTCACTCATCGGCCGCTATGAGACGCTGAACTCTGTGAGCACCGAAGGCCAGAGAATAACGTAATCCTCACCGTTCAGCTCTCGGTAAGCGGATCGCACTTCGTTCGGGACGGCTTCCTGAAGGATCACATGATGTGACCGGATGAACACGGTCGTTGGCTCGTTCGTCAGGACAAAAATGTTGAACGTACCTGACCCGAAATCGTGTCCATCAACAATTCCGATCTCTCCAAGGCTTTCCATCAGTGTCGTTTCAAGCGCCAGCAGGCGGTCAAAATCGGCCATTGAATTGGCCGTAAATTGCAAAACCAACTGATAATTCATAGCTTCAGTTTGCTAGCGCCCGGGCTCGATAAATATTGGGGTGAGTGATACGGCAAGTTGCAGCCTCCCGTGGACGATGGTGGCAGCGATAGACTGACCGAAAGCATCGACCGCGGCGGCTGCCGAAGAAGACCATGGCCATTCGAGCGAGGTTGCCGGAGAGTCTTCGCCGCTGAAGGCATCTCGACGCTCCCAGACGACGTAAGCCAAGCCGCGCTTGCCTCGATCCACCTCAAACAAATAGATCGCAGGTTTATCGGGCACGGCCACCCGCTTCACACGCTGCACGCCGCCAAGGGTCTTGGTCATCCGCTCGAACGCGTCTGCTCCCGGGTAGTGCGTTGAGAAAACCCCATCCCGCAATTCAACCAGTCCAATCTTGCCATACATCAAATTCATCACATTGAACCGATCGTCTCCGGTCGCGGTCGATTCCGGCAGATACCAGTAGATCGTTTTCTGGACGCCTGCCGAGAGCGCAAACAAATTCCGCATGATAATGCCGCGCGCTTGGATGCGCTGGTACTTTGCCCCCAGTTCGGGGGGACACCCCTGCATGAACATCTGAGTCTGGGGAGCCAGGGTACTCATCTTCGCATAAAGATCTCCTACCGGATTTCGAGGTGCTGGCGCCTGCTCACCCGCTCCTGCCACCGACTGCATCCACGAAGCCAGCAGCGGAAAGTATTGCCGGTTCTCCGGAAATTCGAACAGATTTGGACCACCATATTCGGTGCTGACGATCGGCTTGTCATACCCGAGATCAAGCATCTTCTGTTTCATGAAATCGACGCGCGGCACAATCGTGTACGGATCTCCATATAGACGCAAATCGAAAACATCGAATGCGTCCCGGCCTTCTTTCAGCACATAATCGAAGAAGTTGAGACCAGCCTGCTGTCCGGGAAATTGATGTGCCCCTGGAGGCCCGAACAGTCCATCGTAGCCGCCGACAATTACCACCGCCGAAGGATCCGCATCTTTCACCGCTCGATAAAAAACCCTGAGCTCTGCGACGAACTCTTCTTTTGTGCCCGACCAATAGATTGGGCTGTTCGGCTCAGCATCGTTCTGCCAATATCGCACTCTTCCCTTGCAGTGCTTCACCGTGTCGTACACAAAGCGGTAGTAGTCGTCCGGATTCCTCGCCGGTGAGGGCGGCAACAGCGCCGATGGCCGCACCGTTGCCCATAGCGAGGAAGAGAACAGTGAAATTAATCCTTCTTCGGGCGAGTGCAGTTGATCGACAAATTTGTCAACCGCCGCCCAATCATACCGGCCTTTGTTTGGCTCTATCTGGTTCCAGAAGAAATAGATCTTCGTAAAGTCGGAACCAAGTTGACGTAACTGTGGGATGAACTCGTATGCCTTGACTCCCTGATAGCCGTAAGGGAAGCCCCCGGCAATTCCAAACGGCGAGCCCGACATAGCAATGCGTCGATCCGAATCAGGAATCCCCCCTGCGGGTTCTGGAGCGGTCGTCTGCGCGCCGCACATTCCCGCCAAGACACAAACAGCAACTACGCACAGTGCCGACTTCATGATCGAAGAATCCTCCCGCCTTTTCTCCAGGCGCCGATTATGTCGCCAGAATTGCACTTGCAATTCCTGCACCAAGGTTAGCCTGTCGGGCCGTATATCGAACCAGTGAAGGTCGTCATCAGGCCGCCGTGACAAATGTCAGGGGGTAGTGGATGGCGATTCGATCGCGATATCGTTCCATGGCACCGCAAAGCCGAATGAAAAGCGCTAAGGAGTGATCACGCCTGTTCCACAATAATGGTGAGCCAGATTCGATCGGGTCGCTTCACCGGAAGTAGCTGAGGGCAAGACGCATGCGACTTGCTACGGGGCGTCCGTCTTTGAAGGCCGGGATGAATTTCCAACCCGTGCACTTGTTTAGCAGATCGCGGTCTTGGTTTCCGACAGTCCTCGCTGAGCGCACCTTCCCCGCGGCATCGATGACGAGGTCAACCTTATCTTCCGATAGCGGCAACTGTGCGTCCCCGACCACGCTACGCCGAAGCAAAATTGCCTGTGGTTTGGTGTCAGCCCTGAGGCTTAAAGAGCCCGGATCCATCGGATCCTCCGGCCGCCCGCTACTTTCTCCGGCCGTCTCGTAGACATACGCGAACTTCTTAACGTGAAAACGCGGCTTCGATTCCGACCCATCTAATTGGCCAGGGATGCCAGAAGCTCGCGCGCTGGTGAGAGCTGCGCGAACTCGCTCGAAGTCCGAGGTCGGCCACATGTCGGTAAGCGCCTGCCAGGCTTCCTGCTCGCGGCCGCTGTAGAGATACGCCCACACGATTTCCAATACTTTGATCTTCGTCAGGCGCAAGCGGTGCATTTGCTCGGGAGGTCAGGAAGACGCCTCAGACAGCTTGCCATCACTATTCTTGAAATCGCTTAGCTGCTTCACGGCGAGCTGGGCCCGGACTTCTGCAATCTGATGATCGAAATCCGACTGAAACTCCGCACTGACGTCTAGCAGCTTGTGTTTGTCGAATCGCAGAACGAGTCTCGGAGCGAAGTCCAGTTCACCCGCCGAAAGACGATCCATGCCGTCGACCGCCTTGGCATCGTCGGTCCAGATTTCAACACGTCCGTCCAAATCAGTATCCGCGGCGGTGAACGAACTTCCCCCGATTATTGTCCGCAACAGGCGAGGTGGTCTTTCAAGGGAATAGATTTTGTAGGTAACGAACCAGTCAGCATCCGAGCTCTTGGTTTGAAAGGCAACAATGAGCGAGCCCAGTCCGAGATCAACACCTAAGGCATCGATGTCCACCATCGCTGCCACAGAAACTACCGGCAATTCCTGCTTGCCCCAGCTTAAGTTCGCAGCACAATCCCGGGTTGCGAATCCCCCGTTCCGGGCAGCAGCAACGGTTACACTCACTCCCGTGTTAAACCTCGTGTGAAACTCACCGAAACCAGCCTTGCACAGGCCATCATGCAATTGGCCGTAACCGGAAATCGCGTTAGCAAAAACAACTACCGATAGTACCCCTCTCGCCAAAGTCACCCTTCGGACGGTTTGCATTCGCAAGTTCCCGATGACAAAGACACCCTGGGGGCGCCCCGAGTTCCTTCTCTGTTCGCGATCGATCGCCGCATCACGCATTGACTTTGGCTGTGCCCCGAGCCAGCCCGCGACGCCGCCGGTAGCGCACAAGTATCCACCCGCAGCCAATCACGAATGCGAAAACCAGGACACCTTCGAAGATGAGGACTCGTATTGGATTCTCCATAGTAAAGTTCCCGCGCACGGTGTAGAAGCCATTAAAGTCTCGGAGTGCGGCGGGCAGAGCCGCCAGGTCATCCTTGCTCATCTGAAGTGCGCGTTCCTGTGGATGATATTGGGACTGCCACGAAAATAGGCGTCCAGCAGAATTCATCTCGATATGGCCGCCAAGAACGTAGCTGATAGGGTGATCTTTGACAAAAGCTGCCACTCTATCCGCGCTAGCGAGATCGGCGCCTGCATTATCAATCAGGAGCCGACCCGGCATAAGAAAATCACCGGAAAAGAAGAGTCCCGTTTCTCGATCATAAAAGGAGATTTCGGTCTCGTTGTGACCAGGAGTAGGCATGGCGTCAACGATTCGGTCACCTAAATCTATCGGAGCCAGGCCATCAGGCCAATGGGCGAACCTGTAGTATTCGAGAACACTATTGAGATCGAATCTGACCACCTGAACATTTGCTGAAGCTTCAAACTGCGTGTCACCCGATCTGTGGTCACCGTGCCGATGGGTATGGACCACGAGTAAGGGGAAGGTGGCTGATCCAGCCTTAGGGAGTAAGCTCATGACTGTTTTCGCCAGCGGCATCCGGCTGGGATCTGCCACGTCCCCGGTATCGATCAGCAGCGCGCGAGTTGACCCGACTAAAAGGTACATAAACGGCGCTTCGAAGGTGGCGCAGAGACTTTCCCGAAGTATGAATGTGCGAGAGTTGTAGGGGTGTACCTCGAGAGGAGGCTGCGGATTCTGAGAGCAATCTGCCGCGCCTTCATTCCAATGATCGACCATCAATCCGGGCGTGATTTGACCCCATCCAATCTCGGGCGACAAGAGAAATCGAGTGGCCAGTGCGGCTAAAAACACAAGACGGATGGTTCTCGTTGATTCAAAGCGCTGCATTGGTTTTGGGGCGACGCAGACCATTCTACCCGTCTTATGTAAATGCCTAGGTTTGAAATACTTACTTTTCGATAGCAGGAAGGTGGCTATTGCCTGGCGGTAGAGTAGAGTTGTTGCCGCTATGGCGCCGAAGGGTTTGCTACGACAAGCGATCCATTTGGTGGGTGGCACTAAGCCACTCATCACTTCGCACGAAATGCTTGCAGGGAAGTCCAGCGCGTGATGAGGTTGCGGCAGGTGCGACCGAGGAAACAGATTAGGGGCGGTTATAGTTTAGCTTCTGACCACCCGAGGAGATCATGCCGCTAAGGATTTTGAGACTTCTCCGAAGCCGAGAATTGCGAGTTGGCTATAAGTAAGGGGGACATTGGTAAAAGTGCAGAAACCCTCAGCCATAAGAGCCTTCTCGGCACCCTGAAAGACGCCGGCCGTGATTCCTACTTCGAGCAAAGCTATCTGCAAATGGTTCCAAGAATCGTAGTTTGCGGTGGGCAGAGATGATCCGTCCTGCTCTGGCAAGCAGGAAAGGGCAACGATCAACCTTTCGGCCGATTCTTGCCTGAGTATGTGAAGACAGTAGTTCGGCATGGCGAGACTTGTCCTTTCCCCTTTCTCATCCGGGGGTCAAGCTTTGCAAGCATAAGAGGCCGAAGGTAGGGCTTCAATACCCTGAACACCTCACCACCTTCGTGCCAGTTGACCCCGGCAATGAGTCAGGTTTTTTGGCGAATAAAAAGCGCACAATCCGTCGTGCAATGGTTATTGCTGGTTTCAGCACGAACCGGCGGCTTGCGCAAGGCAACGGTCACACGGGAGGCCCAGAAAAGGCGAATGAAAGGAGCAAGATAATGACATCGCTCTTTGATTACATCAGGGGTTGAAGAACTTCGCCCTATCTGGCTCCCAACCGGCATGCACATCGACCTGTAAATTCACCTCGTTTGAATATACAACCGTGGCGAACTGTTGAACCTTTGCCCTTCCCAAACATGGGAAGGGCTCGCGACTCTTCTTTGAGTTGAACTTCTTGGAGGCGCATGCATTGATGTGCCATTGCGCCTGAATCAGAGAAGGCCTTGAGGCAAGGAGGTTGATGTACCTGTCCTGGACGTGAATCAGGCCGTCATTGGGCGGGTACTTCAAGTTTAGATTCAACGCAGGGTCAGCCAGCCGAAACCGTACTACTTTTGTTTCCCCCGGTGCTAGACTTTCGCCCGTGAGCATATTTCTAGGACAGAGGTATGGGTATGGCTCATTGGGCAAGAGCTCCCATTGACCGTTGGGCATTTTGAGCTTTACTCCAGGAAAATCTCCGGGGCAACTTGTAAACCAGCGAGTGATCATTTGCCTGCCATTATTCCTGAGGGTTGCAATCAGAGGAATGCAAGCCACCTGGGGATATTCCTGCAAGCAGGCCTGAAACCCTGAGGACTCGGATAACCCGCGAAGGTCTTGGCTGAGAGTCAAGGTCAAAGGAATTTCGGCGCCTACTCCGGATGCACCCTCGCGCCGCTGCGCCGAGCTGCCGATTGACAGACCGCAGGCGATCAAAATGGCGACCGCTACTTTCATCCTCTGCTATCCCCCACTCCATCCGGCTCTCGATATGCCATTTCCCGTTCCTGGGTGGTCATACACTGCGAATGGTAGATCAGAGTTCGCGTCCCGAGCAATGAAGTACCCCCTTACAAACTCTTCTTTTGCGTAGGGCTTGGTGGGGCAGCCCGACCGCTGAATAAACCCGAATCCAGAGTTGGCCAAGCGCCCAGCAGCCAAATCGACCGTACGGCTGTACAATTTTTGATTCGTAGACGTGCCAGGGAGACAAATCATGGAAAGGCGCGAATTCCTCAAGCACGCGGCTCTGGGAACAGCGTCGCTCGCTTCACCTGCTCGCTCAGCTCTGGGAATGATTGGTGCCAACGACCGTGTAAACCTCGGATTAGTGGGAGCCGGCGGCCGCGGACGATTGCTGATGGGACTCGCGGCAGCCATTCCCAACGTGCAATTTGTGGCGGTATGCGACCTTTTTCCGCCGCAGGCGAACGCCGCGCAGCAATCGGCGGGGCCGCGCTGCCGAACTTATAACGATTTCCGAAAGCTCCTGGAACAAAAAGACCTAGATGCAGTTCTAATTGCGACCCCCGATCACTGGCACTCGATCCCGATGATACTCGCCTGCAAGGCGGGTAAAGATGTATACGTTGAAAAACCCTTAGCCTATTCAATCAAAGAGGGCCGGGCCATGGCCGATGCTGCCCGAGAAAACCGTCGTGTGGTGCAAGTCGGTACGCAGCATCGTTCGGCGCCTCATTTCCGCCAAGTCGAACATATTATCCAAAGTGGCCAGCTCGGCCCCGTGCATTTCGTACGCGTTTGGAATTATCTCAACCTGAGTCCGGAAGGGCTCGGACGCACCCCCGACTCAGATCCCCCTCCGGGCCTGGACTGGGATTTCTATTTGGGACCTGCCCCTTCGGTGCCCTTTAACAAGAACCGCTTCCTACGAACCTACCGTTGGTTCTGGGACTATGCCGGCGGGATGACGACGGATTTTGGCACGCACCGATTCGATACGGTTCATCAAGTCATGCACGCTGACTCTCCGCTTGCCGTGATGGGATGGGGGCGCCGCTACGAACTGAACGACGGGGCAGACGTGCCTGACACTCTGCAAGTCACCTACGAGTATCCAGGCTTCGTTCTGAGCTATGAGGCTTCCATGCTGAATGGTCATGGCGTAGGAGCGCAGGGTGTGGGCAGGAAATATTACGGCGCTGTGGGGTCTGATGATCGTCCTCACGGCATCGCCTTTTACGGGACCAATGGTTCCCTGTTTGCGGATCGCATTGGGTTCGAGGTATATCCTGAACCGCGGGGATCATCGGTACCAGGACTAGGATCGAATTCGAACAATGTCGGAGGCTGGCGTACCGAACGCGTCCAGGTGACGGGGGAAGACGCTACTGGGCTCCACCTGAAGAACTTCATTGACTGCGTTCGTTCCCGGGAAAAGCCGGCCGCGGACATCGAAACTGGACATCGCTCAACCATCGTGCCTCATCTGGGGAATATCTCTATCCGAACCGGGCACAAGCTGCGCTGGGATCAAGCCAAGGAGGAGATCATCGATGACCCCAAGGCTTCATCGCTCCTTTTTCGACAGGCGCGCAAGCCGTGGGATGAAATCCTGCGTCTCTGAGCCACGGTTCGAGGGAAGCCCAGTTTCCGAAGTGACCCAGCATCGTTGGCCTGCGTTCCTCATCCCTGATCCAATGGAAGTATCTGTTGCACTTCATCGATCAGATCCTCTATCTCCACAGATGCGGGTCGGATCTGAAGAACCTTATAACGACGATTGACGATGTCCCCTTCTCTCCCGATAAATACCTCCCCATCCTCCGAGAGGAAGATCTGCTTCCCCGCGCCTGCGGTAACCGCAAAACCGAAGAACTTAAGACGGATGGTTGGCGGAAAATGGTGGGCCTGCGGAACCTCATGCGGAGGTGTCAGCCGCGGGCGCGTTCGCAGGACGGGAATTTCTGGTCGGAAAAGGTTTCTTCCCGTACCCTCGTACTCGGTATTTTCGCTGAGTTCCAAGCGTTTGCTTTTGAGCAAGCTGAGTAGGTTCGCTGTCTTGCCGACCCTGAACTCCTTCCCGCGATCTCTCGTGTAATTTTCCGAGATGGGGGGCGAGAATGACATATGGGAACCCGCAATCAAACGCACGCCCAGGCCCAATGCAACCGTTGCTAGTGCCCCAGCAATACCCACCTTCAGGCCCTTCTCGTTCCCCCATCTCATAGCGCACCTCGTTGACCAGCAACTGTCTTTAGAACGGGTTTTAGCTCTAAGCTTGCAGCGCAAATTGCGGCTTTTAGAAGCTGCAGTTGCTTTGGGAGCGGGCAGGTGGTCGCGACACTGACGGAGGCGCCCTCGACAAAGGACTGGCGAGAACGATACCGAACGGAAACTCCCCGGCGTATTAGAGTACGCTAGCGTGAACGGTGCGACCCGAGATATCTAGCCGCGATTAGTAGGAGCTGTGATCATGCGAATAGGCTTCCCCATACTTATTCGTGTGCTCGGGAGCGGAGTTGGAAACGCGAACGACCAGTGCGGGCAAGACATTCTCTCCCGGGGTGATTTGAACGTCGCGAGCGAGCCCTTCGAGATCCGAGGCAGAAGCGAGCTCATACCACACTTCCATCTTGTAGCGCCCCGGGGGAATATTCGTGATCTCGAAATTTCCGCTGGCATTGGTCTGTGCGAAATACGGCGTTTGCAAAGCAACAATAACGGCGCTCATCTCCGAATGAATATTGCAGAAGATGTACGACACTCCCGGCTTGGTAAATGCCACTTTGCGGGAGCTTCCGCTCTCGTACAATCCCAGGTCAAATGGCTTGCCGTGATAAATCGAAAAGACGTCATGAAAAAATGGGTCGCGATTGGGAAATTCGACGGTCGTGCCCGTGGTGATGGCCACCACGTGCGGCGAGAATTGTTTGTTTTTTTGCAGCAGATGTGCAACCGGGCCGGGACCTACCGGCGAATGGGTTTGGTAGGAGGTAAGCCAAACCACTGCGTCTGCATTTCCCGCCGTCTTCTTCTTCGGGTGCTGAACATTCACGTTGCCGCGAACAACGGCAACCTGGGAATGACTCAGTTGCCAACCCATTAGGATCAGGAGCAGCAAAGTGCAGACTTTCATCAGAAGTGAACTCCTGCCGCAAGGTTCACCTGATCGCCAGAAGCGCTCGTTCCCCCGAACATAGTGGTTCTCAGGTGCCGGTATTCGAGAGCAAGGACCAGGCTCGTCTTTGGTTTATAGATGAAGTTTACAAACTGCGCCTGGTTCTTCTGAAAAGGAGGAAATCCACTAACGTTAAACGGTACGGGGAATACGTGAAGATCTTTCGAGTAGTTCTCGTCCTGTCCCAGGGCTGCATTGGTCTCAAATTGGGGTAGGGGCTTGAGTTTCAGCTGCACCCAACCGCCTACCGAGCGCAACGGAACGATTGCGGTGTGCGGAGCAGCAGGTTCGGGGAACGCGACGCTCGACCAGATACCGCCTCCGAGTCCGCCGACTGCCAGCCCTTTGTAACCTTCGCCGGAAACCTCCGCAAACCGGCTCAGCGCAACTCTGAAGTCCGTGTTGACGGTCCAGCTCGTGATCTGGGGCAAAGATTCGTGTCGCTGGCGTGCCCGATAAGCGCCCATTCCAAACAAAACCGGATGTGCGCTAGAGCGATTCTCGAAGGCTATGCGGCCCGCCATTCCCGGCGCTCTCGTCAATTCTCCGGCTGTCGGCACGCGCCCTTGAAATGGGGGGATTTCTTCGGTGAGCGGGTCGAGGAGTCCGCCCTGAAAAACCAGGGTTGCATTTTCAGAAACCTCGAGTCGATGTTCTAGATTGGCTTGTGGCGTCCATACCCAGAGATTCCCTGCCCAGGAGAAACCCGGCTCGGCAATCGTGGCATATGAGGTCGGAGAGAGCGGAGAGAAAAACGGGGTGTCCTGCCCCAACGTGAAAGTCGTGTTTTTCCATTGCAAGCGAGCGTTCGCGGTGCGAAGGCGGACAAGGCCTGCGGTCATGCCGTAATTTGTCGTCGGGAAACCGCCTGAGAAATCAATGGAGACGTCTCCCGAACTGCCTGCGCCCAGTACGGACGGGCCTTTTACTTCGAGCCCCAAGATCGTCTGGTTGAAAGTTGCACCAATGCTCCCATTCGCCGAGCCCGGCGCGCGAGGAAACGCCAGGACCGGCAGGTCCGAGGCCATTACGTTCCCGGCGTTTAGATATGAGTTGAAAAGGATCAGCCCCGAAATCTTCACCGGGTATTTGCTGGTGCTCTCTACTTTGTCCTGATGCAACTCGGCAATTTTGGCCGCCAAAAAGCTTGGGTCTTGATCGGCAGCAGCGGTGGTTGGTTCTGCGGTCTCTCCCGCCTGGGAATCCCGTCCGGAGGTCATTTGGTGCCGCAAGTCTTCTATCTCGCGGCGAAGTTCTTCGATCTGACGTTGCGACTCGGCAAGTTGTGTCCGCGTGTCCTGCAGGTCGCGTTCCATACGGGCGACGTCGGGCGCGGCGGAGGTTTCCTGCGACATTCCCCCGACTGGCGCCAGACATACCGATATCACCATCAGTACTGAAACCACCTGCATTTCAGAATGATTGATTTTCAACGGGATAGGAGCAAGGTTACTTCGGTTTTCCGGCCTCTCCTGGCAGTTACGGGCGTGTCTGGCGGCTCGGGCGAAGAGCTTCGTAATCTTGAGTCATGCTCGACTTGCGCTTCCGACACCTTCGCACAAAACTGCTGGTGTCCATGCTGGCGCTGGTGTTTCTGCTGACCGCCGCCACGCTGGCCCTGGTGCAAGGGCGCATGCAGAAGCACGTTCGGGAAGACCTGGTCTCGAGTTTGCGCGCTGAAGCGGCAATCTTTGCGGAAATCGAGCAGACTCACCGCCAGCAGACGGAGCAAAGCGTTGCGCTCATTGCCGATCAGCCTTCTCTGAAGGCCCTGATGTCCACCAACGATCGCTTAACGGTAGAGGAGGAATCAGGACCGTTATTGCGCCTCAGTCACGCCGACCTTCTCGTTCTCGAAAATCCGGCCGAAGAGATCCTCGGCTTTCAAGCGAAATCTGATGACGTTTCCGCGTCCCGCATAAAGCAGTTGATGATGGAAACTCAAGGAACCGAGGACTGGTGGTTCGCGGGCGGCCACCTCTACCACGTCAGTGTCAAAGACATCGTCATCGGCACTGAGGGAGCACGAAGAGTCTTAGGGCGCATCGCCGTGGGAATCGAAGTATCACGCCGATCGGTTCTGAGCGCGGGACTGTTCGGCAAATCTGCATTCGCTTTCGAGCGGAACGGTACCGTTCTGCTTAGCTCCCTGCCAGCAAATGCCTGGGAAGAGTTCGAGGCCTCTCTGAAAGAGGTCCCTGCAATCGCGGGGAAAGTCCGGGAGATGCGGTTCGAGGACGAGCGTTATCTCGGGACCTATCTCGAACTTCCCGGAGAGCATCCTGTCCGTTTGTATTGCTTCCAGTCTTTCGACCAGGCGACGAGCTTTGTCAGCGCCCTAAATCACTTACTGATTGTTCTCGGCGCAATCGTGTTCCTGGTTGGAGGTGGGATTACGTTTTTCGTGTCGAGGCAGATTACCCGCCCGCTGGAGCGGTTGGCGCTTGGAACGCAACAATTAGAAAAGGGAGACTTCGAATTCGAGATTCCGACCTTCGGTAGTGACGAAGTTGCCGATTTGACCAAGTCGTTCGAACAGATGCGCGAGACCTTACGCCAATCACGCGAAAGCCTGGTCCGGTCGGCGCGTCTTGAGGCGGTGGGACGCCTTGCCGGTGGCGTGGCCCACGACTTCAACAATCTTGTCATGATTATCAAGGGCTACAGCGACTTGCTCATGGATTCCGCCACGCCTGCCACCAAACCCTACCTTGAGGAGATCAAGAATGCTGGAGATCGCGCTTCCGGCCTGACCCGCCAGCTGCTCGCCTTCAGCCGGAAGCAGGTGCTCGAGCCACAAGTCCTCGACCTGAATCAAACCGTCAAGAACATGGCAAAGATGTTACGCGTCCTGATCGGGGAGGATATAGAACTTATCGCGAATCTCTCAGACCAGATCGGACGAGTCAAAACTGATCCTGCACAGCTCGAGCAGGTCATCATGAATCTCGCCGTGAATGGACGGGACGCCATGCCCAGAGGGGGAAAGCTGATTTTGGAAACCTCGAATGCGAGCCTTGATCTCCAATACGCAGCCGCGCATGCCGAAGTTGCGCCCGGTTCTTACGTCCTGATTGCAGTGACCGATACCGGCTGCGGCATGGATAAGGAAACGCTGAAGCATATCTTCGAGCCATTCTTCACTACGAAAGAAGCAGGCAAGGGCACGGGACTCGGACTTGCGACCGTTTATGGCATCGTGAAGCAAAGCCGGGGACACATTTCGGTCTACAGTGAACCCGGGATCGGCACAACATTCAAAGTCTATCTTCCTTCTCTCGACAAATCTGTCCCGCTGGCGCGGCCTAACACGTCGGAGGTGGCGCAGCGAGGGCAGGGCACAATCCTCCTGGTAGAAGACGAGCCTCCGCTCCGGGCGCTTGCGGCTGAGTCGCTGAAGAAGCTCGGCTACACCGTGCTCCAGGCCCCCAATGGGCAACAGGCGCTCGAACTTGCCGACAGCCATCCGGGACAGATTGATCTCCTTTTGACCGACATCGTCATGCCCCGGCTGGGGGGCCCCGAGCTAGCTCAGAAGCTCAAAGAAAAGCGCTCGAATCTCGCCGTTATCTTCATGTCGGGCTACACGGAGACCGCCGCTCTTGAAAACGCCCAGATCGGTTCCGATTCAATCCTCCTGAATAAACCTTTCTCTACAGAGACGCTCGCCAATCGCATCGCCGAGATGCTTGCTAAGCTGCCGGGGGCTAAGTCCTTCTCAGCAACAAGTTCGAAGTAACTTCGCGCGGACAGGGCGAGGTGCGGTCCTACCGGGAGAGGAATCGTGTGCGCGATCTAACGGCCTTTTGTAGGGCAGCTGAGGACGTACTCGATCGACTGAGTTCATTGTCAGAGGATACGCATCCATAAGTAAGGACGGACATCATCTTGACTGCTTAAACAGTAAAAAGATACCATCGGGCCGAAGCGCCAGCCCGCGGCAGCCTTATGGAGAGAGTTGATCGACTCCCCCGCGAATTGTTTGGCAGCCACCCCTTGCAGGTTGGCCGAAGGACGAGTTCATCCCTTTTCTGCTTTGCTCTTATTATCCTGACGGTGACGCTTCTGAGCGGCAAGCTTCACAGCGTTGACCTCTCATCGCTGTTACTGGGCGCTGCCTCAGCCACATTCTGCGTGGTAGTTTTCTTTCTCTCCAGATCCTTGTTGCAGCTTCGAAACGAACAACGGCAGGCCGTGCATGTCCTCGATGCCAAGGAAGCTTCCCTGCTGGCAAGCGAAGAGCGATTCCGCCAGATGGCTGACAACATTCAGGAAGTGTTCTGGATGATCGACGCGCAGACCGGGGAGGCGCTTTATGCGAACGCCGCCTACGAAATCATCACCGGACGTTCTCTTGCCGCTCTCAAGAAAGAACCATTGTCTTATGAGGAGATCATCCATTTTGACGACCGGAAACGCGTGTTGATCAAGTTCGAGGAGGCCATGCATACGGGGCATTTTGACGAGCACTTCAGGATCGTCTGGCCGAATGGGGAGCCACGTTGGCTATGGGTGCGGGGGTTTCCGGTGCGAGATATTCGTGGCAATATCCAACGTCTGGTATGTACCGGCCTCGACATTACCAGGCAAAAGGAGGCGGAGGAGGAAGTCGCAAGGAACTTGTCCATGGCGGAATCTGCCTGGGCCGAGTCGGATGCCCTGCGCAAAGCAACCTTGGCTCTGACTCAAGATCTTCGAATGGACGACGTTCTTGACACCTTGCTTGAATCTTTAAGGGCGCTGGTGCCATTCGAGTCCGCCAACATCTTTCTCCTGGAATCAGATTCTCACCTCTTTGTTGCGCGTGAGTTTCCCCATAAGGAACGCGCCGCCTCCCTTCCCAAAGGCCCGCCAGGTTTTAAGATCTGCGATTATCCGATCATCCGTCGCGTCCTCGCAGACCAAACGAGTGTGATCGTTTCTGACACAAGCCGGGATCGCGACTGGCGCATCTTCGAAGATCATTCTCACCTCGGCTCTTGGATTTGCGTTCCGCTGAGTGCGTCCCAACGTATCCTGGGTCTGCTTTCTGTGGGGCACAGCGCCACAGGCGGGCTTACCCCCGAACACCTGCGAATTGCAGAATTGCTCGCCATCCCAGCCGCGGCCGCTATTCAGAATGCAAGGCTCTATGAGCGTGCAGAAATTTATGGCGAAGAACTCGAAAAGCGTCTAGCTGATCTCCGCACCGCCCAAAGTGCCCTCGCAAGTATCGCCAAAGCTGGTGATTCCCCTCGTAAACGTTTTAACTAAGAGCAAGACGGCCCGCGCTCCTTCCTACAGAAGCCCCACTTCCCTCTCTATCGCTGTTCGCGGTCGCGACCACATTCAAAAAAAATAGACCATCAACGCACATCTGCGACACCATAGGCTGCGGGTCTTCCGAAAATTGGCGGAGGCCCCTCCGGTTCCCATCAAGGACCGATCGTCCGCGGTAGTTCCCACGGTCACGAATCCCTCGGGTGATACCTCCAGAAAAGGACACAGGAGCACCCCATGAGTACCCGCCCCGTCTGCTCTTGCCCGGTTTGTGAATTGGAACAGGCGCTCCTCAGCGAGCTTAAGAGTGAACATCCGGTGAGCAGTTATCGGACCCTGGCCTTGCGAAGCCCCGTCCTGGCGCCCTTCCCGGGCTACAACGATCTTTTGTTGCGTCTGAGAAATTCTCCCTTCGCAGAGAATCAACCTTCCAGAGCGGATGAAATCATAGGCGAATTGCTGCGCATGAGCCGAACTCCGCGGGGAGAAATTGGCCGGCAAATCTTGCTCCTCGTTCTTATGCCTGCCATCCACCGCACTACCACCCAGATCGCTACCGGGTTTCCCTCCCTCACCCGCGACGATATTGTGCAGCATCTCGTAACCTCGGTATGGGAAATACTGCATTCGGAAACAATCGACACCCTGAAATCGCACTTTGCCTTCACCATTATCCGGGCCATGCGACGCAGTGCATTTCGCTGGGCGATGCGCGAAGCCGATTTCACCGCTGCCGAGCACATGTATGGAACCGCCTTGAACGAATTGCCCGCGGATGGAAAACACAACTTCGAAGTGAGGGTCGCGCTCCACGAGTTTCTGGTGCGTTGCGTTTCTTGCGGCGTGTTGAACCCGCTGGAGTATGAGTTGCTGGTGCGGTTCAAGATTCAAGGCGAATCATCGGAAACCTTGGCAGCCCGGCAGAGACTCTCGGATGTGGCGTTTCGGCACCGAGTGCAACGGGTGATCGGGAAGCTGCGACGGGCGGCGCGGGGTTCGATGCTGGCGCAACAACTTGACGATGCTGTCGCCTAAGCCGCCGGACCGCGCAAAAAAAATTCTTTTCCCGCACGGTCCATTTTTGCTTTTCTCGACAGATTAGGTAAGAGAAAGCAGTACTCGCCGGCTTTCGCAGCTCTGAAGCGATCGATCGCTTCCACCAGCACCTAAGGGTCAGTGGCTTTTCGACCATTAACTAACGCGCAAGCCGGCGAGCGTCTTCATTTTCACCTGGGAGGCGTTCCCGCTATGAACGCAGGTTTGACACGGTCTTCGCGCCCGATTCGTAGCAGGCTGAGAGCTGTCCGCAAGGGTGCTCTCACCCTGGCGTCGTGTTTGGCTCTCGCCGATGAGGTCTTTGCCCAAACTGGGACGAGCCCTTGGACTCAGGCGGTCCAGGCACTGCAAACCGCCTTCACTGGGCCGATCGCTACTGGCCTGGCTTTGGTTGCAATCGTCGTTGGGGGACTGATGTTTGCTTTTGGCGAAGGGGCTGCCAAAAGGACACTCTCCGGGGTGATATTCGGCGTGGGCATGGCGGTAGGTGCTGTCAACTTCATGTCTTGGCTCTTTCCCTAAACCATGGCGGTTCAGTTCAACAGAGGAGGAGCGATTATGCAGCGCAGAGTCAATCCGGTTTTCCGCTCGCTCAACGCTCCCCTGACGATCATGGGGGCAGAGAGAAAGCTGTTCTTCTTTGCCATGGTCATGGGCGCGGCGGTTTTCAATTTGCTGCACACCTTCCTGGGTGGGCTCCTCATGTTTGCGCTGCTTTCCTGGTTCGCGCGCTGGGCAACGAAAACCGACCCTCAGCTTCTACGGTTTTTGTTGAATTCCGCGAAGCTTCGTTCGCAATACGACCCGATGAAATTCACTCCGCTCCGAATCCGGGAGATGCGGCATGCTTAAGCTGGCAAGTGCCCTCAAGCCCTACTACCAAACCGGCTCGTTGAACGAGCACATCAATCTTTTTGGCTTCATAGACCACCACGCGTTCTTAACCAAGAGCGGCCACGTGGGGTGTGTTTTGGCTTCTCAAGGCGTCGACTATGAGGGTTTGGACTCGAACGGAATCGACAACTTCACAAAGCGGCTGGAGTCTGCGCTTAAGTTGTTTGACAACCGTTGGCGCATCTACCAGTACCTATGCAAACACAATGCTCCCGAAATAGCGCACCGGACCTACTCGAGTCCAATCCTCTCTGCCGCCATCGAGAATCGGATTGCCTATCTTGAGGGCAAAGCGGACCGCCTTTATAGCGTGGCCCTCTACTTCGTGGTCATTCTTGAGAACCCCTCGAGGGAAAAATCATTTCTTCGTGCCTTCAGAAAGGCCGTTTATGACAAGCAACATTCCTGGCGTGAGCTAAAAGCAGCCCTCTCCATCCAGGAACAGGGTTTGCTGCTGGGCGAGGAGATTCATGGCGCTCGGACCGCCCTCGATGAGAAGGTTTCTAGCTTCCTCCGCCAGGTCAATGACTTTTTGACCGTCGAGGTTCTGGACAAGCAGGAGGCGTTTCGATTCCTCAAACGAACCCTGAACTTCGACCGAGACAAGCTGAACCTTGCCCGCCTCAAACACGACACTTTTCTCGATTACTACTTATGCGAATCTCACTTGGAATGCCATCGCCGGTTCCTCCGCGTCGACGATTTCTACGTGAAGGTTCTCACCCTAAAAGAGCCTTCCTCGCAGAGCTTCCCGCTGATCTTTCAGAAGTTGCTGGAGATTCGTGCAAATTTTTTCATCGTAACGGAGTGGAAGAAAGAAGACCCCGACAAGACACGCCGGCGGATTCATTCCCGTAGACGCCACTTTCACAACACCAAACGCTCGCTCGTCAGCTATCTGAACACGTCGAGCACGCCCGCGGCACCCGAAGACATTCTGATAGACGACTCGAAGGAAGCCCAAGTTCATAGCCTCGGCCGCGCGCTCAGCGACTTGGAGGTTAGCGGAACCTACTTTGGAGAGTTTTCTTTGACCGTGGTTGTTTATGACCTTGACCGTGGCAAGGTCGATGCCGCCTGCGCCGAATTCTATAAGGTTTTCAGCGTTCACGACGCCCAGCTCTACGAAGAACGCTACAACCTGTTGAATGCCTACCTGTCTGCAGTGCCGGGCAACTCTGCCTTGAATCTCCGCCGGATTTTCATCACCAACGCTAACTATGCTGACTACTCGTTCTTATTCAGCATTCAGGGCGGCGAACCTGAAAACCATCACCTCGCCCAGGAGTACCTCGCCGTCCTCGAGACCAGGCATCATACGCCCTACTATTTCAACCTCCATCATGGCGATATCGCACATACGGTAATCCTTGGCCGCAGCGGCTCAGGGAAGTCCTTTTTGCTCAATTTTCTGATCACCAATGTGCAAAAGTATGAGCCCTACACCTTCATCTTCGACTTGGGAGGAAGCTTTGAGAGCTTGACCCATCTGTTTGGAGGATCTTACCTTCGCCTGGGGCTTGAATCTCACGACTTCAAGATCAACCCGTTCGCCTTGCCTCCGTCCAAGCGGAATCTCGATTTTCTCAGCGTCTTCGTCCGCGTCCTGGCAGAGCCCCGGGCCATGGAGCATATTTCGAGCGCGCAAGAAAAAGAACTATTCGAGCAAATTCAGAACCTCTACGAGCTCGATGATAGAGACCTGCGCACGCTCAGCACTCTCGGAAATACCTTGCGCCGTGATCTGGATAACCGCCTATCCAAGTGGAAACAAGGCGGACAATTCGGGTTTCTTTTCGACAACGTAGAGGACAGCCTCAGCTTTTCACGATTTCAGTGTTTTGATTTTCAGGGGCTGCGGGAGTACCCGCAGCTCCTAGAGCCTCTGCTGTTCTATGTGCTGTACCGCGCCGATGCCATCATCCGGGAGCCAAAACTTAGTCATGTCTTCAAGGCGTTCTTCATTGATGAGGCTTGGGTGTTCCTCAAGCATCCCAGCATCCGACTCTACATCCTGGAAGCGCTGAAGACATGGCGAAAACACAATGCCGCCCTGGTGCTCTCCACCCAGTCCCTCGACGAATTGCAAAAATCAGAAATTCTCGATGTCATTCTCGAAAGCTGTGTCACCAAGATTTTTCTTGCTAATCCTGACATGGATCGCGAGCTCTATCAGCGCCGGTTCCACCTGAACGATCACGAGATCGAATTAATTGCCGGCCTTGTCCCCAAGCAGGGAATGCTCATCAAAACGCCTGAGACTTCGAAAGTTGCCCACCTGAACGTGGACGCCAAAAGTTACTGGCTCTACACCAACGACCCGTTCGACAACCGAAAGCGAGACCAGGCCTTTTCTGCCCACGGCTTTGCGAAGGGACTCGAGGTTCTCGCCAGCGCGCGTGCGGATTTGAACTACACCCAACCCTAACTTGCAGGAGACGAACCATGAAACCGCTTCTTCGCCGAATCCTTTGCGTTCTGATCTTCTTCTCCCCGCTTGTGCCGGCACATGCCGACATTGCGGCCCGCATCGTCAAATATTCCGAGATCGACATCATTCCGATCCGGGCAAAGGTCCGCTTCTCTACCCTCATCGTTCTTCCGGCAAATGAAGAGATCCTTGACTTCACGACTGGCGACAAGGACTTCTGGATCATCAACGGCAATCACAATTTGTGCTATCTGCATCCTGCCCAAGCCGGCATCCGGAGCGATCTGAATCTCGTGACTGCCAGCGGTCATGTGTACTCCTTCCTGCTCACTGAAATCAGCAAAGAACCGGAGAGCGAACCGGATTTGAAGGTTTTCATCACGGCGAGCGACCAGTCGACGCTTGGGGGAGGCCCGAACTTAGCTCCCTATGTTCGCGCCAGCGAACTTGAGGCTTACAAAGAAGAAGTGGCCGGGCTCCGCCATCAGCTCGCGGAGGACTCGCGGCGAACACAAGATGCGGCCACCAAGCAGATGAATGACTTCAAGCGAACCTACCCGTCCAGACTGATATTTGACTATCAAATCGAGAAGAAGGCGCAACGGGCGCCGTTTTCGGTTTCTGCCATTTACCACGACGAGGCTTTCACCTACGTTCAGTCCGGCGCCCGCGAGGCGCCCACGCTCTATGAAATCAAGGACAAGAAACCGAACCTCATCAACTTCGATCTTGCAGGCGGTGTGTACGTCGTGCCCAAGATCATCGATCGGGGCTATTTAGTCATTGGGAAAAAACGCGTGACCTTCAATCGGCGGGGAAATTGAACGCCATTTCCAGGTGAGCTCTGATGAAACAAGCAATCAAAGACAAAGCTCCAAAGCCCCCCGGCTTAATTCCCAAGAATCTTCAGGCTTTGATCATCGTAGGGCTAGCCTTGCTGATGGTCCTGGTCATGGCCATCACGGGGCACAAGCCGCCGACGGCACCAACGACAGGAGCGGGTTCTCGACTGCCAAGTCTGGTTCCCGTGAATCCTCAGAAGGTCACCGACTTCCAAAAAGATATTGAACAAACTCAGCGTGAATCCGCTCCGCAAGTCGAGGCAGCATTGCTTCAGCAGCAGAGGCAATTGGCATCGCAGGCTGCACGGCCGGCCCAGCCTTCCCCGTCCAACGCCTACGGGACTCCGGTCACCGCCTCTGATCCCAGTGGTACGTACCCGCCCGGTGCATACGTAACTACGCTGCCTCAAGGGGCGGAGAACCCATCTCCCTCCGACGCAATCCGCGAGGAACAGAAAAAACGCACATACCTTTCCTTGTTTTCAGACAACGTGGCGCTTACCTACCGCAAACCGGCTCCTGGGGAAGCCCATTCGTCCGTTGCGGGATCGCCGCTAAGCGAGCCCTCCCTTCGGAGGGGTGCACCAGTTGATCCACCCGAGATGCAAAGCCCGTTGCCTGGGCAGGAAGGCATGGAGCGGATGCGCGAGGGTCAATTGACAGCTCAGCCGCAGATGAGGACTCTCACAGCCGGCTCCCCGTTTCCTGGGGCTACATCCCCTTCGCCTAAAGCTGCGGTGTACTCTTCTGCCGCGGAACAACTCGAAGGCGCCTCTTTCCAGGCAAACGCGCCTGGCAAATCAGAGAAGTCAGAACCTTCAACCCCTCACGATGGCAAAGATTATCTGGTTTTCGAGGGAACTGTTTTAGAGGCCCTGGTTATCAATCGGCTCGACGGCACTTTCGCCGGACCGGTCACCTGTCTTCTCACTCACGATGTTTATTCTCGAGACCGTCAACATCTGCTTATCCCCGCGGGCAGCAAGATCATCGGAGAGGCCAGCAAGGTTGACACCTTCGGGCAGGAACGTTTGGCGCTCTCCTTCCATCGGATGATCATGCCGGATGGGTACTCCGTCAATCTTGACCAGTTCAAGGGGCTTGATCAAGAGGGAGCAACTGCGCTTCGCGACAAGGTCAACAACCATTACGCCAGAATATTTGGAGCATCGCTTGCCATCGGCGTTCTGGGCGGCGTTGCCCAGCTTGGCAGCGGAACCGTACTCAACTCCGACGCCTCAGATCGCCTCCGTCAAGGGTTCGGCGTCGGCATGGCCAATGCCGCAGAACACATTCTCGACCGCTTCCTCAACATCCTTCCCACCGTAACGATCCGAGAAGGCACGCGGATCAAGATCTACTTATCCAATGACCTTCTGTTGCCCGACTACCACACCCATACCATGCCCGCAAACCTCTACGCGCAAGGAGAGCCACAATGAAGAAGCTTTTACTCATTGGATTCATTGCCATTGCACTTACGCTCAACCCAAACCGTGCACACGGACAGTTCGGCTTTAGTGTGGTCTATGACCCCACAAACTATGCAAATGCTCTGTTGCGGTATTCGCAATTGGTGCAACAACTAAATCAGTTGCGCGCGACTTACACCCAAGTTCTTAACCAGTACAACCTGGCCCTGCAAATGTCCCGAAACATTCCCAACATGGCCACGCGCTATGCCGCCACCTGGGCACCGTGGCGTTATGCAAGCGCGCAAGACGTCTATGGGAATACCACGCCATGGATCAACGGGGTCAACTCCGGGGTATTCCCCTCCGTGGTCGGTGGATACCAGAGGGCCACTAACACTTTTGCTCCCTACAGTCCGGCCCTACTGGCCTCGATGCCCGCAAGCGAACTGCAACGAGTGCAGTCCGATGCTGCCACCGTCGAACTGGCAGACAGCGCTGCTCAGAACGCCATGCAAATCATCGGCACCATCCGTGCGAACGCGCCCGCGACCACCAATACAATTCGCAACATCGAAAGCGACTCCTTCTCGAACAGCCCCAACCTCAACACGGAAGTGTCGGTACTGAACAAGGTAAATGCCACCAACATCTTGGCGCTTGAAAACGCTCAGGACACAAATAAACTGCTGGTCGCGCTCCTCGAGCAGCAGACCATTCTTGCGAAACAAGCCCGCGACGCGGCAACCAGCATTACAAACGCCGATATCAGCCGTCGCCTGAACAGCTCCGGCTTCGCCCAGCAGCTCGCCGGAGGTATTGGCCAAACCCTCAACAACTACCGTCTGCCCTAAATGCGCCACCGCCACTGGAGGAAAGGAGCATCGCTATGGGCCAGCTGAACTTTATGACCACCTTCATCACACAGCTGCTCACGCAACACGTCGGGCAATTCGCTTTTCTTGGCCAGAGCATGTTCCTTTCCTTCGCCACCATCATGATCGTATGGTTTGGTGCGAAAGCTGCGCTCAGCTCCGCGGACCACGGCGGTGGGTTTCAGTTTGGCAACTTCGCAGGATTGGTCATGATGATCGCATTTGGTTTTGCCATGACCCAGTACTACGCCACTCCCATTCCTGGACTCGGGCGCAGCTTTTACCACCTGATCATTGACCAGACGTCTTATCTCAGCAGTCTCATCGCAGGCACGCAACTGCAGAATGCCACGAATGCCATCAGCCAATATGAAGGGCATATTCAATCACCCGGACTGACCGATTTCTCGGGCAGCATCGCCTACATTCTTGATCTTGCCATTTTGGCGCTATGGGAGGCAGTCGCCATCATCATCACCGCGTATGGCTTTGTTGCTCAAGCCATTTGCGTGCTCCTCGGACCAGTCTTCATCCCTTTTTTCATCGTGCCGAAACTCGAATGGCTTTTCTGGGGTTGGCTTAAGTGCTTCCTGCAATATGCCTTTTATCAAGTTATTGCCGCGGCCACCATATTTGTGATGGGGAATCTTGTCATTTACGTGCTCACCCAGCCTCCGTTCTTACCTATTCCCGATCCTGCGAGCCTGCTCAGTCTTCTGATCGTGGTTTTCCTAGGTGGCGTCTACGCACTTATTAAAGTTCCCGCACTCACCAGCCATATCTTCAGTGGCACCTCCGGGCTGTCTTCTGGAGCCGTCATTGAGTACTTCTTGTCATGAGTGACAAAGAGTTCCAAGAAGCCAAACAGCTGTACCTCGAAAAATACGGCGACGCGATCGTCACCAACAACTACCTCAAGATCGCCGTTGCCTTGCTGTGTCTTGCCGTTCTGGGACTGATCGTCCTCGATCTGAAAACGATCCGGACGTTCCAGAATTTTCGCCCACTGGTGATTCGCATCGACCAATTGGGGCGGGCCCAGGCAGTCGATTACAAGAGTCTTGAATACGTGCCCGGCGACCGTGAAGCCAAATATTTCCTCTCCGAATTTTGCCGTCTTTATTATCGCCGCAACCGCTACACGATTCACGACGACTTTACCAGTGCCCTGTATTTTCTTGACGGCAAGCTGGCAAACGACACGATGGAAGAACACAGGAAAGAAAACACTGTAGACAAGTTCCTTACCGATCCTTCCGCGCCTGAGGTTGATATCGAGATCCGGAAAGTAGCTCTGGAATCCATGGAGAAGCCTCCTTACCGGGCCTCGGTGGATTTCTACCGAGTCGAATACGCGCCTGCAGACCATTCGGTTCTAAACCGAACCCTTTCCACCGCCAATTTCGTGTTCCTGTTCAAAGACCAGGTTCCTAACGAACTGATCCCGGTAAATCCACTCGGAATGACGATTACCTACTTTCGCGAGGATCAGGCATTCACTAGCGAGACGACGAAATGAACCCACCGCCAGGAGAAGGAGGTACGCGATGATCGCAAACGCCATTTTTGCAGCCACAGTTGTGACCTTGGGGGCACTTTTCTTTCTCGCCGGCAAGCTGCGCTTCCTAGCACCCTACCGCCTGCTGCTCCTCGAGCATTATCTTTCGCCGATCTTGATCGCAATCACAATCTTTTTTCTCAATCTCGCCGCCCTCTTCTTCGCTCTGGGCAGGCTCTTTTTCTTGAAGGATACCGGCAGCAAGCTCGCCCACTTTGACCGGGAGCTCAATGCCGGAAGGACGCCCATGCCTCCCCATCTTCGTCGCGAGGAGCTGAACTAAATGCCCCGTTCCAGCCGAGACGGTCGCGATAGAGAGTTGCAACTCCCGTCTTTTTCTCATTTCCGGGGCGACGCCGAAGTCTCGCCTCGCCCGCTCCGTGCCGGGAAAACAGCCATCGACCAACCCGTTGACGTCTCGATCGATGGTGGAGATCGCGATCGCGATCTCGAGCGCGAGCACATCCATTCCCTACAGGAAAGCGACCTCGAAGCGCTAGGTGACATCGGTGTTTTTCGCTCGTTGGAATTGAATGACTTGGCCCTTCATCGCTACCGGGGCGATCTCATCGGGACCCGAAAAAACATTGGTCATCTCTCACGAGCCGGCTTGGTCCGATCGCGCATCACTTATCCCGAACGCACGATCTACCTGAGTCTTACAACCGCCGGCCACCGATTGCTGGCCGCAAATCGCGGACAAGAAAACTCCAACCAGAAGCTCTATCACGGATTTGTGCGAACCCGCGAAGCCCGGCACGATGCCGCTCTCTATCGCCTCTATCACCAGGAATTAGGCCGCATCGAAGCCATGGGAGGAAAGGTTCGGCGCGTCATTCTTGACTTCGAGCTCAGGAATTCCATCAATCGCCGGGTGGCCAAATTGAATTCTCTTCCTTGGGCAGAACAGATCAATCAGAAACAGCTCATCGCGCAGGAGCACGGCCTGCGACTGGTGAACGGCAAGATCCCACTGCCCGACGTCCGCCTGGAGTATGAAGGGCCTGATCAGCAGCTTGCCAAAATCGATCTCGAATTGGTGACTGAACACTACGACCGCGGAAGCTTGGCATTAAAAGCCAAGGCCGGCTTTGCCGTCTACGCCTTCGCGGAAGACGCGCCTCGGCTCCGCCCGGCCATGCAAGACCCAGAAATCATGCTCGACATCTTGTCATTATGAACATCGCGCCAGAACATCTCACGAGAATTCAAGGCTATGGCTATAGCCGGACTGAGGCGCAGTTCCTGTGTTTGGTGGCCACTCATTCCGGGTACTTCACCCAGGGCCAGTTTCTCCGCTTTGCGCAAGTGAAAGAGGGCGATTCGGTGTGCCGGTTTAGCGAAAAACTCCTGCGCTTCCGGCACGGCCGAAGAACGCGCTACGGGAGGAAGACGTTCGTTTACCACCTCCACTCATGGCTCATCTACGAGCAAATCGAGAAAGACAGTTTTTGCAACCGCCGGTGGCTTTCGAATGATCTGATTCGTACTCGGCTCATGATCCTGGATTTTGTTCTTGACCACCTTGAGCCTCGCTACCTCGAAACCGAAGCGCACAAGCTCGGGTTCTTCCAGCACGACCTCCATCTGCCTCTGGAGGTTCTTCCGGGGCGGATCTATAAGGGGATTCACTCCAATTCCTCCACCAAGCAGTACTTCGCCGATCGCTTCCCCATTCATGTTCCCGGTGGTACCGCCTCATCGCCCGCTCCTCTTATCCCCACCTTTGTTTATTGTGATCTGGGTGGTCCTCGGCTACTCCGATATATCCATCATCTCCGCAACTACGAGAACCTGCTCCATCGGCTAACCGCATTCAACTTCGTTTATGCCGCTGCGACCGACAGCAAATTCAAACGAGCGGAGAAATTGTTTGTTTCCCGGTTTGGCGATAACGCCCGGGTAGATGGGGAAATCTTGGCCCGCTATTTCGAAGTCCGGCAGCGATGGGAATCCCATAACACCAGCTCGTTGACCAGAGCGGACCGCCAACTCCTGCGTGAAGGGGACAGACGTTTTCGAGGCCAAGCGCTAGAGCAAATGTACGTGCAATGGGCTACAAACAGGCTCGCCCACTCTCGTGCAAACAACCTGTTCGAAGAACGAAGAACCCAAGGGAGCAAATTATTTTCAACCTACATCCTTCCCCGAGCCTACGACATCTTTGAACGACTTTCCGCGGAGCATTCGACAACGGTCTCGAACCCCGTCCCCAGACGCGGGGGATTAGCCTCAACCACCGCCCCGACGGAGGCGCAAGCCAACGAGCGGCAAGAGGCAAACACCGTATGAGCGAGTACATGTTGGCATCGAAGGGCCTCATTGCCTACGTTCTGGCCTGCGGAACCGGCATGATCTTCTATTTCAAGTGGCCGTTCCCGAGCCTCGACCCTGTACTTCGGTTGATCGCGCTGCGTGAACCCTTGATTTACCTGACCATTCGTTATGCCTACAACCTGTTTCTGTTCACCACGCCCTACATTGTTTTTAGCGGCGTGCTTTCTGGATTGTATGTAATCGCCCGTCGGCCGAAGAGAGCCGTAAGGCCGAAACCTCTGCCCCCATTCCCAGATCCAACCCTGCGAGAAACTCTCTCCCTCACTCTTGGAGAAGTTCACCATCCCAGGAAGCCGGAACCCCACCACCAGCCGCGTTGGATCAACGTTCCCGAGCGCGGCCTGTTCGCCGGCACCGCCATCTTTGGTGCCATCGGGACAGGGAAAACATCGGGCTGCATGTATCCCTACGCAGAACAACTGATCGCCTACAAGTCGAACGACCCCGAGAAACGGATTGGAGGTTTGGTCCTTGAAGTCAAAGGTGATTTCTGCCAGAAGGTGCGGGCGATTCTCCAGTCTCACGGCCGGGCGGATGACTACGTGGAAGTCAATCTCAATGCCGAATACCGCTACAACCCTTTGTACAACGATCTTGACGCCTACGCCTCGGCCTACAACATTGCATCTCTGCTGAACAATTTATTTGGCAAGGGGAAAGAGCCGTTCTGGCAGCAGGCCTACACCAATCTGGTCAAGTTCATAATTCAGCTCCATAAGGTTGCTTATGACTACGTCACTCTGTTCGAGGTTTACGAGTGCGCCATTAATCCTGAGCTTCTCGAACGGAAGATTCGCGAAGCCGAACAGCTGATCCACGGCCGCCATTACTTCCTAGTCCCGGACCCAGAGTTTCGGGCTCACCCCGAGCTCGAACGCTTTTCTTTCGCCCCGGATGAGCCGGCGAGGAGTCACAAGGCTCTTCAATCTGCCGCGCTTGAGGAAATCCTGAAGAGGAAGGGCATTGAATACGAATGTCAACTAGAGATCTCCCCGAACCTTGCCGATCCCGCGAGGCTGGAAATATTAGAAGGCGTGAAACGCTGGTTTTACCACGACTGGCGTCGGATCGAGAATAAGCTCCGCACCTCCATCGTCGAAGGAATCTCTGTCTTCCTGTCGCTTTTCGACGACAACCCGGCGGTGAAGCGTACGTTCTGCCCGCCCAAAGAATGCTACGACCCGCAACTGAACGCCGATCACCGCTACGGGAAGCCCCTGCCTCCGTTTGTGGAACTTGTAGAACAAGGAAAAATCTGCGCTCTCAATTTTCCAGTCGCCTTGAACCCCGGCCTGGCCAAAGCAATCGGGGTCATGATGAAACTCGATTTTCAGCGGGCACTGCTCAACCGGATTCCCCAGATCGAAGCCAACCCCACACAGCCCTTCCGCCAGGTCTTCTTTATATGCGACGAGTACCAGCACTTTGCAACCGCCGGCGAGAATGAACCCAATGGTGACGACAAATTCTTCGCGCTTTCCCGTCAAGCGAAGTGCATCCCCATTGTCGCTACTCAAAGCATCAGTTCACTACGCTCGACATTGCCGGGAGAGACCTGGCGCACGCTGCTACAAACCTTCCGCACCAAGATCTTTCTCGCGCTCTCCGATGAATTCTCCGCCAGAATTGCCAGCGAACTGTGCGGTAAGGAAGACCAGTGGAAGGTGAACTACAACATTTCTGAGAGCGGCCATGACGCTCGGGTGAGTCTGTGGACGGGAAAGGCGCTGGCTCATAAAGCCAATGTGACGACCTCGAAAAGCTATAACACCCAAAACCAGTTTCGCTTCGACTTCAAAACCTTCACGGAACTCAAGAACGCGCAGTCGGTCGCCCTTGTCTATGACGGGGTCAATCCGCAGCCGCCGACGTTTATGTACCTCAAACCCTACTACAACGACGTAAACAAGTCCTATTTTCGCCAACTCGCGGACGGAGAACTCTGATGGACGGATTCAAACTTATTCTTCCCTTCCTCCGGCCGATCGAGCATTTCATCCTCGATTCCGAGATCAGCGAGATCATGGTCAACGGATCGGATCGTATTTTTGTGGAGAGGCAAGGGCACATTGAGCCCGTACCAGAGGTGGTCATCAGCCAAAGATCTCTCCAAACGGCAGTCCGAAACATCGCACGCCGGCTGGGCGATGACATCTCAGAAGAGAAACCGTTTCTTGATTCTCGCCTTCCGGACGGCAGCCGAGTGGCCGCGGTGCTCCCGCCCTGCAGTGTAAACGGCGTGGTATTGACGATTCGCAAGTTCAACGCCAGATATTTCGCGATGAAGGACTTGGTGTCTGGCAAGACCTTGAGCATAGAAACTGCGGAGCGGCTCCAAGCGGCCGTTCTCGAACGGCAAAACATCTTGATCTCGGGTGGAACCGGGACCGGCAAGACGGCGATCCTGACCGCTTTGTCGAGTTTTATTCCAAGGCACGAACGCGTGTTGGTGATCGAGGATACCGCCGAGATTCAGATTCAAGCGCCCAATCTTGTCCGGTTTGAGGCGCGGCCAGAGCAAACTGGATTTCCCCCGATAACAATTCGACAGCTGCTCAGGGCAAGCCTGCGGCACCGACCCGACCGCATTTTGCTCGGAGAGATTCGAGGTGCAGAAGCCTTTGACCTCTTACAACTGCTGAACACCGGGCATTCTGGAACCATCTCGACTCTCCACGCCAACTCCGCGGTGCAAGCTCTCAGCCGCTTCACCAGTTGCGTTCTTGAAAGTGGTGTCGAACTTCCCTATCGGGCAATCAAGAGCAACATCGCTGACTCCCTGAATCTTCTCGTTCACCTGGAACGCCGCCCCGGTCAGCGCTTCGTCTCCGAAGTCGTCGAGATTTCTGGTTATAACGCCGACCTCGACCGTTACGACCTCAAACCCGTTTTCAATCGAATGGAGGTAGCGCCGTGAAGACCTCTCCGGGCGAGCCCGACAGCCCAGACGCTGAGAAAAATCTGCCCTCAAAGCCACCAGGGAACAAAGCGCGAGGCCGCGGCTCCATTCACAGGGTGCCGCGCGGGGGCGTGCCTCGGAAAAACCTCGAGAGCCGGCCACCCGGAACCCCAGAGTTCCACAAACTCATTCCCGAACATGAGCCGATCCCCTGCGTCCACGGACTCCCGCAGGAGGTCGCGTCTTTAGGAAGCTCGGGGACTGCGAAAGAACCGGGGCATCTCGACCCCGGGTTGCGTTCCCAAGCGATGGCACAACGCTACATTCAGGAAAATTTTGAGCCCGAGGATTGGCTCGCGGTGGTCATGCGAAATCGTCACTCGGAAGAGACGCTGCAAAGAATTTCGACGGCGCGGCAGATTGCTAGCCCTGAGTTCCAGTCCTGGTTGCGCCACAAGAATGTGCACGGGTCCGACATCTATTTGAGCCTGAATACGCTAAAGGAGCACGCGAATGGACGGACCAAAGCCGATTTAAAGGATATACGCCATCTTTATGTTGATTTGGACGAAGATGGGCAACAAAGGCTGGCCACAATTTACGAGGATGCTCGCGTGCCTCATCCGAATTATGTGCTGCAGACGTCTCCAGGAAAATATCAAGTGGTCTGGCGCGTAGGGGGGATTGCCCAAAACGATGCCGAAGATCTTCTGCGGGGTCTGGCAAGGCGTTTCGGGGGCGACCCGGCGGCGACAGATGCGACTCGCGTGTTCCGGATTCCTGGTTTCTACAACAAGAAGTACAGCCAAAACTTTGCGGTAAAACTGGCGACGAAAGCGTTGCCGGAACCTATCTATCACCAATCGGATTTCAGGGTTGAACCGCTCCGAGCTGCATCTGGACCGGCCTCGGCAGAATTCGGCGCCCGAATGGGGACGGAAATGGTTCTCCGGAAATAGAACCAGATCGTTAGAAAGGCTCAATTGTTGAAGCATTCTCGTCATGTGAGGAAACTCTTTGCTCGATGGATGGTCCTGACCGCATCTGTGTCGCTTCTCGCGTTCCTTGCGGCAGGCACAACCCGGCTTTCATCGCTCCGGAACTATCTAGCGACCTTCTCCGCCGTCCTACTGGCAACCATGATTGCCATTGATCCTGGACTTGCCGAAGAACGTTCGCGCGTGTCCGCGAAAAGCGGGGCATCGGAAAGAGTTTCTGCGGGCGCGGCTTTCCTGGCAACGCTCGCCGTTGCTGCCTTCGAGATCGGGCGCCTGCATTCGATTCCTTCCGTACCGATGTCTGCCAGGCACGCCAGCCTAGCGCTTTTTGCGGGAGCCATGGCGCTAGAAATGTGGGCGATGGTTGAAAATCCGTTCTTCTCGCCTGAGGTTCGCCTGCAGCCAGAACGCGGCCACAAGCTTATCGCGTCCGGGCCCTATCGCTTCATGCGCCATCCAGGTTACTTGGCCATGCTTGTTGCCATGCCTTCGAGCGCGCTCGCCATCGGTTCCTGGCTCGCTTTGGCGCCAGCGGCAGCATTTTGCCGAACAATCTGGAAACGGGTCGGCGAGGAAGAAGAGTTTCTCCTACAAAACCTTCCGGGCTACCCCGAATACTTGAGAAGCGTTCGCGGCCGGCTTGTTCCACGCATAGAGCTTCGCCGTCATCCACGAGGAAATCCACATTCCGGTTTCCGTTTTCGCCACTCGGAGCGGAGTTGACCGTGAGTACTCGCCTCTGTTTCCTTCGCAGTGACGACCGTTTTTCGAGCGACTCTTCTTGTTCCCTGCTTCTTCGCGGAAACGGCAGCCTGATAGCTTCAGCTTTCTCGGGACGTCAAGCCTTTCCGCTTCTGCAACGCGGCCCCCCGTCCGGCTTGTCCCGAACAGAGTTACAGATTTACGTTCGGCGCGGCATTCCCCCCCGTCTCCCCCGAAGATGGGGGGCCGAGTCTAGCGGGCAGGCACCACCTGCCTCGAGGGCCTTGCGATAAAAGCGAGGCAGAAATAAGGAGATTCCCACATGTATCAGAACCGTATTTCCCTCATCGGTTTCGTCGGCAACGACGTGCAACTGAGATCCACGAAGAATGGCGTCCTGGTCGCCGTGCTTTCCGTCGCAACCAAATCCAGCTGGAAGAACGGCAACGGAGAATACGACTCCCGCACCGAGTGGCATCGTTGCACCGCCTGGGGCAAACTGGCTGAGTTCGCTGGCAAATTGGAGAAGGGTGCTCACGTTCACATTGAAGGCGAATTGCGCTATCGCGAGTACAAGCAGGAAAGCGGGAGCGATGCCGATTCGATACCGACCAAGAGACGGCTGGCTGAAATTCACGCCAGCCGGATCTTGAAACTAGACCGCATGGCGAGGCACGAAGAACCGGCATCGGAAACCGCCGCGCCGATCTTTTTTATCGAACCTGCTGACGCCTGAACCGGATCGCGTTGGCCTCAGCCGCAAGTCTGAGGCCGACTTACTTCACGCGAGTGGGACGCTATCAGACGGGCATCGCCGCGGTCCCGCAATTTTCATCGATCCTTCCCATCCCGCAGGAACGGGTGCATAATGGCCGCCGTCCGTTCAAAGGAGGATGCGATGAGGCATACGAATCGGCTTCGAGTTGTGCTGGGCGGTCTGCTGGCGGGCGTGGTGATCAATCTCTTCGAGTACGTTACAAATGGAGTGGTTCTGCGCGAATCCTGGGCAAATACGATGCAGGCCCTGGGCCGGCCCGCGGCGATCTCGACAACCGCGATCGTGACGTTCAATATTTGGGGGTTCTTGCTTGGCATCACAGCGGTTTGGATTTACGCGGCGGTTCGTCCACGGTATGGCGCCGGAGCGATGACCGCAGTTCGCGCCGGACTGGTAGCTTGGGCACTTGCTGTATTTCTTTCGAACCTCAGCACCTATGCCCTTGGCTTGTTTCCCACACGGCTGCTCGTCATCACCGCCGGCGTAGCTCTGGTGGAAGTCCTAGTAGGCACGCTCGCAGGTGCTTGGGCGTACTCGGAGAAAGAAGCCGAGGCGCCCTCCGTCCATAAGGCAGCCGCGTAGTGCTCGGGGAAAAAAGGCGTGTCTAAAACACGCCTTTTCCGAGAATCAATAACTCACCGCAAGAAGAAATTGCTTTATTTCGGCTATGCCCCGCACGGGGTGCAGGCAGTTCCTGGCAACTACGAACCATCCTTCGAGGAAGTGGCGTTCGCGTCCCACTGGAATACCTCTCCCAACGGCACCTTGAAGACTTGGGCAATACGGAACGCAGCTTCTAAGGACGGCGAGTATTTCCCCGCCTCAATGGCAGCGATGGTCTGCCGCGTGAGGCCGATTCGCTGTCCTAGCTCGGCCTGCGACATTTCGCCGTTCATAAAACGCAGGGTGCGAATCCGATTCGAAATCGATCCCTGCGTCATGATGCCGTCTGCCCGCGATAGCTCGCCACCACTACGCCGTAGTGAACGATTTCCGCAGCAACGATCCAGAAGATCGCGGCATTGAAGATGGCCCATCCGCCGGAATTGAAGGGCATAAAGCAGCCCACCACGATCGTTCCGGCCATGAGCACATAATAGGCCGCATTGATCGCGCGGTGCTCGATGGTGCGATCCCGCTCGTCAAGCGGCGGACGCTCCTCTAGCGGAAAACCGAAACGGAGATAAAGATGGCCACCACCCAAGATGAGCACCCGCACAATCGTTGCCAGGGCAAACAACCCGAGCGGGTGCTGGTGAGGCCACGGCTCCCAAGGGCCAGGATCCCTCGCCACCAAGCTGAAATATGACCCGTAGGCAAGCACCATCGCGCTCAGCGATAACCAGGCGATTCTCTCTCGGTAAGACATTCTTACCCTCCTCTTTACTCGCTCCTTTTATTAAGGGCCAAAAGCAGTCTCAGTGTATGACATAGCATGCATGATGTAAAGTATTTTATACATCATGTTGACAACAGCTTACCCGCCTCATGGGAAGCGTCCCTTCCTTTTTGCCTCCACCTGCGATTGCGTCGGGCAGCCACTCTTGGCAGCTTCACCCAATTCACCTGTTCACGTAGTCGCAAACCAGCACCGTCAAATCGTCATCCTGTCTAGCCGACCAGCGGCGGACCGACGTCATGATTGAATCGGCTGCGGAAGAAGAAGAGAGCTTCGCGGTACTTTTCAGGAGATCGCCGAGAGAATCTTGGCCAAAGAAGTCGCCGGAGGCGTTCGCGGCCTCTACGATCCCGTCGGTATAGAGAAGAATCCGGTCGCCGGATTCAAGCTTGTGCACCGCATTGGCGTAAGAGGCAAAGTCGAAGGCGGCGAGCATCAATCCATTTTCTTAAACCCTGGTGATTGCACCGTTGCGCAGCAACAGCATGGGCGGATGGCCTGCGGCCGAATAGCGCAGCTCTTCCAATTGTGCATTGAGGTGAACATAGGCAGCGGTGACGAACTGGCTCTGCGTATTGCCGCATAAAGCCGCATTCATGCCCTTCAAAAAGCTCGCCGGATCATCGGCAGTGCTGCGCTGCGGTTTTACGAACTGGGCAGGGATCAGCCGTACCTCGTGCCCTTGTTCTCGCAGCCGCGTCCCCAGGAAATGCGAGCCCGCACAGGCTTCAATGCCGATCAGTGCGGAAGGTATTTTTGCGGTGTGGGTCAACAGCTGTGCACGTGAGAACTTCTTGCGAACGAAAACTTTGTTACGCTCTCCCAGTGCAACCAGGTGAAAGGTGGTCTTGCCCAGATCGATGCCGATCGATGCGATGTGCATTGTGATGATCCTCCAGATGTGAACAGCCGAGTTATCGTACTCGGCGGCGGACCATCTCATT
>DATJEL010000084.1:0-66505 GCA_035496675.1 Terriglobales bacterium
AATATCGGCTGCAGCAGCGCCCTTCTCAGTTTCAGCAACAATTCCGCGTTCGGCTACCCTCTTAACCTAACTTCGGTAATAGGTGAATATTTCTTCGACGACAAGGGAAATGGTGGCGATGGCTCAACCCCTCCTACAACGAACAACACCGGAACAATTGACTTCTCTCTCGACAATTTTTTTCTGATCCCAACCTCGTCGGGTGAGACGGTAAGAGCTACGGACAGCTTGGCGCCGACTTGAACACGTCGTTAGTGCACACAGGTACGAATGGTGGAGACTCATTCTTTTCGACTGTTGTTGCCAAACTGGACCTAACTGCGCGGACAAACAATGTGCCGGGATTCACGCTTTATAGCGTCCCTTCTGGCGGAGCAGGGCTTTACAGAGTGGATTGTCACGTTGTCTTAACTATCGCAGCCGGGACAAGCTCGAAGCTACCTGCTTGTTTTGTTGGCTGGTTCGATGAGGACACAAACCATCAGATAACGTGCGGAGCCGGCGGGCCTCAATTATCCAACGGGACCTTGACCGCCAATACTGAAGGCACAACGGGGAACCTGGGTACGGGCTGGAGTGAAAGTACGATCATAAGATCGGCCGCAAGCCAGGCAGTTACGATTTGCACGACAGGATATGCAAGCACCCCGGCCAATGCCATGCAATTCGCCGTCCACGCGAAGATTGAATTTCTAGGCCCATGAGACGGTCCAACCCAAACTGATCAACTCGGCAATCGTTGATGCGGATCGCTGGTGCAAGAGCACCGTTGCTGAATGGATCACCGGACATACGATGAGAAGCAGCACGTTCTGTTGAACGCGTACGCACAACTTCGGCGGATTTGCGCAGGATCAGCCAGGCTTGCTCGGGCCGCATACGGTAAGCGGTACAGGCCTGTTGCCAGACCGCACCCGGACGCATACCAGCCCTTCTCAAGGTCGAGTTTGCCGCGCAGGTGTCAACGTCCCGCAAGCCAGGCCCGGTCGCCGGTATTCAGGTGATAAACCAATGAACGGCTTTGGGTGATCCCTCGGGGGGTATACTCGGCAGCAATATTTTCATGCGTAGGGAATCCATCCCGTCCCTTGACGGTCTGCGAGCTATTTCAATCGGAATGGTCATCCTCGGCCATGCATATGTGCCCACTTCATTATGGGCTCGGATCCTATTTGCTCATGCAGGGCTTGGAGTGCGGATTTTCTTTGTGATTTCTGGTTACCTGATAACCAACTTGTTGCTTGAGGAACTACGCCAGTTCGGAAATGTGTCCCTTCGGCTTTTTTATGCTCGGCGCGCATTACGTATTTTGCCCGCATTTCTCTTATTTGTGACGGCACTGGTTGTTCTCAATCAGCGTGCGGTCATCACGCTTCCGCCGGGAAACCTGCTTTTTGTACTGACCTATACCGTAGATTTCACCACTCGGGGTGTCTGGTACTCGGAGCACCTTTGGTCTCTGTCGGTAGAAGAGCAGTTCTACTTTCTTTGGCCCTTAGCTCTTCGCTTTTTACCATCGCGAAGTTGGACGGGGGTTGCGTTAATCGCGTTCTTTTCAAATATCGCCTTTGGAGTGTTTCACAGACTGTTTGGGGTTCGATTGTTTGGGATGAACCCTGCTTTGCAATACTTCGCTTTCCCATTCGTCTGTGGCCCGATAGCGATTGGATGTCTGCTAGCTATCTGGGAGAAACCGATTCGCCGCGTTAGTCGCCGGTTGTTGGCTCATCCCATGATGGGGTACGCGCTAATTCCCGTTATTATCACTGCCGATGCGTTTTCAAAGGAGCCGATTAGCTCTGCGGGGCTAGATTTGTTACTCGTGTTCTTCGTGGCGAGATGCGTATTCCATCCCCAGGACGCATTTGGTCGCTTCCTAAATCTGCGGCCGATGAGGTTCATTGGCAAGCTAAGTTATTCTTTATACCTGTGGCAGCAATTGTTTTTTCACCGCAGCTTTATTCCAATGTTTCCGCTGAATGTCCTTGGCACAACTGGGCTCGCAAGTGCGTCGTACTTCTTGTTGGAGAAGCCTTTCCTAAAACTACGCTCAAGCCTACGTAGAAAGACACCTGATCCCAAAGCGTTCCGTGACCCGGCTGGGCGTTCCGCAACAACTTTGGAGCTTTCGCTTGCGACAGTCTGCGAAGAGCGAGGCGTAGCCCCCGTCGCGCCAAACCCGCTGTAAGTTCACGAGTTTTGCTTGTTTTCGTGATTGCCTGCCGGCATTCCGGACACTTCACAGGTCGAGTTTTCGGGAGCGGGTCCTGTGGTTTTGTACCGCGAACGTGCAAAGACGCCCCCGAGCAGGCAAAGAAAATATCCCAAAACTTGCAGGCCGAAAAAAGCCTTTTTGCCGCAGGTCGTAACAGCCGGGGCAAAGATCAACGGGGCCGACTCGCCACTCGCGGTTTTGCCGATTTTTCGGAAAAGGTTCCGGCATTTCTCTCCCACAGGATTCTGAGCCCTTCAAGCGTCAGGAACTCATCCACATGCTGAATGTATTTCGATCCGGAACCGAGAAGGGGTGCAAGACCGCCGGTAGCGATCACTTTCACCGTTCGACCGATTTCGCTCAGGAGACGTTCAAGAACGCCATCCACCAATCCGAGATATCCGTAATAGAGGCCCGACTGCAGACTTCCAACCGTGGTGGTTCCAATGATCCCCGCCGGTTTACGGATGTCCACCCGCTGCAACCGTGCCGTGCGGCTGAACAGGGCGTCGGCGGAAATACCGATGCCGGGGCAAATGACACCGCCCTGATACTCGCCTTTTGCAGTCACGCAGTCGAATGTCGTCGCCGTGCCGAAATCCACCACGATGCAGGGCCCGCCGTGCTTTTCAAACGCCGCCACCGCATTCACGATGCGGTCTGCCCCAACCTCAGCCGGATTCTCATAGAGCACTGGCATCCCGGTCTTGATGCCGGGTTCAACGAATAGAGGTTTCTGATGGAAGTACCGCTCGCAGACCCGGCGCAGAGTTGAATCCAGTGGAGGCACAACCGACGAAACAATGATTCCGCGGATTTCCTTTGGTTCGAGGCCCTGCATGGAAAATAGGTTTCTGAAGAGCACGCCATATTCGTCGACGGTCTGCGACCCACGGGTGGTCACACGCCAATTGGCGAGCATTTTGTCATAGTGTTCGGAGTTGCTCGAAGACCTGGCAATGACTCCCAAGACCGTGTTCGTGTTTCCGACGTCAAGGACGAATAGCATCGTTCGTTATCAATTTCCTGGTTCTGAGGTCCGAGATTTCGCCTGGCTGCTCCTGAAAGCAGGCGTGCGCTACCTCACTGTTCCGCTATAGACAATGCGCACCCCTTCAGTGGTGAGCACTTTCAAGAATCCGCGCGGATCCAGACCCTCGGTCATCCCCTCAAAGCCGCCATTCTCTTCCACGTGGACATGGCAACCGCGGGCCATGGGCGAATTCTCTTCAAACCGGCGCAGAATGTACGCATGCGCGTCGGGGTTGCCGAGAACCGCCCGATATTCGCGGTCGAGTGATTTTAACAAAGCGGCGCATAGCTCGATTCGCGACCACTCCTTGCCGGTCGCTAACTGCAGCGAGGTAGCGATCGGCTGCAATTCATCCGGAAACTGTGTCTGGTTCACGTTAATTCCGATTCCTACCACGATGTGCCGCACTCGCGTGGCCTCCGCACTCATCTCCGTAAGGATGCCGCAAAACTTCTTCCCTGCAATCAACAGATCGTTTGGCCATTTCAGCTCAGGAGGAATGCCCGGACTCATTCCTGACACCGCGGCGTGCACTGCCAGCCCGGACGCCAGCGACAAAACCAGAACGTCCGAAGGAGGCAGCGTGGGACGCAACACCACCGAACCATAAATGCCGGTTGATTCCGCTGAATGCCACTTATGGTTTCCACGGCCACGACCACCAGTTTGTTGCTCGGCCAAAAACACGCTGCCTTCGGGGGCACCTGAGGCGGCGGCTTCGATTGCGAGGGTGTTGGTCGAGCCTGCACGGTAGTAGTGATGTACATGTCCGGCGAAGATCGTACCGCGGAGCATCGGATCGAGAAGTTCGGGAAGAAGCAAATCCGGAACCGCGGTCAGCTGATACCCGCTCGCCGGGTGCCCGGCAATCTCTACCCCTAGAGTGCGCAACTGCTGCACCAGCCGCCAAACTTCAGAACGAGTGGTCCCGATCTCCTGCGCCAGCTTGGTTCCGCTGATTACCAGCGTAGGATAGCTGGTCAAAACGCGCACAATCCGGCCAAGGTGCGCATCCGTCTCCAGTGATTGAGGTCTGCGCCCGACCCGCCCCTTGCGAAATGGAGGCTTTGCCTTGATGGCGGAATTATCGGGCAAAGCATGGCGGGAGCACAAACCCGCGTTGGTTGGGTGCGGCGGTTGGGAGTCAAATAAGGGACCGCCCTTGCCGAAAAGGAACGTGGCAAGGGCAGGACAACCACTCGGCGGGCTAGTTTGAGGTTTCACCGAACGGAGTTGCGATCACCGGGTGACCAATCGCATACGGCCCTTCGGCCGAGACGGTAACGGCTCCGGTAGTTGGGGGCAGTGTTAAGGTGACGCTGGCAACACCAGAGCTGTTGGTCACTGCGATCACTTTGGAGCCGTTGAATATTTTCTCGCCGTTCCCGGATGCCACGTTCTTCAGCGAGCCTCCTGTCCCGCTCGTAATAGTGAAGAACACGCTCACGCCTGCAACGCTACCCGTTGGAGAACTCGACAGAGTCACGCTGAGATTGGTCGGAAGTGGAGTTCCGTGCGTGCCGGCCTGTCCATCACCACCCGTTTTTGACAGCGCAGCCGCAGCCTTCGTCACCAGAATCCAACCACTCTGAGAAGTCGAGACGTTCGCCGTGTCCGTTGCGGGAATCGAGAAAGAGTAGAATCCCGGCGTGTTCCCTGCAACGATCTGAACGTCACCCTGCTGTCCCGTGCTCACGGTGTTGTTGGTGGTCGTTACGGTAACGCCCCCCTGAGAGCTCGGCGATCCGAGCGTAACGCCCGTGCCGGAGATGAGCTTTGGATGAATATCAAGGGTCCCGCCCGCAGGCACCACGATTGTGTCTGGATTCAGGTCCCACTCCGCTGCCGGAAGCGTGGTTGCGTTTCCGGTAACGACCAGGAGTGTCGCGGAGTAGGGAGCAAAGGTCATGGTGCTAGACCAAGCCGTTTGCGCCCCGGCCGTGATACTGTTCGGCGAACCCTGCGAAAGCGTGTATTTTGTCACCTGCGACGGCGTGAAGTGGTTCAGCGCAAAAGTGACCTGGGCCGCGTTGGCTGGATCCTTGTTCACCACCATCAGCGTTAACGAGTTACCGGTCTGATTCGTCGAGGCGTACACGCTGAACAATCCCGCATTCACGTTGTGAGTGGCAGAGACCGAAATGGGATTGAACGTACCGTTATGTGAGTCATAGTTGCGGTAAAGCAAGAGCGAGTTATAAGCCGGGCTTGCCGGATCCGATGCCGTCCAGCGTGTGGCGAACGAAGCCCGCTCCCGTCCCAGGATTCCCCAGGCATCTACGTCAGCGAGCGCGGTCGAAAAATCGGTCTCGCCGGCCATAGCGAAGTTCCATTCGGTGAAAGCCACCGGCGTTCCGGGATAGATCGTATTTGCCCACGCTCGCACCCGCGGAATGCGGAAGGGCATCTGGTCGTTCGGTTCGTTGGAGGTCACGCTCACAGAACCAAACCACGCCTGGCTAGTGTAGGTTGGATCCCACCAGTCCTGCGTGTCTGTGAGGGCGAGGGCGCGCTGCTGCGCCAGCGATTTGCCATTCCCGCTGGTTTCAGGGTAAGCGTGCAAGTCAAAGACGTCGAGCGTCCTCGAGCCGTTGATCTGGTCGCGCCAGGCGATTTCATTCAGCCACCAAGGCATGAAGTCGATGTTGCCGTGCGAATTCTTGTCCGAATTGCCTGCTGCCGAGCCCCAGTACGGACCCCAGCAGCAACTAACCCAGCCGAAGCGGACGGCCTGCGCGTCCCAGGTCTGGAGTTTTCCAGCTTCGGTCAGATAAATATCGCGCAGTTCGTTGTAGGTGGTGGGATTGGGATGAACATCCACGTGCGTGCCACCCCAAATGTCGATCTCGTTGTCCATGTTATAAAAATGACACGACGTATTTGTGAAGTAGGGGACCACGCACGATCCAGAACCAAACGCCTGAGTGAGGCCCTTGGTGGCATCAGTCACCCAGTCGCTGCGGTACTCGCACGTACCCGAAGGAGAAGTGCAGGCTTGCGTGTGATCGTCCAATAACGGGTAGTACGCCCGGTTGAGTTGCGCCTGACTCGCAACCATCGCAGTCGAACAATCAGACTTCAAGTTGATACCAGCATCCGTGTTGAACGGGTCAATCTTCGAAGCGCAGGCACCATCCTGCGTTACTGAAAACGTCCAGTGCAGGTTACCACTCGCCCCTGCGCTCTCTGGACTCTGCGCCACCCACGCCAGCATGGGCATGGTCATCAATGGCTTCCCGCCTGCCGCCTTTACATCGGCGATCCACTGCGCCGAGTCGCTGTCCGTGCAACTGTTGAAATTGCCAAAGCCGCAAAACGTGAAATCCTCGAAGTAGTAATCGTTGTCGGCGTTGTAGGTGTGAAGTAACCAGTTGTAGGTCGAACTGGCATTGCCACCCCAACGAACCAAAGACGTGTTCGTGTTCGTAATGTAGGCGGCCGTGGGCGGGAAGTTCACCCCATAAACATACGGGCTTATATAGTGCCGGTCAGTCAACACATCCACCGTGACGCTGACGGCCGTCACCGCGCCGTTTGGTGCGGCCGAGGCTTCATTGGAGTTGCCACTTTTGCCATACGCATTTAAGGCGGCCACGACGTAGTAATACGTTGCTCCCGCGGTCCCTGTGTTGTCGGTATAGGAACCGTTGGCAATCCCGGTGGCAAGAGGAGTTGCGCTTTCACCCCCGGCGCTGTTCCCTCGGTACACGTTGTAGGAAGTCGCCCCGGCGCTCGTAGTCCACGAAAGATCCACCTTTCCGCTTCCCGCGGTCGCAGTCAAGCCAGTTGGAGCAGCGGGGGGATTGCCGCCTCCGCCGCCGCCTCCCCCACCATTCCCACCACCGTATCCGCCCCCTCCGCACGCTGCCAAGGAAAGCATCAGAAGAAAAATCAGGACACTACTGCCGAAGGAAGACAGACTCCCCTTTTCCATGTGGACCAAGACTCCCCCTTTTTGTAACGCGCATCGTACACCGAATCGATTTTCTTGGGAATGGGCGGAATTGTAATTTCTTACCCAAAGAGGTCCTCGGGACGAGTGCTAGCTCAGGCTGGGACGATCCGCAGGCTCATATCGACCGCCGGCGCCGAGTGGGTCAGGGCCCCCACTGAAATGAAGTCCACGCCGGTTTCGGCATAGGCACGGACGTTCTCCAAGCTGATTCCGCCGGAAGCCTCAAGGGGGATGCGCCGGGCAGCCGTCGCGCAGCGCTCGACCGCGGTGTGAACGTCATGAGGAGTCATGTTATCGAGCAGGATGGCTTCAGCTCCAAACTCTAACGCCTGTTCGAGCTCGGTTAGATTGCGAACCTCCACCTCGATCGGCTGAGTGCCGCGGCGATTGCGGTGAGCCCGCTCAAGCACCGTTTTTAGGCCACCGGCGAGCGCGATGTGGTTGTTCTTGATGAGCACACCGTCAGAAAGATCAAGACGGTGGTTCTGACCTCCCCCGCAGCGCACACCATACTTATCAAGTGCGCGAAGGCCGGGGACGGTCTTACGCGTATCGAGAATGCGAGCCTTGGTTCCTCCGACGGCATCCACGAATTTCCGTGTGAGGGTCGCAATGCCGCTGAGGCGCTGGAGCAGGTTGAGGATGACTCGTTCGCAGGAGAGAATCAGGCGCGCATTGTGGCGAATGACAGCAATCGATTGCCCTATATGCAGACGCACCCCATCGAAAATCTCGGGATGACTGATGACCTCGAAATGCGAAACCACGGCCCCATCGAGCGCCGCATACACGTCGAGAATTCGCGGGATGGCGCCAATGCCGGCAAGAATGCACTCTTGCTTAGCCAGAACTGTTCCGGTCGCGCGTTGGGCTGGATCGATGCAGGCGTAGCTGGTCGCATCGCGCGTTGCCCGGTCTTCAAGCAGCGCGTTCTCAAGAATTGCGGTAATACGCCGGCTGTTCCAATCCATGTTGGCGTGGGGCACCTCGCCCCGAAACCCTCAGCCCAGTTCTTCCAGCTTGCTTTTCAGTTTCTCGATCAGAATCCGTAATTCTTCCACTCTTGCCCGAAGCTTGTCCACGACCTGCACCGGGGCTTTGGCAATGAATTGCGCATTGCGCAGCTGTTTCTCGCCGTTTGTCTTTTCGTTCTCGGCTTTCTCCAATTCCTTTTTGGTCTTATCCCGCTCAGCAGCAACGTCGATCTTCTTCTCGTAGATAAGGCGAACGTCGAAGCGTGCCGTATGGCGAACGTTGGGAAGCTTCTCGAGCGAGCCGTCTGCAAATCGCACACTTTCGACGTTTGCGAGGCGCTCGAGCGCCCCCATATTCTGCTCGATCAGATTCCGAATCTCCGATTCTTCGGTGAAGACTTCGACCGGCACCTTTGCCTTCGGCTCCACCTGAAGCGCCGCTCGGAGATTTCTGATGCTGACGATTAGGTCCTGCAAGATCGCCATCTCGGTCTCGGCAGCCTTGTCGATCTGGTGCTCACCAGGTTCGGGATAAGCTGCCAGGGCTAATGATTTTTGCGGGGGGTTCCCGTCGTAGATCGCATGCCAGATTTCATCGGTGATGAACGGCATGACCGGGTGCAGCAGCCGCAGGGAGGCCTCGAACAAAGCAACCAGATTTGAGCAGGTAAGCTTCGCGCCTGCGGAATCTTCGTTCAGGCGGGGCTTGATCAACTCGATGTACCAGTCGCAGAACTCGCCCCAGAAGAAGTCATAGATCGCGTTTGCCGCTTCATCAAAGCGGTAGGTGGGCAATGCCTCGTTCACCGTGCGAGCTACGGTGATGAAGCGCGACAGAATCCAGCGATCTTCAAGAGCGCTCGTAACCTTGAAGCCCGAAACACCTGGATGGGGGCCTCGATCCTCGTCGGTCCGCTCGGAACCCGCCTGCCGCGCTAGAATCTCCGATCCCCACACCCGGTCCACATTCAGGAACATGAACCTCGCCGCGTTCCAAATCTTATTGGCAAAGGCGCGGTAGCCTTCGGTTCGGCCCTCGTTGAAGGCAATGTCGGTGCCCGGGGACGACATCGCTGCCAGGGTGAAGCGGGTGGCATCGGTGCCATACTTCTCGATCACCTGGATGGGATCGAGTACGTTTCCTTTGGTCTTTGACATTTTCTGGCGTTCGGCGTCGCGCACCAAAGCGTGAATGTATACATCCCGGAACGGTACCGACCGGCCCAACTCTTCGATGCTCAACTCCAGTTCCGGTTCCGCGCCCTTGGGGCTTGTTCCTGGCTTCTCTGGAGGAGCCATAAACCAGCAACCCAGCATGATCATGCGGGCTACCCAGAAGAACAGGATGTCGAACCCTGTGATCAGCAAAGACGTGGGATAGAAAACCTGCAAGTCCCTGGTTGGCTCCGGCCATCCCAGGGCTGTAAATGGCAGCAGGCCGGAGGAGAACCAAGTATCGAGAACATCTGGATCCTGCTTTAACTCGGATCGGTTGCACTTCGGGCAACCCGTCGGCGTCTCGCGCGAAACAATGATTTCCCCACAAGCGCAATACCAGGCCGGAATGCGATGTCCCCACCACAGCTGACGAGAGATGCACCAGTCGTGGATGTTCTTCATCCAGTTCAGGTAAATGGTGCGGTAATTCGCCGGCGTGATCCGTATGAAGTCCTTTTCCACGACTTCAATCGCGCGGTCCGCGAGCCGCTGAATTTTGATGAACCACTGCATCGAGAGCCGGGGTTCGACGACCGTCCCGCAACGGTCGCATTTCGCGAGTGCCAGCTTGTGATCCTTCTCGCCAACCACGAGCCCTTGGGCGGCGAGATCTTCGAGCACCCGTTTTCGGGCCAGGTATCGGTCCAGTCCCGCGTACACGCCGGCGTTGCCGTTCATCCGCGCCTGCTCATCCATCACTTCGATCTGCGGCAGGTTATGACGAAGCCCCGCCTCGAAGTCATTGGGGTCATGTGCCGGCGTTACCTTCACCGCTCCCGTACCAAACTCCGGTTGGGCAAGCTCATCGGTGATGATCGGAATTTCACGGTTCACGAGCGGCAACAGGACTTTCTTGCCGTGCAAGTGCTGGTAGCGCTCATCGCGGGCATTCACCGCAACTGCCGTGTCTCCCAGCATGGTTTCCGGACGGGTGGTCGCTACCGTGATGAACTCCCCTGTCCCGATCACGGGATAGCGAATCTCCCACAGCTTGCCGGGAACCTCTTCATGCTTGACCTCGAGATCGGAAATAGCGGTCTCACAACGCGGACACCAATTGACGATGTACTTTCCGCGATAGATCAAGCCCTGCTGATACAGACGAACGAACACCTCCCGCACTGCCCGCGAAAGGTTCTCGTCCATCGTGAAGTACTCCCGGGTCCAATCAACCGATGCGCCCAGCCGGCGCATTTGTTCTTGGATCGCGGTGCCGTACTGCTTCTTCCAGCACCACACCCGTTCCACAAATTTTTCGCGCCCTAAGTCGCGGCGATTCTTGCCTTCGCCCGCGATCTGGCGCTCCACCATCATTTGTGTCGCGATCCCCGCGTGGTCGGTGCCCGGAAGCCACAGCGCAATATATCCGCGCATGCGATGCCAGCGCGTGATGATGTCCATCTGCGTCTGATTGAGCATGTGGCCCATGTGGAGCCGGCCGGTAACGTTTGGCGGCGGGAGCAGAATGGTGAACACCGGCCGCGTGTCCGTCTCCGACGGAGTGGCAACGGCGAACAGGTTCTCCCTCACCCAGTATTCGGCCCAGCGCGCTTCAATCGCGGCAGGTTCGTAAGCTTTTGGCAAATCGTGCGGCATGGCTAAAACACTCAGCACTCAGAAGTCAGCATTCAGTAGGCCAGGGGAAAACGCCCGGTGAACTGCTGAGTGCTGAATGCTGAGTGCTGCTCTTGATCTTAAGTGGCGAGAGAAAAAGGGTCAAACGCGAGGAGTTTGAGATCGAGGGCGGCGAAATGCACCGGCATCAGATTCGTAGAGAGCAGCCAGACCCGAGTCAGGCGGCATTCACTTCTTCAATTTCTTTGCGATCTCTTCCATCAACTTGGGTTTGAGTTCGGCGAGGACCGTGTCCACGATGTTCGCAAGCGCGCCGGCTTCGAGGTCCGAATTCTGTGGGCTCTGGGACGCTGGCTGCGCGATGGTGGCTTCTTGGGGGACGGCTTCTTCTGATTTTTGAGGCTGTGCGGATTCGGCTCCCGCAATCCCGGCCTTTGCCACCTGGGCAACACTGTCTGCGATCGCCGCTGTGCTCTGAGCATTCATCACGGTCTCGCGAATGTGTTGCCAATTCTCCCAAGCGGCGACTGCTTCCGATGCGACCCCGGCTTCAGGTTCCTCCGCGGCGCTCGCGCTCGTCCTTGCGCTCGACGAGGCTCCCGCGGCCGCAGCGAAGGTGGCTGCTCGAGACACATCGGCGGCAAGAGCTGTGTTCCCGTCAGAGGCGTGAGAAACCTCGCCGTGCCCACCCTCTGCCGCTCGCATTTCCTGCTCCAGCTCAATCGCAGCTTCTTCCGCAGTGAGAGCAACGTTTTCAGCGACCCACCGTCCATTCACAGACAAGGGCGCCGCCTCGGCTGGGAGGGGAGCCGCTGATTCCACGGGTTGCAGGTCGGCTTCGCGGCCGGAGGTGCCCTCCGGGACGGGCGCATCGGAGTTTTTGGGGTCGGAGCTTCCATTCCGAGCTCCCTCGGATTCCACCGCTTCCGACTGGGCCCGTGGCTCAGGGTCGACCGCGGCAACCGGCTGGGTTGTTTCAGGGTTCGGGCTTTCGGCGAGCTTCGAAGCAACCGGCGCCGCGCCTTCATCGGCTGCGAAGGTGCTCGAATCAGCAATCACCGGCAATTCGGCGGTTGCTTCAGGAACGAGCGGGAAGGCTCCAACCTTCGGAGTGTGGTCCGCCGCCCTGTCGCCAACGGCTTCTGCCGACAACTCGGAATCTTCGTCGCGGTTCGCCTGCGCTGCCTGCCCTTGCTCTTCGCCTGCGGTCCGATCGGGTTGAGCAGGTCGCTCCTCCTCATGCCAAAAGGACGGTTTTTTTGACTTGCGCCCGCGGGTGGTTTCCGCCTGCGGAACAATTCTGTCTTCTAGCTTCGCCAAGGCGGCCAGCAGTTCACTGGCTTCGAACGGCTTTACGATGTGGGCGTCCGCGCGCACGCGTTTGGCCTCATCCGCTTTGAAGGGCTCCATCTTGCCGACCGTCAGCAGCACCGGAATCTTGCTCGTCTCGCCAGATTCCTTCAGCCGTTGGCAGACTTCCAGGCCGCCATAGCCTGGCATATAGACATCGAGCACGATCAGATCGGGACGGACCTCGTGAATTTTCTTGAGCGCCGCCGAACCATTGTTGACGGTGATGACCTCATAGCCAGCATCGGTAAGGATGCGCCGGCCCATGTTCTGGGCGGTAACGCTGTCATCGGCAAGCAAGACGGTGCGCGGCAAGGTTTTCCCTCGTAAATGCAATTGGGGAGATACTCCGAAGGTAACTTGCGGGTGGCCCTAAGTCAATGAAAGTAAGCGGTTAGCGGGGTTACGAGGGGACAACACATTTCGTGTCGGTCCCCAGGCAAAAAAGCTACTTGCCGGGCACGATTTTCTGCAATATGCCCTTTTTCTTCTTGTGCTTACTGGAGGCGATCTGCTCCTCGCTTGCCAGGTCCTGGTCTGAGCCGCTGCTAGCAGTGGCCGTAGCTCCGCCGCCTTTGGCGCCTTCGTCTTGCCGGGATATCTCATTCACCTGAGCCGGGGCCGCCGGTGGCTTACTGTCCTGAGGGACATTTGGAGTCAATTCGTTCGGGTCAGGTTCCGACGATGGGGGCGCGCTTCCCGCCTTGGCCACAGGGGTAAGCTCGTTCGGGTCAGGCGCCTGCTCAGGAGCGGGCGTTGCATTTTGTTGTGGCGTGGCATTCTGCGGCGTGGCTTCGGTGGGAGGATCGTCAGAGCGGGGTGCAGGCTGGTTCGGAGCGTTTCCCGCATCGGCCTTCACTGTGCCAACGACTTTGTTGTCTGGACCTCCGCCGGCAATCGCTCGATTGGTCTCCTGAAGCAAGTTCGTCGCACTGATTAAACCCTGCTCCGCGAGAGAAGGCTCTCCCACTCTTGCGGCAGACGCCACATCGGGGTGCCGTCCGAAAGCGGCCATCACTGTACCCATAGTGCTGCGCTCACGGCGGGAAGCCTCTTCGGCTTGATTTTGGGCGAGCATCGCCTTGGTGGGGCGGGGTGGGGACTGGTTGTGGTTCAGGGCGACAAATCGGGCTTTTGCGTCGTCGGCGCGCTGCATCACAGGGTAGCGCGTAAGAATCTTTCCGTAGGCCTCTGAGGCTTTCGCAGCCCACTGGGTGGAATACTTCTCCCGCTCTAATGCCACGAGCTTCCTCTGCGCTTCTGAGAGTTTCTTTTGTTTGGCCTCGACTTCGGGCCGGCTCATGAAAGCAATCTGGTCTTCATAGGATTGCCCGATCAAGAAAAGAGCGTCGTCAGCTTTGCTGTAGAGGGGGTAGCGATCTACGAGCGATTGCAGGCGCGCAACCGCAGCCATGTAGCTGCCTCGCAGATAGTAGAAGCGTCCGACACGGAATTCGCGCTCGGCAATGACTTCCTGAACTTCCATCAGCTTCAGTTTCGCTTCGGCGACCACCTTCTGGTTTTCAGGGTATTGCTGAATCACCTGACGGTACTCCTGCTCGGCTTGCACCGCGTGGGTGAAATCACGATCCGGCTTTTCCATCTCCCCAAAATCAATGTTGGCAATCTTTAATTGCGCTTCCGCAGCCTCGGGCATGTTGGGAAAGAAGGTCTGGAAATCTTGATATTCCTGTTTCGCCTGAGCCAATCCCGCGCTTCCACCCTCGGCGTACCAGGAGTCGGCGAGAGCCAATTTGGCGCGGGCAACGAACTCCGAATCCGGATAGGTCGCGATCAAGGTCTGCATGGTGATACGGGCGACGTCGAAGCGGTTGTGCTTCATCGCGTCCATGCCGCGGTCGAAGAGCACTTTGTCCGGCTGCTTGGAGTCGACCTTCGCGAGAGGATTGCTGACCTTCTTATTGGTGCAAGCTGTTGTGAGCGCCAACGTCAGACCGAGCGCAATCACAGGAGTTCGCAAGGACATGAAAGAACCTCAAAACAAACGGTTGCCGGCTCCCTCGTTCACTGGGGAACTAGGAACCGGAAATCAAGAACTAAGACTAGACTTTTTGCATGGTGGCTTCCAAAGCAGCCCTAAGCAAATTTTCTGCATTAGTCTTAGGATCGCCATGGCTGAACACTGCGTTGCCCGCCACCAAAATTTCTGCTCCGGCCCTCACTACCCTTCCGACTGTATCAAGAGCCACTCCGCCATCCACTTCGATCCGGTAGTTTAAGTTCCGTTCCTCGCGTAAGCTTCTGAGTTTACTTAGCTTATGCAGCGAGTTGGGAATAAAGGGCTGCGCACCAAACCCCGGGTTCACCGACATCACCAGCACGTAATCGACAAGGTCGAGAACCTCGGAAAGCAGCTCTACCGGAGTTGCCGGATTGATGACCACACCTGCCTGGCATCCTTGGTTCTTGACCAGGTTCAGAGTACGATCCAGGTGCCGCGAAGCCTCCAAGTGCACGGAAATCCAGTCGGCACCGGCATCCGCAAATGCCGGAATGTAAAGATCGGGATTCTCGATCATCAAATGACAATCGAGCGGGAGCTTCGTCGCTTTCCGGAGCGACCGCACCAGCTGCGGCCCGAGCGTGATGTTCGGCACGAAATGGCCATCCATGACATCGACGTGGATGACCGTGCCACCGCCTTCCGCCGCCCGGTTGACCTGCTCGCCCAGACGAGCGAAATCCGCTGACAAAATCGAGGGTGCTAGCTCAATCAAGCCTGGGACTCTCAAGGAGAACGACTAGACAAATTCTAGCACGGAGCATTGCCCTTAAAGTGGGGGAATCCAATCGCTTGGCCCGGGCCGGGGGAACCGCCCGTAAGGAGGACCCACGGGCTTTCTCCCCTCCCCTATCCCGTCGTCTTCCCCATGGGATGGTTCCGTCGACCACCTAGGGATGTTTGTCCCGACTTGCGCCTGCTCGAGAAAACCCTGAAACTACTCGCCATGAAGGTGATCGCCGTCATCCCGGCGCGCTTAAACTCGATGCGCCTGCCGCGAAAAATGCTTCGCGAGATCCATGGCCGGCCGTTGGCACTGTGGGTTTATGACGCGGTTCGCAAGTGTACTCGGCTCAACGACGTCATTTTGGCGACCGATTCCGAGGAAATTCTCGAAACCTGCGAAAGACACGGTTGCAACGCCCGCATGACCTCGAGCAAACATCGGAGCGGCACAGAACGGGTGCACGAGGTGTCTGAGAGCATTGCTGCCGACGTTTATATCAACGTGCAGGGCGACGAGCCCATGGTGCGTTCGGAGCAGATCGACGCCATCATTCGCCTGATGTCGGGTCGAGCAGGGCTTCCCGATTTTGCGGGAAATGGACAAGACGGCACGCAGGTCATGGTGGGCACCTTAAAGACTCCAGCCAAACCGGAAGACGTAACCAACCCAAATGCGGTCAAGGTCGTAACCGATGCGAGCGGCAAGGCATTGTACTTTTCCCGCGCCACGATTCCTCATGACCGCGACGCCACTCGCCCGCAATATTTCAAGCACCTGGGAATCTACGCCTACCGCAAACCAGCGCTTGACCGGTTCGTAAGCTTACCCGAGTCCTCCCTGGAACGTGCCGAACGGCTTGAGCAATTGCGCTTTCTCGAAAACGGCATCGCGATTTACGCTGCGGAAACGCCGTTTGACAGCATTGGCGTGGATACGGAAGAAGACTTCGAGCGAGTGCTGGGCCTGTTGAGGTAACCCGTCCACCCGAGAGACCCGGGCAGACGAACTCAGGTTGAGGAATTGGCCTTCGCCCAGGCCTCGGCGGCCGCCACCCTGCGCGCGATGGCCGGATGCGAGTGGAACCACCATTCGACCCATCGCGAAGGCGTGCGCTCGGCCATGTTCTGCTGGGCCAGCTTGTTCATCGACGTAATGAACGGCTCTACCGTCGCGATGTTCTCGAATGCGTAACGATCGGCCTCACGTTCGTTATACCGCGAGAACGCATTCATCGCGGGCATCAAGATAAACGAGAGGACCACGAAGGTCAGAATGATCAGCGGCAGGTTGGCAAAGTCGGAAAGCTGCTCGAAGATGTGCCAGCGGTCTGAGGCGTATTGCAGCACCCAATTTGCCGCCCAGAACCCGACAAACGTCACCACCGCCTGCGCCGCCATGCCCTTCAGGATGTGTTTGTAAACGTGATGTCCGAGCTCATGGGCAAGCACCGCCTCGATCTCGTCGGCAGAGTAGTTGTCGATCAACGTGTCGGCCAGAATGATGCGCCGCGTGTTGCCAAGACCCGTAAGCGCGGCATTCGCCTTCTTGCTCTTCTCTGACAGTTGCCACTTGTAAACTCCGCGCACCCGGGTTCCGGCGCGTTCGCCCAGCCGAATCAGCCGCGCCTTGAGTTCCTCGTTTTGCAGCGGCTCGAATTTATAGAAGATCGGGAAAAGCAGGACCGGGGCGAGTTGTGCGAGAAGCACAGTGACCACGAGAAACCCCAGCCACGCCAGAACCCACCAGTGTTCCGGGAACTGACGGATCATGAAGTACAGCAGCTCGGCCAGAAGCCCGCCGAGAATTACACCCAGCAAAAATCCTTTGGTTTCGTCCCACAGCCACGAGCGCAGCTTCTGATTCGACAGCTTGTAGCGATGCTCCAGGCGGAAGCCGTAATAGTCCATTCCGAGACCGAGCACTCTGGCGATCAAAATCAGGGAGAAGACGTATAGAAATACTGCAAAGCCGTAGTTTTGGTGAGAGTTGCTGTAAGCAAAGTCGCGGATAGCCCCGGTCCATCCCGTCAGCAGAAGCACCAGCAGCAAGGCCAAGGCGAGCACAAGATCGCCGATGCCGAGCCATCGGCGAATGCGGTTGTACTTGCGTACCTCGGGGGAATCCGGAGGCGCAACTGTGGTTGGGATCGCCATTCGGGTTAGATTATTGCACTCCGCGCGCGCTGGTGCGAGATTCCGGAGGACTCATCGCGGGAATTGGACTACGGCGCCGGCGGCTCAGGCGGCGTGCACAAAGGCTTCTGAATTTGACAAAATCTCCTCCACCAGCTCAGGCGATGCCGCCTCCGCGTAGATTCGCAGCAGAGGTTCGGTTCCCGAGGCCCGGAACAACACCCATGGCTCTGCCCCGTTTCCATTGGTAGGCGCGTCGAGAAAGAACTTGACGCCGTCCATGCCTTCTTTCTTCAGGATGCCGTAGGGACCGAGCTTGCGGGTGCCGTCGGACTTCGCACGAGCGATGGCGCCATGCTTGGTTTCATCGGGAATATGAAGATCGCGTCGTCCATAGTAGTGGGGACCGTACTCCTTTTGCAGATGCGCGATGAGAGCTCCGAGCGGCCTTCTCTCCTCCGCCATCACGTTCGCCAGCAGCAGCGAGTTCAGGATGCCATCGCGTTCAGGGAGGTAGCGGGAATAGCCGATGCCGCCTGACTCCTCGCCCCCAATGAGGATTTCGCGCTCCATCATGAGGTCGGCGATATGTTTAAATCCGATCGCGCACTCATTCAGCTTGCGTCCATGTTTGGCCGCAATGCGGTCAAGCATGCGGGTGGTGTTGAATGCCCGCACCACTTCTCCCGGCCACTTCTTGCGGGTCAGCAACCATTCGAGAAGCACCGCAAAAATTTTGTGTGAATCTACGAAGCTCCCATCTTCGGCAACCGCGCCGATGCGGTCCGCGTCACCGTCGGTGGCGAAGCCTGCATGGCAGTTTTCGCGAATGACGACTTCCTGCAGCCCGGCCACATGAGGGTCGATCGGTTCAGGGTTAATGCCGGGAAACAGCGGATTCACTTCCTGACGGATGGCGACAAAGTCGATCCCGTGATCTCTGAAGATCTGAGCCAGAACTCCGCGTCCCGAGCCATACATCGAGTCAATCGCGAACTTGAAGTTGGCCTTCGAAATCAGACCGAGATCGGCGAAACCGCAAATCGCGGCGACATAGGCTGCCTTGAGATCCACTTCCTCGATCGAGGCCTTTTCGCCCTTGGGGGTCGATCCCGCGGCGGTTTCCTCCTCGATAATCTTCATGATTGCGGGCGTCGCCGACCCGCCAAACTTGCCCTTGAATTTCACGCCATTCCAGTTCCAAGGATTGTGACTGGAAGTGATCACCACTCCGCCGGCGCGACCCTGGTGCTTCACCGCCAGCGAAATTGCGGGAGTCGGCGTGTAGTCGTTCGCAAGCTTTACCGGAATCCCGGCATTTGCCAGGACCTCGGCGGCCGCGCGGGCAAACCAGGGCGAGCCAAAACGCGTGTCGTACCCCACAATCAACCCCTTTGACGCGTCCTCGTGCTTCAACACATAGGCGGCGATCGCGCCAGCAACACGCCGCACATTCTCAAAGGTGTAATCGTCGGCAATGACTGCGCGCCAGCCATCGGTACCGAATTTGATCGCCGCCGGCTGTCTGGTCTCGGTCCTCGGCTGAGAACCGCTTCCGGGCCCTTGACTTTGACCCCTTGGTGCGTCGGTTGCTTCGAGTTGTTCTATGTCTGCCATTGCGATCGCTCGAACCACAAGCACTGGGCAAAACGCTCCACCGGAGGCTGAGGCGGGAGCCTACCTCTAAACCAGCTTCACCATTTTTTTCTCATCCAGATACTTCACAACCTTGCCTACGTCCTGCGCGTTCTCCCGCGTTGTGACCAGCAGTGCGTCGTCAGTCTCAACCACCACCAAATCGTTCACGCCCACGACGGCGACGAACTTCCCGGGCGCGTGCACGTAATTCCTGCTTGCGTTCAAAGTGAAGATGCCCTCTCCAGAGATGAGGTTGCTGTCAGCCGGCATCTGCCTGGCCGTGCAGTGCTCGTGCAGCGCCGTCCACGATCCGAGGTCATTCCATCCGAAATCGGCGCGCAGGCAAAACAGGTTGGACTCCTGCTCCCCCTTCGCCGAGCGCGGCTCGAGCACAGCGTAGTCGATACTGATGTTTTCGCACTTGGGATACATGCGCCGGAACGTAGCCAGAAATTTGCTGGTCCCGTAATCCGCGGCGATCTTTTCAAGCACCGCAGCCGTCTTCGGCAGATGCTCGGTCAGCGCGCTCGCCAGAGTCCGCGCGCTCCACAGAAACATTCCGCTGTTCCAGAAATAATTGCCCGACTTGAGAAATTCAGCTGCCGTCTCGGCATTGGGCTTCTCCGTGAAGCGCCGTACGCGGAAGGAATCTTGCGTACCGAGCGAACCAACTTCGATGTATCCATATCCGGTTTCTGCCCGGGTAGGCTGAACTCCGAGGACAACGATGTTTTCCCCCGAACCGGCGATCTTAATCCCGTCGGCGAGCACTTCGCGAAATCGTGTCGGATCGGCAATCACATGATCGGAAGGAAAAAGTCCAACCACCGCATCCGGGTTTGTGCGCCGCAGGATAAAGGCAGCCAAGCCAATCGCGGGAGCAGTGTTTCGCCCCACTGGTTCGGCGATGACCTGATCTTTTTTTAGCCGTTTCAATTGCTGCAGGATTTCCGGGCGCAGATCGTTATTCGTAACGACCCAGAGCCGCTTGGGCGCGGACAGGGGACTAAGACGCGCCACAGTCTGCTGAATCATCGACCGGGTGCCGTCGAGCGCCAAGAGCTGCTTCGCGCGCTTCTTGCGGCTCAAGGGCCAGAAGCGAGTGCCGCGCCCGCCCGCCAGAATGACCGGATAGAAGTTTGCGCTCATCAGGAGTTCACGATCTCCGGGCCAGAGACGGGCGTGCCGGGAACAAACGACCTTATGAACTGCACGTTGCCATCAGGCTGCACTTCGAACTCTGGCATAGACGCAGGGACCACCACCGCGTCGCCTTTGCGGAACCTGGCCGGCTCACAACCTGGCGCGCGCAAGCTGCCCCCACCGTCGGTGGCTACGACAATCTGCGCGGAGGATTTTCCCGGCGCAGCGGCAAACTCAAGCGCCGATCTCAATTCATATTTCTCGACAGCGAAATAGGAAGACGCAATCAGCCTGTGCCGGCGGCTCATGCTGCCATTCAAATTTTTAGGCGCCTCTGGTTGCACCTTCCCGGATCGAACGTTTTCCTTGATTACGCGCAACCCGTCTTTCAGGTGTAGTTCGCGCGGGCGCCCGTAATCGTACAGCCGGTAGGTTGTGTCGGACTGCTGCTGTGTTTCGACGATGACCGAACCTGGACCGAGCGTGTGCACCGTCCCCCCGGCAACATAAATCATGTCCCCCGCCGATACTTGGATCCAATTCAACAGGTCTTCCGCCCGTTGCTCGTGAATCGAGCGCTCGAATTCATCTCGCGTCACTCCAGGCTTCAGGCCTAGTCCGATCTCGGCCCCGGGCTCGGCGTCGACCACGTACCAGCACTCCGTCTTGCCGCACGGCTCCCCAACCTGTTGAGCCGCAGCGTCGTCGGGATGCACTTGCACAGAAAGCTTTTCCTGGGGAAAGAGGAACTTCAGCAGCAGCGGGAAGCGATGATCCTCTCGGGGGGCTTCGCCGACAAGCTCGCGTTTGTACTCCCTCGATAGCGCGGCAAGCGACTGGCCGGCCAGACGTCCGTTCTCGACGACACAATTGTCGCCGGTGAGCCAGGACTCGCCGATCTTCTCGTCAAACTTGCCCGGATAAATAGGAGAAAGGTCAAAGCGGCCCCAAGGCCGAGGGTCGAACAGCGGCTTCATCAGCAACGGGTAGAGCTTTTCCATTCGTGAGTGGCAGCGAAGGTCGCACCCTTTATCAGTTACGAGGTTGCCCAACTCTTTGGGATTTTCCCCGGGTGGGAACATCTCGCCGCATTTAGAAGCCTAACTCAGCAAAGAGGCTGCCCGCAAAAGGCGTGTAGCCCCAAAGCGCACCCAGGACCACGAACAGAGCGCTGAAATGTGCAATTTCGTGCAACGGCGTGTCCAGGCATTTGCACTCCTTACCTCAACATCTCTTCGATGTACCGTCTTCGAAGCTCCTATAGGGACCCGACCAGTCCCCGCAGCCGTTCCAACCCGCGGTCGAGTTCGGTCTGGGCGGTCGCGTAAGAGATGCGAATATGTTCGTTGGTCCCAAAACCCTCTCCCGGAACCGTCGCCACATGCGCATCGTGCAGCAGGCGGCGGCTGAACTCCGCCGGCGAGTGGATTCCACCCCGCCCGAAATACCCTGAAACGTTGGGATACACATAGAAAGCCCCTTCCGGATAAGTGCATTTCAGCCCCGGAATGGCTCGTAATCCAGTCACGATGTGGTCGCGTAGGCGGATGTACTCCGAACGCATTTCGGCCACGCACTGCTGCGGGCCATTCAGCGCGGCCACGGCTGCTTTTTGGACGATTGAGGTAGGGTTCGAGGTGGATTGGCTCTGCAACTTCTGCATCGCCGCGATGACTGGAGCCGGAGCCAGCGCATATCCCAGGCGCCAGCCGGTCATGGCATAGGTCTTTGAGAGCGAGCCCACGACGATCATCCGCTCGCGATACTGGTCCTCGGATCCGAGTGAAAACTCGCGGCCTGTGTAGTTTAGGTAGACATAACATTCGTCTGACATCACCCAAATGCCGCGCTGGGCGGCGAACCGCATAACCTCGGACATGTCCTCGGGCGGCATCACGGCTCCGGAGGGATTCGAAGGCGAGTTGAGGATGATCATTTTGGTCCGCTCTGTCACTCGGCGAGCCACCATTTCCGCCGTCACTCGAAATCCGTTCGCCTCCTCGGTTTCAAGCGCAACGCAAGTTCCGCCCGCGTAGCGAACGATGTCTTTGAACGACACCCAATAAGGCGCCGGCAGGATGACCTCATCGCCATGGTCGACTAGCACTTGAACGGCGTTAAAGAGCACATGCTTGCCCCCGACCGAGGCCATCGCTTCCTCACGTTTGTACCTCGAGCCGAAATCCTGCGCATGCCGCTTGACAATCGCATCCTTCAGCTCCAAGGTGCCGCCAACCGCGGTGTATCGCGTAAAGTTGTTCTGAATGGCTGAAATCGCGGCATCCTTGATGTGCTGCGGTGTCGAGAAATGCGGCTCGCCCACCGTCCAATCCACGACGTCCACGCCGGCCTGGCGCAGCTTGTCGGCTTCGGCTACGGCGGCCATGGTCGCCGAGGGTTCAATGCGATGACTACGTTCCGTGAATTTCAGTGCAATGGGTGCTTCCGTTACTGGACTCATCATTTCGCCTCTACATCAGTCTGTGTTCTACATCCGGGGTTTCTTGTTGGCTAGCTTATACGCGGGATCGAGCTTCTCTTTCAGCCGCTGTTCCACTAACTCCGGAACCAGGGTGCTGACATCGCCACCGAGTCGCGCCGCTTCCCGTACCAGGCGGGAACTGAGATACGAATACTGCTCAGCCGGCATCATGAAGACGGTTTCCAGTTCAGGGCTCAGTTTGCGGTTCATCATCGCGATCTGAAGTTCATACTCATAATCGCTGAGCGCTCGAATGCCCCGCAGCATCGCTCCGGCGCGGACCTTGGCGGCAAATTCAACCGTCAGGCCATCGAACGTGTCCACGCTGACGTTCTTGATATTCGCGGTCAATTCCTCGAGCATCCGCTTTCGGTCCCCAACGCTGAACAAGGGAGTCTTGTCGGGATTGCGCAAGATGGCAACGATCAGCTGGTCAAAGATCCGACTGCCGCGCTGAATCAGGTCCAGATGTCCATTTGTCGGCGGATCAAACGACCCCGGATAGATAGCAGTGACTTTTTTCAATCGGCCTCTTCTTACAAAGGTAGTTACAGGCGGGTTGAAGAATGCTCTGATTTTATTCGGCGAGCTTGGGCAATGGCAACGCGCTACTTAAACCAGTGCCAGCCCAGGCTGACCTGAATGCCATTGAACTCAGGGTTTTGCGTCCCTAGGTTTGCGTTCGAAATATGCCACCAGCGGCAGGCGAGTTCAAGGGCCTGACCGTGCCGGATGGAGACCAGGATGCCTCCGCCGCCGCGGGCAATGAAGTTAAACGTAGAGCTGTCGCCGGCTGGGAAGTTGACCCGGGTGTGCAATGCTCCGCCGCCGAGTTCGGCAAATGGCGAAACCCGCCCGCGGCGCAAACTAGAGTTCCAGCGAAGGATGATGGGATCAAAGGCGGTCCCGGAAATTCGCCGGGGACTGAATTGCACAAACAAAGGAATGAAGTCGACTGCGTATTCGAACCGCCCGCGCCGCCAGCCGGTTCCAATCTCCCGCGTGGCTCGTCCCGCGAATACGCCGGCCACCAAGATCCGCGCCTCTGAGAAGGAGTTGGTGTTTTCTTCTCCGGTTGCACCTGCAGCCCAAGCGCTGAAGTCCCATTCAGGGGTTGAAACTTCAGGAAGACCTTGCGCCCGTGCGAACTCAGTCAAGAGGGCGAGCGCAAGCATGAGAAGCCCGAAAACCTCTAGCCGAGAAGCTTCTTGGACAGGAGCGCGTGGGGCCAAAAAACAGCGTGAGCCTCTCTGCATAGCTATTTCTTCTCGTGCGCGGGATCGCCTGATCGAAGCCGGACAGAATGATTCGCGAAATAGATTTCCTCCGCATCTCGCGAGGCGCGGTACCACGGGGCCTTCCCGTGGAGAATGTTGGCTCCGCTGCGTGTCGGATTCAGAGCGCATCGCATGAAGCCGATGAGAAAACGGTTGCCGGTCGCGGCTTCGACGCGGCGATTGATTTTTTTATCGAGTACGTCTTCCGTGAGTACCCAGAGAGCACCTCCCACGGGTGTGGTGACCAGATCGACTTGTCCTACTCCACTGACACAGTGCTCATAACAAGGAAAGGATCCATCATGATTCCAGGGTCGTCGGGCGATCGTCACCGTGCCGTATTTCTCGACTGTTAGTTCACTGAGTGGCCCAATGTTCCATTGCGCGCTGTACGCCGCACTCCACCAGAATGCCTTGAAGCGGCTCCACCAATACGCCTTTGAATTCGAGAATTCCAGGTCGCGGCCCTGCGGATCATTTTGGATCTGGATGTACTCGGTCAGTGCTCCCTGAATTGGATGCCCAACGTAGCTGTACAGAAATGGATCGCCATCATCCCAGCCTGAGTGAATCCAAGTCGAAAGCGACGCTTTGTAATCGCGCCAGTAATGATTAAACGGGATCCCGTTCTCGACGCGTACCCAGTGGTAGTCGTCCTTAACGACATAAGCCTGTTCGATGACCAGGAAGGTGAAGGACTCAAAGAGGGCTCGGCCCCAATGGAAGCTCTCGTGTTGGGCCTTGGCGGGGTAAGACAGGAGCGCGTTGGAGGGGGTTTGGCCGCCTGATCCCGATTCTTCCGTTTCAAGCAGTAGGACCGCGGACAGGTTCCTCGGTCTGCCGCCAGCCGTGGAAGAAATGCTCGGATCGGTCGTGAATGGGCAATCGACGAGCGAGTTCGACCAGTCATCGCAGGCGGAGGAGGGAAGCTGGCACACGGCTGCAGCGGACGACCATAAGACCAAAAATAGGATCCGCAGGACGAGGTTCATGCTCTTCGAACCCAAGCAGCAAACTTAGGATGGATGGGGGGGGAGGCGGGTTGTCAGGTGCGGTCGTCCCCGGGGCTCGGGCGACGAGCCGCGCCTTGCCCATTTGTCCATTCAAAGTGCCTGGCTTCGCTTACCGCCTGGCTGGAGGCTTGCCTTCGGTTCCGGTTGGCATGGTGGTCACTCGCGCGGTTTGGGCAGTTCCAGCGCCTTGGGCAGCGCCTTGAGCCTGCCCCCCAGGCTGCGATGGGATCAGCCCCAGGCCTTTGCGCACTTCCGTTTCGATCTTGGCGGTTATGTCTTTGTTGTCTTTGAGGAACTGACGGGCATTCTCGCGGCCCTGGCCAATGCGTTCGGTCTTGTAGCTGAACCATGAGCCCGACTTCTCGACGATATTGTTGTTCACCGCGAGATCGAGCAGATCGCCTTCGCGCGAGATTCCTTCGCCGTAGAGAATATCGAATTCAGCTTCGCGGAACGGCGCGGCCACTTTGTTCTTCACGACTTTGACCTTAGTTCGCGAGCCGGTGACCAGGTCGCCCTCTTTGATGGCAGCAATCCGCCGGATGTCGACCCGCACCGAGGCGTAAAACTTCAGGGCGCGGCCACCGGTGGTGGTTTCCGGATTGCCGAACATGACACCAATCTTTTCGCGAATCTGGTTGATGAAGATGAGGCAGGTGCGCGACTTTGAGACGATGCCGGTCAGTTTGCGGAGCGCCTGCGACATCAGACGAGCCTGCAGTCCCATGTGGCTGTCACCCATTTCGCCGTCGAGTTCAGCCTTGGGCACGAGGGCCGCGACCGAATCCACAACCAGTACATCGATGGCTCCAGAACGTACGAGCGCCTCGGCAATCTCGAGCGCCTGCTCGCCGTAGTCGGGCTGCGAAACCAGCAAGTTATCGACGTCCACGCCCAGTTTCTTCGCGTAAACCGGGTCCAGAGCGTGCTCGGCATCGACAAAGGCTGCCATACCCCCGGCCTTCTGAGCCTCGGCAATGACCTGCAACGTGATTGTCGTCTTGCCGGAAGACTCCGGCCCGAAGATCTCGACCACGCGGCCGCGGGGAAACCCGCCAACACCCAGTGCGGCATCGAAGGAGATCGATCCGGTCGGGATGATTGAGATCGGCACAATGGCTTCTTTCGAACCCAGGCGCATGATGGAGCCTTTGCCAAACTGCTTTTCGATTTGCGAAAGTGCCAGATCGATCGCCCGTGCCCGTTCATCGGCCATAATGTTGCCCTCTCCTAGTGGGGCGGGCTCTCTCGCCCGCCGCTTTTCATGAAACTGGCTGGAGTATAACCCGCCCTGAAAGCGAATAAAAAGCGAAATCCACAAATTTTGTGGAAAAGTTCCCAAAAACGAACTGAGAAGGGAGGCCCTTCCCGAGATCAGCCCCCCGGAGTGGTTCCTGGAATCATTCCGCCTGGCGGAGCTCCAACTTCTCGCAAGAAGCCGCGAAGAGGGAGAATAGGCAGGTAAACCCCCTTGCGGCCGCTTTCCCGGGCTCAGGAAACGCTTGCTGGGGGCGGAGAAGGATTCCAACCACGATCGATTTATGTCTCTCTGATTCAGCCTCTTCGTGCCTCGAGGATTTCATTCGCTCTGCTCCATGCTACAATTTTCCCTCTTAGGTTCCCTCAGACGTAGCCGTTCCCGCAAACGATTAGAACCGGAAACACAGTGGCCCAAAGCTCATCCAAACCCATCACCTACGCCGACGCAGGCGTGAACATCGATAAAGCGAATCGCACCAAGCAACGCATTAAGTACCTTGCCCACAAGACTTTCACTAAGGGTGTTCTCAGTGAAATCGGCGGCTTTGGCGGGCTGTTTTGCGTCGACAAGACCAAGTATGTCGATCCCGTCCTGGTTTCAAGCGTCGATGGGGTGGGTACGAAGTTAAAGCTGGCGTTTGAGATGAATGTGCACCATACGATCGGTGCCGATCTGGTGAACCATTGCGTCAACGACATCGCGGTGCAGGGTGCGGCGCCGATGTTCTTTATGGATTATCTCGCCACCGGCAAGCTGGATCCCTCCATTGCCGAAAAGGTGGTCGAGGGGCTTGCCGAGGCATGCAAGCACAATGGCTGCGCGCTCATCGGTGGAGAAACGGCAGAAATGCCCGGCTTTTACCCGGACGGCGAATACGATCTTGCCGGATTCATGGTTGGTGTCGTCGAGCGCGATAAGATCATCACCGGCAAGACCGTCGAACCTGGCGATATCGTTCTCGGCCTGCCTTCAACCGGGCTGCATACAAACGGCTATTCACTTGCCCGCAAGCTGCTCTTTGATGTCGCGAAATATGAGCCTGAAACCTACGTCAATGAAATCAAGGGCAAGGTCGGCAACGAACTGATGCAGACCCACCGCAGCTATTGGCCGATCATCAAGAAGCTGATCGCTGCCGAGTGCGTTTCCGCCCTGGCACACATCACCGGGGGAGGCATCACGGAAAATCTTCCTCGCGTGCTTCCCAAAGGAACGGCTGCTTCGATTTCTTATGATTCCTGGCCGGTGCTGCCGATCTTTACCCACCTACAGAAACTCGGGAACGTGCCGCAAGACGAGATGATGCGCACCTTCAACATGGGTCTAGGCATGCTGCTCGTCATTCCAGCAAAGAAGTTTAAAAAAGCGGAGAGCGTGCTCGACCGTGCGGGGGAGAAGTACTACGCGGTCGGACGCATCACCAAGGGCGACCGGAAAGTCACCTACAGCTAGACTCTGTTTTCTAAGATCAGGGAGTTCTCTGGCCCGGTTTCGCCATCAGGTACAAAGAACGCAAGAGTCGGCGCTCCCGAGTCAAGCTATGCACGCAGGAGAGGAATCGCTGTAGCCCTTCAAAGTTGCCATCCCCCTCAAGAGCAATCAGCTCAGTCTTGCTGTTTTCTCTTGCCTGATGCCAGCGCTCGGCAATTCGGGCTGCGTTTTCCGTGGTGTCGAGCACACGAAGCAATCCGAATCCGGCGCTCTCGATCAGCCGTTCATTTTCTCCCGGCGGACTGAACACGTAGTAGCCAATGGAGCTCCGCGCTGCGATCTCTTCCTGGGAAATCATCCCTCCAATGACCAGCGCATCACTAAAAAGCATTCGTCCCCCTGGCTTCAGAACGCGAAAAGCTTCCCGTAGTACGCTCAACCGGTCGGGAAGATGGCACAACACATCGTTCGAGAAAGCCGCTTCGAAGGTGTCGTCGGCCGAGGGGAGCCCGCGGGAGATGTCACTGTGCTCAAAACGAGCCCGCGTCGAGAGATTCATGGCCCCAGCAAGTTGATTTGCATTACGAACGCCCGCGGCGTTGATGTCCAGCCCCAAAACCCTGCAGTTCACCTTTTCCGCGATATGGAGCGCATAGCCACCGGAGCCACAACCCAATTCAAGAACCATCGAGTCCGGCCGCAACTCAAGCAGTTGGGGGATGTCCCGAGACTCCTCTGTCGTCACCCAGCTGGTTTGTCCAAAATCCTCACCGTAGGTTTCCAGGCGCACCTGCCGGTAGACCCCCGCTGCATAGTTTGCGTAGGCACTGTCGTAGAGATCGATCTTGGCTGACATCTGAGCAACTCCCGGATCGCTAGGCCGGCATTCGTGCAACTTCGTACAGGTACTCGACAAAGGAACGGACGGCGCCGTTCATGCCTTGTACATTCGTATTCTTCGATTCGATGACGTAGTACTCGTCGGGCGCGTGCGCGCCGCTGCCGTGCCCCAATCCGAAATGACCGGCCGCAAGATGCAGTGGAGCTCCCGTAAAGACATACCCCGGCCAGGAACCCGGGCTTCTCGGCAGAACAATAGGCTCGATTCCGCCCTTTTTGTACACCGCAACCTGGGCGTGAATGAGCGGAGCATCGGCGGAGGTGCTGTTCGGGTCATAGCCTCCGGTCATGTTCACCTCGATGTCTGGGAACCCGCGCTTGGCTAAATGCGCCTTCAGAGCAGCGAGCGCCTCGCTCGCTTTCATGTCGGGCACAAGACGAAGATCCATCTTTGCCACGGCACGATGCGGAAGGATGGTTTTGCCTCCCGGCCCGGTATAGCCGGCGACCAGCCCTTCAATATTGACCGTGGGGCGTGTCATGAGTCGCTCCAATGCCTCCTCCCAGCTGGCATCGTGCACCCAGTGGTCGACGCCGAGCTGCTTTTTATCGAGGCTTTCGTCCATTCGCTCGGCTGCCTTCTGAATCATGGCTTTCTCTTCGGCAGAAACCGGACGTGCTTTGTCGGTCAGCCCGTCAATCGCAGGATCGTTTCCGTCGGGAGTGACGAGCGTATTGAGAGCCTGCACAAGGTGCCAAGCCGGGCTATCAACCCGGGCCTTGTTGCTTGAGTGAATATCCTTGCGCGGTCCTCGACCCCAGCGCTCTCCACTTGAGACCAGTTCGAGTTCGATCACGCCTTTTGCACCGAGCGTCATCGTGACCGTACCGTCGAGCTCCTGCTCGGCCGAGGGCATGAAGATTCCAGAACAGCGCTTCAGGGCTGCGATGACTTCAGGGCGCCTGACAACCTGCGGAAAATGAGGCGAGCCGATCTCCTCCTCGCCTTCTGCCACGAGCACGAGATTTACCGGAAGCTTCTTGCCTGCTCCTCGAATCGCATGCAAGGCCGCCAGCAAGGAAGACTCGGGTCCTTTCTGATTCACTGCCCCCCTGCCGATAACCACCGTTCCGAGGCCTGGCTTCTCAACCAGCTTCGCCTCCCATGGGGGCGATGTCCACTCCTTGGGATCGGCCTGTTTAACGTCGTACATGAAGTAGAGACCCAGCGTGCGGGCGGCCCCGGAGTCGAGCAGGGCGAAGATCCCCGGCTGGCCTTCTGTCGGAAGCTTGGTAACTTGGTTGAACCCGGCATCGCGCAGGAAACGCATGGTGAGCTCACAGCCCTCAGTCACGCCTCGGCTCTCCGCGGCAATCGAAGGCTGGCGGATCCACTCTTGCAGCCTTTGGACTGCTTCCTCGTGACGGTTCTCAATTTCGCGCCAGATGGGATGAAGATCGTCGGTTTGAGCGCCCCCAAAATGGGGGAAAGCGAGCGATGCTGCACTGGTTGCCGCGGTCTGCAGAAAGCTACGTCGATTCATGGTGCAAAAGCATAGGTGAGCGGGGATCAGGTTGTCCAGAACAGGGCTCAGCGGGGCTTGGGGTTCTGCCCTTCTAGGCTCCGCAGATTCGATGCCTACCGGTTACAGGGGTAACTTGCCCAGCAGTAAGAGCCGAACCTACCCTAAAGGAGAGCCGCTGAAGATGCATTCTCGCAGGCTCGAGGCCTTGCAGCGGAACCGTGCCGAGTGCCGGCTAGGAGTTTTGTATGGAAGTCGATTTCGTTCCCGCGGGCCAGGCCACCGCGCAAGTACCTTCGCATGGCCGCTTGCCTCAACGAGCTCCATGGTACTCGATCCCTTTGCGCCAACTCAGTCAGGTCAATAATGAGCTGTGGCTGTTGCTCTCAATCTTTGCCGTCGCCGTTCTGCTGAATACGGCGCTCGATGCACGCCACATGCTCTTGGGGCTATATACGCTGCCGACATTGTTTTCGGCCTATGTGTATGGCCGGCGCCATGCCACTCTGACCGCGCTCGGCAGCGTTCTAGTCGTCTCCCTGATCACCTACTTCAATCCGACGCTGTTCGGGCATAAGTCAGTGTCCCTGCCCATTGCTGACATGTGGTTCGAGATCATCGTCTGGGGCGGAATCCTGCTGGTGAACGGCTACGCGATGGGCACTCTCTATGAGCACAAGGAAAAGAGCATGGAGGAGCTGCGCAGCACCTACCATGGCGTTCTGATCATCCTGAGCCAGTTCATCTCGAAGGACAAATACACGCAAAATCACTCCTATCGTGTGTCCGTTTACGCAACCAAGATTGCCGCCCAAATGGGATTGCCGGCTGAGGTGATTGAAGACATCCGGGCAGCAGCGCTGATCCACGATCTCGGGAAGCTCGAAGTGAGCCGGGAAATCCTCTACAAGGCGGCGCGACTGACCGCCAATGAATACCACCATGTGCAGCAGCACGTCGATTTGGGGGTGCAGATGCTAAAGCCGGTGGGTGGCCCACTCTCGCGGGTCATTCCCATCATCCTGGCCCACCACGACAAGTTCGACGGTACCGGGTACCACGAAACCCACGGCGAGGATATCCCGCTTGAGGCCCGTATTCTTTCGGTAGCCGACGTCTACGATGCCCTCACGAGCGACCGCCCGTACCGCAAGGCCATGTCTCCGCTCGATGCCAAGGAAAGCATCGTAAAGGCCAGCGGAACCGATTTCGACCCACGGGTGGTGAACGCCTTCGCCGGTTGCTTCCGGCTGGGGCTGATGGATATCCCTGAGGTCCTGGTTTAGCCCCCTCGAGAAGCTCCCAACCCCAGAAGCCGCGAACTCGGAACTTCCCCCCAGAGATCCTCGTATAGCATCGGGTAATTCTTCGCTAACCAGCCCGGGAATTGGGCTGTGGCAAGGCGCTCACCAATTTTGCCCTAGCGCGTCTATCTCGTTGTGGCCGGAAGGGGTAAATGGAACCGGCCCAGATGAGGACATGCAGAGATGCCGGCCGATGCGTGGGCGGTACAATTTCCGGTTGGCAAAAGTGCGGGTGGCAGACGCCCCTGTGAACGAAGCGCAACGCAACCGCTAACCCGGGACCGCATGGCTGTCCAGAACCGGATTGACGACACGCTTCTCGTGCGCGAGGCCCAACGTGGAAACCGTTCGGCCTTCGAGGAACTGGTCCGCCATTACGACCAGGCCGTCCTGCGCCTGGCGCTGCATTTAACCGGATCCGAGCACGAAGCCCAGGACATTTATCAGGAAGCTTTCCTTAAGGCCTACAAGAACCTCGGCCGGTTTCGGTTTGAGTGCTCGTTCTATACCTGGATCTACCGGATCGTTACCAATCTCTGCCTCGACAACATTCGCAAGAAGCAGGTGCGCAAGGAAGACGCTCCGGTAGCGACCGATGCCGAGGGCGAGGTTTATGATGTGCTCGCCCAAGTCGCCGACAAACGAAGCGGGGCCGATCCCGAGCGTGATCTGATGCGCCGCGAGCTGGGCGGCAAGATCGCCCAAGCCCTGGAGAAGCTCACCCCGCGTGAGCGCATGGTATTTGAATTGAAGCATTACCAGGGGTTGAAATTGAGGACGGTTGGCGAAATGCTGAATACGACGGAAGAGACGGCGAAGAACACGCTGTTCCGCGCGACCCAGAAGCTGCGCAGCGCCTTGGCGGAAATGCGATGAGTTCAGAACTTTGGGAGCGGCGGGAGATTTGCCCGTCGAAGAGAAAACTATGAAGTGCGAATGGGTACAACAGAACGTTGTTCTCTATGTTTATGACGAATTGCCGGATGACGCACGTCACGAACTGGAACAGCACGTAGCGCGTTGCGCAACCTGCATGGCCGAAGTGCGGGCGGTAAAGAATTTCCGCACTGATCTCGCCCCGTTCTCAGTTCAGGAGCCAAGCCCAAATTTTCTGACCGACTCGCGCATGAAGCTGCAAGAGGCCCTCGAGTCTGCCGAACAGGGCGGATGGTGGTCGCGTCTGGTGTTCGAGCCGATGAATTGGCTCCAGCAGATTCGATTTGCGCCGGCTCTCACAGCGGCCATCTTCATCGTCGGTTTTGCCGGGGGTATCGGAGCCACCTACAAGATGGGAAAGGGCCGGGGGACTGAAGAACTTATTTCCAAACCCGCTCCAGCAGCGCTTTCTTCGGTCAGCGGCGTGAGTTCGATCGCCCAGCAGCCGGGTTCTGACCAGGTCACCATCAAGTACGACACGATTGTGCCCCAGCAGCACACCGGCTCCTTTAACGATCCCGAGGTTCAGCAGCTGCTGCTCTACGCAGCTCGCAACAATTTCAACGCCGGGGTTCGCATGGATTCGGTTAATCTGCTGACCCAGCAGCCAAACAATCAGCATGTTCGCGAGGCGCTGCTGTACGCGTTGCGCTATGACTCCAACACCGGCGTGCGCTTGAAAGCGTTGAATGGGCTGGGCCCGTACGTGAAGGACGACGTGCAGGTGCGCGATGCCGTGCTTGAAGCTTTGATGTCGGATACAAATCCCGGAGTCAGGGTCGAGGCCCTGCGCCTGCTTGATCCGGTTCGCGCCGACAGCAGCGTGCGGATTGTGCTGCAACGCCTCGCACAAAAAGACGAGAACCGTTATATCCGGTCGCAAGCACGCGCCATGATCGCGCAACTGCCGGAAATGAACTAAAAGGGGAGAAGCAACTCAAACTGCAATGAGGAAAAACGCAATCCAAATTGGCCTGCTGACAGTGCTCTTGGTGACCTTGAGCGCTGCCCAGCAGAGTTCCGTTCAACGGGAAGGTAATACTTGGACCAGTGTGACCACCGGGTCGCTCTCCGGCGTGCACAATCTCCACATCAAGGTGGAGATGGGCGATGTGAAAGTACAAGGCGGGCAAAGCCAAGGGATCAACTACGCCATTCGCAGCCGGTCGTTCGAATCGTCGGAGGAGCGTGGGCGCAAGCAACTTGACTCTTACAAAATCAGCGCCTACACCAAGGGCGACACCGCTTGGATCGTAGGGGAGTGGGAGAGCGGTCATCCCCACAAGTTCTCCTCGGAAGTGACCGTGAACGTTCCGCGGGACATGGAGTCGGTGAAGATCGAGACCGACGGGGGGCAGGTTGTCACCACTGGAATTTCCGGCCGGCTGGAGGCCGAGAGTGGAGGCGGGAACATCCATCTCGACGACATCGGAGGCGCAATTGCGGCGGAAACCGGCGGCGGGCCGATCGAGATTGGGAACGTTAGAGGAGATCTTGCCGTCAGCACGGGCGGAGGCACGATCAGGATCGGAAGCGTGAAAGGCAAGGTCGCTGCGGAAAGTGGGGGCGGCAACCTCGTTCTAATGTCGGCGGATCAGGAAGCCTCCCTCCAGACCGGCGGCGGAAGCATTCGGGTAGACAAATGCACGGGCAAGGTGAAGGCCTCGACCGGCGGCGGGGGCATTGAACTCGGCCAGATCGGCGGAGGTGCCACCATGGAGACGGGCGGCGGCAGCCTGAAGCTCGGATCGGCCTCTGGGCTGGTCAGCGCGGAAACCGGAAGCGGCAGCATTGAGCTGTGGGGTGTTCCCGCAGCTCACGTAGAAACCGGAGTCGGAGCCATCACGGCAAAATTCATCGCCTCGACTGAGAAAATCGATTCCGAGCTCGAAACCGGTATGGGCGACATTACGATCTATCTCATGCCCAATGTGAATATCACCGTCCAAGCCAGCATCGAGGCGTCGAATGGGCACACCATCACCAGCGATTTTCCGCAGATCAGGGTCAACAGCGAAGGCGGACAATGGGGCCCGAAGCTCGTTTCGGCGGAAGGAGCGGTGAATGGCGGCGGTCCGGTCGTGAAACTCCGCACCACGATGGGCAACATCTTTATTCGCCGGGCGCAATAGGGGGGCTATGAAACACTTCGCACAAGTCATTTGCGTTTTGTTTGTCATCTTCGTATCGGTTCGTTCGGCACGCCCAGCTGCACAGTTGACTTCTGATCCGTTCGTTTTCTACGGCGAGGAACCCTGGGGTGGTTCGTATTTGGGAGTGGACACCGAGGACATTACCAGTGAACGGCTCGGTGCGCTCCACCTGAAAGACGAACGAGGGGTCGAGGTCACGATGGTGGATCAGGATGCTCCGGCAGGAAAGGCCGGCATCAAGGAACACGACGTGATCTTGAGTATCAACGATCAGCAGGTGCAGAGCGTCGAGCAGCTGCGCCGACTGATCCATGAGATCCCTGCAGGACGGTCGATCACAATCGGCATCAGCCGGCAAGGCCAGCCGATGACGCTGCATGCTCAGTTGGCGGAACGCAACAAGATGCCGGAAATGAAATTCAATTTCCGTCCTGAAATCAATGTTCCGGTGGTGCACGTGCCTCCGATCAATATTCCCGAGATGGACATTGCCACCAATGTCGTGGTGGTACATACACCGCGCAGCAGTGGCATGATGATCGAAAACCTTACACCGCAGCTCGGCGAATTCTTCGGCGTGAAGGGCGGCAATGGAGTACTCGTGCGATCGGTTGAAAAAGGCAGCCGTGCCGAACAGGCCGGACTTCATGCCGGCGACGTGATAGTGAAGATTAACGGGTCGGCGGTGAACGATTGCAGTGATTTCAGCCGCCTGCTCCACTCGCGAACCACCAACAAGGCAACGGTGGTTGTCGTGCGAGACCGCCGCGAACAGACCCTCACCTTGAGCTTGCCGGAATCGAAAAGGACTGGCGAACTCCAAAACGAGAACTGCGATCTTCTCGAAGCCGCCTGCGCCGATCTGAGGGAAGCGACTACTGAAATCGCTGCTCTGGTCCCGGGGATGACTGCCGACCTCAAGGATATTCAGCCGGAAATTGCGAAGCTGAAAAAACAGATGCAGGAAGAAATGAAAAAGCAGAAGCCGGCGATGGAGAAGCTGCAAAAACAGATACAGGAACAGGTCCGAAGCCGACAGAGCGAGTGGCGCGAGGACATGGAAAAGATGCGCGAGGGCATGGAGAAGCAGAAGGAAGAATTCAAGAAGCAGTTTTCAGAGTTCCACAAACACAACGCTGAAATCTGAGCCACTTCTAGAACGTTTGATCAGAATTGAGTAGGCAGTTTCCCCCCAGATGCCAGCCTGGCGCTGCCGGTGAGGGATTTGGGTTCAACGGGGCTGCTCGCGGGACCGCTTCCCCCAACGAGTGAACGTCTTAATCGCTCCCAGGAACACCAGGCAAAGCCAAAAATCTATCAGCACCCCGAGGTCGAAGCGCATGGGGTCGTGTCTTGCAACCGGAGGAAGATAGGGCATCACGAGAAAGTACACGACGTTCCCCGCCACGACCGCGCCCAGGGATTGAAAAAAATTCATCCTACCTGGTTTTGACACCGAAGAACCTCAAACTGGCATTTGGCGATGAGCAATTGGGCCATGGCCCTAACCATCTGAATCCCGCGCATCCCCAGGCGCAGGTCGTTAGGTGCCAACTGCAAACTGCTCGTTTACCATTCCTCTGATGCTCACACCCTCCACGCCTGTGCAGTATGTGAAAGGAATTGGGCCAAGGCTCGCTGAAATCCTCGCCGCCAAGGGATTGCACACCGTGGACGATCTCCTTCATTATCTGCCATTCCGCTATGAAGACCGCCTGAATCCGCGCGGTATTGCTGAGTTGCGCGCCGGCGAAATGGCCACCATTATCGGCGAGGTGCGCAACTCGGGCTTGTTTCGCACACGCCGCATGCCGATTTTTCAGCTGACCATTGGTCAAGGGCGCAGCCGGCTGAAGTGCCTGTGGTTCAACGGAACCTACCTGAGGGACAAGTTTCAGCCCGGCCAAGTCGTTGCCTTGTATGGCAAAGTCGAGGAAGGGCAGGGCGAACTCCAGCTGAGGCAACCTCAGTTCGAAATTCTGGGAGAGAGAGAGGAGGAGGCCGATCAGAAAGCGGCCGAATCGCTCGAGATTGGGCGCATTGTTCCCATTTATGAGTCCGCTGGCCAGGGAAGGCTCACCTCACGATGGTTCCGCAAAATCATCCACCGGGCACTCGAGGACCTAGCGCCGGATCTGCCCGAAGGAATTCCGTCTTCCGTGCGCCAAAGGCTGAACCTGCTCGCTCAGAGAGAAGCGCTCTGGAAAGTGCACTGGCCGGTCGAGGGCGAGAGCCTTCAGGCGCTGCAGTCCTTTCGCACCCCGGGGCATATTCGCCTGATCTTTGAAGAGCTCTTTTTTGTCGAGTTGGGGCTCGAGCTGAAACGCCGGGAGCAGAAGGCGCAAACCGGAATCGCCTTCGCTTTGAACGCTCAGGTGCGGGCTGCCATTAAAAAAATTCTGCCCTTTCATCCTACGAACGCGCAAAAAAGAGCCCTGAAGGAAATCGCCTCCGACATGGAAAAGCCGTCCCCCATGCGACGGCTGCTTCAGGGAGATGTGGGCTCGGGTAAGACGCTGGTCGCTTTCGAGGCTGCCATCATCGCCATCGAAAATGGATATCAGGTTGCGTTGATGGCGCCCACCGAAATTCTGGCGCAGCAACATTATTTCTCCGCGCGGAGAATTCTCGAACCATCCGGGTATCGAATCGTCCTGCTGACTGGGTCGCTCGAAGATGACCGCAAACGCGAGATTCGTCGCCATATTGCGCAAGGTGGAGCGCAACTGGTGATCGGCACGCACGCCCTCATCGAGCAAAACGTCGAGTTCGACAAGCTGGGGTTGGTCGTGGTGGATGAGCAGCATCGGTTTGGAGTGCTGCAAAGGTTCAAGCTGATGAAGAAGCAGGATGCCCGTCCCACCGCTACCCAGGTGGGGACGGGGAGCCTCGATCCTCTCCCGGCGCGTAGCTCCCAAGCCTCCGATGGCCCCGCAGAACCCGACGTTTTGGTTATGACCGCCACGCCCATCCCGCGAACCTTGGCTCTTACCCTTTACGGCGACCTGGATCTCAGCGTGCTCGACGAAATGCCTCCCGGGCGCACTCCGATCATCACCCGCCGCGTCGGAGACAAGCGCGCGGATGAAGTCTGGGAGTTCGTCCGCAAGCAGGTTGTCGCCGGACATCAGGCCTATGTCGTATATCCCGTCATCGAGGAGAACGAAGAAAGCGAACTCAAGGCCGCGATGAAGATGTATCGGGAGCTGAGCAGGCAGGTCTTCCCCGACCTAGAGGTTGCGGTCTTGCATGGGCGCATGGAAGCCGACCTCAAAGAACAAGCCATGCGTCGGTTCCAGCAGGGCAAGATTCAGATCCTGGTTTCGACAACGGTGATCGAGGTTGGCGTCGACGTCCCGAATGCCGCGGTCATGGTCATCGAACATGCCGAGCGCTTCGGCTTGGCGCAACTGCATCAGCTGCGTGGGCGCATCGGCAGGGGGGCGGCGAAATCGTATTGCATCCTCATGACCGGCGGCAAAGTCTCTGAAGACGCGGAGCGCCGGCTGGATGCAATGGTTCGAACCAGCGACGGGTTTCAGATCGCCGAACTTGACCTTGAGATGCGCGGGCCCGGCGAATTCTTCGGCACCCGCCAGGCAGGAATGCCAAGTTTCCAAGTGGCCAGCCTGATTCGCGATCGCGACCTTCTGGAATTGGCGAAAAAGGAAGCCGGAGCCGTTCTCGCCGGCCCCAATTCAGGGATCTCACAGACCGAAATCGACCGTGCGCTGTCTCAGATGAGAACCAGATGGCAGAAGACGTATGGTCTGGTGGAGGTGGGTTAGAACCCGCGTTAAGATACGCACCTCTGATGAACGAAAATTACTGAGCGCTGCAACCCCCATTCTGCAGGCTCCACTCCCCCCCGCGCGGGACGAAAGTTATACTTCGGCGCACACATTAGGAATTCTAGTCATTTCGAGGGAACGGCTTCATTCCACCTGGAAGGTGACGTACTTTTTGCCGTTGTAGAGGCGATAGTCGCCTCCCTCTTGGACAATCTTCAGCGGCACGGCTCGCTTGAGGTTGTCGTCGCGCTTCGCGGAAACCGTCAGCACGTCATTTGCTCCCACGTCGGTGATCACGAATTTGTCGCCAACGAAACCGAAGCCGTACTGACCAGGGGCCAGTTCCGACCCTTCGACCTTCACTTTCACCTCGGTGATGAACAGGCCCTGATATTTTGCCGCCACGTCGGAGGCATATCCAGAGGTGTCAACCAGGCCGGCGATCAGATACTTCTGGTCCTTGGTCCGGACGGCGCTGGAGTTGCGCATTTGCACGGTCGCGCTCTGGCCGCGATAAAAGTAAACCGACGGAACCAGCTTTGCGAGTTCGGCGCTGGGGAGGACCCCCTCGGGCTTCCCCTGCTGGGCAAAGGCCGAGACAGCAGCGATAGAAATTGCGAAAACGAGTGCGAGGGTGATGGAGCGGGTTCTCACAAAGAGTTCTCCTTGGCATGGCCGATGCCACGCGCATTGAATGTACGCTGGCCGGGGTGAGTGGTGCAACCTGGGACCGACACCAACTTGCGGGAGCTGCTCGGCTGAAAGCATAATCATCGCCAATGAAGATTCAAGCGGAACTGTATCGAGAGCTGCCCTCGGTGGACGAACTGGTTCACTCGCCAGCACTCGCGGAGTTGATCAACCAAGAAGGCCCAGCGGCGGTCGTGGATGCCTGTCGAGCCGTAGTTTCCCGCCTGCGGCAGGAAATCGGTGCCGGGCACCTCAGTGCCCACGACCTACAGCTCGCCCTTGCCGATGTCCATGTGGCCATCCGGCAGGAACTCTCGCGTGCACTCAGGCATTCCTTGCAACCGGTGATCAATGCGACTGGCGTGATCTTGCACACCAATCTGGGTAGAGCGCCGATCGCGCAGTCAGCCTTCGAACACATTCGCGAGACTGCTGGATCCTATTCGAACTTGGAGTTCGACCTTGCGGCGGGGGAACGCGGCAGGCGGGATGTGCACGTGGATCGGCTCTTCAGAAAGCTGCTCGAGGCCGGGTCTCCCAGCGCTCCGGTTTCAACCATCGTCGTCAACAACAACGCCGCCGCTGTCCTGCTGGCGCTCAATACGCTTGCCGAGGGCGGCGAAGTGATCGTGTCGCGCGGCGAACTGGTCGAGATCGGAGGCTCTTTCCGAATTCCCGACGTAATGAGCAAATCCGGCGCCCGGCTGCGCGAAGTGGGGACGACCAACCGCACCCGCATTTCCGACTACGAGCAAGCGCTCAGCGAGCGTACGCGCCTGTTGCTCAGGGTGCACAGGTCCAACTTCAAGATTAGCGGCTTCACCGAGCAGCCGACCGTTCGAGAGCTTGCAGGGCTCGCGCGCAAGCACCGTGTGCCGCTTCTCGAAGATCTTGGCAGCGGCGCCTTGTTCGATCTCGCCCAGGTGGGGATCAAGAATGAACCCGGCGTCCTCGACAGCTTGCGAGCGGGCGTGGATGTTGTGACCTACAGCGGCGACAAGCTTCTGGGCGGCCCTCAGGCAGGGTTACTCAGCGGGCGCGAGGACCTGGTCCAGAAGATGCGAAGCAATTCGCTTTTCCGCGCCTTACGGGTGGATAAATTGACCTACGCCGCACTCGAATCGACGCTTGTCGCCTACCTGAAGCGCGACTACGACGCGGTGCCGGCACTGCGGATGATGCAAACCTCAAAATCGGAGATTGCACGTCGCGCTGCCGCGCTCATGACAGAGATCGCAGCCGCGAGCGAGCGAGCGCACCCCTTGCGGCTTGCGGCAGAACTGATCGACAGCGCGTCGCTGCTCGGAGGAGGGTCCGCCCCCTCGGCCACGATTCCGACAACCGTGATCGCACTCACGTGTTATAGTCTCTCCGCCAATGAACTAGCCGCCCGTTTGCGGGCTGGGGTTCCGCCGGTCATAGCCCGGGTTGAGGAAGGCAAAGTCCTGCTCGATTTGCGTACCGTCTTCCCTGAGCAGGACAAGGTCTTAACACAGGTACTTGTGAACACCGCGACCGTGTAGGACATTGAGCTCATCGCTACTGTCATTCCACGAGGGGGATCCGTCTTCCATGCTGACGAACAGCCTTGCTGCTGTCCTGTTTGCGAATCAGTTCGAGTCACAGATCACTGGAATCGATTGGGTTGTAATTGGAATTTACTTCTGCATCTTACTGGCTGTCGCATGGTGGGTGGTTTCAAGACGAAAAGACTCTACTGCTGATTATTTCCTCGCCGGGCGCAATCTTGGCTGGTGGATCATTGGCGCCTCCATCTTCGCATCCAACATTGGCTCGGAACATGTCGTGGGCCTTGCCGGCGCCGGCGCGACCAGCGGGGTAGCGCTTGCCCACTACGAATTGCATGCATGGTGCTTGCTGGTGCTGGCATGGGTGTTCGTCCCCTTCTATATGCGCTCGATGGTCTTCACCATGCCGGAGTTCTTGGAACGCCGGTTCAGTCCGGCATCCCGTTACGTGCTCTCGATTGTCTCCATCATCACCTTCATCGTTTCTAAGATTGCGGTGGGTATCTTTGCTGGCGGCGTGGTCTTTGGCACGCTCCTGCCGGAGCTGCATATCACGATCGGCACGACGACCATCGACTCTTTCTGGATCGGTTCGGTACTGGTGATCGTTCTCACCGGCTTATACACGGCGCTCGGGGGAATGCGGGCGGTCGCTTACAACGATGCGGTGCAAACCTTTGTGCTCATCCTGGGCTCATTTTCGCTGACCGCTTATGGACTGGTGAAGCTCGGGGGCTGGCACGAACTGCGCTTCTGGTGCGGGTCGGAGATGTTCAACCTTTGGAAACCGATGATCCCAGCGGGAGTGCACGGAACCTGGGCCCCTGTGCTTGAGACCGACGCCGCCGGACACGTCATGAAAGAGGCCTGGTATTTCAACGACAATTTTCCCTGGGTTGGAATGTTGATCTGCGCACCCATTGTTGGGCTTTGGTACTGGTGCACCGACCAGTACATCGTGCAACGTGCTCTGGGCGCGCCCAATGAACGAGTAGCGCGTCGCGGATCGATCTTTGCTGCTTTTCTGAAGCTCTTCCCGGTTTATCTGTTCATCATTCCCGGACTGATCTGCTATGCCCTGGCAAAGAGTGGCAAGATTCCCGCGCTGGGCACAATGGTGGGAGCGGACGGCAAAGTGGTTTCATCGGTCGCACAAGGCGCATTTCCAATGATGGTGCAGTACTTGCTGCCTCCCGGGCTGCGGGGGCTGGTGGTTGCCGGACTGCTTTCGGCACTCATGGGATCGTTGGCGGGCGTGTTCAATGCCTGCTCGACACTTTTTACTGTCGATCTTTATGAAAAGTGGCGTCCCGGCGCATCTCAGCACCAGCTCGTGCGCGTCGGCCGCATGGCAACTGCCAGCATGATCCTCGTCGCGCTGGCATGGATTCCGGTCATCAAAGGAGCACAGGGCCTCTACAACTATCTGCAGGCGGTTCAAGGTTACTTGGCACCGCCCATCTTCGTCGTCTTCTTCCTAGGCGTGTTCTTCAAGCGGATGAATGCTCAAGGCGCGTTGTGGGCCATGATTGTTGGCTTCGTGCTTGGTATTTTCCGCATGATCGTGGACACCCCGGTCGCGCTCGGTCTCAGCGGCCTGGAGAAAGGCTACACCCCGGGCTCTTTTCTCTGGATCGTCAATAACATCTACTTCCAGTATTTCAGCGTGCTGATCACGATTGTGTCCGCGCTCGTGATGGTCGGGGTCAGCCATTTGACCGCGGAACCCGATTACGCGAGCATCCGCAGCCTCACCTTTGAAACCGTAACCCCGGAGGACAAGGCCAAGACCCGCGCCAGCTGGAGTTGGAAGGAAGTGGCCGGTTCCGCCCTGGTGCTCACCTGCATCTTGGGGGCCTACCTGTATTTTCGCGGATAAACATCGACCGGGAACCGGATAGGAGAGGACGCGGGCGCCCTCGACTATCCTTAACTTATGGCCACCCTATTCACCATCGGCCATTCCACCCGTACGCTGGAAGAACTGATCCGCGCGCTTCAGGCGCATGGAATCAAGACGCTCGTAGACATTCGAGCCTTCCCCGTGTCGCGCCGGCTTCCGCATTTCAATCGTGAGTCGCTTGAACAAGCCCTGCCAAAAGCGGGGATCGAGTACTTCTGGATGAAGGAACTGGGTGGCCGGCGACGCCGAATTCTCGCCGACTCCCCCAACCTCGCGCTTCGGAACCAGAGCTTCCGCAACTACGCCGACTACATGCTGACGCCCGAGTTCGAGCAGGCGATCGACCGCCTCACGAACCTAGCCGAGAGCTCCCCAACTGCCTATATGTGCGCCGAACGCGTGTACTTCCATTGCCACCGCATGCTGGTGTCGGACTGGCTGGCGGCTCACGGCCACGAAGTTCAACATATCGACAACGAGCGACCAGCGCGGCGGCACACCCTCATGGCGGAAGCAAGAATCGAGAATGGCAAACTGATCTACGGCGGTAGAGGCTTGTTCTGAGCGGGCAACGATATTGCTGGCATAGCGCGGATGGATGCCGGTGCCTGCCCTGCGCGTGCTGTTAGACTCTTCTCTTCGTTTATGTCTATGCCGACAGCGATCGAAATGGAAGTGGCCGCGCCGACGAGCGGCAAAGTGTTAGTTACTGGAATTGCCCTGAGCAGTTTCTCCGCGCTGCTGCTGGAACTGGGCCTGACGAGGCTCTTCTCGGTGGTGTTGTTTTATCACTTTGCCTTTCTGGCAATCTCAATCGCGCTGCTTGGACTGGGGGCAGGCGGCGTGTTCGCGCACTTGCGAAAAAAGAATCTGCAAAGGTACGAGTTGCGGAACTTCGCCTCCACCTGTTCCTGCCTCAATGCCTTGATGATTCCCTTGGTGCTCGAAATCGTGCTGCATGTTCCGGTATCGCTCGAGCTAACTGCCGGCAACTTCGTTCGGCTTACGGCGATTTATTTGGCCTCGGCAATCCCCTTTTTCCTGACCGGCCTCGCGTTCTCGGTCATCTTTGCCCGTGAGAGTGCGCGCATTCCGCGGCTCTACGCCGCAGATCTCGCAGGTGGTTCGCTCGCCTGCATCGCCATCGTTCCGTTGTTGAACTGGGTGGGCGGCCCGAACGCAATCCTGGTTTCCGCGCTCATGGCTGCGATCGCCGGGATCATCTGGAGCACGGCGCCTAAAGCAAGAGGGCTGGCCGCGACAGCCGCGGTTTTGCTGGGGATCGGCATTACCCTGAATTACTCAGGACGGCTTGCCGATATCACTTGGGCAAAGGGTGTAATCCGGCAAAACGTTGAATTCGCGCGTTGGAATGCTCTGTCGCGAGTAGAGGTGGACCGGGCTCCGGATGGGGCGCGGGTGATTGTGATCGATGCCGATGCCAATACCTACATCATGAACGCCGATCCGCAGCGGTTTGGCGACAAAGAGTGGGAGAGACAGCTGATGGCTTCGCCTCCCGCCGCGGTCAATGCTCTTCGCCCCCACGGCAGCTACGCCATCATCGGACCGGGTGGAGGCGTCGATGTTTTGCGCGCGGTTACCCACGGCAGCCCGAACGTGACCGGCATCGAGATCAATCCAATTATCGCGAACCGCATCATGCGCGAGCGCTACGCCGATTTCGCCTATCACCTCTACGAGCGCCCCAACGTTCACATCAACGTCGCCGATGGGCGGTCCTTCATCCGCAACTCCGGCAGCCGCTACGACGTGATCCAGATGACGCTCGTCGACACCTGGGCTTCGACGGCAGCAGGAGCATTCGCACTGAGCGAAAACAGTCTCTATACCTCAGAGGCCTTTCGCGAGTATTTCGAACACCTGAAGCCGGACGGAATGATCGCGATCACCCGCTGGGAGTTCCGCCGTCCGCGTGAAGCGCTGCGTGTGGTGTCTCAAGCGATGGATGCCCTACAGCGCTTGGGCGCTACCGATCTGGAACGCCACTTTGTTGTGATCTCTCAAGGCGAGTTGGACGAAGATGGCATCAACGTCGCGGTACTCGCCAAGAAAACCGCATTCACCGAGGCTGAGCTGAACACCGTGCAGCAATACGCGAGCGAGCACGCGCCTCTGCAGATTCTGTACTCACCTTCTCAGGCGGCGCGGAATGCCTTCACGGATCTAATCCGCAGCAACAATCCCATTGCCTTCAGCCGCAATTACCCGTTCGACGTATCCCCGGTCAGCGATAATCGGCCTTTCTTCTTCTTTACCCTCAAGACAAGCGATATCCTCGGCTCGCTTTCCGACAGCGGCGCCATGGATTGGAAGGTGAACCTCGGGGTGGCGGTACTGGGGATGCTGCTGTTGATTTCCGTGGCCGCCGTAGTTGGGTTCCTGCTTCTCCCGCTGGTTCTCGGGGCCAGTCGGGCTAGGGAGCACTCCTCCCTGTTCTACTTCGTCGCGATCGGCCTCGGATACATCTTGGTTGAAGTCTCGTTCATTCAGCGCTTTGTTTTGTTTCTCGGGCACCCTACTTACGCGCTTACGGTGGTGGTCTTTCTGATGCTGCTTTCAAGTGGGGCAGGCAGTTTCGCTTCCCGCAAGTGGCTTTCCGAAACCGGCCGCGTATGGCTCCCGCTGGTGATCGTAGCCTTCGCCTTACTGGTCTATGCCGTTCTACTTCCGCCCATTCTGAATTCGTTAGTTGGCGCGCGGTTCGGGTTGAAACTGCTCACGAGCGGCGTGCTTCTTGTGCCCCTCGGGTTTTCGATGGGCATGCCGTTTCCGACAGGCCTGCGTGCTCTTTGCGAACGCGGATCCCTCAGCTCAGGATCGAATGAGGTGGAGTGGGCCTGGGCGATGAATGCGGCGGCGAGCGTTCTCGGGTCGGTGCTGGCCATCGTCATTGCCATGGAGTATGGCCTTACTGCGACTCTCGTGTGCGGCGCCGGCGCCTATTTCCTGGCTGCACTCTTGCGACCCCGAGCACCTCGACTTACAAGCGCGCTCTAAATCGCGGCTATGTCTGCTATCATTCGGAAATCTGGGGCCTGCTATGCTTACGCGACGCGTGGCGATGCTTCGACACATGACTCGGCTTTCTGTGAGACCGCACGGGAGGACCGTTGCCTAGCCAGAGGCAGTTGAAGTGGTCCCAACTGAAGGTCGGTAGCCTCGTAGTCGTTGCCAGCCTCACGCTCGCTACCCTCATCGTTCTGATGAGCGGCAGCGGCGGGTTATTCACCCACAAGATTCGGATCAAGTCTTATTTCCCTGACGCTAGCGGGCTGGCTGAAGGCGCTCCCGTCCGGCTCAGTGGCGTAGATGTCGGCAATGTCAAAACCATCCGAATCGTTTCCGGAAATACTCTTGCGCCGGTTGAAGTCACCATGAAGGTGAACACCAACTACGACTTTTACCTGCGTAACGATTCTAAGACCATCCTCGCAACCGCCGGCGTCCTCGGACAGACTTACATCAATATCGATAGCTCGAAGGCCAAAGGTCCACCTGCAAAAGACGGAGACGTTCTCCAGAGCATAGAACAACCCGGCTATGACGACGTCGTTCGAGCCGCCAATAGCAGCCTGCAGAACATGGACATTCTGCTGAAGCGGTTGGACCGCATCGTGTCTTTCGTTGAAAGTGGGCAGGGCTCGGTGGGCAAGCTGATTTACGATGCAAGCCTGTTTAACCAGGCGAAGGCCGCGGTGGCTCAAGTCCAAACGCTCGTCAACGACGTCACCCAGGGCAACGGAAGTCTCGGCAAGCTCATCGAGGACGACGATCTCTACAACCGTGCCAATGCCACTCTGGACAAGATCAACCAGATGATCGACGAGGTGAATGCAGGGAGTGGGACGATCGGAAAGTTTCTGAAGGACCCGACGCTTTACGACAACGCCAATAAGACCGTGGCGAACGTGAAGCTGCTCACCGATGACATCAATGCCGGCAAGGGCGCGCTCGGCAAGCTGGCGAAAGATCAGGCATTTGCCGATAAGCTACAGAACACCATGGATCGGCTGTCCGATATGGTAGACCGCCTGAATTCAGGCCAAGGCACGATGGGCAAGCTGTTGCAGGATCCCACGCTTTACAACAACACCAACCAATTGCTCACGGAAACGCAAGATCTCATCAAGGCGATCCGGCAGAATCCGAAGAAGTATCTGACCATCCATCTGAAGCTGTTCTAAAACGGGCGCGTCTGTAAACCGCCAGGAGGATGCCCTGGCTGCCGTTTCAGCAAGGCTTACCGTTTCAGCAGGTCTACCGGCTCGCGAATATCGTGCACACGGAAGTGCTGCGCTAGAGTCGAATGCTTTTTCTTCACTTCTTCGTACATCGCGTACGCAGCCCGGCGATAGGAGAAGTGGCCGGCGGGCCCGGTGCGCAGCTCCGAGATGTAAACCGCTTCCGCGAAATCCATCTTGAACAGCGTGCGTTTGCGAAAGCCTAAGGGGATGGCGTACTGGCTGTTCTCCTCTGCTTCGGGCGAAGCGCTTAGAGCCAACTTCTCGACCGCCCGAGCGGCAGCGCCCATGGCCCGCGAGTAAAGATCGAGTGCACCAGCATCTCCAAGCTCCTCGGGCGTGTCCCAGCCATGCAGGGTCGAAAACGGCTGCTCGATTTGAATGCAGCGGCGGTGTCGATGCATGTCGCGGAAGCCGCCAATGTCCATCAAAATGTCAAAGCGGAATTCGTGCCCGGCACGGAATGCCGGCAACATTTCATCATGGCGGCCGCGATGACGAAGACCTCCATCGATGATCTCTTGACGCTGGAGATCGCTCAGACCCTCAATCGCGCGCCGGATTTGCCGATAGGGGAACGCGCAGTGCTCGTAGAGGAGCGTAGTCGCAAGTTCAATCTCAACCGGTTCGTCTTCGAGCAGGTCAACAACTGGCGCGGCCTCAGGCGCCGCAGAACCCATCAATTCCCTAGCCATCTGCCGCAGTTCACGGCGAGTTTCCGTTTCGTAAGGATTCGGGTCAGCGTACTTCACGAGCGTGGGCGCGACGCGGACCTCTTTCAGCAGTTCGCCTTCAGCCCGGGCACCTAATTCTGGGGATACGGCGCGAATTTCCTCCACCAGTCGCGCAAGCGATTCATGGTTCACGTTGTAAGCGGCCGACAAGGCCGCATTTTTTAACCGCGCTCCCAGGCTTCTCACTTCAGCATGGGTATGGGAGAGCAGGTGCGAAACCTGCATCTCCAGGGTGCGGGCGTTGACGATCTCCCCGAGAGAGGTGTTGGTGGCGAGCGGAAGCAAGTAGCGGGCGATATCAAAGGCTCGGGCGCGCAAGGTTCGCTCGTAGCTCTCCTGCTTCATGTCCGAGGGTTTGCCGGTGATGCCGGCGAGGTATCGGAAGGTGCTCTCGGATACCGACTCGTAGGCCGAGAAGAGATCTCCGATGGTGCTCAGGTAAAGCTCGCGGGCCGCGGAATCAGACCCGAAATCAGGCGTGTAGTAGCCGCTTTTGCGGAAGTCCTGGTAACGCGTCGATCGCTCCTGGCCATCCCAACGTTGCTCGCCGGCCACCCCAATGGCCGCCAGAATAGACAGCTTTTCAATGGCGAGCGCAATGTGTGCCAGATCAGCGATCGAGCGGTGGCCATACTGAAAATAAAAGGTGTTGAGAAACTTCTCAGCTTTCTGCTGGCTGATTTCTTTCAGCGAGTCTTTCATCGAGAGGGCGGAGCGCGAATACTTCGCCATGGCATAGGCCAACACCTCCGGTTCCGCGCCGAAAACTGCGTAGACCTCGGTTGACGAACTTGCAGCAGATTCGTTTCCGTTCAGCGGAACGACACTGGTTACAACTTCAGCCATGGTGGACCTCGGGGGAATGGAAGAGACTGAATCTTAAATCCTGCCTGGAGCGGGTGCAATTCGGGCCGGCTGTGGAAAGCTGAGCTGAACTTCTTGAGTAACCAGCTCGCTTGAGACTACAAAGTATGCAGGTAGGCCAGCATGTCCTCGATCTGCCGCTCGTTGAGGACGTTAGAGAAGCCTTCCATCTTCCCTCGCCCGATGCGAATGATCTCCCCTACGCGGGCGTCGTTAGCAGGAATGCCGCTCACCGGAAGGTATTGCTTCTTGAACATACCCTCAAGCCCGGGTCCCTGCCGCCCTCGTGTGGAGTAAGGATTGTGGCAGCGATCGCAGTAGGTATCAAAGAGCTTGCGGCCCATCGCCTGTTGCCCATTGAGGCCCAGTTCCGCGTCGCTTTTGCGGCGCTCGGCTTCACACCCTACCAGAAACAGGAGCGCGAACAGAAGGCCCGACCAAAGACCGGCCGCGAGCCACGGAAAACGTAAATGAGTTAGCATTGGGACTTTGCTTTTAAAATAGCAGAACAAGCCCATGGCTTCCTGGCCAACCATCGCTCTCAAGCGGGTCTATGATGCTCCCGCTGTCTCCGATGGGCATCGCGTGCTTGTCGACCGGCTCTGGCCTCGCGGACTGACCAAGGAAAAAGCTCGAATTGACGTGTGGCTTCGCGATCTGGCGCCTTCGAACGAACTCCGCAAGTGGTTTCATTCCCACGCCGAACACTGGAAAGAGTTCCGCCAACGATACCTCGCCGAACTCAGAACCTCTCCCGCCGACAAGGCCCTGATCGCACTCTATGGCGTTCTCGAACGGGAGGGCCCGGTTACGCTGGTATTTGCCTCCAAGCGGACGGACAAGAACAATGCCACGGTGCTCAAAGAGTTTGTTGAAGGCATCAAAAAGCCACCGCGCGGAACTGGGGATCAGAGAACACGGGCGCAGAAGAGGAAGAAGGGTTAATTACCTGGAATTCACAACCGCGGTGATGATGCTGTCGATCAGATCGTTTACGCGCTTCCCTGGGGCGCTATAGTTGTTGGCCAAGATCGAAAAGGCGATCTCCTCACCTTTTGCCGTCACAGCGTAGCCGGAAAGTGTCTTGACCCCGCCAAGCGAGCCGGTCTTGCCATACACATGCGCATGCGGATCCAGGTCTCGAAAACGGTCGGCTAACGAGCCGTCGACGCCGGCCACCGGCAGGGAATCATGGAACTCACGGCCCCAGGGTTGGGCCTTCGCAAAAATCAGGAGATCGACGACCGCTCGCGGACTGACCAGGTTCTGCCGCGACAATCCAGAGCCGTCGTAGAAGAGATAGTCGTCTGGGGGAATGCCGGCATTGTTCAGAAATCCACGAAGCACTTCGAGACCAGCCTGAACAGTCCCCCCGGTGCCCTTTTCGCGACCGAGCAAGCGAAGCAGAATTTCCGCATGCAGGTTTTGGCTGACCTTGTTGATGACCTGCACGTCCTCTGCGAGCGGCGGGGATTGATATTCCGCCAGAACCAGCGGGCCGACCGGCGAGGTCAAGGATCGGTCATCTCCCCCTCGGCTGTTCGAGGCAATCACCACGCTCGTGAACGTCGACAGGCTGGCCAAGTCGGTGTGGCGTGTCCGTTGTTTGCCGTAAACAACGACGCCGCGGACTTCCAGCAAATGACGGAACAGGTTGGCAGCAAATTCCGCCGGATCCTCGATCGAGAGACCCTCGTTGACACCGGCATCATCCATGGGCATCGTGCCCCATAGAGTGAGCGTCGTCGAGCCCGGCTCGCGATTGATGTAAATCTTCCGGCCCGTTCCCGCCGGCGTGGTCAGCAGGCGATTGTCAAGCGTGTAGTAATCGGCAAACGGGGTGACGCTCACGAAAGCTTTGTCCCCAGCCCGTGCACCCGGAAGAATCTGGACGAAAATAACGTTGTCGTTGATGGTGAGGGCGGAAACTGGAGCTCCATCAGGCCAGACCAAATCGTCCTGGCTCCAACCCTCGCCGTATCGTTCGAACGCGAAGTAGGAATCGTCGGCCACAAGGTCGCCGTCGATATATTTCACACCCTTCTGAACCAGCTCGTCGGCTAGTTTCTCAAACACCTTCATCGGATCGGCATCGCGCTGCGTGCGCATGTTGTATGGCATTTCGCGGCCCGAGAGGCTGGGATCGCCGCGCCCGACCAGCACGAGATCCCCGGTCAGGCGGCCGTACTTGTCAAGCGAGCCGTTGGTCTCAAGGGTTGTGCGGAACTTGTATTCCGACCCGATCAGGGCTAGGGCCGCCGCCGTCGTGAACAACTTGGTGTTTGAGGCAGGCGTGAACATCTTTTCGGCATTCAGGGAGTAAATGGGCTTCCCCGTGCGCACGGAAACGATCTGCACCCCCAAGAACCCGCGGGCAAGGTCGGGCTGGGAAACGATTGCTTCGATTTGCTTCTTGAGAGGGGCTGAGGGTTTCTTGGAGGCAGCGGGAGCCTCCAGCGTCACGAAGGCGCAACAGATCAGGACGGCAAGCGCTGCTCTGTTTCTCAACATCTACAAAGCTGATTGTACCACCCTAGTGAGCGGCGTGAGCGCAAGTACGTTTAGAATCACCACATGCGTCCGGTTTTCACCTGGAGCCTGGGCAGGCGCTCGCTCGAGCTAGGGAAGCGCACCGTGGTGATGGGAATTCTCAACGTCACCCCAGATTCGTTCTCCGATGGCGGCCTGCACTCCGCCCCCGGAGAGGCCGTGGCCCACGCGATGCGCCTGTTCGAGGAAGGCGCCGCCATCGTGGATATTGGCGGTGAATCGACCCGCCCCGGAGCAAAGGCCGCCATGGACAAGCCCGCGGTCAATCCCGAAGAGGAGATGCGGCGGGTGTTGCCCGTGATTGTTGCGCTCAAGGAGTCCCGTCCGGAGGCAATCATCTCGGTCGATACTTACAAGTCGAAAGTCGCCCTGGCGGCAGTTGAAGCCGGAGCAGACATCATCAACGATGTCTCCGGCCTGCAATGGGATCCAAAGATGGGAAAAACGCTCGCCGGCCTGGACTGTGGTGTTGTCGTCATGCACGCCCGGGGGAAACCGGACGAGTGGGCATCGCTCTCCAAAGTGCCCGATATGGTCATGCTTGTAAAACGCGAGCTTCGCGAGCGCGCGGAAGCCGCTATCACCAGTAAGATTCGGCGGGATCGCATCGTGCTCGACCCGGGATTCGGCTTTGGCAAGCGCTTTGAAGAAAACTACCCGCTGCTGCGGCGCTTCCATGAATTTCACGAGCTGTATTTTCCTTTGATGGCGGGCGTGTCGCGTAAGTCCTGGATTGGAAGAGCGCTATCGTCGAATGGCACAGACGCCGCGATCTCCGAGCGGCTCTTTGGTACTCTAGGCGCAGAGGTAGCCCTGGCGTTAAAGGGCGCTCACATTATTCGCACCCACGACGTCAAATCCTGCGTAGAGGCGTTGCGGTTGGCAGATGTGGTCGCAGGCTAGCCCGTCCAACCTCAGCTACAATTCGGAATTCCTGCTGGAGTCTTCCATGAGAACAGCCTGGTTCGTAACCGTTAGCATCCTTTTCATGACCTTGCCCCTGGTGTCCGCCCCTGACCTTCCGGACCAGAAGGCGCAACTGAAGCAGCTACTTGCTGACGAATGGGAGTACGAACTCAGGGAGAGTCCTGAACTGGCAACTTCGATTGGCGACTACCGCTATAACGATCGCTGGAGCGATGGTTCTCTCGCTCATGTTCAGCAGCAGAAACAAGATCTCGTGGAGTGGCTGGCCAAATTCCAAAGCATCGATTCCGCCGGCTTGGACGAACAGGAAAAGCTCAGCCTGCAACTGATGGTGCGCAACCTCAAAGAGCGTCTGGAAGGGATTGAGCTCAAAACCTACGAGATGCCGGTCGACCAGTTTAATGGCCTGCAGCTCGAGCTGGCGCAATTCCCCGCTCTGGTTCCTACAGATTCGACCAAGCACTACGAGGATTATGTTTCGCGCCTTCAAAAGATTCCCTCTGTGATCGATCAGGCGATTGGGGTTCTTGAGCAGGGTAAGAAAGACAAGCTGCTGCCGCCGAAGTTTCTTCTCGAAAAGACTGTGGAGCAATGCAAAAAGATTGCTGACGCACCGGGGGACGCGAACGCCTTTGCCGAGCCAGTCAAAGAATTCCCCGCAACGATTCCGGAGAACGATCAAAAACGCCTCAAGCAAGCAGTCCTTGCGGCCATCGATCAGAAGGTGCGCCCCGCCTTCGTTAAGCTCGAGACCTACCTCGCGAATGACTATGCGCCCTACGGGCGGACGGAGCCGGGCGTGTGGGCTCTTCCAAACGGAGACGTCCTTTATCGCTACGACATTCGCTTACTGACCACAACCAACATGGATCCCGAACAGATTCACGAACTCGGACTGAGCGAGGTCCGCCGCATCGAAGGCGAACAACTGGCGATTGCGAAAAAGCTCGGCTTTCAGGATTTGCAGGCGTTCCGAGCCTCGCTCAAAGACAATCCCAGACTTCGCGCCAAGTCTCCCGACGAGATTCTTGCAAAATACCGCGCCTATATAGATCAGATGAGGCCAGAACTGCCCAAACTGTTCGGCTTGCTTCCGAAAGCGCCTGTCGAAGTGCGCGCGATGCAGGAGTTCCGGGCGAAGGAAGCAGCGGCTGCCGATTACCAGCCCGGCACTCCGGATGGATCACGTCCTGGCGTCGTGTGGGTGAACACCAGCGATTACGAGCATCGGGACATGTTATCGGCCGAATCCACCTCTTACCACGAAGGCATCCCTGGCCACCACATGCAGATCTCGATCGCCCAGACGCTTACCGACCTGCCGGCCTTCCGCCGCTACGGTTTCAATAGCGCCTACGCCGAGGGCTGGGCTCTCTACTCAGAGCGCCTAGGCAAGGAAATCGGCTTCTACCAAGATCCTTACTCCGATTACGGCCGCCTTACGGATGAGATGTGGCGGGCTGTCCGGCTGGTGGTCGATACCGGAGTCCACTACAAGCACTGGACGCGCCAGCAGATGGTGGACTTCTTCCACGAACATTGCTCGGTGGCCGAACCTGATGTTCAAGCGGAAGTAGATCGATACATTGCCTGGCCGGCGCAAGCGTTGTCGTACAAGCTCGGCCAGCTGGAGATCCTGAAGCTGAGCGCTCGAGCGCAACGCGAACTGGGCAGCAAGTATGACATTCGCGCCTTCCACGACGAGGTCCTGAACGGCGGCTCCCTGCCCATGGACGTGCTCGATGCGCGTGTGACGGCGTGGATCCATTCACAAAAATCAGGGGCAGCAGGCTCGCATTGAGCATCGGGATGAGAGACTGGCTCTCCCCGAGCTTGACAAACACGCCGGCAGAGAAATCATGGTGATTCCGACGGACCCTCCATCCAATGGTCGTGTCACGTCGTTCACTGGACCACGAATTCCGCGACCAGAATGATTTCGCCTATTACCTTTATTATCTACTACTTACGAGATGATGCCTGTCCGCCCGCGTGCCTCAAAAAATTATTCGTCATTCGCGAATAGGCCTCAGCCTAGCCTCAACCTGCTCCGAGAATTGACGAGGATCGCGGGTTAATCGGAAGACCTGCATTTTACTCAGCAGATGTTCTAACTCAGCAAAAACTCACTCGTCTTCTCTCGGCCTGTCTCCAAAGATTGCCGTTCCGATCCGGACACAGGTGGAACCCTCCTCGATGGCAACTTCAAAATCGTGTGACATGCCGATCGAAAGCGAGCCCATTTGGACAGCGGGTAATTTTCTTCCGGCAATCGCTTCGCGCAACGCGCACATGCGGCGGAAAAAAGGCCGCGATTGTTCGGGATCGTCCTTGTATGGTGGCACGGTCATCAACCCGTGAATCTGGAGGTGATCGCACGAAGGCGCCCCTGTCAGCATTTGTTCGAGTTCGGGCGAGTCGGGAGCGACTCCGCTCTTCGCCTGTTCGCCGCCGATGTTGATCTCGATGAGGACCGGCATTCTCTTCCCAAGCTCTTCAGCCGCGCGGTTGAGACGTTCGAGGACCCGGAGCGAATCCACCGAATCCACCGCCTGAAACAACTCCGCGGCGGGCCGGGACTTATTGCTTTGCAGGTGTCCAATCATGTGCCACGCAGTGTTCTTGAGGTCAGCAAGCACCTGGGCTTTGCTAGCGAATTCCTGCACGCGGTTCTCCCCGAACAGGCGTAGGCCTGCATCGTAGGCCTCTCGAATCCGCTCAGGCGAAACCGTCTTCGTAACCGCCATCAACGAGATCTCGCGCGGGTCGCGTCCGGCTCGGCGGGCAGCGCTCGCGATGCGTTCCTCGAGGCGTTGAAGGTTCTCGGCAATGGACATAACTTCTTTAGGACCCAAGGTACACGAAGGGGAAATCCTTAGACGACACGGCAAGGCTTTCGCTCCGGGGCTGACCCTGTTCACTCATCGCGAGCGCTGGTTCTACATCATGGCCGTAGGAGGTGGCGGCTCATTGGGATCTCCGGCACTTGTCATCGGCACAAAAATCAGCAGCACCGCCAAAATCCCGAGTACGAGGGTTCCCAAAAGGTAAGTGGGATTGGCGAAGATCTGGGGCGGGGTCTTCGGAGGCGCCCAGACGGAGGCGCGAAGACCCGCCCACAATAAACCCATCAGAGCTTCGCCGGCAATCAGGCCTGATGCCGTCAAGATCCCCGCATTCTCTACTCGAGCGCGCTGGCCTGCGTTGAAGCCTCGCCGTTTTGAAAACCAATCTCCCAACGCCCGAAAGACGCCACCCACGAAGATCGCACAGGTAGTTTCAAAAGGAAGGTAGGCACCGAGCGCCGCCAACATGGGGCTACGTACACCCATCATGATCATGGCGACACCCAGGAACATGCCGACCACTACCAATGGCCAAGCGACATCATGACCGACAATACCGCTCGCCAAGGTTGCCATGAGCCCCGCCTGAGGAGCGGGAAGCGCCTTGCTTCCGAATCCAAATCCGATCTGCAGCCACCGCAGGGGGAAATACATGATCAGGCTCGCGACTACCACCGCGATGAGCTCTGCCATCTGAATGCGCTTCGGAGTGCCACCCAGGATGTACCCGACTTTGAAGTCTTGCAGCAATTCGCCCGCAACCGAGGACGAAACACATACAACTGCGGCAACTCCGAGGACAGCGGCCACGCCGCTCTTTCCGGAGACGCCCAGGGCAACCATCAGCAGACCGGCGATCAGCAAGGTCGAAATCGTAATGCCCGAGACTGGATTGTTCGAGGAGCCGATCACACCGCAGAGGCTTCCGGAGACGGTGGCAAAGAAAAATCCCACTAGAAGCATCACGATGGCAGCGATCAGCGCCGCTTTTACCTGCCCATTGGCTACCTGTATGTACAACCCGCACATCAGCACGAACATGATCCCAATTAAAAGAAATACGGTCTTGAAGCTCATGTAGCGTTCGGTACGGGAAAGTTCCGGCTGCTCTCCGGTCGAGCGCCTCAGATCGGCAAAGGCCTTCCCCATCCCCGCCCGGAGACTGTCTTTCATCGTGTACAGGGTGTAGGCAGAACCAACCAGCATTCCTCCGACAGCGATGGGCCGCACAATGTACCGCCAGACTGCGTCCGCCATCCCAATCCAATCGTTTGGCATCTCGCCCGGAATGTATTGCTTCAAATTTGGCCCCATGAAATACATCAACAGCGGAACCAAGAAACCCCAGGCGAGCACACTTCCCGCAAACTGTAACGCGGAAAGGCGAAGTCCAATGATGTAGCCCACGCCAAGCAGTGCGGGACTGACACTGGGAGCCGCCACGGTGCTGGCCGCTCCGGTGGGGACGAGATTGGTGCTCCCGGCCGGCCCCAGGCGAACCTGCGTTCGCCCTAGTTGGCCGATGCCGAATGCAAACGTCTTGTCGGTCCCGAATATTCCGAGCGCGCCCAGGAGGTAAACGATTCCGCCAACCCCGATGTTCCAAAACAGGTATTTGGCAGCCTGGGCCCCGCGGCGTCCGGCTTTATGAATTTCCGAGGCGGCGACGGACTCAGGAAATGGCAGTTCTGGATCCTCGACCATGCCTTTTCGTACGAGCGAGATGAACAACACGCCGAGAACGGATCCGACCGTGATCATCGCGGTGGTTTTCCAGTAGGCCTCTCGGAACCCAAATGACGCCCATACGCCCGAGATGAGGAAGGCAGGAATCGTGAAAATGGCTCCCGCTGCGATACCTTCTCCGATCGTTCCTGAGGTACGCGCGATGTTTTCTTCGAGCACGGTTCCCTTCCAGCCACGCAGAATGGCCATTCCCACAACCGCGGCTGGATAGGTCGCTGCAATGGTTACACCCGCTCGCAGGCCGAGATAGGCATTCGCGGCTCCAAGGACGACTGTCATGCCCAAGCCAAGGAGAACCGCCCGCAGCGTGAACTCCTTCATTTCCATGTTTTCGGGAACAAAAGGCTGGTGCTTTTTTGGGTTCTGTGGAGAAATGCCCGAAGTGCCCATTGGGAGTCCTCTAACTATTGAGAATGCCTGAATTTAGTCGCGCTGCACCTTAGCACGGCTCTTGCCCGATTTACAAGTACGACACCGCGCATCTAATCCACCAGCGAAAGTTCTGTAACGAACCTGGCGGAATCGGGTTACAATCCCGATTAGTCGCTTCGTTTGGAATTACGGAAAGTTGTGGAGTTCCGAGCGATGATTACTGGTGGTTACCGCTGCCCTGATTGTGGTTGCGCCCAAGCCTTTCGATCCCGGCGCCGTGGAGTCCTTGAAAGGCTGATTCTCCCTTTGCTTTTTCTCAAACCCGTGCGTTGCGCGAATTGTTTCCGAAGAAGCTCCACTTCGGTATTCACGAGCGCGCGACCCCGTGCCGGTCGTCCTGCACCTCCGAGGGCAGCTGCGTAGCGATTGCTCGCACGCTGCTTCCCCAGCTATACTGAAGCCAATTCGGTCAGCTGGAGCCTAACCAGGCGCTGGCCGAGGGAGGATGGTCTTCAGCAGTATTGGAGACACAACTCGTGTTTGTCCGCTCCAGAACGCGGTACGTTCTGGCCTTCCTGCGGCGCACCCTCTGCGGTCGACGGTATCTGGAGCTAGTACCCTCGCGCGGTCCTTGTTTGCCACTATTTTCCTTGTAGATCGCCGGATGTCGAAGGCATTCCCGACGATCAACTTTCTTTCGCGCGCGGTGAACAAGTGATGTCAGGACATAGGCACAACTCGGCCCACCTCCATTCGCATGGAGAAGATGGGCGCCAGTCTGTCACCGCGGTCTTCGGCTTTCACCAGGAGAGCGACCCACAGGCCTTGCACGCCCCTGTACTGGTATTGAACGCGTCTTACGAGCCGATCAATATCTGCGCCGCACGCCGGGCGATTGTGCTGGTGTTAAAGGGAGTGGCTATGACCGAGGAAGAAGACGGCCATTTCCTGCACGCCGCACGAGTCGCTCTACGCGTGCCCTCGGTGATTCGGCTGCTTGAGTACAGACGAATTCCGCATCAGACGCGGGCTCTGTCGCGCAAAAACATCCTGCTGCGCGATCGCAACACCTGCCAATATTGCGGTGATGCGCTCTCGGCGAGCGATCTGACGCTCGACCACGTGATCCCACGCTCTCGCGGCGGCGCGTCTACGTGGGAAAATCTCGTTGCCTGCTGCCACTCCTGCAATCGGCGAAAGGGAAATCAACTGCCCATGGAAGCCGGCATGAAGCTCATGCGCGAGCCGCACGCCTTCAATCTCCACACCAGCCGCCACATCATGCGTCTGATGGGCCGGTCGGATGACAAGTGGAGAAAGTATCTGTTCTACTAAGCATTCGAACTCCGCTTGCTGCTTTCAGGGTAGCCGGCGGATTTCTCTACTGCGGCTTCTGCTCCGGCGCTTGCTTCTGCGAGCCTTTCTCGACCTGGTGGCCTTCGTAGGTGATCGTAGTCTGCGTGCCGAAGCGCTTGTAATCGGTGTACTTCACGATCTCGCGGATGTGCACGTCGTACATCTGGAAATGCAGCGTGTCATCGGCAAGAGTGTAGGAAGGAAACCAGTAGCGGCCGTCGATCTGCTCGCGCCAGGTCGTAAACTTGGGGAAGAGATTTTCGTTGTTCTTCTTTCGAATATCGGGGACGGTTTTCCCCGAGGTCTTGACGATCTGCAGATCTTTGTCGTCCACCCAAATTCTTCCTTGAAAGTACCTCTTCTTGCCCACGATCTTCTTGGGGGCAACGTCGAAGACATAACAATGCAGTTCATCTTCCTGTTGCTGCCCGACATAAAGGATGTCGTATTCGGGAATCTCTTCCGAGGTCAGCACGAATGGAAGAAGATGACGGATGTCTTGCAGGTCCTCGGGTGACATCATGATGCCGCTCGGATCCTGGTCCAAGGTGCTTTGGGGCGCGAACACCACATTCTCCAGGCGTTTGTGTTGGTCGTCATAGGTGACGTCGAAGGTTTCGTGATACTCGCCCCTTACGGTCTTGCCGTCCAAGGTCTGGACTTTTACATCCTGGCGGAAAGTGTAATTGTCGCGCGCCAGCTTGAATTCCTTTTCCTTATCGGCGAACTTCTGAATGATCTGATCCGGGCTGATGCCTTTGGGCGGATCATTCGTTAAAGGCCCTTCTTGGGCGATGGCCGCGCCAGTGAGCGATAGCAGCGCGAGAAAGGCAAGAACCGGAGAAGCGATTGGATGTTTCATGGTGGTTTTGCTGGACTTAGGAGATTTCAGAAATGTCCCTTAAAAATTGGATGCGTTGAACTCTTTGAAGTTGCACGCTGATTGAGCCTGGATCTCAGAAAAGCCTCGCTTTCAATGGCCCCAGGGGCCCCCCTCTCAATGTTTCGTGGTTTCCGAAGCCGGAGCTGCAGCTTTCTTATTTTCAGCGCTTTCTGGCCCCCCACAGCTGAGGTTCGAGGCCCTTACGGTGCCTACCAGATGCACGTCTCCGGTCGGAAAATGCAGTACGTCATCGGTCAGCGAATACGTCGGAAACCAGTATCCAAACATCAGTTCGCGCCAAGTCGTGAACTCGGGAAACAGATTCGGCTGCAGCTTCTTCTTTTTTGGAATGATGTCGGGGAAAGACTTGCCCGCCATCTTCACGATCTGAAAGCTTTGATCATCCACCCAAACCGTACCCTTGAAATAACGCTTGCCTTCCTTGGTGACTTTGGGCGCAACCTCAAACACATAGGTATGTAGGTCATCCACCTGCTGCTGGCCCTTGTAGGTGACGTTATACTCCGGCAGTTCATCCGTGCTCAACGTGAAGTGCAGACGGCTTTCAATGTCGGCCTCGTCTTCCGGGCTGAGTTTCATCGATGCCTGGGGTGCGAGCACGGCACTTTTCACTTTGTTGCCGTTGGCGTCCAGGCGCACATCCGCCACTTGGCGGAATTCGCTGGTGGACTCTTTTCCCTGCAGGGTCTGGAATCTGGCCGTTTGCCGGTAAGTGCACTTCTTGCGCGCGTTCTTAAAGTCCTTCTCCTTTGCCGTGAATCTCTGGATCACCTGTTCCGGGGAAATTCCTTTGGGCGGATCCTGGACCAGCGGCCCTTCTTGGGCACGCAAGCTGGGCACAGACCAGGCGACCATCAAAACGGCAAAGACGGCGGTTTTCATAGAGAATTCGGAAGGCTCGTCCAGACTACTGGAAATCGAGAACGCAGAAAAGACCGTCCCCGCCCTCCACCCGAATTGAACAAATACAGGTTCTGGCTGGGCTGGACCACTTTGGTTGTAATATGGCGGAGAATCATGACTCCGGTTTCGCGTGCCACCTCAAGCGATACTTTCCCCCTGCAGCAGAAGATCGCTGACCTGGCCGCCTCGCTCCCGGTCTCAAAAGCGGCAGATTGGTTCCGCGAGTGCGAACCGCAAATCGCGCAGTGGCAGATGGCACTCGCCAGAATTCCGGCGCCGCCTTTCGGGGAAGCCGAACGCTCGCAGTGGCTGGCAAAAGAGTTCCGCGAGCTTGGATTGACAAAGGTTGCCGTCGATGGGCCCGGTAACGCCACCGGCCTGCTCCGGGGGACAAGTCCGACGGTGGTTTCGGTGAGCGCTCACATCGATACGGTATTCCCCTCCGGCACCTCACTCAACGTCCGGCAGGAAGGATGCCAGCTGCTCGGCCCGGGAATATCGGACAATGCTGCTGGTGTCGCGGCCTTACTCGCAATGGCCTCGGCTTTCAGGCACCTGAATTTGCCGCATACTGCGTCTCTGCTCTTCATTGGCAACGTCGGCGAAGAAGGCGAAGGCGACCTCCGGGGGATGCGCCATCTATTTGCCGAATCTGAATGGAAGGACTCGATCGCTGCAAGCGTGATCATCGACGGAGCCGGTTCAGACACCATCATCGCCGAGGCGCTTGGCAGCCGCCGTTTCGAGATTACTGTCCGGGGCCCGGGGGGACATTCATGGAGCGATTTCGGCACTCCAAATCCGATTATGGCCCTTGGGCAGGCCCTTCACGTTTTTTCTCAAACTCGAATCTCGACTTCCCCAAAGACAACCTTCAACGTGGGAGTGATTCAGGGCGGAACCTCGGTAAACTCGATTCCAGAATCGGCCAGCATGCGGGTGGACATTCGCTCAGCCTCTCGCTTTGAAATCGAGCGGCTGGAGATGGAGCTGCGGCGGGCCATCGAGCACGCCGTCGGGGAGGAAAGCCGGGCCGCGGCTGGACGGAATCTCGGCCGCCGATCGTCGGAATTGACGGCCACGGTGCGGGTCATCGGCAATCGACCAGCAGGTGAACTCCGCCCTGATGCGAACATTCTTCGCATCGCGCGGGCGGTCGATGCCCACATCGGCAACACTGCGCAAATTCAACGCGCTTCGACCGACGCGAATATTCCGCTATCCCTGGGCCGTGAAGCCGTCGCCCTAGGCGCAGGCGGTAAGGGGGGCGGTGCCCATACGCTGCAGGAGTGGTTCGATCCGTCCGGACGAGAGTTTGGATTACATCGGCTTTTGCTCATCATCTTGGCTCTCGCCGGATCCATCGGGGAGGCAGCAGAGTGAACCTCGCCCCTCGAATGATCCTGTCTGTAGTGGTACTCTCAACCGGCGCAATGTCCCAAGTGCAAGCACCTTTGCCGAAGGCCGACGCCCTCTTCCTTCACGGCAACATCTACACCGGAGTGACCGGGACCTCGTCCTTTCACGAAGTTGAGCGCGTCCAGGCGATGGCCATCAAGGGAGACCGCATTCTCGCCGTCGGCAAGGATGAGGACATTGAGAAGTACAAGGGGCAGGCAACCACGGTTGTCGATCTGCAAGGCCATTTCGTGGTTCCTGGCTTCAACGACGCGCACCTGCACTTGACCGACGCCGGGTTCAAGCGCCTGACGGTCGATCTAACGGGCGTAAAAAGCGAACAGGACTTTCGTGAGCGATTGCGAAATCGCATGGAGACGGCCGAGCCTGGGGAATGGATCACCGGTTCGGGTTGGGATGAGACACTCTGGCCCACGAAAGAACTACCGACTCGCTTGGACATTGACGAGGTGACGTCAGACCACCCAGTTTACTTGGAGCGTATCGATGGCCACGTCGCGGTTGCGAACACGCTGGCGCTGAAGATGGCGCACGTAAGTCTGGCGAGTAAAGATCCCGAGGGCGGCGAAATTGGCCGGGACATCAATGGCCAGCCGAATGGCGTGCTGCGGGAGACAGCGCGCGAACTGGTCACCTCCATCATCCCTCCCCCCGTGCCCGAGCAACGGCGCAAGGCCGTCGAAGCTGCCTTGCAGGACATTGCACGCTCCGGCATCACTTCCGTTCAGGACTACTCGGAGGGGGGCGACGCCGACGCGAACTGGCAAGACTTCAAGCTGTTTGAGCAGTTGGAAAAAGAAGGCAAGCTCACTGTCCGGATTTCCGAGTGGCTGCCGTTCGATTTGCCGGTTCAAGTCTTGATCGAACGGCGAGAGTCGCATGAGCGCTCTGATCCGATGCTGCACACCGGCATGCTGAAAGCTTTTATGGATGGCTCGCTGGGATCGCATACGGCTGCGATGCTCGAACCTTATGCCGATGATCCAAAGAACTCGGGCCTGCCAAGGTATCAGCAGGAAAAGCTCAACGAAATGGCCGCGGAGAGGGTCAACGCCGGTTTTCAACTGGGATTTCACGCCATCGGAGACAAGGGCGTTGAGATGGCGCTCAATGCCTTCGACGCGGCGGGGAAATCCGCTCGCGCAAAGCACGCGAAAGCCAGCGACGGTACCGCAGATTACCGGTTGCGGGTCGAGCATGCACAGGTGACGAATCCGTTGGAGGTCGCGAGATTTCGGGAGTTGAACGTCATCGCCTCCATGCAGCCGAATCATCTGTTGACCGATATGCGGTGGGCGGAGGCCAGGCTCGGGCCACGGCGAGCGGCGCATTCTTATGCCTGGGCTGAGTTTGCCACCCACGGCGTACGACTCGCTTTTGGTACGGACTATCCGGTGGAGCCGGTCACCCCATTTCGAGGAATTTATGCAGCCGTAACGCGCAAGAGCGAGGACGGCAGGCAAGAGTACTATCCGCAAGAAAAACTCACCATTGAGCAGGCGATTGCCGCCTACACCTCCGGCTCCGCTTACAGCGAGTTCGCAGAAAAAGAGAAAGGCAAGCTTGCCCCTGGCATGCTGGCGGACTTCGCCGTGCTTGACCGCGATCTCACCGCGGTTGCTCCAGAGAAGATTCTTGGAACCCGGGTGCTGCGGACTGTCGTTGGTGGAAAGACCGTATACGAGGCGAAGTAGCCTAAAACACCGAGTGGATCAGCGGGGCGCGTAACCGCCGGGACAGCCCTCTCCATGTCTAACCCAGTTGATCTCAAGCCGTTGCCTGAAGAACGCAAGACCGGTCTACATTCACTCTTTGACCGTGAGGCTGGATTCTTTTGATAAATACCCCTTCCGCCTGAACCAATCCTCCATGGCCGCTATGAGTTCCGGCAGCGGTACGCGTTCTCCAATTTCCATTTGCCCGTCAGCGGCCGGCAAGGTGTCATCGAAGATGCTGGCATTGGTGAAGTTGCGCATGGAGAAGCTGTCCAGCCATTTCAGCGGGCAGGGATGAAGCCCTCCCTCTTGCTCGTACTCGACGCGTATCTTACGGGAAAACATGGATCTTTCTCAGCCGACAAGCTCAGGTCACAAAAGACCCGAACAAGAACCCAGAATGGAGTCCAGGGAACCTCTTTGTCGTCTTCGCGAGCGCCTGACGATCCCGCGTTAGGATCTTTTCACTGCGCAGCAGGGGGGATGGCCGGCGCAGAAGGAGACGTCGACGGCGTCGCTTCCCCATTCACCAGGTCCTTCAACTCCTTGCTGGGCTTGAAGAAAGGAATCTTTTTGGCTGGAACCTCGACGCGATCGCCAGTCTTCGGATTGCGTCCGATGCGGGGCTTTCGCTGGCGCGTGCGGAAGCTGCCAAAGCCGCGAATCTCGATCTTGTCCCCGGCGCGCAGCGAACGGACGATGCTGTCGAAGATGGTTTCGACAATCACTTCGCTGTCTTTGCGGGTCACTTCCGCCAGCCGCGAGATTTCATCGATCAAGTCCGCTTTTGTCATAGCCTCTTTCGCTCCCTGCGTCTTTTCTTGTCTGGAAGACGTGCCGGCCTGTCACTCTGCATCCTTAACCTTCTCAAATATCAGGAGTTATTGCAAGGCCCGGGCTGAACAGTCTTCTCGGTTACTTCCAAAGATAGTAAAAGCCGATCTGCTCATCCAGAAGCTTTTCTTTGCTAGGTAGCCAGGGTGTAACGTCTCCGAACATGAGATCGAGCAATGACTTTCGAGGCCTCTCGGCGCGTACCAGGCTCGGCTCCCCGCTGATGTTCACGGCTTTGGCTGTTTCCATCACGACGGTTCGGAAATCGCCGATCCCATCGATCAGGTGCATGCCAGCTGCCTGCTCCCCGGTCCAGACTCGGCCATCGGCGATGGGCTTGATGTCTTCCACTTTAGAATGCCGCCCATCGGCCACTGCCTGCACAAACTGACCGTACATATTGTCGATAAGTCCTTGCATATACGCGCGTTCGTCCGGTGTGAGCTCCCGCGTGGGGTCGCCCGTGTCCTTGAACTTGCCGACCTTGAGCAGTTCCGGCTTAAGTTTGGCCCAGCGCATAAGATCGCCGTAGTTAACCCATTCGGCAATCACCCCGATGGATCCCACCACGCTGCCGCGGTTGGCATAAATCTTGTTCGTCGCCGAGGAAACATAATACGCACCGCTTGCGCCAACCGTCTCAATCGACGAGGCGATATATTTTTTCTTCTCGTCGCGGATACGCTTGACCTCGCCATAGATTTCCTCGGAGGCAGCAACCCCTCCACCCGGCGAATTCACATGAATGATGATCGCTTTGACGGAATCGTCGTCAGCTAGCTTGCGGAGCTGATCCACAGTTTCGGTGGGGCTCAGGATGACTCCGTCGAGATCGACGACGCCGATCTTCTCGCCGAACAGACCGGCCCGGTCTCCGCCGGTGCCCTTGAAAACGAGAAACACTAAGGTGAACACGGCCAAAACGAAAAGGAAGAATGCTCCTCCTCCAATTACCACCCACAGCCATATCCGCGAACGTCCGTTGTCGCTCATAGATTTTTCAGTAGTTTAGCACCGCACGGCCTTAAGGGTGGACCGTAGCAAACTTTCTCGAAATCCTCAAATTGAATCATCGGATCGGAACGCGATTTCAGCAACCCGGGCGGAGCGTGAGCACCTTCAGAGCCTTGGGAGAAATTGCGAACCTCACCGGCGTCTGGCAAATGTATTCGCCATCGGCCCAGACATCGATAGGGTGCCCGGTCTCAATTCTTACGCTGCTGGCCTGGGTATACTCGACTTCCTCGAATCCGAGGTGCCGTCCCAAGTAGATCGTGGGAAAGAGGCAGAATAGCTTGGGCACGCTCATCGCCCGGACGACACAAAGATCGAACTTGCCATCGTTCAGATTCGCACGGGGAGCGATCTGCATCCCTCCGCCAAATACAGGGGTGTTTGCGACAGCCGCGAGAATGGTCGGCTTGCTCGATCGAAAATCCCCGTCGGTTGAAATCTGCATCCCCGGCGGCTGAAAGCGAATGAATTCCGGCAGCGCAGATAGCGCGTAGCCGCCACGACCTCGCAGCCAAGCTGGGAGGTGGTTCGCGCGCCGGGCGATCTCGCCATCGATTCCCACTCCTGCAACGCAGCAGAAGTATCGCTTTCGAACCCCCGCTCCCGCTCTCTCCTCGCAAATGAGGCCCAGATCGACGCTCTGTAACCTACGAGGGTCCTCTTCGAACCGCCGGAATGCCGCAGCGGAATCGCGCACGCTCCTAATCCCCAGAGCACGCGCGAAATCATTGCCGCTGCCGCATGGAACCACCAGCAGAGGGACCTCAAGCTCCACCAATTCGGCCAAGTTCCGGTGCACGGTGCCGTCCCCGCCAAATAGAACCGCAACGTCAGCCTGCTCAAGCAGCGAGGTCCATTCGACACCCGTGAGGCGTTCGAAATGAATAATGGCGCGGGATACACTTCCAGGGCGAAGGATTGCAGCGGCGCGCATGCGCAGAAATTAGAACACACGGAAGCCGAGAGGAGGGGAATGGTGTCTTAGCTCAGGCTCTTGTGATCCGAGGGCTCGCGGTCAGCGGGAAAGATGAAGTGCTAGCCGGCCCTCGAGTTGCTACTCCTAACTTTTTTGATCTTGCGCCCGGCTTGGAGAATTACTTCACTCGACAAGTCCACAGTCTTGGTGGGATCGGCGAGCGACGCTCCATTGACTTTGACGGCGCGCTGCTTCAGCTTGCGAACGGCATCACTCACCGAGTCCGCCAGACCCACCGCGGCCAGCAGCTTGTCAATCCGCATCGAGGTTTCCGCAACTTCAACTTGCTCGACCTCTTCCGGTATGCCGCCTTTCTGGAACTGCCGGGCCCAATCTTCCGCCGCTTTCGTGGCAGCGGACTCCGAGTGAAAGTCCTTGACGACCCGCGCGGCCAGGTCCTTCTTGGCCTGCATGGGATGGGCTTCGCGTTTCATGCGCTCGATCTCTGACATGGAAACGTCCGTCAGCAGCTCGTAATAACGCCACATCATGTGGTCGGAGATCGACATCAGCTTGCCGTACATCTCAAACGGCGCCTCTTTGATTCCGATCGCGTTTCCGTATGATTTCGACATCTTCTGCACGCCGTCGAGGCCCTCGAGAATGGGCACCGTCAGCACGACCTGCGGCTCCTGACCATATGCCCGCTGCAATTCGCGTCCCATGAGCATGTTGAATTTCTGGTCCGTTCCGCCCAGTTCAACGTCGGCCTTGAGCATGACCGAGTCGTATCCCTGCGCAAGCGGATAGAGAAGTTCATGCAGCCCAATCGGCTTTTCTCCCTGAAAGCGCGTGTGGAATTCCTCACGCTCGAGCATCTTCGAAACGGTTGTCTTTGCCGCAAGCCGAATCCAGTCAGCGGCGCCGATTTTGCCGAACCACTCATTGTTAAAGCGCAGTTCGGTCCCTTCGCGCGCGAGGATTTTGTATACCTGTTCCATGTAGGTGCCAGCATTGCGCTTCA
>DATJEL010000085.1:0-132106 GCA_035496675.1 Terriglobales bacterium
CCACCCCGCCTATCCTCTATCTACGCTTCGCTGTGTCCCTCACGGTAGCAGCGCAAGACTCGAGGCCAAGTGGATCGCTACTCCTTTCTTGCAAGGCTCTTTCATCCTCTACTTTCATGCCGGTTTATCCCGGCGCACATAAATCGCCATGTCACGCATTCACCGGTTTGAAAAGCTGAACAGAGTGGAAAACCTGTTACCAAAATCGCGAGAACGGAAACAATGGAAGGATCCGGCGTCATGAGACGCCTTCTGTCCCGCATCATTCAACCGGCAGTGTGATCAAGAATGGTTTCCCGCAACATCTGCAGTACGACAAGCGTAAAAGACAGCGTAACCGGGCCGATGAACAGTCCCATGACGCCGAACGCCTTTACGCCACCCAACAGGGCAAAGAATACCGCCAAGGTACTCAAGTTTGCTCGTTGGCTGATGACGTAAGGCCGAATCACATTGTCAACCTGCCCCACCACTCCGGCGCCCAAGCCCAAGAGAATCAGGGCTCTTATCCAATGTCCGTTTATGGCCAGAAAGATGGCAGCAGGCACCCACACAGCTGACGAACCGACTATTGGCACCAGCGAAAACAGCGCCGTCACCATACCCCACAACACGGGTGAAGGCAACCCGAGCACCCAGAAACCTAGAGCGATAAGGATTCCTTGTGCAGCACTCACCGCCAGTATGCCGTACACATTCGCAACAATTGAATTGCTAATTCCCGTGAACAGCCGCTCTCCTTGAGCGCGGGTGAGTGGCAGGACAGCTGCTAAATGTTCCTTTGTCGCTGCGCCTTCCCGAAAAAGAAAGAACAGCGTGAAAAATGCGATTACAGCACTGGCAATAAAAGCAACAAAATTGCTGACCACCAGCGCACCCCAGGAAAGCAGGTACCGGCTCACCTGCTCGAGCCAGCGCAACATCGTGCCTCGCAAATCAATCTGAGAGAAATCAACGTACTGGCCTGCCCAAGCGAAGATGCGCTCCATCGCGTGCGTCGCATATGGGCTCCAACCTCCCTGTGCAGCGCTCTTCTCGTTCACCAATCCATAGAGCGCACGCGTCTCGTGGCTGAGGACAACTGCCAATCCGACAGCCGGGACCACGAAAGCAAGCATGGCGAGAATTGTAGAGCAGACCGCGGCGGTGTTTCGATTTCGAATGCGGCCCTGGATTCGCATGTGAATGGGATGGAAAACAATCGCGAGCATAACCGCAAGGAAAATGGGAGACAGAAAAGGCCTAACAATCATGTAGGAGATGTATAGGGCAATTGCTGCAAGAACCAGCAAGAAGAGAGCGGCCGCCGTCTGCTTTCTTTCCATTTGGCGCGCACCTGGCCTCTAGTCAAGAAACCACAGCCTACCACGGTCCGGCAGAATGGGGGGACGGTCTTTCGAGCAACGATAACGCTCTATATCCCTCATTGACCGTTCGACTTGTTCTGCGTCGCTCGGCCCAGGCGCTCTATCGTTATCGTGCTTGGCTTGATGACTTCGGCACGCCAATAACTGTGCCGCAACGCGCCATACGGCACGGAGACATCCGCGTAACCATGAATGAAGGGGACGACGTTGGCGAAGGCTTGCGGGAAGCGTCAGAGAAAGTTGCGCCAGGGGTCATTCCGCAATGAACGGCTCGGACGAGCACCTAAACTATTGAAACATTGGGGTGGAGACGGGAATCGAAAACACCTCAAAACAGCAAACAAAGGACTTGCCGAGACACAGACAGCAAATTCAGTCGTTGTAAGCACATGAAAAACCAGCAAACGGATTTCAGTGGATTTCGCGCCCTATCACCCTGAAGCCAACGCGCTCCCAAACATCATGCTGCTCGATCTGTTGATCCGCTGGGGATCGCCCCTAATTGTTGCATCATTCCGAGTGCATCCCAGTTGTTCCAGCTTTCGATGAATTTCCCGTTGCTTAGTCTTGCGACGGTGATTCCGTGAACGGATATCCGCTTTCCAGTTCGCGGGAGTCCCGGTAGATCCCCATGGTGAGTGCCCGTTGCAGTCCACCGGGTAACGGTCTTGTCACCCGCAACAAAGTCATCATGGATTGTGATTTTAATATCCGGGAATGCAGCGAGATACTGTTGCACGAACTGTTTGTAGCCGTCGATTCCAGTGGGAGCATCAGGAGACAGAACATCGTTATGAACGTAGTTCGCTGCTACGAGTTCGTCAATCACAGCAGGGTTCCTCTGGTTCCAGACCTCTTCAAATATGCGGCGTGATAGCGTTTGCATAAGGCTGAGTCCTCCTGTTGCAGAGGATTGTAATCCCAGGAATGCGGCGATTCAAAGCTCTTTCCGAGCACAGTTGGCAATCTCAAGGCCCGATCCGACTCCGGCTCGACTATTGGCTTGGCTCGACAGAGGTGGACTGCGGACAGATCCACGCGGCGCAAAGCGCCTGCGGTCGGAAACCTTCATCGTCCTGTAATTTCATTGATTGACGATATTAATCTCCATCTTTGACAATGTCGGCGGTGTCAAGCGTTTTTTGAGCATACTAGTCCTGTGCACTCCGAAGAGCGCGCCATTTCGCTCTAGTTGAACAAGTGCCGTACCCAACCAAGGCTCGCTCGCAATCAGTTTCAAGTCGGAACTCGGTCCGACCCATCCATCTCTTCGGTCGCACCCTGCGATCATGATTACTACTTCAGACTCCTCGGTGAAGAGGAGCGGGATGCCCAATCATTATGACGGTGATTTACTGCACACGATAGAGATTTCCGGGCTGTCCCACGTGCGAACCGAACTTTTGCAACTGCTCGTAATTCCACTTTTGACGCCATGACCGACTTCACCACGCGAGATCATCCCGCAGCCGATGCGCATACTGCGTACCCAATCCATACCGGTCGCCATAGCCGCGATGCCGCACCCGACTAATTTCCCAATGACCGCGACTGCAAAGATGATGCTTAGCATCATCCAATGACCAGAAAGAGCGCGATAGTCGCTAGACAAACCAATCGCGATGAAGAAAAGCGGGATGAGGAGCCCGTGCCCGATCGCGTGGAAGCTGCGCTCGACGTCCGCTTTGTATTCGGAACCCGCAAAGACATAGCCGAGAAGGTATGCACCTGTGATTCCCGCGACACTTCCAAGCCACTCAGCCGAGATTGCGTAAATCATGATTAGTGCGAACACGCAACTCGGAACCGCCTCGTTGGCTGAGAGCTTGCGAAGTTGCAGGATGAGCGGGTCGAGAAACTTATGCGCGGCACCGTAGCCGATCCAGAAAAATAGGGCCACACATGCCGCAATGACGAGCATCTGGACGAGCAAAGGATGATGTGCAGCCGGGCCCATCTTTAGTTGAAGCCAACTGCTGGCAAGTGGGGCAAAACCAAAGGCACCAATTTTTCCCGACGCGCTGGACGCAGCCAGAAATGCAAGTACGAACAGGCCCATTACATCGTCAATAGATGGGAACCAATCATCTCCAAGTTCTGCCGGTCGTGAGCCGTGCAGATATCCACAATTTACTCGGTATTGTAACTCTCAGCGACGTGTTGGAGTCGTACGGATTAAGCATGCCAGAGCCCGATGTAAGCTGATCCGCCTGCAATTTGGCCCTCCAAAGCGATAGGGCTATTCGCCGGACTATCCGCAACCGTTAGTTCTTGTACAGGCCCGGAAACTGTTGCCGCAGATGAGCTACCTTTGGAGCATCGTTGTAAACAATGTATGGCTTGTCAGGATGGCGAGTTGCGTAATCCTGGTGATAGGCCTCCGCGGGATAGAATGCTTTCAACGGCATGACCTGGGTGACGATCCGCCGGGAAAATATCCTCGCTTGGTTTAGCTGAGTAATGTACGCCTCCGCAATCCGCTTCTGCTCTTCGCCGTTGTAGAAAATGACCGATCGGTACTGTGTACCCTCGTCCGGACCCTGACGATTGAGCTGGGTGGGGTCATGTGCGACGGAGAAAAATATCTGCAAAATTCTTCCGTAGGTGATTTGTGTCGCGTCGTAGGTGATTTCGACTGACTCCGCATGTCCGGTCTCGCCAGTGCTCACCAATTCGTATTCAGCTGTTGCAGAAGACCCTCCTGAATACCCTGAAGTCGCCCTAATCACGCCCTTCACGTGTTGGAAAACAGCTTGAATTCCCCAAAAGCAGCCACCGGCGAGCACCGCGGTCTGAGAGCTCTTGCCACCCGCAAGAACGGCATCCACTGATGGGACGGGTAAGGAGAACTCACCCTTATCTGCAGCGTTGCTGATCCCGGCGCCGAAGCACATGAATCCGATGCCTAGAGTGAAAACACGTAAAAGGAACTGTCGCATAAGCCCCCCAATTTAGAGCGGACTGACTTCATCCTTTGATTAGATCCGACGCTTCCATAAAAGTTTCAAGGCAATCTCGGATACCGCGTTTCTCATCTGCCGGTGGAGCGTGAGGGACGCAGAGCGTTCTTGATGCTGGCCTCGATGCGGCGGAAATCGACTTCTCCGGCTTGTTCGCGGACTGTAACTTTCGAGGCTGCTGTGCATCACCATAATCCTATGGCAAGCGTGTTCGTAGAATTGCCAAACGAGAAAGAAGAGAGAACTCATGAAGAAAACGCTATGCAGACTGATCGTGATGTGCTTCCTGGCCCTGCCTCTCGGCGCGCTGGCTCAGCCCGGCGACAACAAGCAGGATCAATCGCCGCAGGACCAGATGAAGCAAAACGATATGAAACACGATGACATGAAGAACGATCAAATGAAAGACAACAAAAAGGCGAGCAAAACGAAATCTAAAACCAAGAAAGACAAGATGAAGAAAGACGACAAAATGAAGAACGATGACAATATGAAGCACGACGACGCAATGAAGCAATGATAATGCGAAGCAGAATTAGCGGACACGTATTTTCGTTCGTAGGGTAGCCGCAAACTGGTCTCCGGCTACCCTAACTTCTTTGCTGGGCTTTGAGCTGATCGCCTTGGCGCGTTTCCACGGATAGGGTTTCATTAGCTATTTCGTCGTTCCGGCGATTGTGGCTCCGTACTCGCAGTCGAATCCAGATACTTCTTCATGCAGCGAACACACGGGGCATAGCCCTCTTGCTCAGCCTGATGAGCAGGGATCGTTCGGAGTCGAGCTTTGTCATGAATGAAAGGACAGCCAGCTACGTGAAAGGTCTTTCCGTCCTCGGCAACAATCACCATCATGTCAGGAGGTACGCCGTTCGAAGGGCGAGCATGCTCAGAACGCAGGCTTGGACCGCTAAAGACTGATGACCGTGCCACCTCGATGCCGCCAGCTACGAAAACGGAGGCCGCTCCGGCAATGACCCAACCCAGGAAGGTCCTCCTGCTGCGCGACATGTTGCCCTCCAATCGCTGATGCAGACGCCGGCTGAAGCCGAGAGGCACTTCCATCATGCGTTCATCCCCGTACAGCTGAACCACATTGCGCGTGCCCTCTAACACAGCTGTGCAGCGCTGGCATCCACGAACATGTTCTTCGATCGCGGCTCGGAGTTCGGGACGTACTTCGCCATCCAGATAATCGGAAACCTCGCGCCAAACCTGTTCGCACTTGATCACCATGGCTTTACTCCCTTAGCGAATGATAGATCTCGGCTCCAGGGCCCATCGAGTCCGGGCGCTAGCAAATCGCGCAACATAAGACGTGCCCGCAGCAACCTAGTCTTCACCGATGCGGTCGATATTCCGAGAGCATTGGCGGTTTCTTCGATACTCAACTGTTCCATGTCGCGCAAAACAAAAACCTCACGATAGATTTGACCAATAGAAGAGAGTGCCTCTGCCAATTTTTCGCGAACTTCCTTTCGTTCGAGAGTTTCCGAAGGGATTTCGCGCCAGTCAGCGAACTCCCTCGGAGCGTAGGTTTCCTCCTCCCCCTGGTCCTTTTCGATTGGCTCGATGAGATCGGTGCGCTGTTTTCTTCTTCGCATACGTGCCTCATTGATAGCGATCTGAATGAGCCAAGTGCTGAACTTCGCTTCAGAACGAAACTGCCGAATATTCTTGAATGCCTTCAGCACGGCCTCCTGAGCACAATCTTCCGCATCCGCGTCATTACGAAGTAGAGCCAATGCCGCCGCGTAGACGCGTTTTTCATAAGGCCGTATCAGTACATAAAACGCCTCATGGTCGCCATCCCTAATGCGCTGGATTAACTGTCGCTCGTAGTCCTGTTGCGCCGGGTGCTCCAGCGGTCCCGTTTCTGCTGCCATTTATCCTCACTGCTGACTCAGAGCAATTCGTTCCACAACGCTATTTCGCAAGGTATTCTGGATCCTTCTTCCATCCTGTCAACATTGACAGAAAGTTGTTCCAACCGTGCAGAAGGACCATGACGAGGTGACCGAAAACGAACACCAGCATTGCCCACATGATGATGAAGTGCCATAGGCGGGCATAGTGAAAGCCGCCCATCATCCACGCGAGCCATGAAAATTGAATGGGTTTCCAGATAGCGAAGCCGGTCGCAACCGACAGAATGCCGAGAATGACAACGGAGGTGTATGCATGTTTTTGTAGCGGGTTGTAAGCCTCTCGCACAGGCGGCTTCGATCCAAAGAAAAAATAGTGGCGAACGATCGGCCAAACTCCGCGAACATCGCGCGGGACGAAGAGAACCTGCTTATAGTTACCGCTGAAGATCTGGTACCCGAGGTAGGCGAGCCCCGTGCCCATGTATATCCACATAAACGTGAGGTGCCACTGTAGTGCACCGCCGAGCCAACCGCCGATGGCAAGAGATTTCGGCCAGTTGAGCAGAACTTTTTCGGGTATTTTCGCGCCGAAACTTGGGAATGCGCGAAATATCTGTAGACCGCTTCCAACCATTACAACCAACGACACCGCATTCACCCAATGGCAAAGGCGTACGATGAACGGGTGTTCGTAAGCGGCTTCTGTGACCTCGCCGGTTTTTGTATTTTCGATTGCAACCGTTGACGCAGGCATATTGAACCTCACTACAGGCCGTAATACTTCGAATAACCCTGGTCTTCCCAGTAACCCACTCTCCGCAGGACATTCGTCACAGTTAAGTCCGTGAGATATTTCGCCTGCTTGTAGCCTACCTTTGTCGGAATGCTCAGGCGAAGGGGCGCACCGTGCTCCCGCGTGAGTGGCTGGTCGTACATTTCGTAACAGAGCAGCGTCTGAGGATGCAGCGCAATAGACATATCGAGCGATTCGTAATAATCATCCGCACATTCAATGTAAACGTAACGGGCTGTCAGATCAGCACCGATGCTTTTCAAAAAATCCGAGAGTCGCGCACCGCCAAAGCGTCCAATGACGTCCCAACCTTCCACACACACGTGGCGAGTGTTTTGCCGGAATTTCGGAAGCGCCTGAATTTGGTCGAGCTTGTAGTCTCCGGGTTTCTGCACCGCACCCGCAACGGACAGTGTCCAACGGTCGAAATCAACTCCGGGGTCATCCACGTCATAGTCATTGATGGGAAACTTTTCCAATGGAGTGAGGTCCGAATCAGAGAACGTGGTTGCCAGATGCCCTGAACGAAACATCACTCTGGAAGCCCAGTCGCTAAAATCAAGTCCAACTCGAAGTAATGGCTGTCGGACCGATGGAATGGCAAATGCGCCCAACGCGACAACAGGGGTGAGTTTGAGCACTTCTCGGCGATTCATGCTCTTGAACTTGCGCTGATCAAGACCGCGATACATGGAATGTCTCCGAAGGACGAACTTCAACTTGAGTGTGATTCGGGAGCCGGAGAAAGGTTACACTCAAACCGGGGATGTCGTCACACCCTTCAAAGGGATGCGCTACTCGATTGGAATCAATTCCGTGGCGAAGATCACAACCAGTTTTCGACCTGGATGAACTGCCTAAGGGGTGGCGCAGCGGCTTCCAGCGGCGTCGCCGCCTGATCAGAAGGTATGAGATATAGATGGAACGAGAGCTGGATTACAGCTAAAGTTCAACTATGAAGCGTTACCGTAAGCAATTGGCGGGGACCGGGTTCGCTCTCCTGCTTGCAATCCTGCTCGCTACGTTGCTTCGCGGGACACTGCTGGAGAGCTCTCTTCCATTTCTCTTCCTCGGAGTCTTGGTTTCCGTGGCCTTCAACTTCGGAAGTTCAGCTGGAATTCTCAGCACGCTGGGGGCTGCCGTCATCTTCGCCACGTGTCTCTATGATCCGGTGTTGAGCGTAAGGATTGGTGATAAGGCCCAGAGAAGCAACGTGATCTGGATGACCGTGGGTGGTATTTCCCTCTCGGAGCTGCTGGGCTCCCGACCTAAAAACAGATTCGGGCCTGGAACCAAGTTTGAATGACCTGGTCCGCTCCTTTGGACAATCAGAGGCCTGGGTGACCCGTGCAGCTGACGAGTTGGGCACCCCAATCACTGTGCGGCAGCGCGCCAATGCGACACGGAGACATCCGCGTCACCATGAACTATGGCGATGCGATTGGTGAAAGGCTGCGGGAGGCATCGGCGAAGGTTGCCGCGAGAGCGATACCGCAATAACGCATGTAGCGGGGTCTAAGCCGTTGAAAAATTGGGGTGGGAGACGGGAATCGAACCCGCAACAACCGGAGCCACAGTCCGGTGCTCTGCCAGTTGAGCTACTCCCACCATAACTAGTCGATTATAACGGGTTCTGGTGGAGCCGTCTGCGCCTGGGATGAATCGGGATTCAGCTCTCGGTCACACGACAGCGCAAGAGCATTGGGTGCTGGTGGATGGATTGATTGCTCGAGAGCGGCGACTCAAAAATTGCTTTGGCAGGTGCGCTGGTTGCTGTTGCCAAGCGCTATCTTCCCTAGATCCTACCCACGCCTACGTATTCAAATCCCATGGCCCTGAGGCGAACAGCATCAAGGATGTTCTTGGTGTCGACAATGAGAGGGCGGCGGAGAAGCGATTTTATTTTCCCGAAGTCGAGTGCACGGAATTCCGGCCAGCCGGTTCCGACCACCAGGGCTTCCACCCCTTCTGCAGCAGCATAGGGCGTTTCGCAGTAGTGCACAGTACCGTTGAGTTCAAGCTTTGCATCTGGGATCGCCACCGGATCGTAGGCGCGGACACGTGCGCCTCGAGCGACTAGACCCTGGGCCAAGCGAACTGACGCGGACCCAGCAACCGAGTTCGTATTCGGTTTGAAAGCCAGACCTAGAATGCCGACATCCTTGTTTTGCAACGACTGCAAGCAGGAGGAAATTTTTTCGGCCAGGCCTTCGGCCAGTGACTGGTTGACCTCACGCGCGGCGCTTAATACTCGCAGCGAGACATTGTTCTGCTGTGCCAGTCCAGCCAGGGAATCCATCTCCGACTGAGCAAATAACCCACCCATGGCAGCCCCGGCTTGGAGGCAACGAGGCCCAATTTTCTTGTCCAGCCCAAGGGCGAGGGATAGATGCACGGCGTCCGCGCTCACCTTTTCGCATAGGCCCGCCAGTTCGTTGATAAAGGAAATCTTGGTGGCCACGAATGCAGTCGCGGCTTCTCTCGCCAGCTCAGCTGTGGCATGGTTGGTCACGATGACTGGTACTCCGCGCATAACCAGCGGATGGAATATCTGCTTGATGGCTGCAACGGCATCGTTCGATGTGGTTCCGAGAATAATTCGGTCCGGCCAGTTGAAGTCTTCGACGGCGCATCCAGCGGTAAAGAATATCGGCTGAGAAACCACGATTGCTTTCAACCCCGCGGCGGAGAGATTCTGCTCCAGTGCTACTCCAGTTCCAACCGCCACGGGTGTCACGATCGAAAGGACCGGGGGCTTCGAAACTGATCTGGAAATCCGCAGCACGAGATCAGGCAGTTGCTGCGGATTGTCTTCAGCTAGAAAAATCACGCCCGCCTTGCGGGCAAATGCTTCGACATCGGTTGAATACGACAAACGGCCGGAGCGCACATTGCGTCGGATAATTTCGGAGAGATTTTTCTCGTGAAAGGGCACTTTCCCTTGTGCCATGTCCACCATGCGCGAGCTGTCGGGATGGCAGCAAGTCACGGGCGTGCCGAAATCGGCCAGACAGGCCGAAATCACTGTCCCCAGGTAACCTGCACCATAGACACCAATTTGCATTCTTCCTCCCGCGGCTAAAAACATCCGGCCGGCGCAAATTCCAATCTCTTTTATTTACCTTGCTGGAAGCACTGTGGGCAGAGTACGCAAGGCACATCCGTCGCCGGAAAAGGTACACGGGGGAGTGTCCGAAGGGCCAGTAATCTCTAGGTAACTTATCGCTTCAAGTTGGCTTGTCGAGATCCTCCTTCAGCCCGCGAGCCAGCTTTACCGCGTCGTCATTCGCCCAGAAATGCATAAAGAAAAGGCGCGGCTCAACGTTTAGCATGCGGCTGTCGAGGGCGGTCCCTGGATCCGCTTTCTCGAAGCGCAGAGATCACTCTATTCACCATGGCGTCACTTCGGCCCGAACTGAATGCGGCCCACGCACGGCGGGCGAAGCCGGGCTTGATCCGCTCGTTGCTGGCGGTCACCTTCAGGTCTTTGTGCGGCATACCAAATTTAAAAGCCCGTCTGGCCGAAGTGCGCCGCTGTGGCCTAGCGCGGCCTCAACGAGCTTCCTCCGCAGGCGTTTGGGATTGTTGGCTGAAAACCAAACCAGGCATGAGAGCAACAGCGGCAGCCACCGCACACAAAATAAGTGAGGGCACTTTTGTCATGAGTGCCGTCTGTAGCGCGACAACACTCGTCTCGACGAGCGTTTGGATGCGAACACAACCTAAGTAGAACACCTGAAAACCGCCGCAAATTTGCGCTTTTTCGGGCCGATTTCCACGAATTTTCTTTCCCCCGCGAGTTCCTTAGGTGATACTCACCTCATCCACTCAGGACTTACTGCTGTAGCGCCGCTCGGGTGCCCAGCCGTTCTCAATCCAGGGTCCAAATAATCTGGAGGCTTTCCTCGCATGACTGGTGCGCGCGCCCTCTTCGCGGTGTCTGTGTTCGTGTCGTTTACGATTCTTTCGTTTTCCCAGACTGCAGGCAAAGGATCAGTCACCATCAGCGGATCTCTACAGGGGCCCATTTGCGTAAACGGAACCTGTGGATTTTACGATTCTGGCCAGATTCAAATCACGGTCAATGGTTTTACCGCCTCTACAAACTACAGCCGCTCTGCAAACCAGAAGACCGCGACACAACTCGCAAACTCGCTCGCCGCAAAACTGAACACTTCGAGTTCTCCGGTAACCGCCACCGTGTCGAAATCGAAGATCACACTCACTACCAAGGCAACCGGCTCCGCGGCCAATTACCCGCTTTCAACGTCTGTTACCCACAGCAATTATTTCGCGACCGCGTCGTTCACGGCCACTGCTTCCGGGCCGGCACTCACCGGAGGAACCGGAGCGCCCACACCTATCGGCACCCTTGTCCCACAGCTGTCAAACAATACCAGCGCGTGTTCTTCTTCCAGCGCTCCCTCGGCGAATCTCAGTTATTGCTTCGCATTTTTTGACGGCTTCTACACGAACCCGAACAATCTGGGTTCGGAGACGCTGGTGCCCGACTCTCCGGCCGGCCATATTTCGCCCTTGACCATCCGAAATCTCGTGTACCCGGGCTGGACAGGCAAAGTGATCTGTGAATACCAGCCTTGGTTTGGACTGAGTAGCCACGCCAGTGTCGGTTATAACGAAAACAATTCTGCGACTGTCGCTGCGCAGGATTCGTTCATGCTTCGGGAAGGTTGCGACATCAATCTGGTGGATTTCTACGGTTCCGTCGATCCCCAACAAGGCTTCAACCTGGCAACAACGAACGCCGTGTTTTCAGATCTTAACGGCCGTTCCGGTTTTCCTCTGAAGTTCGGGATCATGGAAGACAAGGGTTCACTGATCTCGCGGTGTCCAACTTCGAACCAGGCGGTAAGCGCCACCCTAAGCTGCCTCCAGAACTCGCTGATTTACGACATGGACTACGTCAATAGCCAATATGCCAGCAGCGCGGTCTACTTCACTGACGGCGGCGCCCCGGTGGTCTTTTCTTTTGTTACGAAATCGGTGTGGCCAATCCTCACGAATGCCGATTGGGACGCAATCTGGTCTGCTGTGAAAGCCCACACCGATACCTATGCTGCACCCTTCAAGTACATCCACCAGTTCGGATCTTTCACAACGGCTTCGTACGACAACGGCCGCTTTGCCTGGGTTCAGCCGGCAATCTATAGTGCGACACAGCAATTCTGGTGGGGTTCAAGTACGAGTTCATCGCCCACCTACCTCGATAACTTCTACAGCGCCGGACTAGCCCATCCGTCACAGCTGATGATTGGCGGTATTTGGAAAGGCTTCGATGACCACAATGCCTCCTGGGGAATGAACCGAGTCATTGCACAGCAGTGCGGGCAGGTATTATTGAACACGGCGAATGAAATTTCCAAATATTTTGCAGGAACAAATCTCCAGTTGCCCTACGTACAGGTGGTTACTTGGAACGACTATGAGGAAGGAACCTCTGTAGAGAATGGGATTGATAACTGCTACACGGTTAATGCATCTCTCTCCGGATCGCAATTAAGTTGGTCTCTTTCCGCTTCCGATTCCTACGCCAGCATGGCCACGGTACATCACTTTAACGTCTATTTCGTGGATGCGGCGGGTAGCCTGTACATTGCAGCTTCCAATCTGCCGGTCACCACCACAGCTTTTGACTTGTCTTCCGCAGTGCCGACCGGTACCTGGACGGTTTATGTTGAGATGGTTGGTCAACCTCTGGTTATCAACCGAATGTCTGATCCCTTAACATACATCCGCTGACGATCAAAGCCGTGGAATAGTCCACTTCCCCCCTAAGCGGCACTTCCCCTGCTTGCGTCGGCTGGCCAGTTCTGGTAGAGCTTGAAGAACCTCCTATGATCCTGGAAGCTCTGCACCGAATTGTGAGCCATCGCGAAGGCTTATCTCGCACAGAAGCCCGCGAGGTCATGGGAGAGGTGCTGTCCGGCGGATGTACTGACGCGCAGATTGCCGCTCTGCTGGTGGGCCTTCATATGAAGGGCGAATCAGTAGAGGAGATCGTTGGTTTTGCAGAGGCGATCCGGGCAGCGGCCGCTCCGATTCGGGTTCGCAGCAATTCCGTGCTCGACGCTAGCGGCACCGGGCGGGATGCATTGGTGGACACCTGCGGGACGGGCGGGGACGCCGCCGGCACCTTCAATATCTCCACCGCGACTGCGTTCGTGGTTGCCGGTTGCGGCGTTCGCGTTGCCAAGCACGGGAATCGCAGTTCGACGCCGAAGGTGGAGGGTCAGACCATGACCGCGAAATGCGGGGCGGCCGATGTCATGGAGGCGCTCGGCGTAAACATTCAACTTTCTCCTGAACTGATCGGCACCTGCATTGAGGAAGTTGGAATCGCGTTCCTGTTTGCACCCGCGATTCATACCGCAGCCAAATACGTAGCACCGATTCGGAAACAAACCCGGCTGCGCACTGTGTTCAACCTCCTTGGTCCACTCACGAATCCCGCGGGGGCTTCGGCGCAAGTAGTGGGGGTTTATTCCGTTGACCTGGTCGAGAAAGTGGCCGAGGCGCTTACGATGCTGGGAACCCATCGCGCATTTGTGGTGCACGGGCTCGATGGATTGGATGAAATCACCATCACTGGGCCGACGCGCGTAGCCGAGGTACGCGAAGGAAATGTCCACTCCTACGAAGTCACTCCCGAGCAGTTTGGACTCAAGTCCGCGCCCATCACATCCCTTTCCGGTGGAGATGCCGTGGAAAACGCGCGCATCATCCGTGAAATTCTGGGGGGAGAAAGATCCCCGCGGCGCGAAGTCGTGATCCTGAATTCGGCAGCCGCACTCGTTGCTGCGGGAAGATCCGAGAGCTTGAAGGATGCGGCCGCACTGGCAGCGAATTCCATCGATTCCGGAAGCGCCTCCCAAAAATTAGACGCACTGGTAAGATTCACAACGGCAAGTTAGGTCGCTTGGTGGGGCACTCTGGGGGCACTTGCGAGCGACATCCTAAGCGAATTCCACCTTCTGCATCCACTGCGCAATTTGTACGTTCCATCCCAGTTCTTTTGCCATCGTGTCCCGAAGGTGGGCGGATGCATCCGGCTCGCCGTGGACAAGATAGGTGCTGCCAGGCGGGGTTGAAAATGTCCGCAGCCATTCCAGAAGCTCCGGTGTATCTGCGTGATCACTGAACTGTTCAAGAGCCGCGACCTGTGCGCGAATTGGAACTATCTGTCCGAAAATCTTCACTTCCGGGGCGCCGCTCTTGATGATGAATCCTCGAGTCCCCGGCGCCTGAAAGCCGATAAAAAGGATCGTATTTCGTGGATCCGGCAGGCGTTGTATGAGGTGATGCTGAATCCGCCCGCCGGTGACCATTCCGCTCGAAGAGATGACCACGCACGGGAAGCGGGAGTTATTGATCTTCTTGGATTCTTCCGCAGTCTGGGCAAATGTGAAACCCGGCCAGCTGATAGGCGAGCCGTACCTGGCGATTAGTTTTTTGGTTTCATCGTTGTATTCTTCCGTGTGCTGCATGAAGATCTCAACTGCTTTGATCGCCATGGGGCTATCGCAATAAACCGGGACTCGCGGACACTGGTCGGACTCCATCAACTCCTTGAGCATAAACAGAAATTTTTGCGTACGCTCGACCGCGAAGGCGGGAACAATCACGCTTCCGCCACGGGCAACGGTCTTGCGAACCAACTCCGCCAGCGCCGGGCGCGGGTCTTCTTTCGGATGACTACGATTGCCGTAGGTAGACTCCATCACCACGATATCGGCAGACTCGCCTGTTTCCGGCCCGGAGTGTACGACTTTGCCGGGTGCGATGTGTTGATCGCGGATGCGGCCAATGTCGCCGGTAAACAGCAAGCGCCGCGGGCGGGCGGGCCCACCCGCCAAATCGATCGTGACCTCAGCCATCGACGAACCGAGGATGTGCGCCGCATGGACGAAACGGAATGACACGCCCGGCGCAATCTTCTTGGTTATGCCAAAGTCAACCGGCTTGAAGGATTGGAGGCACTCCAGCGCCTCCTCCATCGTGTAAAGCGGCAAGGCAGGATCATGCTTCGACGTCTTGGACCTGTTGTGGAATTCGGCGTCTTCTTCTTGCAAATGTCCAGAGTCAGGCAAGATGATGCTGCACAAATCAATGGTCGACGGGGTTGCGTAAATTGGTCCACGAAATCCTTGCTTCACCAACCGGGGAATCCAACCGCAGTGATCGAGGTGAGCGTGAGTCAAAATCAAGCATTCAATTTCCTGGGCCGCAAGCGGCACATCCTGCCAATTGCGTTCACGCCATTCCTTTTTTCCCTGAAACAGACCGCAATCAATCAGCACCTGCACGCCGGTCTTCCCCGTGCTATCCCCGGAAATGTTCAAAAGATGCTTGGATCCAGTGACTGTGCCTGCCGCGCCTAGGAATTGAATGTAGGCCAAGAAGACCTCCTGGTTGAATGATTGAGCTACTGAGACGTTGAATCGTTTTGAAACCGTTGGGCAGGTGGCATTATTGATTCAATGATCCATCACGTACTCGTTATTCCGGGTATTGCTCTCCGGCACGCCGCCATCGTTGACAATTGTTTTTACCGGCGCACTTCCCGCGAGAATCCGCACCGATGCTTTGGATTTTCCGGGCACCACAAGCTTCTCCACCGCGTCCTTGGTGGTCATTCTGAGGATCACCGGAATTTCTGCCCCTGCTCCACCCAGGTTCTCGACGGTCACCGTGACCAGGTACCCGCCACCCACAACCTCTCTTGAAAACACAGAATCAACGCGGAAGTCCGGAAGTCCGCGGTCGCGATAAACCCAATCGTCGAAAAACCAAGTCAGATCGCGATGCGACTGCGCTTCAAGCAATCGCTGCATGTACATTGCGTCTTTATCTTCTTCGGGTTTGTAGCTGTGGAGAGCGGCCGTCAGGGCAGTTTCCCCAATCAACTCCCGCAGCATCCACCAAACATTCATAGCCTTGGTCCGAATATAGAACTCATCCACAGAATTGATGAGGGAATGTGCGGCGGGATCCCTTTCTGGCAGGGAGCGTTCGGCGTCGATCAAAGCCTCCCGATGACCTTCCAAATACGCCTGCGCAGCCTCGCGGCTCTTCTCCTGTTCGATATACCTGAGTTGAGCGTATCCGGCTAACCCCTGCGAGATCCAGGCGCGGGGGGATGGAAAATCGAGTTTTACCGACTGTTGCACCGCCGTCAACAAAAGGCTAGTTTCGTCAGCCGTGAGGGGCATTAAAAACGTGCTTCCAGATTCGAATGGAGCGGCGTCCGAGTCCGGCAAATCTATCACTCTTCCCCGTGTATCCTTGGCGGGAGTACGCCCGCCGAGCCATACCGCAATGCTCGGCCCCACCTGCTTCAAGGCCATCGCATAGTCCTCGGCGCCAGACCGGTGCTCGGGCAGGTAAAAGATCTCAAAGGAAGGCAGCGCGAGCAGTTCCTGAGCGGATACCACAATGAACGGGATACTGGTGTCTAAGTTCCGCCATAAACACTCCAGCGAGTTACCGAGTTCAGCCGGTTCGCCGTCGTCGCAGAACAATCTCTGCCGGTCGGATGCGGTCGGAAATGAAAAGGAAACGCGCATCTCCGCATCTCGCTCGCGCCTTTTCCATCGTCCTACTGTTTCTGACACGCTGGCCGAGTCGGACATGCTCGCGGAATGAGTAGCCACCGGATACCAGACGACGTAACCGATCCCCCGTAAGCCGGTGAAAGCAGCGCTGATCTGGTCCCAGTCGGAATGCTTGGCCGTATCTGCGGGAACTCCCATGCGAGTTAGCCGGGTTGTATCCTGCGGGACCACACCCTCATACCCCACGGTGAGTTCGACCGTGTTTCCTGGTGCCAGGGGCTGGGACAAGGTCACGATCGCCTCGCTGAGTGCACCCGTGTGATCGATATCAGAAGCGTAGGTTTGCGTGACAAACTCTGCGGACTTGCCATTCATTTGGATGGCCGCCCAATGCAAACTGGATGAAATCTGCAGCGCCACAGATCTTTGTGGCGAGTCGGAGTCGTTACGCAACGTGATTTTGCCGCGCCCGCCTAAACGTTGCTGGCCGGGATCAAGCGTGAGGCCCAGCTCATATCGCGTGAAACTAAAGGCCTCGCGATCCAGCGCTGAGGCGGGAAGCACAGCCCCGAAAAGCACGCACAAAATGCAAAGTGACTTCATTTTTGCGCGTTACGCCTCTGCCGAACGACTTCATAAAGAACTACGCCAGCAGCAACCGAGACATTGAGCGAGGGTACTTTCCCAAGCATGGGGATCGAAACCAGGAAGTCACACTTCTTGGCGACCAGATCATGGAGTCCCGTCCCTTCCGCGCCAACTACGACCGCGCAATCCATGTTGTAGTCAATTGCGTCGTAGTTGTCCTTGCCGCGCTCATCCAGGCCTACGACCCAAATGTTTCGTGACTTCAAATCTTCAAGCGTCCTGGCGATGTTGGTGACCTTGGCAATGGGAAGGTGAGCGCTCGCGCCTGCGGAGGCCTTGGCAACCGTCCCGGTTACGCCCGCAGCGCGGCGCTCCGGAATGACCACCCCATCCGCCCCCGACGCTTCCGACGTACGTAGGATGGCGCCTAGGTTGTGTGGATCTTCGACGCCATCAAGAACAACGATCAGTGAGAACCGGCTACGCTTGCGAGCCAGCAGGTCGTCGAGGTCGGTGTATTGTTTGGTCGAACTCACGGCGACCACTCCCTGATGCGCGCCGGTAGACGCCATGCGGTCTAGCTCCTGCCTCGGCAGAAAGCGAACGGCAATGCTCGCGCGTCGGCATTCTTCAATAATCCTTTGCAGACGGAGATCGTGGCGCTCCTTGGCTACGCCCACCCACTCGAACGCTCGCCCGCGTGCTTTGAGAGCCTCAGCGACGGAGTTGATCCCGTAAATGACGTTCATGGAAGGAATAGTGTAAATGTTGAGGCGCTTGGCGAGCGCGCTCGGCCGGCAGCCAAGCATCCCGGGCGGAAGAACTCCTATCCGCCGATGTGAACCATTGTCCTTGAGGCAGGCACGAAATCTGGCTCGCCAATGTGGTGACGTTCTTCTTTCTTGCTCACCACGTCGTGAATGAAAGAGACGAGTTCTTCGTCCGATCCACCCCGGCGCATCCGTTCATGAAGGTCGTGGTCCCAAACCGAGAAAAGGCAGGTCCGGATCTTCCCGTCCGAGGTGATACGGATTCGGCTGCAGTGCCCACAGAACGGATGCGACACTGGCGCGATGATTCCGATCTCGCCCACCCCATCATCAAAGCGATAGCGCCGGGCGGTCTCACTGCGGGCGCGAGGAATTTCCACTAAGGGCCGGTACTCAGCCATCCGGCTCAGGATCTCATCGAGTGTCACCACGGTTGCCGGGGACCACACGCGGTCCTCTTCGAGTGGCATGAATTCTATAAAGCGAACGATCACGCCCTCCTCGCGTGCAAACATGCCGAATGGGATGATCTGATCTTCATTGAAGCCCCGCATGAGCACACAGTTGACTTTCAACGGCCAGAGCCCAGCCCGCCGGGCCGCCCGAATGCCCGAGAGCACATGATCGAATCCGCCAGGCACGCGAGTGATCCGCGTGAAGCGCTCGGGATCGACGGCGTCCATGCTGACCGTGATGCGATTTAGACCGGCATTCTTGAGGGGAAGCGCCATATCGGCGAGGAGGTGCCCATTCGTGGTGATGGCAAGGTCGAGGAGGTCACCATCCATGCTGCGCAGAGCAGACAAGTCGCGAACAAAATCGACCAGCCCACGTCGCAAAAGCGGTTCCCCGCCTGTGAGTCGGATCTTGCGGATTCCAAGCGAAACCAGAACCCGTGCCATGCGCAAGTAATCCGGGAAAGGTAGTTCGCCATAGACGGCACCTTCGTTACCCGTCCGGCAATAAACGCACTTGTAGTTGCATCGGTCGGTGACCGAGATTCGCAGATCGGTAATCTCGCGGCCGAATTTGTCGGTGAGCATCGCCATTTGGTGCCGATCGCTAAGCGCCTCCACAGCGGAGGCGTGAAAGCTGAGAGTTGAAGTGGCTCAGAGAAGAACGGACGGGAACCGCTCGGCAGCCGTTTCCTTTCCAAGCACGGGAGGCACAGGCGTTTCCACCTACACCCTCGGGAGGTCTTTGCACCCTTCGGAAGCCCCTGCGACCTTTATGCCGAACCCGACCTTCAGATCGCGAAGTGCACTCCCGTTAGGTTCCTAAAAACCTGCTCCTCGCCGCCAAGACCATGGGTATTCCCGAAGGCCTAGGCGGTCGGAAACTCAGTTCAATTATAGATGCCGGAAAGAAGAAAAAGGCGCCCTTCTCTCATCCTCGCCTCGAACGAGGGAATGTCAAGGGCGCTCAGCATCATTGCGTCTTTGCGATTGCCTTTTCCGCCATTGGCGCCATAATCGCATACCCCGCCTTGTTCGGATGGAGGCCATCCTCAGCCAACTCCCGCTTCAGCATGCCTTTTTCATCCACCACCGCGCTGAAGTAATCGAGATAGATCAGATGGTTACGTTGGCAATAATCTTGCAGCCACCGATTCAGTGCCAGAATGCGCTCCATCGGCCGTTGCGCAAAGAATTCCTTCGCTCGCTCGGTGTAATTGTTCACTGGGAGAATTGAAGAAAAGATCACGCTGATGTTGTTTGCCTTGGCAAGTTCAGCGATATTGGAATAGTTGGCCTCGATATCTTCGTTTGCGATCGGTCCGCTATTTCCGGCAATGTCGTTGGTTCCGGCCAGGATCACCACCACCTTTGGCCGGAGATTCACTACGTCCTGGCGAAAACGCACGAGCATCTGCGACGTGGTCTGGCCACCAATGCCGCGATTCACATAGGGCTTACCGGGGAATGACTCATCGATTTTCCAGCCGTCCGTAATGGAATCGCCGAAAAACACAACCCGCGCTTCCCCAGGGGCCATTGGCGGTAAAGCGGCATTCGCATCGCGGTAACGGGAGAGTTCTCCGAAATCATTCATGTAAACCTTGATACGGGAGGCGCGGTAGCGATCGAGTCCGGGAAATCCGCTGGAGGGGATGGTCGCGGTGAGCCCCTGAGGCTCCCGGGATGCTTCCTGAGGTTGTTGGGCGACGGCTGCCACGACGAGAGCGATACACAAGAAAAGAAGCTGAATTCTAGTCTTCATAATTTTTATCGTGTAACTTCGTATCCTTCGGGTCAAAACAACCGCCGGTGCTGCTCAGACTTTATCCCCAGCGGGTCCATCTTACATTCCGTCGTAGTTCGGTCCACCGCCGCCCTCAGGGGGCACCCAGGTGATGATCTGGTACGGGTCTTGGATATCACAGGTCTTGCAGTGGACACAGTTTGACGGGTTCAGGCTGATGCGCTTGCCCTGTGGACGCGTGGGATCATCCAGCATCTCGTACACATTTGCCGGACAGAAATGCTGGCAAGGGCTGCCAAACTCTGTGAGGCATCGCGACTCGCACACGTTCGTGTCGTGGATGATCAGATGGGCGGGCTGATCCTCTTCATGCTTGGTCCCAGAATGGTAGAGATCCGTGAGCTTGTCGAAGGTCTGCTTGCCGTTTCCCTTGGCTGGCCCGATGAGATGCGACTCGGCGCCGCCATCGGGCGGAAGTTCGCTGATTTTCTTCATCCTGACAAAACCCGGGGTCGCCGGATAGCGCTCGCGCAGGCCTCGTCCGCCGGTAAATTGCTGGATGCCTGCGTGAGCCATACCGCGCCAAAACCCGTGCTCGAAACCCTGATGGAAGTTCCGAACCTTCCACAACTCTTGCTTGATCCAGCTGGTCTCAACCCTCGTCTGGAATTGGCTCAGCGTTCGGGAGGAGAAATCGTCTTTCTGCAGCGCTTCGAATGCAGTCTCGGCAGCCAGCATTCCGCTCTTGATGGCTAGATGAATACCTTTGAGCCGTTGCGAGTTCAGCAGTCCCGCAGAATCACCGACAATCATCCACCCGTCGCCGGCCAGGGGCGGAACGGCCCACCAGCCTCCATAGGGCAGTGATTTCGCGCCATACCGGATCATCTTTCCGCCTTCCAGCAACTTGGCCACAAACGGATGGAGCTTGAACTGCTGCAAGACGTGGTGCGGGTCCAGTCGCGGGTCGGGATAGTCAAGACCGGTGACAAACCCGAGCGAGACGACGTTGTTTTTCCCACCGTAAATCCAGCCACCGCCATACTCGCGGGAAGACAAGGGCCAGCCCATGGTGTAGATGACCTCTCCCGGAGCGATGCGCTCCGAAGGGAGCTCCCAAAGTTCCTTAACCCCTTGACCGTAAGTTTGCGGGTTGCGATCCTTGGGGAGTTCGAGCCCGTTGATGAGCTGTTTGGTCAGGGATCCACGGCTGCCTTCCGCGAGAATAACCACCTTGGCTTGCAGTTCGTAGCCAGGTTCGAAGTTCGCTTTCGGCTGATTTTGCTTGTCCAGGCCTTTATCGTCGGTGCGGACACCAGCAACGCGAGATCCTTGCATCATCAGCTCCGATCCAGCGAAGCCGGTAAATACCGTAATGCCCGAAGCTTCGACCTTGTTGCCCAGCCACTTCACAAAGCGATTCAGGGAGATAACGTAATTGCCGTGGTCGCGCAGCGGCGGGGGGGTGATCGGAAACTTGAACTTGCCGTTCCTTGTAAGGAAATAAACGCCTTCCTTGGAAACGGGGGCGTCGAGCGGCGCTTCTTTTTCAAACTCGGGCAGCAGCTCGCGCATAGACCGGGGATCGAGCAGGGCGCCAGAGAGGCAGTGCTGGCCAACTTCGCGTGCCTTTTCGAGCACGAAAATATTTTCTTTGCTGAGCTGAGCATTGGGATTGTTGGCGTTATGTTGATCGATCAACTGCGCCAAGCGGAGCGCACAAGCCATACCTGCTGGCCCGCCGCCAACGATGACAATATCGGCCGGCATCTGGGGACGTTCGATGTTCTTCGGAGGCTGGCGAAAATGAAGCATTGCGCACCAAGAAACTTCTTACGAAATCGCGCCGGCTACTAAGAGTCGTTACCGGTCTTCATAACCGTTAGATTTGTTAACCTCGCATCCGGGAGTACTCTACTGTTTCAATGGAAATCGCAGCAGATGCCGCGATTCGCGTTCTTACGCCCCACACACAACGAGTACTTTTCCTGATGGCGAACGAGATCAACCCCTCACCCTCGCTCCGGTGCTCCAACTCTCCATCGGCACCCCGGGCTCAGCTTTTCGCTCGTTTGATCTCCTCAATCAATGCTGGAACCACGTCAAACAGGTTGGCCACGACGGCCACGTCCGCGATCTCGAAAATAGGAGCTTCAGGGTCTTTGTTCACCGCCACAATCGAGCGTGCGCCTTTCATTCCAACGAGGTGCTGAATCGCGCCACTGATGCCCAGCGCAAAGTACAACTTTGGGGCGACGGTCTGGCCGGAAGAACCGATCTGGCGGTCCATGGGCAACCAACCTGAATCGCAAATTGGACGTGAGGCCGCGATCTCTCCCCCGAGAGCCTCGGCCAGTTGTTTCGCCAACTCTATATTCTTTTGCTCTTTGATTCCGCGCCCGACCGAGACAATCACTTCGGCCTGAGTGAGGTCGACGGCTTGCTTGGCTTCTTTGAACGGCGGTTGCGGCCGGGTGCGCACAACATCCGCGGGGATATCTACCGCAACCGTTTCCACCGGCGCAACGCTTGTCCCTGCTTGTACCTGATCCCCCCGAAACGCTCCGGTCTGGAAGGTCACAAACCACGGAGCCTCGCAACGAAAACTCACATCCGCGGCAAACTTCCCCTGAAACATTTGGCGGGTGAATAAAAGCTGGTCGCCATCCTTTCGAAAACCGATGCAGTCGCTAATCACCGTCCGCTTCATGGAGGTCGCTAATTTCGGAACAAAGTCACGTACCTGGTAGGTGTGCGGCATGAGCACAAGGCGGGGCTCGGAGGACCCTAGCAGCTGCTTCAATGCCACCGAGAACGCATCCGGGGTGTACGCTTCGAGCGCGGCGCCTTCGATGTCATACACCTTCGCAAGTTTCTTCGACGCTATCTCATTCGCCAAGGCGGAGACGTTGGAGCCGGCAACCGCTGCTTCCAAACTCCATCCCGTATTTGCTGCAATTGCCTGCCCCGCCACAAGCGTTTCCCACGAAACGCGATTCAGTTTCCCTTGGCGCTGTTCGACGACAACGAGAATCGTTTCGGCCATGCTGAAATCTCTTTCTTCTGGCCTCTACTCCCTGACTGGGCCACGCTTGATGCGCCCCACAATGAGTAGTGTGAGCGCCAATGCACCTTGCCCTAGGAACCAGAGCGGATAAACCAGTGATCCGCTCTTTACGCTGGAATATACGAAGGCAAGAAAAATCAGGTCTGTCCAAAGCAGCAGCTTGCCCACTGTCATTAACAGGTTGCCTTTGTTCTCGTTTCCGCCTAACTGAACTTCTTCCATCCTGATCAATTGATTTCCTGACATCCGTCCTCCTGAAATGGCCTAGCATTCGCGCTGGAGATTTGACCATCTGCGATCATCGGATGGCCGATAGCCCAGCGCTCATTCCGGTTGCTATGTCACGCGAATCTCGTTGCGCAGCTTGTCCACCAGCCGCTTTGCTATTTCCGTCGGGGACCCTTCCAGATACTCGGTCTTCTTCGTCTTTTGCGGGATGTACATCCGTTCAATCTTCTGCAGATTCGTCCCCATGGCCTGCTCGACCTCAGCAAGCGCAACCTTCCGCAGCGGCTTGTTCTTCGCCTGCTTGATGCCAATGAGCGTGGCATAGCGAAGCTTATTGATGCCTGATTGGATCGTCAGCACTGCGGGTGCGGGCATGTCCACAAACTGGAAGTAGCCAGCTTCCAATTCCCGTTTCACTTTAATTCCGCCGTCAGTTTTCTCAATCTGCATGATGATCGTCGCATGCGGCCATCCCAGGAGCTCAGCGAGAATTACACCGGTCTGAGCAAAGCCGTAATCGTCGGACTGCAGCCCTGTGAAAATCAAATCGAATTGCTCACACTTGATCGCCGCCGCCAATGCCCGCGCGGTGCTAAACGCATCTAGTCCGACAAATGCGTCGTCCTCAAGATGAATCGCGCGATCCGCTCCTTTGGCCAGCGCTTCACGCAGTACCTGCTGAGCCCGCACCGGTCCCGCTGTAATCACGCAGACCTCTCCGCCGTGCTTCTCTTTCTGGCGCAAGCCTTCTTCGAGGGCGTAAGCGTCAGGTTCGTTCACCTCGTAGGAGACGTCTTCACGAATCCATGTGCCACTCTCATTCAGCTTGAGAGGTGCATCTTTCTGCGGCACCTGCTTTAAGCAAATCAGGATCTTCACGCATATCTCCGCGAACAGCCAAACTGGTCAGTATAAAAGAAGAAGTCACTCAGTGCGCTGCCGCGGTGCGGGCCTTGCCGCCACGAAGCAACTCCACTGACTTCTCAGGATTGATCAGATGGCGCCGGCCATCTTCGCTGGTATCGGCGCCTCTCCGGATGAGATCAATGACCTTTTCGGGGGTCAGCGACGGATCGAGCGCGAACAACTTCGCGGCTAGATTGGCCACGTTGGGCGACGCCATGGAAGTTCCCGACAACTTCGCACGCGTACCGCCCGGGACAAAGCTGTCCACCTGGTATCCATTGGCATCGACCACCACGGTTGGACCATAGCTGGTAAACGAAGTCTCGTCTCCCGCCTGATTCACCGCGCCAACCGCAATCAAATTGGGCAGCCGCAGCCCTGCCGGAACATCGCGCAGGAAACTGGCATCGCTATCGCTATTGCCCGCGGCGCACACAAAAAGGGTTTTAGGAGCATGCTTGATCGCATTTTCGACCGCATCATGCCAGATAGCAAAAATCTCGCCTGCCCGCTTCTTCCGCTCCGCTGGGTCTGTAGGTCCACCCGTTTTTGCCAGCCACTGTTCGATCTCCCTGGGATCATCACCCCAGCTCATGTTTACCACTCGTACGCCCCTGGTCCGGAAATAGTCGGACAATTTCCCGAAGGCGGCCGCCATGCGATGCGCCCATTCCTGAGTGGGTTGAAACGGAAGATCCGGCAACTGATCATCAAACCGCGCTACCACGAGTCGAACCGCGGGATTCCCCCTTGCGACAATCCCCGCAACATGCGTCCCGTGCAGGTAAAACCCCAGCACCTTTCGCAGTTCGGCTCTTTCGTGCATTTGGTCCGGGGTGAGAGTGCTCATCCTGTTTTTGAATGCCTGGGCCGCGGGAGAATCAACTCCGTTTTCCAGATCGAGACGCGCTTTGATCTCCTCGCGAAAAATCGGATATTGAGCCTGCTGCTCCTGAGTCAACGGAAATAGCCAGCCAGTGGCTGGATTCCCCTTACTATCGAAGGCCCATCCGTGATTCCCGCTCTCGGTCGGGTGCGGATCGTTGAATACCTGGCCCCCAAAGATCCCCACGTCAACGCCTGAGTCCCAGATACCCACAAGAACCGGGGTCAACTTGTCCGCCGGGGTGAGTGTCACCTCGCGCGCTTCCCAGACGTCTGGCTTCATGTTCTTGTGCGCTATGACGTACTCTCCCAATACTTGGGTTACAACCTCTTTTTCGGGGATGCCGAACTGCAGCATGGTTCTCGCGTCCACCAACTCCCAGGCCTCATCGTTGCTCAAGGCCTTGGATTTCTCGACCGCAGGATCCAACTCGGTCTTCGCCATCCCGATCAACCCCGCCCGGCTCGACGTCTTTGACTGTGCCCATGCCGCTTTGGCCCAGTCTTGAACAACATCCCAGGGCAGTTTACTCACTGCTTCTTTGTAGGAACTGGCGAACGCCTGTTCGTACTCCGGTCCGCTCGTTGATTTCGTCCGCAGGGCTGCCTCGAGTTCGGCCTCACTGCGTAAGCGAGCCGTGAGCTTTGCCGTCGGCTTGTCCTGCACCGCACGCAGATCGTGCACCGTCTTTAATGCCCCTTCATAATCGCCTGCAAGTTGCTGCAGGTCGGCTTTGATCGCGAGCAGCGCCCGCAAGGTAGCCTTATCGGAAATGTCATAGTCGCTTAGGAGGGTATCGAGATCAGCGCCCACCTTTTCGGCGAAACCATTGAAAGTAGCCGCATCGGCCTGCAAAAGTTCCGATGCAGGCATGCTCATGGGGTAGGTAAAACGGGGGAGATCCGATTGGCTTGCGACCTTCTTTTTCGTGGAGATTTGAGCAACGCCGGTCTGGCAACAAAACACGCACAGCAGCAGAAACCAAGTGCCCGGCTTGGGTTTGAGCATAAGGGTCCTTTCAGGGAGCGAAACATCCCCTGACGGTTCAAACGAAACTGCAAAGTTTAGTCTGTGAAGACGACCGACTGCAACCCTGAAATCTCGAAGCGCTTTCGGCAGCGCAGGTTTTTGCAGCCCAGAATGTCGTCTTTTCGCAGCATATAGGAGCGGGCCTTGGCAAACTTTGCGCGATCGCGGTCGTCAGCCCGGCCGGGCAGCTGGCGCCTTTTGGTACGCACGAGCCAGGTTACATCGTATTCGGCAGATTGATGGCAATGCGGGCAATTCAGAGTGGCGGGCTTCTTCTCAGGTTTTTCGTCGAAAAAGTCTCGCTCGTCCATGGCTAAAGTAGGCTCCTCGATTCATATTCTACAGACTAGGACGCGATTGAGCACACAAGAGCTTGCGATAGACTGCAGGAATGGCAAGGAAGAAGACGCTGAAGACTTTTCGCGCAGTCAAGGCGGTGAAGGAATTGGCCCGGGAACGCATAGGAGCGCCTCCTGTCGAGCAGGTCGCGCCCGACAAGAAGAAAAAGGCAAAACATTCAGAGAAGCACAAGCCGACGCTTGGGCAACTGCTTCAAGCCGACAACGAATGAATTGGGTCTCTGCCCTCAAGGTCGGCCGGTTCTATTCGACCCGCCTCCAAAAAGCAGACTGCGCACTTCTGGGGATCAGCTTGGATTCGAGATGACCGGCGCTCTCTATGCTTCCTGCAGTTCCGTTACCAGATCAGCCTTTAACTCTGCTTGCTTCTCTGGGCTGAGCTTCCCACCGCTGGAGGTGAGATAGAACACATCAATCGCCATCTGCCCTTCGGTGTCGATCAATGCGATCTCTATATTGCAGTTCTGATGGGAAAATCGGGATGAAATACGGTGCAGCAGACCGAGCCGGTCTTGGGCGATGATCTGCACCAGTGTGCTGTTCGCCGAACACTGGTCATCAACTTCGACACGGGTGTCCACCTTCACCTTTGCAACCCCTTTCGACTCAGCTCGCATGCGGTCGCGCATCATGCGATCAAGGTCAGCCTCGCCGTTCAGCACATCCGCAACACTCCGTTTGAATCGGTCCCATTCGGGGAGGTTCAGCTCCAGCGTTCGGAAACGGTCGGTAAAGAAAAACGTGTCAACAACCACACCGGCAGCATCGGAAAAGGCATCCGCCTTCACGATGTTCATACCCCAAGCAGCCAGTGCGCCGGCAATCTTAGAAAACAAGAACGGCCGGTCTTTGGTGACCAGCGTCAGTTCGAACCAGTGTCGGCCTCGCTCCAAGTAGAGCTGCACCGGATCATCCCCCATGCCTGCCGCCATCTCGAAGTGGCGAAGGATCTCTTCCGGACGATAGCTCCGCAAGTAGCGTTTCGGCAGGCCCTCAAGGAAATCGCGAATCTTCTTCGCCGATCGGGGGGCCATGGCTTGCAGGCGTGCGATGGTCTCGTCCTTTTCCGTCTCAGGATGCACACGTTGGTCTGCGGTACGGCTCATCGAATTGGAAGCCCCAATGTAGAGCTGCCAAACATTTTCCGCTTTCCATGGCGTAAGGGCGTCCGGGTTCACGGCTTTGATATCGGCATAAGTAAGCAGGCACAGCATCTTCAGCCGTTCGGGCGTGCCCATCTTGTCGCTAAAAGCTTGAATGGTCGCCGGATCGTAGATGTCACGCCGCAACACCGCTGAAATCTCTAGATGGCTACCGATCAGGAATGAAATCGTATCGCGGTCTTCCTCGTTCGGCTGGAGACGGTCCATGCATTTGTGGGCGATCTCGAGGCTCGTGATCACGTGATTTGTACCTGGAATGCCCTTGCCCACGTCGTGCAGGAGCAAGGAAAGGTACAGCAACTCAGGCCGTTCCAGTTCTTCCAGCAGGCGCCCATAGCGCTGGTCCCATTCTGATTTCGACTGGCGTGCCCGATGCAGGCACTCGATCGCCAGGAAGGAATGTTCATCCACCGTGAACCGGTGATAGAAATCGCGGACCACAAGGGAATCGATCAGCTTCAGTTCGGGGAGCAATACCGTAAGCAGCCCTAGTGAATGCATGGACCGCAACCCGTCCGCCGCGTTTGGCTCAGTCAGTACCGACTGCAGGTACCGCCATGCGTCCGGACCGGATGGCGGCGTCTCCTGAATTTTTGGCAAAACCTGCTGAATGCGGTGCTCGGTCGCCATCGCCGGCTTTAGCCCGTGATGGGCACAAAAGCTGAAAATGCGGAACAGCACATCCGGATCGTGCACGCGCGAGGGCTGCTGCAACATGACAAGGCCGTCAACCACGGAAAAATCCGCGTTCGACAGCCGTGACCGGAAGTTCTGAAAGTGCCGATACAAGGAGGAGCGCGACGCGGGCACCGCCTCCAGCAATCGCAAACTCTCATAGTGGATTGCGCGGGCGTGGCGGAAATATACGCGCATCCATGCCGCCGCGTCCAAAGACTGATCACGACTCACGCCGACGTGACGGGCCGCGGCCTCGTCTTGGGATTCCCAGGCAAGCATGTTGTCATCACGGCCCTGGCGATAGTGCAGGAATGTGCGAACGGAACTCAGAAATTCCAGTGCGGGAGCAAAGCTCTTCCGGGTTGACTCCGGCAATAAGTCGGGTTGATCGGGCCAGCTGCGTTCCCGATCAATGGCGGAAAGCAAAGCCATCCAGCACGCCACGTTGTAATCCCTCAACCCGCCCGGTGCCTCTTTAATATTCGGCTCCAGATGGAATACCGTATTGCCGTACTTGGCATGACGCGACCGCGTCACCTCAGCCAGCTGTTGAACAATGTATCCCCCCTCGCGCGCGAAAAACTTGGGCAGAACTTTGTCATGCAGACGATCAAACAGTTCACGGTCTCCCGCGACATAGCGGCAGTCGAGCAACGAGATCGTGAATTCGACGTTCTGTTGATCGAACTGATCGCATTCCGCCAGAGTACGTGTCGTGGGGCCCAATTTCATTCGCAAATCCCAGAGTTCCTGGCAGAAGGCGCGGATCGGATCGCGTAAGGCGTCCTCCGTACTGCGGTCGGCATGCAAGAAGAGAATGTCAACGTCGGAGTGGGGAAACAGCGCTCGTCGACCAAAACCTCCAAGCGCGACCAGGGCGAAATTTTTCGCTTCTCCCGCTGGACTGATCAACTCTCCCCAGAGCCTATGGAGTACCCGTTCCACCAGCTCCGACCGTCTGGCGATCGCCTCCGCCCCGTTTCCATTGGCGACGAATTCCTGCTGGATGCGGGCGGATTCGTTGACATAGAGATCCCGGAGCTCTGTGCGTAAGATGACGGCTGTACTCATGAATAGAAGAGACAATCCGGTAAGTACCCGCGCCAGGGCGAGCCCGACCTTACTTTACACTTTACGCGTCGCCGGAAAGGGCAGGAAATCGAAACTATTTATGAACGGAATCAGGAATGGTTATTAGGAAAAGGGGCACGCAAGTATGAATAGCCTTGCCCTATTTCCCGCGCCAGAGCTGGACCAATCGGCGCCTGCTCTCTCCAGATCGCCCACCGCTACAATGCGTTATCTCCGCGCTCGTCGTTGCGGATACGAATCGCCTCGTCTACATGCGAGCGAAATATTTTGCCATCGCCGATTTTGCCCGTCTGTGCCGCCCCAAGTATGGCCCGTTCAATTTTCTCCACCATGCTGTCGGCGACTACCATCTCAATTTTGATCTTCGGAATTAGGTCAACCGTGTACTCACGGCCCCGGTAAACTTCGGTGTGACCTTTCTGACGCCCGTGCCCTCGGACCTCGATAACCGTCATGCCCTCAACGCCGATGTCGTGCAGGGCGTTCTTTACCGGTTCCAGCTTTGATGTTTGGATGATCGCCTCAATTTTCGTCATATCGTCTTTTCGCCCGAACCTCTTCTTTTCTCATCCTGAGCGCAATTCAGGTCAAGTTAGGTTGAAACTTCCCAATAATATCCTTCCTCGCCGTGCTGCGAGAGATCGAGGCCCTGAACCTCGTGCTCGGCGCTTACCCGCAAGCCGATCGTCGCGTCAACGATCTTCAGAATGATGACCGTACCGACGATTGCAAGAGCCCATGCAATCACAACTCCCACCAGCTGGTTCAGGATCTGATGGAAGTTGCCTTGAATCATGCCTGAGGGGAGGGCGTTCCCATTCGCGTCCTTAAAGATCGGATTGATTGTGCTCGAGGCGAATACCCCAGTCAGGATTGCGCCCAAGGTCCCACCCGCTCCGTGGACGCCGAAGGCGTCGAGCGAATCATCATATCCAAATTTAGCTTTCACCTTGGCTACCATCAGATAACAAGCCGCACCAGCGATGAACCCGATCGCCAGCGCAGACATGGGTCCAACGAAGCCAGCCGCCGGCGTGATCGCAACCAGCCCCGCCACAGCGCCGGAGATCGCTCCGAGTGTGCTTGGCTTGCCATTGCGAATCCATTCGACGGCAACCCAGCCAATCGCTGCGGCCGCGGCTCCCAAGTGAGTGGCGACAAAGGCGCTGGTCGCTAGCGTTCCCGCCGAGAGCGCACTGCCCGCGTTGAACCCGAACCACCCCACCCACAGCATGCAGGCTCCGACAAAACTGAGAACCACACTATGCGGTGGCATGGCGTCATGCGGGTATCCGACGCGTCTGCCAAGGTACAAGGCGCAAACCAGCGCGGACACGCCCGAGGTCACGTGCACAACGGTTCCCCCGGCAAAGTCGAGTGTGGGGAAATGCCCGCCCAGCGCCGCGTTGAGCAGGCCGCCCTTACCCCAAACCATGTGGGCCATGGGGTCATAGACCAGGAACGACCAAAGCACCATGAACAGCACCATGGCACTGAACTTCATCCGCTCCGCAAAAGCCCCAGTAATCAGCGCAGGCGTAATGATGGCAAACATGAGCTGATAGATCATGAACGTCTGGTGGGGAATGGTTGCGGAATAGTCTGGCTCGGGCTGCAGAGTCACTCCGCGCAGGAAAAGATGCTGGAGATTGCCGATGAAGCTCGATCCGGATCCAAACGCCAGGCTGTAGCCGCACAATGCCCAGAGGATCGAGATCAGAGCCATCATCGCGAAGCTCTGCATCATGGTCGATAGAACGTTCTTCTTCCGCACCAGCCCGCCATAGAAAAGCGCTAAACCGGGCCCGGTCATCATCAGGACGAGTGCAGCGCTGGTAAGCATCCAGGCATTGTCGGCGGAGGATTTGGCATCAGCTGTCTGCTGCTCAAGTTTGGCAAGTCGCGCAGAAACGTCCGCTGCGGACCCGATCTCCGGAGCGATCAGTGCGAACAGATTGGTTGTAAAGGCAAGAAGGACAAAGAACAATAACCCGCGACATAAACGATATTGCATCGATTGTCAGCGCTCCCCTGAAGTGTTGAAGCAACAACTCTAACTGCTCCAGGGGGAGAGGGGGATTGAAAGAATTTATGGCGAGAATAAGAAATTGTAATGAGCTGAGGTTCGCTGCCACTTCTCAGCGTGCCATTTTCAACTGGAGTTTGTGCAACCGTGAAGTTGGGTCGGAGCCAAGGACCGGGAACAGCCAAGGCTCTCAAGGATCCTGACCTGCTAGAGGTCTAGCCGTCCTTGCGCTGCGCTACCTCGATTCGCGCTTCTGCCCGCCGGACCTTGGAGGTAGCTACCGAGAACTCTTCTTCGGTTTGGGCCGACTTCAGCAAGTCTTCAGCTTGGTGAAGGGACTGCTGGGCGCGCGAGACCTCAATTTCGTCGGCACGTTCGACGGTCTCGGCCAGCACAGTCACCTTGTCGGGGAGTATTTCGGCAAACCCCCAGGCCATGGAGAAGCGGTACAGCTGGCCATTCGATCGATAGCTGATTTGCCCGGCGCCAAGCTCCGTAATCAGTGGAGCATGGCCAGGCAGCACGCCTATGTATCCGTTACGCCCGGGAATCTGGGCCTCTTCCGCATTGTCGCGGACTACCAACTTCTCCGGGGTAACAATCTCGAGTTGAAAAGAATCAGCCATATCCTCAGCGCGTGGCCCTAGACCCTAGGCGAATTGGCTTTCGGTCGCTTCTCGCCAAAAGCGCACAGCCCAGAGCCGCCAGGGGGGGTTATGCCGCCACCTTCATCTTCTCTGCCGCTTCCACCACCTCACCGATGGTGCCTTTCATGTAGAACGCCTGCTCGGGGATGTCGTCGTGCTTGCCTTCGACGATCTCCTTGAAGCCTTTCACGGTATCTGCGATCTTCACGTAGCGTCCTTGCGCACCGGTAAACTGCTCGGCCACGTGGAACGGCTGCGACAGGAAGCGCTGGATCTTGCGCGCCCGGGCGACGGTCAGCTTCTGATCTTCGCTCAATTCGTCAATACCGAGGATCGCGATAATGTCCTGAAGATCTTTGTAGGTCTGTAGCGTTTTCTTGACCAGCTGCGCAACATCGTAGTGCTCTTGTCCGACGATACGCGGATCGAGAATGCGCGAGGTGGAAGCCAGCGGATCGACGGCTGGGTAAATCCCGATCTCCGTCAGCGCACGCGAAAGCACGGTGGTCGCGTCGAGGTGAGCAAACGTCGTTGCCGGAGCCGGATCCGTAAGATCGTCGGCGGGCACGTAAATCGCCTGCACCGACGTGACCGACCCTTTTTTTGTCGAGGTGATCCGCTCCTGCAGTTCGCCCATTTCGGTGGCCAGGTTCGGCTGATACCCGACGGCGCTCGGCATACGCCCGAGCAGCGCTGAAACTTCCGAGCCTGCCTGAGTGAAGCGGAAGATGTTGTCGATGAAAAGCAAGGTGTCGGCGCCTTCCACATCGCGAAAGTATTCGGCAACCGTCAGTCCGGTTAATGCGACACGAAGACGCGCCCCCGGCGGCTCCGTCATTTGACCATAAACCAGGGCAGCCTTCGATTCCTGCGGACTTCCCGGTTTAATGACCTTCGACTCTGTCATTTCCAGCCACAGGTCGTTGCCTTCGCGAGTGCGCTCACCTACACCGGCGAAAACCGAAAAACCGCCGTGCTGTTTAGCTACGTTATTGATCAGCTCCTGAATAATGACGGTCTTTCCTACCCCGGCGCCGCCGAACAATCCAATCTTTCCGCCCTTGAGAAATGGCTGGATGAGATCAATGACTTTGATTCCGGTTTCAAACATCTCGGCCGTAGTCGCCTGCTCCTCAAAAGAGGGGGCTGGACGGTGAATGGGATAGCGTTCCTTAGAGGAGATCGGCCCAAGGTTGTCCACCGGCTCGCCGATGACATTCATCACGCGACCCAGGGTACCGTGTCCCACAGGAACCGAGATTGGCCCACCGAGGTCGATCGCCTTCATGCCTCGCACCATACCGTCGGTCGGCTCCATGGCGATGGCGCGCACGCGGCCTTCTCCCAGATGCTGCTGGACTTCCACAACGACGTTGATCTGCCGGGGCACGTTGAATCCGTCGCTTACGACGCGAAGCGCCTGGTAAATCGGCGGCATCTTCGATTCGAAAAACTGTATGTCTACCGCCGGGCCTGTGATTTGAATGACTTGTCCGATATTTTCCATAGAAGAACCTAGCGATGAGCCGTAAGCTTTCAGCGATGAGCAAGCGGTCAGTGCTCGCTGCTCAGAACTCGATGCTCATGGCTTTATAGGGCTGCTGCTCCGCTCACAATTTCGATAATTTCCCTCGTGATCTTCGCCTGGCGCGCGCGGTTCATCGCGAGCGTCAAAGAGTCGATCATGTCACCGGCGTTGTTGGTCGCCGACTCCATCGCGGTCATGCGGGCTGCATGCTCGGCCGCGACTGATTCCAACAACGCATGAAAAATCTGAGTGCTGACGTACTTCGGCAGCAACGACCGGAATAAGGCCTGCGGTGGCTGCTCATAGATGTAATCGACTTGGGCCGAAGCAAATTGGGCAGCATGGTCATCGATCTCTCGAGTGTCTTTCGGCCTAAGGCCGACGCCCGTGCCCATCGCAGCTTGTACCGCACGCCGCTTCTGTTCAAGTTCCATCTCTTGAGCTTCCGCGATCGCCGGCTCGCCAATCCGTTCGACAGGCAAAACCTGCTCGACCACCAACCGTTGCGCAATCACCGACTTAAATTCGTTATAGACGAGATAAACCGAGTCGATCTCAGCGTGGGTGTATCGTTCAATGATGCGCTCCGCCAGCTCCGAGGCCAGCGGATACTCAATCTTATTCAACACCCCGACCTGCTCACCCACCAGACTCGTGGCCGGCGCCTGCCCGGAATCAGCCTTGCGCGGCTCGCTGACCTGGAAACGACGCTTCAGAAAGTCTCGCCCCTTGCGCCCGATGGCTTCGATCTCAATGTTCTTGCCTGGTTTGGAGTCGATAAAGCGGCTCGCCGCCTTCAGGATATTTGCGTTGAAAGCACCCGCCAGGCCCTTGTCGCCGGTGACGACGATCAGCAGAACATTCTGTTCCGGCCGGCGAACCAGCAGTGGATGCAGCAGTTCACCTGTGTCTGGATCGTAAATGTCGGTGCGCGAAACGAGCGACTTCAAAACATTCGTCAACATGTGCGCGTAAGGACGGGCTGCCAGGGCGCGGTCCTGCGCGCGGCGCAAGCGAGCCGCCGAGACCATCTTCATGGCGCGTGTGATCTGCCGCGTGTTGGTCACGCTGCGAATCCGCCGTCGGATGTCGAGAATATTTGCCATAAGAAGCGCTACAACGTTACCAGGCTGGGGCTAAGCTGAATCAACTCAGATCGCATTGCTCGTCCCTGCTCCGAACTATCTCGCTCCCACTGCTTATCTTTCCGCAACGAAGGCTTCCTTACACTCGCGGATCACCTTCGTCATATCCGCCTTGATGCTATCGTCGAGAACCTTCTTCTCCATAATCGTTCGCAGCAGGCTGGGATTGGCTCCGTCGACGTACTTGTAAAGTTCCTGCTCGAAATCGCGCACCTGATCGACGGGCATGTCGTCGAGCACGCCGCTGGTTCCGGCAAAGATGATCAGAATCTGCTTCGAGAATGGCTGAGGCGAAAATTGCTTCTGCTTCAATACCTCAACCAGCCTCTGGCCGCGGTTGAGCTGGGCCTGGGTGGCCTTGTCGAGGTCACTGCCAAACTGCGCAAACGCCGCCAGTTCACGATACTGCGCGAGTTCCAGCTTCAGGCTGCCGGCGACCTGACGCATCGCTTTGATCTGAGCGCTGCCCCCGACGCGGCTTACCGAGAGTCCGACGTTCACCGCCGGGCGCACGCCCTGATTGAACAGATCGGTTTCAAGATAGATCTGCCCATCGGTGATGGAGATCACATTCGTCGGAATGTAAGCGGAAACATCTCCCGCCTGCGTTTCGATGATCGGCAAGGCTGTGAGCGAACCACTGCCCTTCTCATTGCTCAGCTTCGCCGCACGTTCCAGCAAACGTGAGTGGAGGTAAAAGACGTCTCCTGGGTAGGCCTCGCGTCCGGGCGGACGCCGCAACAATAAGGAAATCTCGCGATAGGAAGCTGCATGCTTAGAAAGGTCGTCATAAATGACCAACGCGTGACGCCCGGAATCGCGGAAGTACTCGCCCATGGCGCACGCCGCGTAAGGGGCGATGTACTGCATGGGCGCGGGTTCCGAGGCTGAGGCTGCAACGACCACCGTGTAGTCCATCGCTCCGTAATCGGAGAGAACCTGCACCACCTGGGCAATCGATGAACGCTTCTGTCCGATGGCGCAATAGATACAGATAAGATCGCCGCCCTTGTTGTTGATGATGGTATCGATGGCGATGGCGGTCTTTCCCGTCTGGCGGTCGCCGATGATCAATTCGCGCTGTCCGCGGCCAATTGGAATCATGCTGTCGATGGCCTTCAGCCCCGTCGCCATGGGCTCGCGCACCGGCTGCCGCTCGATGACCCCGGGCGCCAATCGCTCGAGCGGAATGAATTGATCGGTCAAGATCGGGCCCTTGTCGTCGATTGCCTCACCCAGCGAATTCACGACGCGGCCAATCATGGCGTCGCCCACAGGCACGCTCATGATGCGCCCCGTGCGCTTAACCTGGTCGCCTTCTTTAATCGCGGTGTATTCGCCGAGGAGAACGACGCCAACCTGGTCTTCTTCGAGGTTCATGGCAATACCCGACACATTGTGCGGAAACTCGAGCAGTTCGCCGGCCATGACCTTTTCCAGGCCATGTACGCGCGCAATCCCGTCGCCGAGCGTGATAACGGTGCCGACCTCGTCGACAGCAATCTTGGTTTCGTAGTTCTCGATCTGCTGCCGGATGAGCTGTGTGATTTCGTCTGCTTTGATGGTTGCCATATGAAAACCAGATTTTACCTAACGCTGATTACCAGTCGGGGTTTGCATCACTTTCGACCTTTGCGCCGTCGCAAGGTTTTCTTGCGAAACCTAATTTCCGACCAGCTGCTGCCTGATTCTTTCCAGCTGTCCCTTCACCGAACCGTCGTAAACCGTGCTACCCACGCGGGCGATGGCCCCCCCGAGCAGTGCCGGATTCTGCTCGTAGTTCGCGCGGATCGTCTTACCGGTCACGCGCGAGAGGTCCGCCTCGAGTAGGGAACGCTCTTGAACTGTCAGCTCGCGTGCGCTCGTCACTTGGGCTTCGGCGATCCCAAGCCGCTCATTCAGGTGGTGGGCAAACTGCCTCACGATTTCCGAGAGAAAACGCGTACGGCCCTTGTCAATGAGCACCGCAACAAAATTCCGCACCGGACGTGAAATACCGGCGCGCTGCACGATCGCGTCGAGCACTGCGCGCTTTTGCTCGGCGGCGATCGAGGGGTTGTCCCACACCTCACGCAGTTCCCTGCTCTGGTCTGCCAGAGCAGCGACTTGTTGTGCTTCCGCCAGACTGCGCGCGGCATCGAGACGGCTACCGATGACTACGTCAGCAAAAGCTCGGGCGTAGGTGTTGACGACGGTTGCCATTATGCCTTCTTCTCATTGCCGCCATTGGCGAGCTGATTTGCGAACCGGCGCACCAGCGCTTGATCGGTCGGCGTATCCACGCGAATTTGTTTTGCGGCCAGTGTCACGGCAAGGTCGGCTGCGTACGATGTCAGTTCGCGCCGCGCAGCCTTGGCCGCCTGTGAAATTTCCTGTTCGGCGGATTCAACAATTCGCCTGGCATCCTCCTCAGCGGCGCGTTGAATCCGTTGCTCTTCGGCCGCTGCCTCCCGCTCGAAAACAACGCGCATCTGCGCGATCTCGTCATCCAAACGGCTCAAGCGCGATTCAATCTGTGCCAATCGCTGATTCGCATCTTCACTGGCGCGTCGCGCCTCTTCGATTGATTTCTGAATGGAAGAGGTGCGGTTGCGGAACACGGCGGGCAGGTTCTTCTTGGACGCCCAGACAATCACGACCGCTACGATTGCGAAATTGATGATCACCGCCAGCCAGTACGCCCCTTCGAGACTCAAGCCTGTGATCCGGGAAAGGAACCGGACCGACGCCGAATGTTTGAACTGATCGGTGTCTTCTCCATTGGCTTCGGTCGGCTGGGAACTTGCATTCGCGGGAGCGTTCTGCTCTGTACGCGCGCCTGCTTCAGAGGAGGTTTGAGCATGCACTCCCGAGCGCAAGCTCAAGCACGCCATCAAAGCGAGAAGAAGAAACCAAAAACCGAATCGCGGGTTCTTCATCGTCCACCTGCCGGGACCTGTGATATGGCGGGCTCAAGCACCGTGCGAATGATTTCTGTGGCCAGACGCCCGGCTTCGCCTTCGAGATTCTGTTTGGCCGCGGCCTTGTCCTGCTCAATCGCCGCCCGGGCTGCTTCAATCTGCGATTGGGCCCGATAACGGGCATCTGCAACTGCCTGTGCCCGCAGCTGCGCGGCCTTTGCCCGCCGCGCTTCCAGGGCCTTAAAAAGCTTCGACCGCGCCTCGCGCAGCTTCTGCGCGTATTCAGCGGAACGCTCTTCGCCCGACGCAATCTCGGCTCGCGCTTTTTCGATGGCCCCCTGGGTACGTGCACGGCGTTCGGCAAGCACGCGGGTGAGCGGCTTGTGCACGAGAAGCGTATAGAGCCCGAACAAAAGCAGGAAGAAAATCACCGTCGGGACCGCGCCGAGCAGTAATTCCCCTATTTGTCTGAGCGTCTCATCCATATTTTCTGCTGGGTGTGGACCGACCGAGAGGACTCTCTGGAACTAAGAATTTTATCGGTCGGAACAACACTGTGTCAAACAAAGGAGTACGGCAAGTGTACTCTGCACGATGAAAAATCAGACACTTGCATCGATCTCGGACTCGATTGCCTTCAAGTTGTTGATCGTGAGCTTTCGCCCGTCGATTTCGATCAATCCTTCGGACTGAAAGCGGCTCAAATTGCGCGAGACCAGTTCGCGAACAGTCCCGATTTGGGAGGCGACCTCCTGATTGTTCTCCGGAAGGGTGATTAGAACCTTGCCGTCGCTCAAGGCGGTCCCTTCCGTTTTGGCCAGACGCAGCAACAGTGCCGCGAGGCGATGGCGAACGGTGGTGAAGGAAAGCTCCTCGATGATCCCGACAAGCCGGCGCAATCTACCGCCAACCACTCGCAGGACTTTGAGCGCCACCTGCGGATGCGCGAGGCAGAGTTCCTGAAATGCCTGCTTGCTGACGAAAAGAAGGCTCGCTTCGCCCACCGCGGTGACCGAAGCTGGATACTCTCCGCCGTCAAAAACCGGGAGTTCGGCCACTGAACTACCCGGACCGTCAATGCTCAGCACCTGTTCGCGTCCACCCGCCGAAGTCTTGGCGATCCTAACGTGACCTGAAACCACTACATACAACCCGGCACATGGGTCTCCTTCATTGAAAATTGTCTGACCCGGGACATAGGTTCTTGAAAGTGCGTGCTGAGCCAAGAAGTCCATCTCTGTGGGAGCCAAGCCCGAAAAGATGGGTACTTTTGCAAGCACCTGCCGTGTTGTCTCGCCGATCGACATTTGCCGGCGAACATTGTAACGCCCATCTCCGGCCACGGGCTATTTCCGAGAACCTGCACCTCCTTCCCCGTGACAAAAGTCATATGCCTTCGAAGCCGCCTTGCCTAGAGTCAAAGCTACACACTTTTAAATTGAATGGAGCGGGCAATGAACTTTGATTTACAGCAGACAGTGCGGGAAGTGGCATTGAGCCTCCCTGCGGCCACACGAGTATTCGAGAAACTCGGGATTGATTACTGTTGCGGAGGGGGAAAATCGCTGGAACAGGCCTGCGGCGCTGCCAATTTGCAGATCGAACAGGTGGTTGAATTACTAAGCGCGGCCGAACGTGAAGCCGAAGCCAGGCAAGGACCTGCTGCTGCTGCTCTTGACTGGACCACGGCGCCTCTCACCGACCTGATTCACCACGTTCAGGACACACACCACGCCTACACGCGCCAGGAAATTGGCCGCCTCGGACCGCTGTTTGAGAAGGTCTGCCGCGTCCATGGCGACAAGCATCCCGAACTGAACGATATCCGCGGTAAGTTCGAATTGCTGGCGCAGGAACTGACGACTCACATGAGAAAAGAGGAGTTCGTCCTGTTCCCCTACATCGCGCGGCTCGAACAGGCGGTGATCGCCGGTGAACCGGTAGCACCGGCGCCATTCGGCGCCGTGGAGAACCCGGTCGCGATGATGCAGCATGAGCACACGACCGCCGGGAACCTGCTGCGCGATATGCGGTCCTTGAGTAACAGCTATCGCCCGCCGGCAGGGGCGTGCACCAGCTATCAAACACTCTATCGCGCGCTCGCTGAATTTGAGCGCGACCTTCACCAGCATATCCATCTTGAGAACAACATCCTTTTCCTTCGGGCAATCACGATGGAAAAGAGCAGCCATTAATTAGGACTACGATCCTCGTATTTCGGGCGGCCGACGGTGATTCCGCGCTGGCTTTCAGGAGCGTTTCGCTCTAGCCTCGGCCTGCGCGATCCAGCCTCTCCGAAGCCTCTCTTCGGGAATGCTCGACAGGTATGGCTTGATATCAAGAATCGGCGTGTGGTCAAGCATATCCACGCCTTTTACGTGCAGCTTCGCACCATCCCGCCGAATCAGCTCCACAACGGTTAAAGCAATCGGATTGGGTCGTCGCGGGGAACGGGTCGCGAACACGCCGTGCGGGCGATCGTCGATGGGTGGCTTGCCGCAAAGCTCGAAGCCTTCCGAGCGGTCGAATTCCCAAATCACAAATAGATGAGAAAAGCCCTCCAGATCCATCAGGCCTGCCTCAAATTGCGGCAGAATATCCAGCACCCCTTCGGCGTCATGTTTTGCCCCGCATCCTTTGGGAATTTCGGAAGTAGCTTGATAGGGTGAACGCACGAATCCAATCGACTGCGAGGTAAACATCCGTCCATCGTAACCGATGCTGGACAACCATTGGCCGCAGCCCGTCCGTCATGGTTCCATGCGCTATCCTAGTGGGATGCGGGCAGCAATCATTGTTCTCGGCCTGATCGCAACAGGCGCCCGTGCGCAAGCGCCGACGGCGGACGACTTGTTAAGAGCTGCCATCGCCGAGCAGCAGCAGGGCGACTATCAGTCCGCGATTCGCGACTACCGCAAGGCACTCCAGGTGCGTCCCGACATGATGGAAGCCAAGGTCAACCTCGGTGCCGCCCTCTCGCGGACCGGTCAGTACGACGAGGCGATTGCAATGTATGAGTCCGCCCTGCCTTCCCTGTCCTACAAGGCACCGGTTCTCCTGAACCTCGGCCTTGCGTATTACAAGAAAGGCGATTTCCCGAACGCCCATACCCAGTTTCAGAAGGTATATGCGCTCCAACCGAACAACGCCAGGGTGGCCATCCTGCTCGGCGACACCGATCTCCGGTTGGGCAAGCACGCGGATGCGGTCGCGCTCATGCAGCCACTCGACAGGGAGAACGCCAACGACATGGATTTTCAGTTCGTCTACGGCTCAGCCCTGGTCGGCTTGGGAAAGCGTCGGGAGGGAGCCGAGCGCCTCGAGCGGGTGGCAAAATCGGGGAATCGCGCCGATGCTTACCTTCTGGCAGGCATCAATCGGCTCGAACTGGATGATTACGCACTGGCTCGCAAGGACCTTGACGAGGCTCTGCGCCTCGATCCCAAATTACCCAACATTTACACCCTGGCAGGTACCGCCCGCGACAAAATGGGAGACCAAGCTAGCGCCGAACCGGCTTTTCGTGAGGCCCTGAGGCTTGATCCGGAAAGCTTTGAGGCTAACCTCTATCTCGGCGCCATGCTTTACAAGCGGCGTGAAATCGATGCGGCTAAGGTCTATCTCGACCACGCATTGAAATTGCGTCCCAATGACCAGCTCGCCCGCTACGAATCCGCCCTGCTGAAGAGCACGGCGGGCGACTACGAAACCGCGACCCGAGTTTTGGAGCAACTCTCCAAAGAAGATCCCAATTGGCTCGAACCGCACGTTCAGCTCGCCGCCTTGTACTACAAACTGCATCGGCCCGAGGACGGAGCGCGGGAAAGAGAAATCGTGGATCGGATCACGACGGAACAGCAAAAAAAAGGCCCCCTCAGTTCGCCCCCGACGCCCTCCCAATAGACTCCCAGCAAGCCCTCCTAAACGCCCTAAGCCAATGCAACGAAAAGGGTTTCTGCGGTTGACTACCTCGCAAAGAGCCAATACCATTGTGTTCCCCCCGGTTGCATGCTCAACGAGACAATCTCGCATTACCGCATCCTTGAAAAGCTTGGTGGCGGCGGGATGGGCGTAGTTTATAAGGCCGAGGACACCATTCTCGGCCGCTTTGTCGCCCTGAAATTTCTTCCCGACAATGTGGCGCAGGATCCCCAGGCCCTCGAGCGCTTCCGTCGCGAAGCCCGCGCGGCCTCATCCTTGAACCATCCCAATATCTGCACGATTTATGAGATCGGGGAGCATGAGAGCAAACGCTTCATCGCCATGGAATACCTGGACGGGGCGACGCTGAAGCATCGTATCGGGGGTCGGCCGCTAGAAACCGAGACTCTTCTCGGCCTGGCAACGGAAGTCGCGGACGCGCTCGATGCTGCCCATTCCGAAGGCATCGTTCACCGCGACATCAAGCCGGGGAACATCTTGGTTACACGCCGTGGACACGCCAAAATTCTGGACTTCGGACTCGCCAAGATCACGCACCCGCACAGACATGGTTCCAGCGGTGACGTAAGCGACGTCACCGTGGGCGTCACGGGGGAGCTGACCAGTCCGGGAACTGCTTTGGGTACGATTGCTTACATGTCGCCAGAGCAGGTGCGTGGCAAAACGCTCGACGCGCGCACCGACCTTTTTTCATTTGGCGTGGTGCTCTACGAGATGGCAACCGGAGTAGCCCCGTTCCAGGGCGATACGTCGGGCGTAATTTTTGATGGCATCCTAAACCGCGCTCCCGCTGGGCCCGTACGCTTGAATCCGGGCGTGCCTTACCAGCTTGAGGCAATCATTAATAAGGCCCTCGAAAAGGACGTCACCCTGCGCTACCAGCATGCTGCCGAGATGACGGCAGACTTGAAGCGTCTCCTGCGCGACACCAATAGCGGAAGCATCGCAGCCTACTCCGGCTCGGGCTCCGGTTCCGCTTCTCAGGTGACGGCTCCCCCTGCTACCAGAGTGGGATCGCGCAAAGCATTATGGATGAGTGTCGGGGGGCTCGCGGGTGTGGCTTTGCTGGCCTTTGGATTCTTTTCCGGGCGGATCACCCGGGTTCACACACCGCGTATCCCGGCCCCATCCGAGGCGAGAGCGGAGGAGGCAGAGGGAGCGAAAACCGATGGCGGCCCAGCCTTGTCAGCAATGCCAGGATCGCCCAGCCGACCTTCTGCAAAGCCATCTCCATCACTGGCCCCGGCGCTTTCCGCTACACCGCCGCCGGTAACTCAGGCGGGCGCTCCTGAAGAGGTTTCTGAAGTCATCTCAACGGCTTCAGAAGGCACCTCGGCCACCGATGACATGTCTCTGGTGCCAGCAGGCATCTCTGAGCTGACGATACACGATGGCAGCCGCAATCGCGACCTTCCGATCAAGGTCTATTATCCAGAGCACCTTTTGGGACCAGTGCCGCTCATCATCTTTTCTCCCGGATTCGGCGGCGACCGCGAAGGCTACGCGTACTTGGGTCGGGGATGGGCCGCTGCCGGCTACGTCGTGGTTGTCCCAACACACTCCGGTAGCGACAACCTGGCGCTGCGCAGGAATGGACTTCGCGGAGTGGAAGACGCCCCACAGGCATTAGAGAATCAGGCCTCGAGGACCGGAGACATCCACTTCCTGATCTCGTCAATAAAGGAAATCGAGAAGAAAATCTCGCCGATCAAAGGAAAAATTGATCGCAAGCGAATCGGCGTGAGCGGCCACTCGATGGGTGGCGGCACGGCACTTCTTATCGCCGGAGCCACTCCCTCGCCGGATTCACCGCCCATGGGGATTCGCGACACCCACGTCCGGGCCGCAGTTGCCATGTCCCCTCCGGGACCGGGCAGGGCAGCTTTTGGGGACCATTCCTGGGATCAAATCAAGATCCCGGTCATGACCATGAGCGGAACGCGTGACCGTGGAGTTGGAGGCGAGTCCCCGGAATGGCGAATAGAACCCTATAAGCACATGCCCGCTGGTCACAAGTATCAGGTCACGGTAGACGGAGCCAACCATCTCGCATTTGCCATGGGCAAACGCTTTCATCAATGCATCCTGAATGAGAGCAGGGCATTTTGGGACGAGTATTTGAAAGGACAATCGAAGGCAATCAGCTCCGAGGGAGCTTGCGACGTCACCTCAAAGTAGAAACTAACTATTCGCGACCAAAAGAGCCGTCGTAATTTCTTTCCACTCTTCTTCGAGTCCCGACAGGGAAGGGCGTCGGCCGGCCCGGCTGTACCAATAAGACGCATTCGATTGATCGCCTTCTTTGCGATGCAGGTAGGCATGCACCCAGGAGCCGTGGATGCCTTCATCCTGTTGTGCCGATTCGTGCGCGCGCGTCCAGTCGCCTTTCGCGTCCCACCATAACCCGGTCAGCGCAGGGCCGAAGTCGGCGGAAGGCTCGGCAGCGTTCAGTGATTCGAGGAATTCATTCAAAGTCATGGCGAGAAGAGTACCGCCAAACGCCAGCGAGGAAAAGGAGGGATACACGATCGAGGGCTTTCGGTCCCATTTCGTCAAGCCAGGAAAACATAGGCCAATCCGACGACGGACCCCACGACCATTCCGATCAGAACGACATCGACCCAAACACCCGCATCAACCCAACTGGGAGTACTGCCCTTCTGAAGGCTCGAAATACTGCCGGACGATTGCATACCTCTATCGATCACTGCTGGAAATGCACGTTGATTGTGAAGTATTTCTGCTGCTAACTCCATACGGTCTGTGCTGTATGACTATAGTGGTTCGCTTTGGAAAAACGTTTCATTCTTCACCCCCCATTAACACAGGTTTGACCAGAACGGATAAGATGTGAAACTTAGCTTCCCAGGTAGTTACCTTTCCGAAGGGGAGAATCGATGCACTTGTTCGCCCGCGGTGTGCGCCTTTTGGCCATGCTACTTCTTGTTTTGTCGTTCGAGTCTCAACTGTTTTCCCAAGCGACTTCTAAGGGATCCTTTCCTTGGTCGAACAGCAGCTTGTCGCCGGACGAACGAGCCACCCTGGTGCTCAAGGAGATGACGCTCGATGAAAAGGTCACGCTGCTGCACGGCACCGGCCACCGCGGCCTGGGCCCCATGAGTCCCCTCTCTTCAGGAGCCAACGGCGGTGCGGGTTATGTCGTAGGAATTGACCGCCTCGGTATCCCCGGAATTCAAATGTCGGACGCCGCTTACGGTGTGCGCTCCAGCGGACAGAACGGCCGCTATTCCACCGCCCTTCCGTGTAATCTTGCTGCGGCTGCGACCTGGGACCTCGACGGTGCCTACGAGTATGGTGCGCTCATCGGCCGCGAACTTCGCGCCCAGGGCTTCAATATGTCGCTCGGCGGAGGCGTCAATCTCACCCGCGAACCGCGCAACGGACGCAACTTCGAATACCTAGGCGAAGATCCCGTCCTCGCGGGCAGCCTGGTTGGGCGCCTGATTCGGGGCACCCAAGACCAGCACGTACTCGGCGATATCAAGCACTATGCTCTCAACAATCAAGAGAGCGGCCGCAATTCCGTGAACGTCAACATCGATGAGCGCTCCCTGCGCGAGAGCGATCTGCTCGCATTTGAAATCGGCATTCGCGATGGCAATCCGGCTGGAGTGATGTGCTCCTATAACCGTCTCAATGGTCAATATGCCTGCGACAACGGTTATTTGCTCACTGACGTTCTCAAACAGTCCTGGAAGTTCCCGGGCTTCGTTCTTTCCGACTGGGGAGCCGCGCACAGCATTGAGAAAGCTTCGACTGCGGGAATGGACCACGAAGAGCCCAACGAATACTTCTACGGTCCGCGGCTGAAGGAAGCCGTCGAGGCGGGGAAGGTTCCCATGTCCGAAGTGGATGATCATGTCCACCGCATCCTTCGTTCGATGTTTGCCACGGGCGTGATCGACGATCCACCGCAAAAGGGAGTAGTTGATGTTATGGCCGGATTCGAAATCGCGCAGCGGCTTGCCGAGCAAGGCATGGTGCTGCTCAAGAACGACCATCACCGGCTTCCACTCGACGCTTCGCGGGTCAAATCGATTGCCATCATCGGAGGCCATGCGGATGTAGGAATGGTTTCTGGCGGCGGCTCGGCGCAGGTAGATCCCCCGGGAGGAAACGTCATCATGCCTGCGGGCAAGCGCGGCACCATGTGGGGTGTTCCGGATTGGTTCCCCACTTCCCCGCTGAAAGCCATCCGAGCGAAAGCCCAAAACACGAAAGTCGATTTTGATCCGGGAACTGACCTGGATTCTGCAGCCGCCCTCGCGAAAGGAGCGGAGGTCGCAGTTGTTTTCGCCTGGCGCGGGGAAACGGAAGGCAGCGATGCTCCCAGCCTGTCGCTTTCTGGCAACCAGAACGATCTGATCGCGAAGGTGGCAGCAGCGAATCCGAATACGATTGTTGTTCTTGAAACCGGAAACCCAATCACGATGCCTTGGCTCGGCCAGGTCAGCGCGGTGCTCGAAGCCTGGTTTGCCGGCAGCAGTGGCGATAAGGCACTGGCCAACATTCTCTTCGGTGACGTAAATCCCAGCGGCAAGCTGCCGATCACCTTTCCCAGGAGTGAAGCCGATCTGCCGCATCCAACCATTGCCAAACCGGACCCGTCGGTTCAACCGCACGGTCCCGATGCCTGGCGGCAAACGCTCGAAGGCATTCCCGCATTTCAGACCACGTACGATGAAGGCCTGAAGGTCGGCTATAAGTGGTATGACGCGGAGAAGAAGCCGGTATTGTTTCCTTTCGGCTTCGGATTGTCGTACACCACTTACGAATATTCCAATCTGAAGGCGGCCGCAGATAACGGTTTGCGCGTGAGCTTCACGGTGAAGAACACCGGCAACCGCGCTGGAACCGAGATCGCGCAGGTGTATGTGGGACTGCCCCCATCAGCCGGCGAGCCACCAAAACGACTCGTAGGGTGGACCAAGGTCGCGCTAAAGCCGGGCGAGAACAAGGATGTCACCGTCGAGGTTGAACCGCTATTTCTATCGGTCTTCGATACGCAACGGCATGGCTGGCAAAAACTTGCGGGCAACTACACGGTTTTTGTGGGCGGATCATCGGCGAGTTTACCGCTCCAACAAACCGTGGCTCTGCAGTAGCCTCCGCACGGCTCGCAGCAAGCTTGCGGCTGGCTGGGCGCCTGAAGGGGTTCGAGCGGGAATTGGAAAATGCTGACGGCGTCCCCAACCGAAGCCGCGCTCTGCGGCTTTGGTTGGGATGCTGCCCCGCACCCGCGCCCCGAGAATCTGCTTGTCGGGGCGTCAACCCATGCCGAGTTCGTCAGCCGCTTCCACAGGCGTTCCGCAGCGGCGGCAGATCAATGCGCCACAGTCTCCGCAAGTAAGCGGGTCGGAAACTGCAACCGCACACTTCGCACAGTAAAAAACCTCAGAAGACTCGGGAACCGGTTCCATTTAGAGGTGAATGTAGCATAGGCCGGCCGGAGCAGTCCGGGGCCTCAACGCGACAAGACTTCACGAATCTTCGCCATCAATTCGGCCGGAGTAAACGGCTTCTGCAAGAAAGCCGCGTCCCCCTGCATGTCCTTCAGCTCATCTCCGGGATACCCAGATGTGTAAATCACCCGCACTCCCGGCCATCGCAAGCGCACCTTCGACGCTAGCTCCTGTCCACTGATTTCCGGCATGACGATATCCGTGAGTAAAACGTCGATGTCCTTGGTGGGAGACTGCAACAAGGATTCGAGGTCCTCGCGTCGGTAGATGCTGATCACGCTGTATCCCGCATGTCTCAGGATGGTTTCGCCCAGCTCGCGCAGCAGGGCTTCATCTTCGGCAAGGAGAATGGTTGCGGCGACGCGCTGGCTGGTTCCGGTCATAGACAAATTGAGGACAATTCCATCGACGAAGGCGCGGCGCCCGCATAGTCTAGCATTGCACCGAAGATTGTGCATCGCGACTTAAGGATCATGCCCGACCAGTCGGTCACAGCCAGAGGCTGAACCGTCCCGGGCTCCCCCAACCCAACTCGGGGAGCTGAGGGTCGAGGGCGATCAATCCGGCCGGGGAGAGGAGCCCGCGCGAGGGAAGCACCATCAGCTGCCTGGCATGCTTTAATAGGGGAGGGTTTAGCTCGTGTTGGTTGCCGATCGTTGTGTCACCCTTGAGACGAGGAGCATACTGGTTGCATCTAAGACAACAGGCGCTGCGAATCGAAGGGCTTAGGAAAGCTTTTCGCTCGGGCGCGACTGAACTGGTGCTCTTTGACAAGCTGTCGTTTGAGGTCAGCCGGGGTGAGATGCTCGCAATCGTAGGCCAGTCTGGTGCGGGGAAAAGCACTCTTCTGCACATTCTGGGCGCGCTCGAACGGCCCTCGGCCGGGAATGTTTACTTTGGCGATCAAAGCTTGAACTCCCTTTCCGACGACCAGGCGGCTGATTTCCGGAACCAGAAAATTGGTTATGTGTGGCAATTCCACTACTTGTTGCCGGAATTTACGGCCGTGGAGAACGTGGCCATGCCTCTGCTAATGCGTGGAGTTTCGAAGTCGGAAGCCGAGAAAGAAGCGCTCGCGTGGCTGGACCAGGTGGGATTGGGCCCCAGGGCAAGCCATCGGGCGGGGGAACTTTCCGGAGGCGAGCAACAAAGAGCGGCGTTGGCCCGGGCGTTGATCACCAAACCTGAGGTGCTCTTGGCGGATGAGCCGACAGGCGACCTGGATGGTCGAACCTCAGAGGCGGTTTTCGAGCTGATTTCGCGTTTGCACGCCCAGCAACAACTTTCCTCGCTGATTGCTACCCACAACATGAGCTTCGCGCGAAGGTGCCACCGCGTGCTGAAACTTGAGAATGGGGTGGCGCAGGAGGTTAGGCCCGAGGCACTGGCCGATTAGGCCCATTGCTTAAGTGGTACCGAAGTGAGTACGTTAGCTAGGTGTTTCTAATCACCAGAGGAATTGCGATAATCGGTGTGAGGTGCCCTTAGTAATCAGGGACATGTAGCGATAGGCAGTAAGACTCCCGATAATGTTAGGAGTGCGGGAGCGGATCAACGTGGTATGAGGTGCCGGAGCGCTGGGCGGTGAGCCTTCCGTTTCGGTGGAAGTTCGGGGGCTGATATGTTTGAGCGTTACACGGAGAAAGCACGGCGCGTCATTTTCTTTGCGCGGTATGAAGCCAGTCAATTCGGGTCTCCCTATATCGAGACCGAACATCTCCTGCTTGGACTCCTGCGTGAAGATAAAGCTCTGACCAATCGCTTCCTGCGTTCGCACGCCTCGGTGGAATCGATCCGGAAACAAATCGAAGGTCACACCACGATTCGAGAAAAAGTTTCGACTTCGGTTGATCTACCCCTCAGCAATGAATGCAAGCGGGTGCTCGCCTATGCCGCCGAGGAAGCCGAGCGGCTTTCCCACAAACACATTGGAACCGAGCACCTGCTGCTCGGGCTGCTGCGGGAAGAAAAATGCTTCGCTGCGGAAATCCTGCATGAACGCGGTTTAAGGCTTTCGACGATTCGCGAAGAGCTTGCCCGGAGCAGTCAGGAAAAAGCTCAGCCGCAACGGCAGCGCGAGTCTTCGCTTCTAAGCGAATTTTCGCGCGATCTGACGCAGTCGGCAATGGACAGCCAACTGGATCCGCTAGTGGGACGGGAAAACGAACTCGAGCGGGTGGTTCAGATTCTGTGCCGCCGTACCAAGAATAATCCGGTGCTGATCGGAGAGCCGGGGGTCGGAAAGACCGCCATCGTTGAAGGTCTGGCGCAGCGAATCGCTGACGGAGAAGTTCCGTCGTTCCTGGCAGACAAGAGAATCCTGGCTCTTGACCTCTCGCTGATCGTCGCGGGGACCAAATATCGCGGTCAATTCGAAGAGCGCCTCAAGACCATCATGAAGGAGCTGATGGAGTCACAAAACTGCATCATCTTCATCGACGAGTTGCATACGCTGGTGGGCGCGGGATCGGCAGAGGGCTCGCTCGATGCGGCCAACATCCTGAAGCCGGCTCTTTCGCGCGGCGAGATTCAGTGCATTGGTGCGACGACCCCGGGCGAGTATCGCAAGTCGATCGAAAAGGACCGTTCGCTCGAGCGTCGGTTCCAGGCGGTGAAGGTTCCGCCCCCGAACGAGACCGATGCGACCAAGATTCTTTTCGGAATTAAAGACCGTTACGAGAAATTCCACGCCGTCACCTACACCGACGATGCGATCAACTTTGCGGTCTCGCATTCGAACCGCTACATCCCAGATCGGTTTCTTCCGGACAAGGCCATCGATTTGGTGGACGAAGCAGGGGCGCGCGTGAAGCTACGCCAGACTTCTCTGCCCGAGGAGATCACTGAGGTCCAGAAGCGGTTGAAGTTCATCGTGCACCGCATGGAGAACGCGGTAGCAAACCACGAATTCGAGAAGGCCCGCTTCTACTCTGACGAGGAGCGCAAAGAACGCGAGAACCTGCGCATCCTGCGCGAGAAATATCACCTCGATGAGTCGGCTACGGGCGTGGTGAACCGCGAGGACATCGAAGATGTGGTTTCCCGCTGGACCGGCGTGCCCATCGCCTCGATCAAGGAAGAGGAGTCTCAGAAGCTGCTGCGCATTGAGGAAGAGTTACACAAGCGCGTGATTTCACAGGATAAATCAATCAGCGCTCTGGCTCGCGCCATCCGCCGTAGCCGGGCCGGACTGAAGAGCCCAAACCGGCCGATTGGCTCGTTCCTGTTCCTCGGCCCGACGGGCGTCGGCAAGACCGAGGTCGCCAGAACCTTGGCGCAGTTCATGTTCGGCAGCGAGAAGTCTCTCATCCGCTTCGATATGTCCGAGTTCATGGAAAAGCACTCGGTCTCGAAGCTGATCGGTTCGCCTCCTGGATACGTGGGTTACGAAGAGGGCGGCCAGCTGACCGAGCGGGTCAAGCGCGCTCCCTACAGCGTGGTGCTGCTCGACGAAATCGAGAAGGCACATCCGGATGTGTTCAACATCTTGTTGCAGGTTTTTGAGGACGGACAGTTGACGGATGGTCTTGGCAACACGGTCGACTTCAAGAACACGATCATCATCATGACTTCCAACATTGGAGCTCGGCACCTACAAAAGCGCGAGGGCCTGGGGTTCCAGTCGTCGAAGGAAGAGGCGATTTCCGAGAAAGTTGAGGAACTGGTCAGGAACGAGGTGAAGCGCACCTTCAACCCCGAGTTCCTGAACCGTCTGGACGAAGTGATTCTGTTCAACGCACTCACGGAGAATGACCTCATCCAGATCCTGGAGCTCATGGTGAACCAACTCAACCAGAATCTGGCGCAGAAGTCGATCACCGTGACGGTGGCCGACGAGGCTAAGAAGTGGATCTTGAACCAGACCCTGACCGATCGCAGCTACGGCGCCCGCCCCCTGCGCCGGGCCCTGCAGAAATACATTGAGGACCCCTTGTCGGAGGCCTTGATCCAGGGCACGATCACCATGCGGCCCGCGTTCATCGAGGTCTTCCTCGAGGGCAACAAACTGTTCTACCGGCCGGTAGATTCGAAAGAGGACGAGGGAGTGTTGCTGTACGAGAACTAGTTCTTAACCGTTAGCCTCAGGCTCGCGAAGCCGCCAGCGAAAGTTGGCGGCTTTTGTTTTTTTTTTGAAATTCGTCGGCGATTTGCGACCACTACCGCAGATTCATTTCTGTCCGAGGCTCCTCACTCTGCCCCGTCTTCGCAAAGGGTCGAGATCAAAAATAGGCCACGAGCGAAAACTGAAGCTCCCTCCATTCCGGGGGCGTCATCTGAGCCACCCGGGCGAGCAGCGTCCCCCGGGGAAACGCCTTCAGGAGCCCCCGGCCATGGCAAAAAGCGAGCCGAAGCTGCGCGCCGAACCTGGAAGAGCCAACTTTTCAACAATCCTCCCCAAAAAACGCTGGACATGACTATAGTGTTATAGTTATGTATAACACTATAGTTGATTGCCGAAATCTGCAGGGGCTGCGGACCTGGCGCTCTGGAAAAGAAATCAGCCCCGTCAAGGAGAATGCAAAATGAACCATTTTCGCTTTGTACTGCTCTCGTTTCTGTTGTCGCTTGGCACCATAGCATTCGGTCAGACCGAGCTCCAGCAAACCTCCCAGAACCGACCGGCGCCTTCTGAGGCACAGAAGTCCTTCACGGAGTTGAAAACTCTGGCCGGGAGTTGGAAAGGGCAGGTCACGATCAATCCCCCCATGCCAGACATGGGAAATTCCAACGTGGAGGTCTCCTGGCGCATTACCTCTCGCGGCAATGCCCTGGTCCACGAGATGAAGGAAGACGGGAAGCCCTCCGACCCGACCAAGTACGACAATCCGGTCACGATGTTCTATCTCGACGGCAATCGCTTGTTATTGACCCACTATTGCGATGCTGGCAACCGTCCACGGATGGTCGCGCGAACCTCGCCGGATGGAAAGACGGTAGAATTCGATTTTCTTGACGTCTCCGGCAGCACCAGCTATGGGCACATGCAACACGCGGTCTTTACCATGGTGGATGAGAACCATCACCTCGAAGACTGGACTTTTCTGATGCCCGGTGACAAGCCTGTGCACGCGCGCATGGAGCTGCGGCGGGCACAGTAGGCGACGAACTTCAGGTGAACTCGGGAACCAGAATGGACCGTGAGTGGAATGACAATCAACCGATCTACCGCCAGCTGCGCGACCGCGTGGTGGCAATGATCCTCGATGGCGTACTCAAGGAAGGGGATCCTCTGCCCTCGGTGCGCACAGTTGCGGCTGACTATCGGCTGAACCCACTTACGGTCCTCAAGGGCTATCAAGAGCTGGTCGACGAAGACCTTGTGGAGAAGAAGAGAGGCCTCGGGATGTTTGTCAAAGATGGCGCGCGCGCCCTGCTCCTGAAGGGAGAGCGCCAGAGGTTCCTGGCCGAAGAATGGCCTCGGGTGCAAGCAACGATTCAGCGGCTCGGCCTCAAATCCGAAGACCTGCTGGATGGCACGCACAACTCTTCGTCACGACCGGCAAAGAAGGAGGAACGCTGAAGCCATGGCCTCTATAGAAGCCCGCGGCCTGCGCAAGGCCTTCGGAACAACCATTGCGCTCGATGGGATCGATCTGAATGTCGAGGACGGTCGCATCCTGGGCATGATCGGCCCGAATGGCGCAGGAAAGACAACTGCACTCAACGCCATCCTCGGCTTGACCCCCTACCAGGGGCAGCTGCGAGTTTTAGGTCGTGATCCCTGGGCAGAACGCGACCTTCTCATGCGCGACGTATGCTTCATCGCGGATGTTGCCATGCTCCCGCGATGGATCAAGGTCTCACAGATGCTCGATTACATGGCAGGTGTCCATCCTCGATTCCAACGCGGAAAAGCCGAAACCTTCCTGGCAAAGACCAGCATCGGCCAGAATCGCAAGGTGAAAGATTTGTCCAAGGGAATGGTGGCGCAGCTCCACCTTGCGCTCGTAATGGCGATCGACGCCAAACTGCTGGTGCTCGATGAACCCACGCTTGGCCTGGACATTCTGTTCCGCAAACAGTTTTACGATTCCCTGATCAATGACTACCTCGATCGGAGCCGCACAATCGTGGTGACAACCCACCAGGTGGAAGAGTTGCAGCATATCTTGACTGATTTGATGTTCATAGATCGAGGCCGAATCGTATTGAGCTGCAGCATGGAGGAGTTTGAATCGCGCTATGCCGAAGTCACCGTGCATCCTGAACAGCTCGCGGCTGCGCGCGGGCTCAAACCCATTCATGAGCGCCAGGTTTTCGGCCAGAGCATATTGACCTTTGATCGAGTAGAGCGCGGCCGGCTTTTGCAGCTGGGTGAAGTGCACACGCCCAGCATCTCCGACGTGTTCGTGGCGGTAATGAGTAACCGCGCTGGGATCGCGCAAGGAGCAGCCCGATGAGTTCTCAACCAACCACTGCGCCCGGAACCTTTGCCCCGTCGGACGGGATCCCCCCGGCTCTGCGGTCGTTCTATTGGGGGCTGCGACGCGAGTTGTGGGAAAATCGTTCTCTCTACTTCGCTCCCCTGATCGCGGCCACGGCCTTCCTATTCGGCTTTCTCGTGAATCTATTTACGCTGCGCCACCGCGTGGCTTCCGGCCTACTTGATGCCGAGCAACTGCGCGAGGCGCTTACGACCCGACACGACCTCGCTGCCGCGCTGGTCATGGGCACGGCATTCGTCGTCGGAATCTTCTATACGATCGACGCACTTTACGGAGAGCGCCGCGATCGCAGCATTCTGTTTTGGAAATCGTTGCCGGTCTCCGATCTCGTGACCACCCTCTCGAAGCTCACGATCCCCATTATTGTCGTACCAATGGTCAGTTTCGCAATTGCTCTTCTCGCGCAATTCTCGATGTTGCTGCTCAGCACCGTGATGCTGATGGGCAGCAGTGCAAACCTCGGAACCATCTGGACAGGAACACCGTTCTTGCGCGATTCCCTGGCCCTGTTTTATCACCTGCTCGCCATCCATGGACTCTGGTATGCACCGGCGTATGCCTGGCTGCTGCTCGTTTCAGCGTGGGCGCCGCGGCTGCCGCTGCTGTGGGCGGTCCTGCCGCCGTTTGTGATCTGCGGACTGGAGAGGATCGCATTCAACACCTCCCATGGTCTGGATCTCGTGAAGTATCGCCTCCTGGGTCCAGACAACGGGATGGCGCCTGAACACCACCACGACTTGGCGGCCACCCTCATTCCGCAGCACTTTTTCAGTGCGCCAGGCCTTTGGACTGGACTCGTGCTTGCAGCCGCCCTCGTGTTTTTAACTGTTCGGACTCGGCGTTATCGTGGACCGATCTAAACGAAAAGTGGGAATGCGAGAGGCCCGAGACCGGCAGATCTTGCGACTTCCTTTGCTGCAGGCTCATCTACGGGGGTATGCCTGCTCAAGTGAACCTTTCTGAAAAATTCTCGCGAATTCACGAACCCTGGCAGCCGCACATCGCCGGCGAACTCAATGGGCAGCTGATTAAGTTGGTCAAGCTTCAAGGCGAGTTCGTCTGGCATCACCATGATCACGAAGACGAGATGTTCCTGGTTGTCAAGGGGCAATTCCGGATGGAGTTCCGGGACAAGACGGTAACGCTGAACGAGGGCGAATTCATCATTGTGCCGCGGAAGATCGAACACAAACCCGTCGCCGACAGGGAGTGTTACGTGATGCTCTTCGAGCCTGCTTCCACCCTCAATACCGGCAACGTCGTCAATGAGCGCACACTCAAGGAACTGAAGCGGATATGACTGGCGCGGGGCGATTACAGCAGCCCCAATTCCCCGCTCTCTGATTCCCCAATAGGCGATGAGGAGGGCGGCCGATTCTTCACCCCGTACCTTTTGACGTCCCTTCGGTCGCTTTCTCCGGCAACCGTTCGCTCACATTGGTGCTCCTGGCTAAATCGTTTATACTGCCAACTCACTCCTGCACAGCTTGTGATTTCGTGGAGTCACTTGATGGCCGTTGGCATTCGCACACACGACCTTCGGAAGATTTACACCTCTGCGCCGCCGATGGCTGCGGGCGGATTGGTTGCGCGTGGCTCGGCCAAAGGATCCAAGCATCCTAAGCCGCAAATCACGGCGTTAGACGGGCTTTCACTGGAGATCCAGCCCGGGGAAATTTTCGGACTGCTTGGCCCAAATGGCGCCGGCAAGTCCACTACCGTGGGGGTTCTCACCACTCGCGTTCGTCCCACCAGTGGCCAGGCCTGGATCGGCGAGTACGACGTCTGGAAAGCACAAGCTGAAGTCAAGCATCTCATCGGGGTCGTTCCGCAACGGCCGAATCATGATTTTTCGCTGACTGCACGAGAAATCCTGATTTTCCATGCCGCCTACTTCGGCATGGGAGCCAGACAGCGCAACGAACGGGCGGATTCTCTGCTCGAAAAATTCAAACTTACCGACCGCGCGAATCAAATGGTTCGTGGATTCTCCGGTGGCATGATGCAACGGCTCTCGATCGCCCGTGCCATGATGCACGATCCCCAGGTTCTATTTCTCGACGAACCCAGCGCCGGACTCGATCCACAGACGCGTATTTTGTTGTGGGACATCATCCGAGACTACAACCGCGAAGGCAAAACCATCCTGCTGACCACTCATTACATGGAAGAAGCCGACGCGCTGTGCCACCGGCTCGCCATTGTCGATCATGGCAAAATCATCGCCCTCGACACCCCGCAGCAGCTGAAGGCATCGATTCCAGGCGGCTACTTGCTGCGCCTGCGATTTGGTCATCGCACATCGGAATTGTTGCAGCGTCTGCAATCCCTTGCCGGCGTTCGGGAAGTCCGTTCTAACGATGGCACCGGCACGGACGTATACGCGGATCGCGGAGGATCTTTGATTCCTGAAATCGCGGCTGTTGCCGTGTCGGCAGGCGCCGAACTCTCGGATGTTCATATTTCCGAGCCAAGCCTCGAGAACCTGTTCCTCCATCACACCGGAAGGAGTTTGCGCGATTGAACTGGAAAGCTTTTGGGGCGATGCTGGCGCGCGATGCCCATGTGGCGCGGCGGAATGCAATCCAACTTTTTTTTCAGACATTCCTTCAGCCTCTCTTGTTTGTGTTCATCTTTGGGCGGGTGATGGTGGGCAGTGGCTATATGCCGCCGCAATATAAGAGCTTGCTGCTTCCCGGCATCATCGCGATCAGCATGGTGTTCACGGGGATTTGGGCGGTCGCGATGCCCCTGATTGCCGAGTTTCAGTGGACACGCGAAATCGAAGACCGCCTGCTTGCTCCGATCGATATTCGCTGGATCGCCCTTGAAAAAGTGCTCGCGGGCATGATTCAGGCTGCGGTTGCCGGCCTGGTGGTCATTCCGCTGGCATGGCTGGTTCTGGGGCCTGGGATTGGGCTCAGCGTTCATTCGCCGCTGGCCTTTATCGCCATCATCACCCTGGTGTCAGCCTTCTCTGCCTGCGGAGGCTTAGCGCTTGGCTGCAGCATGAACCAGCAACATATCGGCCTGATGTTCAGCATGCTGCTCACGCCGATGATCTTCTTCGGCTGCACGTATTATCCCTGGAGCGCCTTGGAGAAGTTCCCGGTATTGCAGAAGGCCGTTCTGGTGAATCCCATCGTCTATGCTAGCGAAGGGATGCGTGGAACTTTAGTCCCGCAGTTCCCACATCTCTCTACGGTCGTAACCCTGGGGGCTTTGCTGGTCTTCGATTTGGTGCTGCTGGCGGTCGGCTTGCGGCAATTCGACAAAAAAGCCATCAGCTAGCGAGCACTCGTTTGGGGAAGCTTCTTGCCGGCTCTTCCCGAACGCTTGCAGCAGCGGCAGGGTTCCCCGACCTACCCGCTAGGAACATACCCGCAGCTTGCGGCGCTCCTCGCCGGACCACTCCAGGGCAATTTCCACGTCTCGCTCTCGCAGGAAGCGCGGGAACTTCTCTCCCCACTCGATGAGCAGAATACTGTTCTCGCCCATCAAGTCGTCCAACCCGAGCGTATCCAACTCGCGCTGGGTCTCCACCCGGTAAAGATCAATATGATAGAGGGTAGCTTGCGGGCCGCGGTACTCGTGAATCAGCGTAAAGGTGGGGCTAGTGACATTCTCTTCGGAAGCCGCTTCGAACGCCTGCGCGATTCCCTTCACCAAGGTGGTCTTTCCCGCCCCGAGGTGTCCGCGAAGTAACACCAGTTTGGGAGGCGTCAGCATTCCAGCCAATTCCCGGCCCAGCGCGATCGTCTCCTCCGGAGAGGAAGTGGTGAACTCGCGTACTTTGCTGCCGATGTCCACAAGGCAGTATAGCCGGAGCCGCAGATCGGAAGCTCCGGCTATACTTCCGGGCTCAAAACTTCGTGGCCCAGTAATCTGAAAACCCTAGGAAGCTGCGGTGGTTCGATGATTCAACCAAATTGTGAAGCACTCGGTGATGATCGTCGTCGAGAGCGATAAAGCGGAACGGCTGTGAAACCATTTCGGAGCTGCGGCGCATGGGCTTCAGCATTTCAGCCATGCCTTGCACGTTGCCTGACTGGGTTTCAAAACTAAGTTCGACAAAATCGCCTTCCGCAAGCGCTTTCGGCACCTGCAACAGACCTCCTGTGGTGGAGATGGTCTGCAGCTTGACCTTGGCGCGCTTTCCGTCACTTAGCGTTAGCTGGGCTTGGGTGGTTGAGAGTTGAATTCGTGTAGCGCGATGGAGGGCATTGATTTGGGGATAGTGTGTCATGCCGCGACCAATATCGCACCGAAGCCAGGCTGCACACGAGATTACCGAAGCCAATGGCCGGATTCGCGAGCCCCTTAGGTCGGATTCGAAGTTTGAAGGGCCCTGTCACCGGTCAGGCGGTATCCGCCTGGAGGGGCAGCTTTGTGCCTTGCCCTCCGAAGCTCACCGTTGGCATTGCCGAAATAAGCCGCGCTTGCCAAAAAGCATGAGGCATATAGCGGATGAGGTCGGTTGCGACCAGGCATTCCTCCCCTAAGCCCGGGCCCGGAGTGCGCCCGTAACACGCGATATCTCCCGCCAGACCGTGTAGAAACACCGCCGCGATGACCGCCGGAAGTGCAGGGTTCGGATGCTGCGACAGGATCCCAGAAATGATGCCGGTAAGGATGTCGCCGGTACCACCTGTCGCCATGCCGGGATTGCCAGTGGGATTCACCCAGGTCTCGCCCTCTGGACCGGCGACAATGGTACGGTCGCCTTTGAGCACCAGAATGACGCCCAGTTCCTGGGCAAAATTTTGTGCAACGCCAATCCGGTCGCGCTGGATGGCTGAGGTACTGAGCCCGGTAAGACGAGACATTTCCCCGGGGTGAGGAGTGAGGACCAGAGTCGCGTCCTTTGCCCCTGGGCGAATTTTGCGGCTGAGATCTTTTGCCCTTGCCTCAAAAGCATTCAGACCATCCGCATCCAAAACGATGGGGGTGGTCGAATCCCTCACAATGGCCTGGACTAGTTCCGATGTCTCCGGGTGACGCGAAATCCCAGGCCCGATGGCCAGCACGCTCTTGTTCTTCGCCAGAATGTCGAAGCTAGACTTTGCCGCGAAGGCGATGGTGCCAGCATCGGTATCTTCGAGCGATTCGGTCATGAGTTCTGGATGAAATCCGGCAACTGTCGGCAGCACAGACTTCGCGGTCGCAACCGTCACCAATCCGGCCCCGGCTCGTAGGGCCGAAAATCCCGCCATGGCAGCAGCCCCCGCTTTTCCCAGCGACCCACCCAGGACGAGCACATGGCCGTACATGCCTTTGTTGGAGTTTCTCGGACGCGGTGCAAGCAGGGAGGCTATGTCCTTCGCGGTAATCAGGTTGAGATTGAGTGACGACCGAACTGCCTCCTCCGGAGATCCAATGGCAGCCACCACGATTGGTCCGGACGTCAGGTCGCCAAAAACGTGCGCTGGACGGGGGGCAGTGAAGGTAACGATTGCATCAGCGCGAGCCACGGCACCTGTCTGGCTTCCCATCACATCCGCATCGGCGCCGGAAGGAATGTCCACGGCAAGGACCGGCACGGTGGAAGCGTTTATCTTTTCGATGGCTCCCGCGTAATGTCCTAGAATCGGGGGTCGAAACCCGGTACCGAGAATTGCGTCGATGAGAACCTGGCTCTCAAATACCCGACGGGCAGCATCGGAGTTGAGTTCCTCGCCGGTTTTTGCGATCACGGGTTTTACGGGGAGCTTCTCGAAGTTCCGGGCGGCGTCGCCGCGTAATTCCGCCGGGTCGGCCAAAAGTAACACCTGAACCTTTCGGCCGCTCTCGTGCAGCTTGCGGGCAACCACAAATCCATCCCCGCCGTTATTGCCCTTGCCGCAGATGATGCCGTAGACGCCTCTGCTTGAGAACCTGGACTGCGCAAAGTCGGCAACCGATGCGCCCGCGTTCTCCATCAGCGTGAGTGACGGCACGCCGAAGCGTTCGCTGGTGAGGCGATCGATCGCGCGCATTTCGGTGGCTCTGACGATCTTCATCTCGCAGCCTGTTCCAGTTGGCGCAACTGGTTGGGCTGGCCCATCGCGATCAGGGTATCCCCGGGCTGAATGATGTCCTCCGGGGAGGGATTGAAGCGCATCCCTTCCTCGCGCTTGATAGCGAGGATGATGACGCCGCGCTCCTGCCGTATGCGCGAACTGCCAACCGTTTTTCCGGCAAACTCAGAATCCGCATGGACAGCGATTTCGCCAATTTCCAGATCCATGCCAAGGTGGGTGGTCGCGGTATCAAGGAAGCTCACGACGTGCGGACGTAAAAACGACTGCGCGATACGTTGTCCTGCAAAAGAGTATGGCGAGACCACCGCGTCGGCGCCTGCCTTCAGCAGGTGTTTTTCCGCATCCTCTTCACTGGCGCGGGCAATAATCATTAGTTTCGGATTTAGATTACGCGCTGTGAGAACGATGTAGAGGTTGGTTGCGTCGGTCGTCGTTGCAGCCACCAGGCCGTTCGCGCGTTCGATGTGCAATTGCCGCAGGGTATGCTCCTGAGTAGCGTCGCCGACATGCATGAGCCAGTCATTCGCAAAGCGAACTGCCTTGGCTTCATTCTGCTCGACAATGACAAAGGGCGCCGGCTTTCGCGCCAGTTCGCGCGCTGCGCTTCGTCCCACGCGTCCGGCTCCGCAGATAATGTAATGACCACTGAGCCGTTCGATGTCCCGTTCCATTTTGCGCCGCCCAAAAAAGCTGCGAAGCGAAAATTCTAGCAAAGCTTGGGTCAGCGATCCGATACCAAGAAAAACCAACGAAACTCCCGCGAGGATGAGCCCGACATTGAAGATGCGACCGGCGTGGGAAAGTGGGTGGACCTCCTGATACCCGATGGTTGAAAACGTGGTGATCACCATGTAGAAGCCGTCGAACCATGTCCAGCCTTCAATGAAATGAAAGCCCGCCATGGCGATGAGCGTCAGCACGGCCAAGGCGATGGCGATAAATTTGAGATTGCGGAAGATACGCATGGGGTCATCGGTCGTCGCCGAAACCGGCAGGCGGGCGTCTGAACAGCTTACGCCGATGTTCGGCCATGTGGAAAGCGGCAGACCGCATAACGGCGCTTGACATCACGGTTCGAACAGACTGCTCCGCAACACGATTTGCCGGCGGAGGGCGGTCCCTAGCGATGCTGTTCTTTTAATCCGCCATGCTTGGCGCGCCAGTTCTCTGCGTAGAGCTTTGCTGCATGGCCTGAACCCGGCTGTGCTTTCGGCTGTAGAGGAAATACACGAACAACCCAATGATCAACCAGACGAACAAGCGTGCCCAGTTCACCCACCCGAGCTTGTACATCATGAAGCCATTCGCGATAACTCCGAGGATGGGCACGACCGGCACCCAGGGGGTCCTGAAGGGACGAGGCACTCCGGGGTTGGTGTGGCGCAGCACCAGCACTGCCACGGAAACGATGACAAACGCGAGCAGAGTACCAATATTGACCATCTTTCCGATGTCGTCGATGGGGGTAAGACTCCCGACCACTGCGGCCAGCACGCCGACCAGGATGGTGTTCTTCCATGGGGTGCGGAATTTAGGGTGTACGTCGGCAAAAAACTTCTTGGGCAACAACCCGTCGTTCGCCATGGCATAGAGAACGCGGGTTTGTCCTAGCAACATCACCAGCATCACGCTGGTGAGTCCAGCGAGCGCACCGAGAGTAATAATGTGCGATGCCGTCGTAAGGCCGCGATCCAGGAAAGCGCGGGCAATGGGCGCTTCTATATTGATGTCGCGCCACGGCACCATGCCTGTAAGGACGCAGGCGACCAATATGTACAAGATCGTGCAAACCAACAACGAGGCGATGATGCCGATGGGGAGATCACGCTGGGGGTTCTTTGCTTCCTGTGCCGTCGTGGATACCGCGTCAAATCCAATATAGGCAAAGAAGATGTAGGCGGCACCAGCTCCAATCCCTGAAAAACCATAGGGAGCGAAGCTCGACCAATCCATTCCCCAGTTGCTGCGGTTCACATAGGCGAATCCTAAGCCGATTACGAACAGAACGACGGAAACCTTGATCACGACGATGGTGGCGTTGAATCGCGCGCTTTCCTTAATGCCAATCGCTAAGACCGTGGTGATGATCATTGCGATGATGAAGGCGGGCACGTTAATGCCGATTTCGTGGCCAAAGAGCGTTGGCGCTCCCAGCAGTTCGTGTGCCCGATGAAGCAACTCAGGCGACTGCGCGGTCATGATCGCCGTAACCTTCGACAGGAAGGCCTGGGTGCCGGGCACAAGGGAAGGATCCGAAGCTTGCGCCATCTGCCGCGCGATGATCGATTCTGCCTGGCGAAGGCCGGTCCAATGGTCATAGGCAAGCCAAAGCGGCATCTTCAGATGCAAGACGTCGAGCAGTTCGATGAAGTGGTTTGACCAGCCCGAGGAGACAGTACTCGCTCCCATCGCATACTCGAGCGTCAAATCCCAGCCGATAATCCAAGCAAAAATTTCTCCCAGCGTCGCGTACGCATAGGTATAGGCGCTGCCCGCAAGCGGGATCATTGCGGCGAACTCGGCGTAGCAAAGGCCGGCGAAAGCACAACCCAATCCCGAAAGCACGAAGGACAGCATGAGGCCCGGTCCGGCGTAATGTGCACCCAGTCCGGAGAACACAAAGATTCCGGCTCCGATGATCGCGCCGACGCCGAGCGCGCTGAGCTGAAACGCGCTCAAGGTACGCTTCAGGCTGTGCTCGCCCGCGTCCTGGGCTTCAGAAACGAGCATTTCCAGCGGTTTCTTGGCGAAAAGTCCCATGTTCTCCTCAGGCGGCTTGGGTTGCGTTGCCCGAACGCCGCGCGTGCCACGCAAAATATACCGGAATTCCCAGCAATACGATAATCAGCCCCGGCCAGGTGTACTGCGGCTTGTATCGCAGGAGGACGATATCAATGAAAATCGCCATGGCTATATAGACCAGCGGCAGCACTGGATAACCGAAAGCTTTGTAAGGTCTCGCTGCTTCCGGTCGCGTTCGGCGCAAAACGAAAATTCCCGCGATGGTGAGAATGTAGAAAACCAACACGGCGAAAACCACATAGTCCAGCAACTGGCCGTAGGTACCCGACAGGCACAAAATGCAGATCCACACCAGTTGGACCATCAGAGACACTGCCGGAGTCTTATAGATGGGATGCAGTTTCCCTGCTCCGCGGAAGAACAAACCATCCTTGGACATGGCGTAATAGACGCGGGCGCCGGAAAGAATCAGCCCGTTATTACAGCCAAAGGTGGAAACCAGAATGGCCGCTGCCATAAGGTAGGCGCCGATTCCGCCGAACATTTGCGACAGCGCAGCTGTGGCTACGCGGTCCTCAGTCGCATACTGGATGCCGTGCTTCAGGATTGTCGCGCTGTCAGGTGCGGGGGCGATACAGACGCCGGCACTGAGCGGTCCCGAGCATGCCCCATGCAATGGCAGCACATTCAGATATACGAAATTACAAGCGACATATAACGCGATGACTGTCCCGGTTCCAAGCGCCAAGGAAAGTGGCAGGTTGCGCCTGGGGTTGATCACCTCGCCGGCAGTAAAGGTCACATTGTTCCACGCGTCCGCGGAAAACAGGGAGCCCACTTGGGCGACAGCTACGAGCGTGAGTGCGCCCACCAGCGTAGGCGTGGCCCCGTGCACATCACGCCAAAAATTCGCGCCGAAGTTCGCGGCCACGGCGACAACGTTTCGTCCCTCCGCGATGCCAACTAGAATCAGGCCGAGCAGGGCAGCGACCTTCGCTGATGTAAAAACGTTCTGAATCCGGGCGCCGGTCTTGACCCCAAAGATGTTGATGATCGAGAGCGCAACCACCAGCAAAATGGCAATCAGATTTTGAGTGTTCAGGCCGACATCCATGCCACCCAGCATCATAGGACCGAGATGCCATCTGGGAGCAACCCAGTGCAGACCGCCGATCCAATTGTGGGAAGAGATCGAAGGAAAGAAGACGCCCAGGAACTTGCCAAATGCCACAGCCACCGCGGCAATCGTCCCGGTTTGAATCACCAGGAACAAGGTCCAGCCGTAGAGGAAGCCCCACAGGGGCCCAAGCGCCTCGCGCAGATAAACATATTGGCCGCCGGCGCGCGGCATCATAGCAGCCAGTTCGCCATAGCTCAGCGCTGCGGTGATGGTCATGAAGCCGGTTACCAGCCAGGCGGCAATCAATAAGGCTGGCGAATCGACTTGCCGCGCGATATCCGCGGATACCAGGAAGATCCCCGAACCGATCATCGAGCCCATGACCAGCATGGTGGAACTGGTAAGGCCCAACCCTTTTACAAACTCGCGATCACTCGCGTCATCGGCCACGGCGATTGCGGCCTTAGTCTCGGTGCTCAAATTGGCTCCTGGAACCCAAACCAACCCACGCTCTCGGCAACTTTACCCTAAAGCGGAAGTCGAGTTCCATGGGAATCTAGGGGCAGCACCCGATTCGGCTACTTCCCCATTACTAACTTGGCGATGGTTGACAGCTGCATGTTCGAAGTGCCCTCGTAGATCTTGCCGATCTTCGAGTCGCGCCAATACTTCTCAACCGGGTAGTCTTTTGTGAAGCCGTATCCGCCGTAGATCTCGATGGCCAGAGAACTCACCCGCTCCGCCACCTGGGAGGCGAATAGCTTTGCCATGGCAGCTTCTTTGACGAACGTGAGTCCCGCATCCTTCATCCGTGCTGCGTTATAGACCATTAGGCGAGCAGCTTCGATGTCGGTGGCCATTTGCGCGATCTGAAACTGGATTCCCTGGAATTCCGTGAGCGGCTTGCCGAATTGCTTGCGCTCCTGCGCGTACTTGGCGGCATACTCCCACGCCCCACGTGCGATTCCGAGCATCTGGGCGGCGATTCCGATGCGGCCTTCGTTCAGGGTTTCGATTGCAATCTTGTAACCCTTGCCCACTTCGCCCAAGACGTTTTCGCCCGGGACTCGGCAGTCTTCAAGAATCAACTCGCAGGTGGAAGAGGCGCGAATTCCCAACTTGTCTTCCTTTTTACCAACGGTGAATCCCGCAAAATCCTTCTCGATGATGAACGCCGTTATTCCCTTGTAACCGGCCGCCGGATCCACCGTCGCGAACAGAATGAAACTGCCGGCCTCCTTGCCATTGGTGATCCAGAGTTTGCGCCCATTGAGGAGGTAGTCGCTCCCCTTCAACTCGGCTCGTGTTTGCAAGGCGAAGGCATCGGAACCAGACCCCGCTTCGCTTAAGGCATACGCCCCTACGTTTTCAATCGCCATGCGGGGAAGGTATTTTTGTTTCTGGTCCGCATTTCCCCACCGCAACAGTGCGTTATTGACGAGTGTGTTCTGCACATCGACTATGACTCCGGCGGAGGCATCGGCCCGCGAAAGCTCCTCAACCGCCAGAATGGCTTCGAAAAATGTGCCCCCGGCTCCGCCAAACTTCTCCGGAATCTCAATGCCCATCAAGCCAAGCTGAAAAAATTGTTCCAGCAGCCCGTGGTCAAAGACGCCTTTTTCGTCCATCTCTCTGGCCAGCGGTCGAACTTTCTCCTCCGCGAACTGACGAACGTTGTCGCGGAACAGAATCTCGTCTTCTGACAGGGTTGTGAGGGGAGTAGCTCGCGGCGGGGAGGCAAGGTCTGGCATGGAAAACTCCTACTACGCGTAGGCGATTCTAGCATCGAGTCCAGAGAGGAAACGGCTAGCTCTGCGTCCCCGAGGCCCCAAATACCAACTTCAGCGGGTCCGCTTTGAGGATCCGCTTGATCTGAGCGCGTGCATGGGTTGCCCAGGGTCCGGTGCCATCAAGCTTGATATATGCCTGCCAGTGCCGCAGGGCCTTGCGCGGTTCCTTCACCTTCTCGTAAGCGAGGGCCAGGTTGTAGTGCGCATCAGCATAGGTTGGAGCCAGTTGGATCGCGGTTAAGTAAGTCTGGATCGCATCGCTCACCCGGCCGGTTTCGTCGAGCACGTTGCCGAGATCGAAGTGTGCCAACGCATAGCGGGCATCAATTTCCAGGGCACGGCGGTAGTGCTCTTCCGCGGATAAATAGTCCTGTCGATTGTAATGAAGCGTTCCGAGGTTGATGTGCGCGGCCGCGTGCTGTGGATCAATCTCAAGCACCTTTTGATAAACCGCGATCGCCTGCATTTGGTTGCGCGGGTCCTCTTCGAGGGCCACTCCGCGGGAAAATAACTCTGCGGCATCCCCGGCATGATCGTTGGTGCCTGGAGCAGCGGAGTTCTTTCCCACCGGCACGCTCGTCACGACCTTCTCTTCGGGAGCGAAGTCGAGCATGAACTGCCCGGCTATCGGCTCAAGCAGTTTCCCTTCATGACGGAACGCCACGCGGTGGCGGCCCGCGGTGATGGCGCCGGCCTCGAGCAGTGGATTCTCCAGACCCGCAGCTTGCTTCTGCATCGCGCTTACGGATTCGCGAATCTCGACCGGACGCACTCGTCGGGCACAGAGATCTCGCACCTTCTTGACTTGCAGGAGGTCGAAAAACGTGTAGTGGGATGCAGCGCGCAACAGGCCAGATTTTTCCCAAGCACCCAGCTGGCGGTGGCTCAGGCGGAGGATGCGAAGTACGTCTTCTCGGCTGTAATTCACTCGGAGTAAACCCTGCTGACATTATCAGAAACCGGCAATTCTGATCGCAATAGCAAAGTTGGCCTTTTAGGTACCTTTTATGGCAATCCTGTAGCACAAAAGGTGCAGATTTTGCTAACGGCTGTGGAATACAGGGAAGAAATCCCGCGACTACGAACTCACCAGTAGAAACCTGTGCTGCCCACTGAGGAGCAGCCGATACACACGTTGTTCTACCAACCAGTTGGCGAAATTCGTCATCTTTTTTGCTGCGGCTGTATGGATGCTCTCCTGCGATGGGTGGCGAAACGTTTTCCCTCACGGACAAATCTTTACGGAACCTTAACGGCCGGGTGGCATCTCAACTGTAAGGAACTTTCGCGGTGGGAGGGCTCTTCAAGCTTGATATGTGTAAGGGATTCGCTTCGCTTCTGGACCGGTGCCCCCTTGGCGGCGATCGCGCTGCTCGGCTCGGTCGGCTGCTCTCATAAGGCGCCTCCGCCTCCCGTGAATGCCGCTGTGGTTTTTGCCAAGAAATGCGGCAGCTGCCATTTTGAAGGCAACGACCTTCGTGCGCCGGAACCAATCGCCCTACGAAACATGTCACGGGCTGCGATCCTGATGGCGTTGCAGACCGGGCGCATGCGCTGGCAAGGCAAGCGCCTCAGCTCCGCCGAGAAGTCGGCAGTCGCTGAATTCCTCGGAAAATCCGACCTTGCGGTCGCGGCAAGCTTGAAGGGCGTCTGCGCGCGGGATCTAGATCCCCCGGCACATCCGCCGGAATGGTCGGGCTGGGGAGTGACTCCCACCAACACGCGTTTCCAGTCGCTCACTGCCGGAGGCCTGGACAGAGCAAAGGTGAAGAATCTTAAACTGAAATGGGCCTTCGGTTTCCCCGGCGCCGCCGCCGCGTACGGACAACCCACATCGTATGCCGCTCGCATTTATGTCGGCAGCGAAGATGGCACCGTCTATTCCCTGGATGCGGCCACCGGCTGCACCTGGTGGTCGTTCCGCGCCTCCACCACAGTGAAGACGGCCATTTCCATCGGCAACAACGGCCAGAGCGCATATTTTGGCGATACCAACGGCTACATCTACGCCGTACGGACTACTGACGGCAAGCAGATATGGAAAGTTCATCCCGAGGCGCACCCGGCGGCCCGAATCACCGGATCGCCCCTGCTGGTCGATGGACGTCTTTATGTCCCGATCTCCTCCGGCGAAGAAGGTGCTGCCGCCGATCCCCACTATCCATGCTGCACTTTTCGCGGCGCGGTAGTGGCTCTGGACGTGAGCAATGGTTCGACTCTGTGGAAGACTTATACCATCGATAAACCTGCGGATCGAACCACCAAAGGTCCAAATGGAACCCAATATTTCGGCCCCTCGGGCGCTGCCGTCTGGTCCCCTCCTACTGCCGATCTGAAGCGCCACGTTCTCTACGTCGCAACCGGCAACAACTATTCAGCGCCTGACAGTCCTATGGCAGACGCGGTTCTAGCCATCAACATGGTTACCGGCAAGGTGCTGTGGCATCGCCAGTTCACACCCAAAGATCTGTGGAACGGAGCCTGCGTTGCCGATCAGAAAGACAATTGTCCGCAGGAGAAGGGTGGCGATTTCGACTTTGGCGCCCCACCCATGCTGAAAACTCGTGCCGACGGCAAAGACATCCTGTTACTCGCGCAGAAATCAGGGCTGATCTATGCGCTTGACCCCGACCGGCGCGGCAAACTTCTATGGAAAACAAGGATCGGGAAAGGCGGGCCTCTCGGGGGAATCGAGTGGGGCGGGGCCGCGGATGGTCGGAATGCTTACTTCACCCTTTCCGACTGGGATGGAGATCACCCCGAGATTGGCGGAGGCATCTTCGCGCTCAACCTTCAAACCGGGAGGAAAGTCTGGTTCGCACCGCCGCCGAAACCGACCTGCACCGCAACCTTTGGGTGCAGTGCAGCCAACATGGCGCCTCCAACCGTGATTCCTGGGGTCGTGCTCGCTGGTTCCCTCGATGGATACCTCCGCGCATACGACGCGCGGACCGGCAAAGTCATTTGGGAATTCAATACCGGCCAGCCGTTCTCAACCACCAACGGATTGAAGGCCCACGGCGGATCTTTGAATGGCGCGGGACCAACCGTAGTCAGTGGCATGGTGTTCGTGAATACCGGCTACACCAATGCCATGGATGGAAATGTTCTGCTGGCTTTTGCGCCAGAATGACCACAGAATCCCTGGCAGGACCTCGATGCCGCCCCCGCTTCAAAGTCTAGTGTGGGGAAAATTGAATTCGGTACACCACCGGGAACCTGCCCGATTGCGCCGCCGGCTTCAGGTGCAGGCCGTCGTCCTTTTGCTCGAAAGCCAGAGCGCTTGCGCCGAGTTGGCTCACTGCGTCCACTCTCTGCTGCCCGGTAATGCCGGTGGCCAAGGCGCGAATCACCACTTCTCCCGAGGGCGGAGCCATTTCGATGGCGTACAGAACATCTCCCTTACTAGTGAACCGGAAATCCTGCGGCGTATAGGGAAGGTCCCCTTCGTGGAACGCGCCTTCTGCCGGCTTGGTCGGCCCCTCACCGTATACACGCCACGGCTTGGTCGCATAGATGCCTTCTCCATTCACCTTCAGCCATCCACCGATTTCGCGGAGGATGGACTGGGCTGGCCCGGGAATCGTGCCATCTGACTTCGGGCCCACATTCAAAAGCAGGTTGCCATTCTTGCTGACCACATCGGCCAACAATTGCACGATCGATTGCGGCGACTTGAAGGTGTCATTTTCGATGTAACCCCAGGATTTGTTGCTGATGGAGGTATCGGTCTGCCACTTGTCCTGGCGGATCTCACCCAGTTGTCCACGCTCGACATCCAGCACAGCGGACTGTGGTTGCATCGCCCAATCCTTGTAATTGATCACACCCACCGTCCCGCCGTTTTTTGAGCTCGTGTTGTAGTAAAACGCAGCAAAGCGGGTAAGATCGGTGCGGACCGAAGGCTGACCAATCCACCAATCAAAATAGATCAGATCCGGATGATACTTTTCCACGATCTCAGCCGATCGTGCCAACCAGTCATGCGTCCATGCGCTGGAGACGTAGGTGTAGTCGTTCGACAGTGGCGTTCCCGATTTCGCCTCTAGCCAGTTATGGGCAGGCCCATAGAGCGAAGCGTTCTGGGGGTCATTCACGTCTGATCGAATCGCCCGGCCCACTCCGAGAAAGAAATTGTGCTCTACCCGGTGCGACGAAGCCCCAAGGCGCAGACCTTGGGCGCGCACGGCCTTTGCGAGATCACCCCAAAGGTCTCGATGCGGTCCCACCTTCACCGCAGTCCAATCAGACAGCGCGCTGTCGTACATCTGAAATCCATCGTGGTGCTCAAACACGGGCACAACGTACTTCGCGCCGGACTCCTTGAATAATTCCGCCCACGCCTCAGGGTCGTAATTTTCCGCTTTGAACTTGGGGATGAAATCCTTGTAACCAAACTTGTCTGGGGTTCCGTAGGTTTCCAGATGATGTCTATGCTCCGGGGTTCCGGGAATGTACATCAGACGCGGATACCACTCGCTGCCAAATGCTGGCACCGAGTACACGCCCCAGTGGAGAAAGATCCCGAATTTCGCGTCCTTATACCAGTCCGGGACCTGATAAGCCTTCAGCGATTCCCAATCCGTCCGAAACGGGCCAGCAGCGTTCACCTCGTCCACATGCTTGAGTATCTTCGAGCGCTCCCCGTCGTATTTGGCAACCGCCCTCTGCCACAACTGATCCAGAACGGCCGGATTTTCGGACGTGGTTGGCGCAAATGAGTCTGCACTCTGACCCGCAAGCAGGGAAGAAAACGTAAAGATGACCCATAAAAATGCAACCAGATAAACCGATCGGCAAGACATTCGAGGGGCTCCTTGATGCTTGGGATTTCGGGGTGGAATGACAGGAATTGTATGCCTCATTCAGCTACTTAAACGTTAAAGCTAGCTGTTTCCCTTAAAGAGAGCAAGTCGGATCGCTTCCCTCTTGCTTGCAAGAACTCATGCACCGTGCGTTCTTCTACTCAGGATGGGAAGTCGGAACCACAACCAGCCTTCGCGAGGGACTCCATGGAACTGCAACTTGATTCGTGTTTTAAAAAAACATTAAGCGTTGTCCTGGGAATTGCTGCGCTCACTGCGGTAGGTCTTTTGACCAATGCCCGAATGCGCTCGGTAGAAGCCGCTCATAGCCTGAGCGTTGTTTATGTTCACGGAGTCCTGCGCTGCACGATTCCCTACCATGCCACCGAACCGGGAGAGGGGCGGTTGACCATCGAGGTGCTCGACCCCGAAGACAACGTACTAGGCCGCACCGAGCGCCAGCTCGGCGTCTCTGCGGGAAACTCCGAATGGAATGAGGCTCTCAAGTTCGACAAGCCGCTTGCGCTCGATGATCTTGTATGGCAGAGACTGCGCTACCGCTTTGAGTATGCCGATCACAAGACTCCGATCCATGGAACGGAATCAATTTCGGCAGTGTTGCGAATGCCTGTGGTTCACATCCTGGCTCAACAATCCTACCTGAGTGGAGGTGAGGCTGCCATTCGGATCATCGTCACTGATCCACAGAACGAAGTAGTCGAAGGCCCCGGTTCAGTAAGGATCGAGTTGCTTCAAGAAAATGAGAAGTCTCAGCTGCTCTTCTTTGGACGCCTGAACCGGAGGGGCACAACGCAGGCACAGTTCCGATTTCCGAGCGGTGTCATCGGAAGCTACCGGCTGAGATACTCGGTTGAGACCGAGATCGGATCGACGGACTTCATCCAGTCGGTGCGCCTCGAAGACAAGGCCTCAATCCTTCTTACGACTGAAAAACCGATCTATCAGCCGGGACAGACAATTCATGTGCGAGCGCTAGCGCTTGACCGCGCCAATCACCTGGCCGTCCAAGACAAGCGCCTTACCTTCGAAGTGGAAGACTCACGCGGCAACAAGGTGTTCAAAAAAATCACGCAGACCGATAAGTTCGGGGTTGCCTCAGGCGAATTCCCTCTGGCGGATGAGGTGAACCTGGGCACTTATCATTTGCGCGCTCTGATGGGAGAAGGCGAATCTCCCAGCAACAGCGCGGAGGTGGCGCTTAACGTACAAAAGTATGTTCTTCCCAAATTCAAAGTTGCGATCGATTTCGATAATGGCAGAGGCCGCCACGGTTATCGGCCCGGCGACCATGTTACCGGCACCGTTCGCGCGAATTACTTCTTTGGTAAACCGGTCGATGAGGCCCAAGTCACAGTCAACGCGTCGGGACTGGACGTCCAGATCTTTGAAGCGGGCTCGGTGGCGGGCAAAACCAACCCCAGCGGCGAATACCGCTTTGATATCAAGCTGGGGGACTACTTTGCTGGGCGGCCCTTAAGTCATGGGGCAGCACGCTTGCTGATCGAGGCTACCGTAAAAGATTCTGCCGCGCACTCGGAAAGTCGCGGTGAACCGATCACGGTGAGCGAATCTCCCCTTGTAATCACGGCTGTGCCGGAGGGCGGAAGCGTAGTTCCGAACCTCGAAAACCAAGTTTTCATCCTCACTGCTTATGCCGATGGCACACCTGCAAGAACAGACCTCAGAGTTTCCTACGGCGGATCCGATCAGAGGGTTTCGACCGACGAAGGCGGAGTCGGCGTGGTTGCCATCAGAGCCGGCGCCGGAGATCAAGACATCTCGATCCGCGCAACTGACGGAAAGGGGGCCCAGGCAGCGGTCTCGGTTCCCCTCCAGGCCCGCATCGGCGATGAGGGGATTCTGCTGCGCACCGAGAAGGGTATTTATCGTGCAGGTGAACGGATTCATCTGAAGGTCTTTTCCACCAAAGAACGTGGGACAGCATACGTCGATGTCGTAAAAGAGGGCCAAACGATCCTCACCCGCGATATCGACATCGTTCGCGGCCAGGCTGAGCTTTCCTTCACGGCGACACCTGCTCTTTCCGGAGTAGTGGATTTCAACGCTTACTTGTTTGGGAGCAGCGCGCAGCCTGTCGGTGACCACCACTTGATTTTCGTGCAACCTGCAGACGAGCTGAGGATCGAAGCCACCTCCAACGCCCCGGTGTTCAAGCCAGGCGAAGATGCCCGCGTCTCTTTCCATGTCACGAACTCGCGAGGCGAGGGTGTCAGCGCAGCGCTAGGGATACAGGTTGTCGATGAAGCAGTATTTGCCCTGGCCGAAAAGCAACCCGGGTTCGCCCAAGTCTTTTTCTACCTTGAACAAGAGGTCATGAAGCCGAAATACGAGATCCATTCGCTTGGCATGCCGGAGATCGTTGAGCCGGTTGACGATTCCAAGCTCAATCAGAGGGACCGAGCAGCCCGAGCCCTGTTTGCCGCAACCGAGATGGTTGGCGGCAACCGGTTCGAAACCGAATTCGGACGCAGCATTCCCGCCGCCAAATATGCCGAATATGCGCAACGCTATCATGCCGCCTTCATCGCAGAGGTTGAGCGCGTGGCGAAGCAAATGGCGGAAGAGCTGAATGGCAACGGTCGACACGAGAAGGCCAGTCAGGTTCTTGCCCGCCTTCTGGCTTCCGACACGCCGGGGACGCGTGACGCCTGGGGAACTACCCTGCGAACCGATCCCCGATGGTTTGACGGCCAGCGTAACATCCTGGTTCGCAGCGCCGGGCCCGACCGGCAGTTTGACACGGGCGATGACATGGCGGCACTCGTCCGGGTACAAACTGCGTCCGTCGTGAACCCATCCCACGGTACAGACTCGATTGAGGTCAACCTCGAGCATGATCGCGGCTCATTCAACGGACTGGGCACGATCACAGGAACGGCTTACGATCCCTCCGGCGCGGTCATTCCCGGGGCCACGGTCGAAGTACGACTGATCGGCATGGCCGCCCCTCGCAAAACTCAAACCAATGCTCAAGGACAGTTCAGCATGTCCGGCCTGCCGCCAGGCCGATATGAGATTCGTGTGTCCTCTCTGGGATTCCGGATCGCCATGCTTTCTGATCTGAGGCTTCAGCCGCGAGATCGCGCAGTGCTTTCGGCGAGACTCGAGCCCGGAGCTGTCACGGAGGCAGTTGAAATAACGGCTCAGGCCGCAGCCTTCCCCGTCTCCCGTGGCGCACCGGGAAGAGCCCTCGGCGGGAAGGTCCGCGCTGAAGACCTGGCGGTCAATGGCCGGGAGCTGTTCGAGCTGAAAGCGATGGGTGCAGTGCCCATGCCTGCTGAACAAGTCAACAGCGTAACTCTAGACAAAGAGAAAAAAGACGAAGCACCCACGGCGCGGGTAAGGTCTTACTTTCCCGAAGCGCTGTACATCAACCCTGAACTGGTCACCGACGCCGAGGGACGCGCCAGCATCAGTATTCCCCTGGCTGACTCAATCACAACCTGGCGAATGTCCATGCTGGCGTCCACCACCCGTGGCGCACTCGGAACCGGAACATCGAGTCTGAAAGTCTTCCAAGACTTTTTCGTGGATCTCGATCTGCCGGTCACTCTTACCCAAGGCGACCGGGTTTCCATTCCGGTTGCGGTTTACAACTATTCCGGCTCCCGCGGCGACGTTAGTCTGAACCTCACCCAGGAAGATTGGTTCAACATGGTGGACGATAACGCGGACAAATCTGTCTCGGTAGACTCCTCCCGCGTAAGTGGATCTCAGTTCACCATCCAGGCGCAGAAGATCGGCAAGTTCAGGCTGACGCTCTCGGCTCGGATGCAAGGCGAGAACCAGCGCGCCGATATCGTCGTGCGAGAAATCGAAGTCATTCCGAATGGCCGCGAACAGAATGTCGTGTTCAACGGGCACCTGGAAAACGCGGTCGAACATGAAATCCAGTTTCCGCCGGAGGCAATCGCCGATGCGAGCAAACTCTACGTTCGCCTCTATCCCGGCCCTCTGAGCCAGCTCATCGAGGGCATGGACAAGATCCTGCAGATGCCTTATGGCTGTTTTGAGCAGACGTCATCGAGCACCTACCCGAACGTGCTTGCTCTCGACTACATGAAGCGCACCAAGAAGCTCACGCCCGAGGTGCATGTCAAGGCGGAAGGCTTCATCGCCAACGGATACCAGCGCCTGCTCACCTTTGAAGTTCCCGGCGGAGGCTTCTCATGGTTCGGCAATGCCCCGGCGAACAAAATCCTTACTGCTTACGGACTCATGGAATTCTCCGACATGGCAAAGGTCTATGACGTCGATCCGCGCCTGATCTCACGCACGCAGCAATGGCTCGACTCGCAGCAACAAGCGGATGGGAGCTGGCGGCCGGATACGCAATTCATCAATGAGGGCGCGACCAATCGCTTCAATCGAGACGTATTGCGTATCACGGCCTATCTTGCCTGGTCGCTGGAGAACACCGGCTATCGGGGCCCGGGCGTGGAACGGGCAAAGCAGTACATCGAGAAGCACATGGACGAGAAACCGGATGGCTACACCCTCGCCGTCGTGGCAAACTTTGCCGTTGACTACGGCAAGGATCGCGATTTCACGCGCCGCGCCATGCAGGCTCTAATGGAGGCGAAAGTCGAAAAAGGTGATCAGGTGTGGTGGACATCGGATGAAACCGGCGTGTACTCGACCGGCGAAAGTGCAAGCATCGAAACCACCGGCCTGGCGGTTCAGGGGTTGCTCAAATGGGGCGAAGCCTCCGGAACCGCACGCAAGGCACTGGCCTACATCACCTCTAAAAAGAGCGCCGCCGGGACCTGGGGAACAACCCAGGCCACAATTATGGCGTTAAGAGCTCTGCTTCTGGCAACCGAGACGAACGCGGCTGACGTGCAGGGCAGGGTGGAAGTTCTGTTGAATAACAAGGCTGTCAAAACCCTCACGCTCAACGCCGACAACAATGACTTGCTGCATCAGTTTGTGCTCAAGCCTCTCGATACAAACGAACCAAGCACAGTGAAGCTGCGATTCGAAGGCAAAGGCGGTCTGGCATACCAGATCGCCGGCAGCTACTTCGTACCATGGGACGAGAAACCAGCCAGCGAACCGCTCTCGATTAACGTCACTTATGATCGCACGCACCTGACAGAGGACGATATCGCAACCGCAACCGCGACGGTTAAGAACAACATGGACAAGACGGCAAAGATGGTCATGGTCGATCTGGGCATCCCTCCGGGATTCGATCTGATGAGTGAAGACTTGCAGACTTATCAGGAGCAGAGCGCGAGCAAAAAGAACGGCCGTCTCGAGAAGTTTTCTCAGACCGCCACGCAAGCGATTCTTTACTTCGACTCGTTTGCGCCACACAGCACCGTGACCTTGAAGTTCCGTTTGCGGGCGAAGTATCCGGTCCGAGCACGCACATTTAAGTCTCGTGTGTACGAATACTATGACCCAGCTGTAAGCTCTACCGCGCGACCCATACAACTCGAGGTTCATGCGCGGTAGCTAGGACCCTAAAATTGTCAGCGCTCTGCGACCGAGGCAGGTTCGACCACCAGGAAGCGGTCAGGAGCCACGGTAACGTTGGCGTCGGGGTTGTAATAATCGTAGAGCGAATGCGGGGCTGTCAGCGCATCGACTGCCATTCGCGGCGTGAAGATGATTGAGAACTTCGTGCCACCCGCTCTCGGCCAAATATAGGCTTCCAGGCGATCGGGAAGAATGTCAAAAGATGACAGATCCCATCCGCTCTCGCTGACTTGCTTCTGTAGGGCTTCGCGGTCCACATCCACTCCCGGGGGAATTCCGATTTCGGCAATCATCATCCCATGCCCGGCTGAACCCACGCGTTCGGCCAGAACCTCGCACGTAGCCTTGTCGCTGACTGCCAGATGCGTCCGATCGCAACTGACACTCAGTTTCAGCGGCCCCGCTTTCGGGGTTGCCAGTGGCGAGTCCCAACGCACGTAGTAATCCTGAACCGTCTGGATGCTGGTCAACTTTCCACTCCCGCCAGAAATCTCGATCGTATTCTTGCCCGGATGCGCTACTTGCGAAATATCCAGCACCTGCGGCGCGAGAGTCTGTTCCATATTGGATGGCAGAGTCTGCGGAGATCCATTTACCAGAATACGAAACGCCGCCTGGGTGGCTTCGGTTTCTTTTGAGGCAAGTAACAGCAAGGCTTCGACGACGTTGACCGTGGTCTGTGTCGAGTACCACGCCCCGTAGCGATCCTTTTCCTCGATCAAAAACTCCAAGCCCCGGGTTGTCAGTTCCTTGTCCTCCGGGTGCCCCGCACGATCAAGGAGCCGTACGACCAGAGCAGTGGTTTCAACCCTTCCCGCGTGTCCCCAACCATAGAAAGGGGTGTTCGCAAGCAACTCCCAATAGCTTCCGGTCCGCTGTTTCGCCGCCGACGTGCGTAGTTGCTCAATCGCGCTCTCGGCCTGAGACGACTGTCCCGAAGCGATTTCCGCGAGTCCATAGAGCGCGAACAAATATGGATCTCTGTAGTTCTTAGTTGCACTCTCCACATAATCCAGCCCACGGTGAAGGGCGGCATCCTCCATTTCCGACTGTTTCTGTGGTTCTTGGTTTTTGCCGGCGGACGACCGTGTCAGAGCCAGGCTCTGCGCAACATAGGCAGTCAAAATCGCGTCTTGAAGCGGAGAGTGCTGATACCAATGCTCGCTTGCCCAACTGCCTCCCTTGGTCTGCTGCTGAACCAGCCATTTGCGTGCTTTGTCGATCAAACTCGGATCGACGCTAATGAATTCGGAAGCACCATTCAGAAATTGCAACGCATACGCGGTGAGCGCGACATCCGGTTCACCCCTGCCCCAATAGGTCACGCCACCCGAATCATCGATATAGGAGAGCAGCCGCGTATAACCCAGGCTGGTGTAGCGCAGGGCCCGATCGTGCAAAGAACCCAAGGAGCGGCGGCTCTGCTTCTCAAACTGAAGCAGAAGCACACTAGGGTAAGTTGAAGAGATCGTCTGCTCGCCGCATCCCCAGGGACGCTGCAACATTCCCTCCAGGGATTCGGTGACCTGGGCGAGCAGGTCGGGGTAGATTTTCAAGTCCGCACGAATCGACCCGGAAATCGCTTCCTTGGGGATTTCAAATTCCAGGCTGACGGCTCCGCTGATGATCCGGCCGTCCGTGCGCGTGAGTTCTGCGCCATCGGGATGGACGGCAACCGCGCGCTCAATCGCATCTGCGACAGTTGTTCCCGTTGCGGTGACTCTTTGTTTCCCGGATGAGATGGCGCTCGTTGCTTTAAACGGGAAAATAAGCTTGGCATTCCCGCCGGGGGTAATGGCCGCCTCCTGGCTTGCGGTCGAGTTAAGCTCGAACCAGTCGCTTCCGCGCATCTCGACTCTCACGCGTTCCGCCTTGTCCGTGTAGTTCCGCACCACTACCGGCAGCGAGATTCGATCCCCGATGGTTAGCGCTTTTGGCGGGTCGTGTTCGACAAAAAACGGCTGAAAGCTCTTCACCTCTTTATCCAGCGTTGCTAGCCGCCCATCCAGAGTTGAAGCAATCAACGACATTTTCCACGTCGTGAGGTTGTCGGCGAACTTCCAAGTGATGTGCGCCTTCCCATTCGTATCGGTCTCGATTGAGGGTTGCCAGAGTAGGGTTTCGGGGAAATACTCGCGCAGGCGTGGAGTTACACTGGCCTGTTGGGTAAGGTTTGTCGACCGTATCACGCCCGACACTTCGGCGCTGCTAGTCTGAACTGAAAGCGATGCGGCCGAGACCTCCACGGTTTCAGTTGTGCTCCCGAGCCGAAGACTGGCATCGACCTCGACCGCTTCCTGCGCACGCACAACGACGGAGTTCCACACTGCCTGCTGAAACCCCGATGCGCTTACCGAGATTTTGTAAATACCAGGAGGAACGCTCAAGATCACATACCTGCCATTCGAATCCGTGGTTGCCTCGTACTTGGTACCAGTGATCTCGTTTGCCGCAACCACTTTGGTGTTGCCAAGCGCGGCCCCGGTCGGATCTGTCACCGTCCCTGTGATCCCTCCGGTCTCACCGGTAAACATTAAGTGCATGGTGGCTTTCGAGGTTTTGCCCGAAACCGTGACTTCAGAAAGCAGGGCGGCGAAAGTCGCCACATCGAAGTCGTCTGCGGTATCAGCAATCCCGTCGGGGCCCGCGCTCCGGACCTTGTACAGCCGGTTCCAAACAGTGACCGGTTCGGTCTCCACCTGCTGGTTGTAGGCCACAACCTTGTCCGAATAGGTGGCAACGGCCGACAATCGGACTATGTATGGCCTGCCAAACGGATCGCGTAGGTCATCCAACCGGAAGTCTGGAAGCAGCAGGTTCTTGAATTCCTGTTCCGTCTCGGGCAGCTTTCCCGCGCGCTGGATCCCGGGATTTAGTACCTTGCTGATGGCTACTCTCGGTTCCTCGAAGTAGTCGACCGCAGATGTCCCGAGCAGATACTCTTGCCCAGGCTTGCCACCAGACCCCTGCGTTCTTGCACTCACCGTGTATTGGGCGCCGCTGATCCCGAACTCGAAAATGTAAGGGTTGCCCCAAGGATCGCGCACCTTCGAAAGATCAACCCCAACCAACGCCAGAGCTGCACTTAATGCAGTGGCGTCCCGCACGTAAGTGCCATTCTGGCGGTGGTACTCCTTGAGCGCCTCGGTGACTTTCCGTTCAATCGCCTGATAGAAGTTTAGGTAGACGTGCGCTACCGAAAAATCATCATCCGTTCCACTGACTCGGTCCGGGCCCGAACTGATCAGCTCTAGCTCATAATCCTGATAACCAACACTAAACTTGGGAAAGAATGGGATACCCCAAGGGTCCTTAAAATCCGTTCCATTCAGCTGGTGCCTCGCAAGCAAGGCATTTAACCCCTCAAGGCTTCGAGGAAGCGCGCTTCGATCGATGACCTCCCGATAAATTGCGGTCAGCAATGGCCCTAGCGTCCTCTGAATCTCTGTTCTATAAACATCCCCGGGGCTCTCAATGGTCTCGTCATCGCCAAAGGTTGGGGAGTAGAAAAACCCGCCACCGCCCCCATCTGCGTTAAGCAGAAAGTCGGCCGCTACATCCAGGTCCTCAGACACGGGTTCACTGGTGTCCACACGATCCAGATCAGCACGGGTCAAATTGGCGAGTTTTGCGCCTTGATACCACCAGCCACTGTAGCCTCCGAACCCGAATGGATAGCGAAGATCTTCATCGATGCGAGCGCGTTCTTCGACCGCCTTATCAAAAATCACGGCGCCGATTACGCTCGGAATGGCTGCGCCATCGGCGGTCTTCACTTGGACGGTCGCGGCCGCCGGCTGGCCGGGACGGTATTGTTTTTGATCAAGCTTCAGAGCAATTTTCAGATCTCGGTTTTCGGGATAAATAACCGAACGTGACCTCGGGAAACCGGAACTGCGCGACGCATTCATGTTCATGGCGAGGATCGCGAGTTCTCCCTTGAATTCCGGGCTGTATGGAAATCTCACCATGGCCCGGTGATTTTTGACCCGTACGGTCGAACTGCGGAGAATTCTCGAGCTGTTCGTCAGCTCCACCAGGACACCCCCATCAGCATCGGACTGAAGCTCGGCCTCGATCGCATCTCCCGCGGCAAGAATCGTCTTGGTGGGCACGACCTCCAAAGCATGTTCTCCGGGATATTGCCAGACGTTCAGCTTGGTTACGCCGGCGAAGCCCTTGCGATCACGTGCCACCAGAATGAGCGCTAGTTCCTTGTCACCCTCGGGAACCGCTTTCGCGCCCCGCAGTCTGGCTACGCCATAGCGGTTGGTGTGCGCAGAAGCAAGCAGATGCTCTCCCAAGCTATCCACCGTACGCACTTCAACTTCGCATTGTGCGGCCGATCCATCAGCGTAAGAAGCAGAAAGAAAAAATTGACTAGGCAGACCGTGGGCGGAAGATTGGTTGCCAACAAAATACACGTGAATTGGGTACTTGCTGACTCGAACGTCAAACCGCCGCTCTTCTGTACGTCCACTTGTCGGATCGGTCACGTAGGCTGTGTAGGTTACGTCCCGGAACTTTCGATAAGACTCTTCGTCCAGTTCCGAAAAGTCTTTCGCGATGTCAAGCACGCCGTGAAAGTTCCCCTGTTCATCCGTAGTTCCAGTGATCGGCTCACCTTCTTCCACGTCCCATCTCTGCCTGGCGAAGTCCCATTTGCGTTCTTCCAGACGCGAGACCCGAACCTTTGCGCTCGGCACCGGCTTGCCAAACAAGTAAGCCGCATTGACTTCGATGGAAGCTTTTTGATCGGGCAAATAGTAGTTGCGCTCAGATTTCGCGTTGACCACGAAGGTTGGTAGCTCGTAGCGACTGATACGTACAACCCGGCGATCCATTGCGCTGGTAAGGGCATTCTCCTCCTCGTCGTCCGAGTCTTCGTCAGATTCGACGTATCTGCCGGGATAGGTTTTTGCCAGGATCATGTACTCGCCGAGCCTCAGCCGATCTGGGATCGCCCAGTCTAGGGAGATCACGCCGAAGCGCGAGGAATATCGCTCGTCGCGGAACACTGTGGTTCCGTCTTCATCTTCAATCTGCAGATAGATCTTCTTGTGCGGCACCGCCCGGTGCTCATCTCCAAAGACCAGAGCCCGAACATGCAGAGTTTGACCGGGCTGATAAAGCGGTTTGTCTGTCTGGACCAGAATCTGGGTAGGCGCACCCAGTTTCAGTTCGCTCTCTGCCTCCTTCCTGATGGCGCCATGTCGCGCCTCAACCGTCAGCGTAAGAGTCGGGGTTGTGATGTCCGCGGGTATCGTCAGCGGAATGATCACATATCCGTTGGCCCCAATCGTTCCGCTGCCCGCCGCCAAGCTCGAGTCTTTGTCGCTGTTTGCAACCGTCACCCTGATTCCGACCCCGCCAACTGGCTTTCCCGCAACTGGATTATTGGTGTGTACCCGAACAAAGAACTTCTTTCCCGCTTGCACCATGGTTGGCGCAGAAACATGCAAGGAGAAGTCTTCGACCGAGTCCAATAACGGCAACACATCCTTGCCAATCTCTTTGTCATTCGCCGCAATCGAGCAAGACAGTCGATACCACATCAGCTCTTGGGATCGTTTGGGAAGTTGGGGAAGAGGTATTGTCGTTCGGAGCCTGCTCGTTCCAGCCTTCAGATTCGAAGACAAGGAAGTCCGCGCAACCGGATCGCCGCTGGGCGCGAGTATCTCGAGCTTTACCGTTGCGGATGCAATGTCCCTTTCTGAAGCAATGATCAGGGTTACATCGTAGGCAGAACCCTTAAAAGTGATTCTGGAAGCATGCGCATCCACTCGAACTGACTGGGATGCAACCGGCTGGGAACTAACAAGAACAATCAACGCAAGAATGCAATGCCGCATATGGGTTCCTCCTTGAAACTCCATATTCACGACACGCGTTGACGCTCCCAGGATTGTGATCTAAATCAGCGCGCAATGTGAGTCTGTGTAAGCCGTACGACCGTTGTCAAGACGAAACTACGCTACTGCCGGGCGTTAGTCCTTTGTCCCAGAAACAACGCTCGACTTACTATCTGTATAACTTATTAAAGTGAGAGGCCCAAGTAGTTTCCGTACCCCACGATGACGGTTGAAGCAACCAGGAGAAACAGGGCGAGTGTCAAAAGGAGTCCGGCGCGGTGGCCTGCGCCTTTCCACTCCTTGAAACCAATTCCCCAGAGGCTGCTGAAGATGATGATACTTGCCATGTGTAGAGTCCAACTGGAGAACTTGTATTTTCCCATCTGACTCTCGCCCATGGTGTAGAAGAAGAATTGGAAATACCAAGTGGTTCCTGCAAGTACGCACAAAAGGTAATTGCGAAGCATGGGCGCACGAACCTCTGCCGGCGCGGAAGCTGACTTCTCCAGCACTGCCGTGGCAGTCATGGTTTGGCCTTGCGACTGAATGTGCTCGACCACTTCGCGGCTGGGGGCGTCAACTGCAGTTTCCAGGATGGGTTCTGCGGCACGTCCATTCGGTCGAATCCGTGAAGTGAAAAACTGATAACCGGTCTTATTGCGCGCGAGAAGAATCAGGCACCATACGAAATTGGTAAGAAATCCGCCAATCAGTACGACCACCAGCACCGGCAATCCTTGCCATAAGGTTGGCGTGCCGTGCTCGAGAGTAAGGGTTTTGATGGGATCGCCTGCCGCCAGTCCATACGCGAAGCATGCGCTCATTACGCCAGAGAGGATGGCCACGCCAACTCCCTTGCGAAGGTCGAATTCCGCAATCGCCTCCTTCTGCTGCTCGGGAGACATGACGCGCTCTTTCGAAATACCCGCGAACCCCGCCGCGGTGATGCCGAGCAGACAAACGAAAACCCCGAGCAAAATCACTCTGCCCGAGGTGGTTCCCAAAACCTGGCTCATGAACTCACCGCGGAAGATTGGAGGCATCAGTGTCCCGAACGCGGCACACAGGCCCAATACCACGGCCATCCCCAGCGAAAGCCCCAGATAGCGCATGGTAAGACCGAAGGTAAGCCCGCCCACTCCCCAAAGCAGTCCGAAGAAGAAGGCCCAGAACAGCGCGGATGCGGGAGCTTGGTGCAATACGGCGAGAAGATCTTTTGTCAGAAATCCCGCAATGATCCAGGGAGCAATGATCCAGCTGAAAAAACCACCGGCAAGCCAATAGGTCTCCCAGGCCCAGCGCTTCACCCCCTTGTATGGCACATAAAAGCTGCCGGACGCGAGTCCGCCCAGCCAGTGATAGACGACTCCGATTACCGGGTTGGCAGCCATGTACTCCCCTTAGTCATAAGTGAAAAACTTCTTCGAGCGGCAGCATGGCGCGGTCCGGTGCAAGGCCTTGCGGTTGCACGAAGAAATCCCTCATTTCGTTTTGCCAGCGATCATTTATCTCGCGCGACGCCATGCCTGAGCGGGCTCGTTCGAAATCTTCCGTTTCGAGATACCCGACGAGCAAGCCGTCATCCCGCAAAAACAGCGAGTAGTTGTTCCATCCCGTCTCGCGAAGGGCATTCAGCATATCAGGCCAGACGGCGCGGTGCCGCCGCTTGTATTCATCCAGACGCTCCGGTTTGACCTGCAAGACAAAACAGATTCGTTTCATAGGTTTCAGCGCAGGAACGCATCCCCCAGTCCGCCATCCACGGGAATAATGTGTCCCGTTGTCTTGGCGCTCTGCTCGCTCAATAGCCAAACGATGGCGTTAGCACAGTCCTGCGGGAGAATCGGGCGCTTCGTCAGCGTGCGCTGTGCATAGAAGTCGGCCAACTTGCGGCGCAAAGCCTCGGTGTCATCGTCTGAGGAGTAGGCGATCTTGTACTTGTCGAGAGATTGCATGACCCGGTCTCGCGGAAACATCGTCGAACCTGCAACCACGGTCGCCGGCGCAATCCCGTTCACCCGGACCATCGGACCCAGCTTGATCGACAACTCCCGTACCAGATGGTTTAACGCGGCCTTGCTGGTGTCGTAGGCCTCGCTTCCCTTTTTCGGGACCACCGCATTCGCAGACCCGGTGAGAACCATTGCCCCCGGAAGATTCTGATCTTGAAACACCCAATCGGTCTGGCGCGAGAGCAGGTAGTTTCCGGTGACATTGAGCAGGAAAGTTTGTGCCCATTGCGCCTCGGTAAGCTCCCCGTCTGAAGCCGGCAGGGGATAAATCGCGGCTGTGTTGACCACCGAGTCGATCCCTCCAAACTGCGCGACGGTGAACTCTGCCGCCTCGGCCAGGCTGTCAGACCTGCTGAGGTCGGCTTTGATGTGCGCAACTTGCTCCCTTGAGGCAAGCGAAACCGCGTCTTTCGCGGTTGCCGCAGCGCCTGCGGCGTCGAAATCCGATACCACAACGTGTGCTCCCCTTTTCGCCAAAAGCAACACGACTTCTCTACCGATTCCGCTGGCGCCCCCAACAACCAGCACGATTCGGCGGCTAAACTCGGCCTCGGCCGGCATGCGCTGCAACTTGGCTTCTTCGAGCGCCCAGTACTCGATGCGAAATGCCTCCGCTCGCGGAAGGGCAACATAGTTGTGAAACTGCGAAAATTCGCTGGACCGCTCGGCCGTGCGCGCCTGGGGCAGAGCATCCGGAGCAGGGCCGTCCTCCAGGGCATTCGCTCCCGCCATCACGTGGATGGCGTTGATGAAGAACTCGGTCGTGATGCGCGCTTCCTTTTTGTTTTTCCCGAATCCAAACAGGCCCAGCCCCGGAACCAACACAACCGAGGGATTGGTGTCGCGCAACTGGGGCGAGTCGGGGGTGGCAAAACTGTCGTAGTACTTTTTGTAATCGCTGCGGTACTGCTTCACTTGCTCCTGAATGCGGCCCTTCAAAAGATTTGCGTCTTCGGTCTGCGGATTCCACGGAATAAACATCGGACACACGCGTGTGCGAAGGAAGTGATCGGGACAACTGGTACCGAGTGCGCTCAGTTCCTTCGCCCATTTTGAGCTGGCGAACGTGAGCGCGTCTTCCTGATCGGTGAAGTGTGCGATCACGCGCCGGTTGGAAGAAAGCACCCCCCGTAACGACGGCAGGATCTTGATCGCCACGCGGGCGCGATCCGCGGCTGTCGAACACAGAACCCCACCGAACAGCACGGCTTTCTTCCTCTGATGCTCCCTGACGAACTCGCCCATCTGATCGATGGTGCGGATGCTGTTTAGATAACATTCGCGCTGAGTGTTCCCCCAGGTGAACAGGCCATGGCCGCCCAAGATCAGACCTTCGGCTTTCGGATTCTCGGCAACGGCCCGCTCTAATTGCATGGCCAGCTCAAACCCAGGACGTTGCCAGGGCAGCCAGGCGATCGTTCGTCCGAACTGGCGGTTGAACTCCTCAAGCTTCTGCTGGCCATTGGCGCTAGCCGCAAGTGCAATCGCCCAGTCAGGATGCAGGTGATCTACGTGCTCGAATGGCAGGAAGGCATGCAGCGGCGTGTCGATGGAAGCGGCGACCTTGTTTTCGCCGAATGCAGAAAGCGGGTAATAGCGCACCATCTCGTCTTCATGGGGCTCGCCGCGATAAAGACTCTTGAGCTGGTACAGTCTGTGGAGGTAAAGGATGGCGAAGCCCACTTCGGTGATCGAGCCGATGTCGCCGCCGCTGCCTTTCACCGCGAGCACTCGAACGGGATCTCCCGAGAAAGGATCGGACAATTCGAACTTCGAACTGGTATTTCCCCCTCCGAAATTGGTGATGCGCAGGTCCGCCCCCAGCAGGTTGGAACGGTAACGCAGCAACGCGAGTTGATCTACACCTAGGCTGCGCGCGTGTTGCTCATCCCACAGATCTTTGAGTTCTAGGAGTTCTGCTGTTTCAGGCATACACCATCCCTGTGTAGTGTTGAAATCGCTCCAATTCCTTCTGCCAACGGTCGCTTTCTCGGGGTTCGAATACCTCAGTTGCAAACGAACGATCGATCATGGCGCGAGCTTCTGCGAGCGAACTGGCCTCGCCGGTGGCGAGAATTTGAATCGCGAGATTGCCAAGGGCAGTGGCTTCCACTGGTCCGGCCAGCACTCTGCGCCCGGTCGCCTCCGCGGTGAACTGGTTCAGCAAACGATTCTTGGACCCACCACCAATAATTCGAATGTCGCGGATCGGCTTTCCTGTGAGTTGCTCAATCTCGCCAACCACGACCGCGTATTTGAGTGCCAGGCTTTCGAGCACGGCTCTAGCATAAGCACCTGGATGACTCGGCCGGGATTGCCGAGTCTTGGCGCAAAACCGGTCGATTGCTTCTGGCATGCTCGTCGGATGCAAGAACGATTCGTCATTGGGATCGACAAGATGTTGGAACCCCGGTTCGCGCACGGCAAGTTCCATAAGCTCAGCGTAGGTGTAATCGTGGCCGCCTGATGACCAAGCACGCCGGCAACATTGCAGCATCCAAAGGCCCATCACATTCTTGAGAAGCCGCGTGGTGCCACACACGCCGCCCTCATTTGTGAAATTCAGCCGCAGGCTCTCCGCATTGATGAGCGGAGCGTTCAACTCCGTCCCGATCAGTGACCATGTCCCGGAACTCAGGAAAGCGGTGCCGTCTCGGGCTGCAACTGCGGCAACCGCCGAGGCCGTGTCATGCGAGCCGGGCGCGATGACTGGCGTTCCGGCAAGGCGGCTTGCCGAAGCGGCTTGTGCCGATAAGCTGCCGACCACGCCTCCCGGCTCGATGATGGCGGCGGGCAAATTCGCTGGAAGCTCGAGTTTCTCCATCAACTTCCCAGACCAGGACCGGGAAACGGCGTTTACCATCTGCGTGGTCGTCGCATTGGTAAATTCGCAACGCGCATTCCCCGTAAGCCAGTAGTGGAACAGGTCTGGCATGGTAAGCAGTGTTCGTGCTGCTTTTAGCATCTGAGGCGTGTCTCGTTTCGCCGCACACAGTTGATAAAGCGTGTTAATGGACATGAACTGAATTCCGGTTTCCCCGTAAATCTCATCCGGGGACACGGTTTGAAAGACTTGCTCCATCACGCCATCGGTGCGCTTATCACGATAATGATACGGGTTCCCTAGGAGCTCGCCCCCCTCGCCCAACAGGGCATAATCCACGCCCCAGGCATCCACGCCTACTCCCGCCAATTCAGTTTCAGGCAATCCCGAAAGGGCTTTGCGCATTTCAAACCACAAACGCGGAGCGTCCCAATGAAGCGATCCGCCATATTCAACTGGTTCATTGGCGAAACGATGCACTTCCTGCGTCGTGAGAACGCCACCGCCAACGCACCCGAGAACCGCGCGTCCACTCTCCGCTCCAAGATCAAACGCCAGATATCTTTTGGATACATCAGGCATACGAGGAAACACTTTGTGAATTGCGGGCGGCACGTTCTTTGGTGATGCGTTCCATGTAGCCGCTTTCCAGAAAGGCCTTCAGGGGATCGCAAGGCAGCCCCTTTGACTCCCGCCAATCCTGGATCGCCGGCCGCACATCCGTATGGAACGCATTCTGCAGCAACGACTCAGCCTCTATCAGATTGCATTTTTGTTGCGCCGCAACGAGCTCCTCATGATCGACCAAGGCCGCCTTGGCAAACAGCATTTGTGCCATCATCACGGTTTGGATCGTTTCTTCGATCTTCCCCTTGAGGTTATGACTTTGATCGATCATGTAGGCAATGTCCGCTTTCTGGCCGGTCTCCCATTCATAAAACAGAATCTCGTGGAAAATGCGGAAGACCTGATAGGGATCAATTGACCCGATGGTTAGATCGTCGTCGGCATAGCGCCGATCGTTGAAATGGAATCCCCCGAGCATCTGCTCGGAAAGCAGCCATGCCACGATCTGCTCAATGTTCTGCGACGGATAGTGATGCCCGGTATCGACGAGCACCTTTGCTTGCCTCCCTGCAGCCCGCGCCAAATGCAGAGCCATCCCCCAATCGGCAATGTCGGTGTGGTAAAAGGCCGGCTCAAATGGCTTATATTCGACCAGGAGCCTCTGGTCCCGAGCCAGGTGGTGGTGCACCTCAGCCAGTGCTTCCTCAAACCAACGCTTGCGTTGTCGAATGTTGGCCGTCCCAGGATAGTTCGACCCATCTGCAAACCACATGGAAATATCTCGGCTGTGCAGTTGGCTGGCGATTCCTATGGCGTCTTTGGTATGCAGCAAGGCCTGCGAACGAATCGCGGGATCCGGATTCCCGAACGATCCATGTTTGTAAACCTGGTCTTGGAATAAGTTGGTATTGATCGAACCGGGTTGAACTCCATAGCGCTCAGAGAGTTGCGTGATTTGGCACGCACTGTCGACTCCCCCGGGACAATCCCAGAGAACGTGCAGGGCAATGGTGGGACAGACACCGGTGACCCGATGGACCTCGCCGGCGTCGCTAAACTTTTCCTCCGTAGTAGCCGCCGCCGCCGGTTGCAGAAACTTCCCGAAGCGCGTTCCGGTATTGGCGAATCCCCATGAGGGGATTTCGATGCGGAAGGTCTCGACCGCCTGAAAGATTCTTTGAGGATTGGACAAATTCATGGCATGCACCGCATTTCAGGGAATTTACACACAGCCGGCTGGTTGGTCACGCCTTTTGTGCCCAAATAAATTGCTTTTCGCATTACGAAATATAATGTCGTTCCGCAGGGCCGACTTGCAAGCTGTTTCGTCGCCGCTTTACTATGCTTCCCAGCTCTGCCGAGGCACCTGCAGATTTCGCGATGCGGAACAGTAAAGGCCTCGATTGTGACATTGATTAGCATTCTATGAGCAACGGAAACCGTACTCGAGATCCCTACCTGGTCAAGTCGGTGGTGCACTCTTCACGCATTCTTTCCGCTTTCCGCTCCCCCGGAGAAGCCCTGCCCCTGAAGGAAATCGCCCAACGCAGCGGGCTTCCGAAAACCATGAGTTTCCGCCTGCTCTACACGCTCGAGAAGTGTGGGCTGATCGAAAAGATCGGCGCCAATTTGTACCAGTCGAGCCTGCGGCCAACCAAGCAGCGAGTTTGCCGCCTCGGTTACGCCGCTCAAGGGACCAACTACCAATTCTCCAGAGAAGTCTCGGCCAGCCTGGAGCGAGCTGCCAAGGAAGAAGGTGTTGAGCTGATCGCCCTTGATAACCGCTACAGCGCCAAGACCGCGCAGCGCAATGCCGAACTCTTAGTTCGCGAGAAAGTCGATCTCGCCATTGAATTTCAAACTGACGAAACCATTGCCCCCATTGTGGCTGCGAAATATCGGGAAGCCGGCATTCCGATGATTGCAATCGATATCCCTCATCCTGGCGCCACCTACTACGGCGCAAACAATTATGAAGCTGGGCTGATCGGGGGCAAGTACCTTGGACGCTGGGTGAAAGAACACTGGCATTCCGAGTTGGACGAGATCATTCTCCTCGAACTTCCACGCGCGGGGAATCTGCCTCAGATGCGGCTGACCGGGACGTTGGTCGGAATCAATCTGACTCTTCCCAGCGCAAAAAACGCTCGGGTGACGCACCTGAACGGTGATGGCGAATTGGGGCCGAGCTTTGAAGTCGTTCGCCGGCACATTCGCCAGTCCCGCTCGCGCCGTATCGTCGTGGGTGGCATTAATGACGTGAGCGCCATCGGCGCCCTGCGCGCCTTCGAAGAAGCCGGGCGCGCCGACACCTGCGCAGTCATGGGCCAGAACGCATCCCTTGAGGGGCGCGCCGAGCTTCGTCAACCCCATACCCGGTTTGTTGGTTCGGTCGCTTTCTTTCCCGAGCGCTATGGCCCCGACCTCATCCGAGTAAGCCTCGATATCCTGAACAAGAAACCTGTTCCCCCGGCCGTATTCGTAGACCACAAGCTTTTGACTCCGATCACGGTGGACCACTTCTATCCGAATGATGGTCTGCTGCAGAATTCGGCGGCGGCTTTCGATCGAGTGTCGGCTTCGGCCTAGAAAGGTTTTCCACGGCCTTCGGTTCTGCACTGCAAAAGCCTAGGAGAACGGTATCGACTCGCGCCGACCGGACGCGACTCGAACCTCGAGTCCACCTCTACCACCGGTCCGCTTCGCGTTTATGTTTCTCATTACGAAACGCGAGGCTCGCGTTGACCCTGGCTGTGGGCAAATGAGACGATCGGCCACCTGATTGGCCTAAACTGCCCCGTTCAAACTTGCTGCGTGGGTCAGCCTTGTGAGGAGGAAGAATGAACATAGTGCGTAGTGTGGTTGGCATCGCGACCCTCGTGTTGTTCTCCACCTTGGGACCGGTCTTATTGGCCCAAACCCCCACCGACGCCCTGAAGCAAGGTTTTGAGAACCCTCCCAACTCCGCGCGGCCGCGCGTTTGGTGGCATTGGATGAACGGCAATATCACCAAAGAGGGTATCCAGGCAGATCTGGAGTGGATGCACCGCGTGGGCCTCGGGGGCTTCCAGAATTTTGATGCCGCACTCAACACGCCCAAGTTCGTGGATAAGCGCCTGGTGTACATGACTCCTGAATGGAAGGACGCGTTCAAATACGCAACCACGCTAGCCGACCAGCTTGGTCTGGAAGAAGCAATTGCCGGATCACCGGGTTGGAGCGAGTCAGGCGGCCCGTGGGTGAAACCAAATCAAGGCATGAAAAAAGTAGTTTGGAGCGAACTCCGCATCGAAGGAGGCAAGCCGTTTTCTGGCATTCTGCCCCATCCACCGACTACAACCGGGCCGTTCCAGAATTTGCCGGTATTTGATTTCCTTGCGGCTTTCACGGGACACCCCCAGCCCGCGCCACCAACCTTTTATGCAGATACAGCAGTGATCGCCTATCGCGCGCCGGATAGCGACGTTGCCCTGTCAACATTGAAGCCCACAATTACAGCTAGCAGCGGAAATCTGGATGTTGCTTTATTGAGCGACGGCGACCTAGTTAGAACGACGCAGCTGCCGAAGGCTGCGGCAGGTCAACAAGCCTGGATTCAATACGAGTTCCCTTCTCCCGAAACCATCCGCGCGGTGACGTTGGTGATCAACGATCCCCTGGCCTCGAGAGCAAACATGTTTGGAGCGGCACCGTCGATCGCCGACGTCGAAGCCAGCGATGATGGCCAAAGCTTTCGAAAACTCGTCGATATTCCGGCAGACGGAGGCTTTGAGCACACAATTGCATTCCCAGCCACAACCGCAAAGTTCTTCCGAGTAGCCTTGGTCACCAAGCCTCCCGCGGGCTTCAGCAATTCGGAGTTCGATGTGGACAACGCGTTCGGGGATATGAGCTCGATCAAGCCAAATCCCAATTTTGAGATTTCGGAGCTGGTGCTGCATCCCGGAGCGCGCATCAGCCGCTTTGAAGAAAAGGCCGCATTCGCCAATCTGCCGAGTTTTGACCCCTATCCGACTCCCGATGTCGCCGCCAGGGATGCCATTCGTAAAGAGGATGTCATCGACCTGACATCGAAGATGCAGTCTGATGGCACCCTCAGCTGGACGCCGCCGGCCGGAAGCTGGGTGGTCCTGCGTTTCGGTTACTCACTCCTCGGAATCACCAATCATCCGGCGTCGCCGGAAGGGACCGGGCCGGAGGTGGACAAGCTGAATCCCAGTGACGTTCGCGAGTACATGACGACGTATCTCGACAACTACAAAGATGCGGTCGGAGACTTGATGGGCAAACGCGGATTGCAGTACGTAATCAATGACAGCTGGGAGGCGGGCGCGCAGAACTGGACCGACAACTTGATTGCCGAATTCACCAAGCGCCGGGGTTACGATCCGCGCCCCTGGCTGCCCGTGCTCACGGGTCGAGTCATCGAAAGTTCCACCGCCAGCGAGGGATTCCTCTGGGATTTGCGGGAGACGCTCGGCGACATGCTCGCGGACTATCACTACGACCTGATCACCAAAATGCTGCATGATCGCGGAATGGGCCATTACGGCGAGTCGCATGAGGAAGGCCGGGCATTCATCGGTGACGGCATGCAGGTAAAGCGCAGCAATGATGTTCCCATGTCGGCAATGTGGACCCAAAAACCTGGCGTAAATAAGGATCTGCCCGGTTACAACGCCGACATTCGGGAATCCGCCTCCGTGGCGCACGTCTACGGACAAAACCTCGTGGCAGCGGAATCGATGACTGCATCTTCGGGGGCGTACGCCTGGTCTCCATTGACCTTGAAACCCACCGCGGACAAAGAAATGATGATGGGGTTGAATCGTTTCGTCATTCATACCTCCGTCCATCAGCCGCTCATGGACAAAAAGCCGGGCTTCAGTCTTGGCCCCTTCGGCCAGTGGTTCAATCGAAACGAAACCTGGGCAGAGCAGGCCAAGCCCTGGGTCACGTACCTGGCGCGAAGCTCCTACCTGCTACAACAGGGAAAGTTTGTTGCCGACATCCTTTATTTCTACGGTGAGGACACGAATTTGACGGATCTGTTCCTGCACAAGGCTCCGCCGATTCCGGATGGCTACAATTTCGATTACATCAATGCCGACGCCCTAATCCACGTTTTGACCTTCAAGGACGGGCAACTGGCCACGCCAAGCGGCATGCACTATCGCGTGCTGGCGCTCGATCCGCACGCCCAGCACATGTCGGTTCCGGTTCTCTACAAGCTTCGCGAACTGGTACAGGCCGGTGCAATCGTCTGCGGAGCAAAACCCATCGACAGCCCAAGCCTGGCAGACGATGGAAAGGAGTTCCAAAAGATTGCCGACGAGCTTTGGGGATCGGGCGATGGTGCATCTTTCGGAAAAGGCCACGTATACGGGAAACAGACTCTTCGCGAGACGCTCGCCACTCTGCACGTAGCTCCCGATTTCACCTACACCCGCCCGCAAGCGGACACCAATGTGCTGTTTGTCCACCGCCAGGTGGCTGAGGGCGATCTCTATTTCCTCGATAATCGCAACGACCGCTATGAATCCCTGAGTGCGACTTTCCGCGTCACCGGGAAGGCGGTTGAATTGTGGCATCCAGATACCGGCGCAACCGAGCCAGGGTCTTACTACGCCGCCGAGGGGCGCACCACCGTACCCTTGAAACTTGCACCGTGGCAGACGGTATTCGTGGTCTTCCGAAAGCCAGCGGCAGTTCCCTCCCGTACCCTGCCCACCGTGGTCGAAACTTCCTTGGGAAACATCGATGGTCCATGGCAGGTAAGTTTCCCCCCGGATCTCGGTGCACCCCCCTCAGCGACGTTCGACTCGCTCACGCCGTGGAATGAAAACTCCGATGAAGGCATCCGGTACTTCTCCGGAACCGCGACTTACACCAAGTCGATTCCCGTACCCGCGTCGTGGATCCAGCCGGGAACTCGCATCTGGCTGGACCTCGGCTCTGTCAAGAACCTGGCACAGGTCGCCGTGAACGGCAAGGACCTCGGAATCGTGTGGACGCAACCATTCCGCATCGACATGACCTCCGCCTTGAAGCCGGGCGAGAACAAACTCGAAGTTAGGGTCACGAACGGGTGGGCTAACCGCATCATCGGCGACCGCCAGCCGAACGCGCCCAGGCAGTACACCTTCACAACGCCAAAGTTCTACAAAGCTACGGCGCCGTTGTGGGCTTCCGGTTTGCTAGGCCCGGTGCAGATCGTTCAAAGTATCGTCCTGAAATAAATGGAAGCGAAGGTGTCGATCCCCTGACTTAGTAGAGCAGCTTCAAAGAAAATTGGATCTGCCGCGACGTTCCGGCGGTTTTGCTGATGAAACCGAAGCCGCTGCCGGTCACGATGTTGTTCGGCAATCCAAAGTTCACGATGTTGAATAGGTTGAAGAATTCCGCGCGGAATTCAAGAGTGCCGAATTCAGCGTTGCCTCGGCGCCCGAAAGGTGTGTCTTTGATCAGTGCCACATCGAAGTTGTGGAAACCGGGGCCGCGGAACGTGTTTCTCCCGAGCGTGCCAAACCGCCCATGGTTCGGGCCCGTTCCGCCCGGCAGATTGATTGGAGTAAAGAAGAAAGTGTTGTTGTCCTGCCCGCGCCCGAAATAATCCTGCCGAACCGCACGGCTGGTCGAGAACGGCGGCGCCGAAACCATGTCCGGGCGATCAGCCCCACCCAGCCCTGCATCGGTCTGCTGAACTCCGGAATAAACGCTGAATGGTGCTCCGGTCATGAGCGTGGTCACGTTCAGAAACTGCCATCCGGACGTGAGGGTTTTTCCCAGCGGCCGCAGGAAACTCACCCGTTCGAGCCGCAAGAGCTGGATGACACTCGCCGTGAACACGTGAGTCACATCGAAAGTCGCTGGGCCTTTCTCCGCCCCTGGATCCCAAGGATTCTGGGGTCCAGTCTGCAGCACCGTTCCAGCCGACCCTGAGCCCACCAGCACCGCACTGGTATCGTCAAGGACCTTCGAATACGTATAGCTTGCCTGGAGTCCGAGTCCGGCACGCGCAGAATTCTTCGCCAGGCTGGTTTGCAGCGCGTGATAAGAAGAATGGGACCCGCTGCTCATCACGGTTTCAGCGCCATACCCGCCAGTGGGATTTCCGGCAGAATCAAAGCGAGTGTAAGGTGCAAAAGCTGGGCCAGCTCCCCCGTACCCATTCGGTGAAAAAATTCTTGACAAATGGACGCCAACAGTCGCTACGTAAGACGCGCTGAACTTCACATCACGAAAAAAGTCGCGGTCTAATCCCAGAGTGTAGGAACCGATATACCCGTTGCGAAAGTCGCGTTGAAAGCCACTCACCGGCACTAGTTGCACTTGCTGCCCGGGCACACTCGCCGAGATATCAGCTTGCAGGCGATCCAGATCAAGAATGGTGTTGGGTTTCACACTCTGCGTGGTTCCGGCGGGGAACACCGGCTGCCCATTGGTCGCATATGCCGTTGGAACCTGCAGGGGGACAATGGTGTTACTGAACGGCACCGAAATGGAGGGGGTTGCGCTCACGAACGCGGGGTATACGAAGGGCACGCCTGCGGTCAGAAAATTGTCCTGCCAAAGATTTGGAAGCAAGGTCGTGATCGCACCCCCGACATGAACAACCGTGTGATGCGGCAGCGCGTAATCGATCGCAAGACGCGGTCCCCAGCCGCCCCAGTCCTGTTTGTACGGCGGCTGCGGATCGACCACGAAGATCTGTTGGGCAGTGTGATCCAGATAGGACGCTGGTTTCCCGGACGCATCGAAAAACATCATGGATGAGGTCCGCTTGGTCGCTTCATGAATCCGGCTGTTTACCTCGTACCGCATTCCATAGGTCAGCGTCAGCTGCGGCGACGCTTTCCAGGTATCCATGAAATAGAAGTTGTAGGCTTCGCGCCTTACACCTGCTTCGTTGAATCGATCTCCGACCGGGGTGAACGGCGCAACCGCATACATGCTGTAGGAGTAAGGAGTCGCGGTGAGCAAGCCAAACAGCGAATCGGGAAGCTGGCCCCCAGGTTGGATGTCGTGGGTCCCGCTGGCCGAAGGAATGAAAACTGGTGAATATGCCGCACCGCTACCAAATGCATACGTGCCATTCGGCGCAATTCCGAAAATGGTGGAGTCTCGATTCACGCGAATCTCGGTGCCAAATTTCAAGCTGTGCGCCCCCCGGATAGCGGCCATGTCGTGTTTGAACTGGTAAAGATTTCCATAAGAACCGTAGATCGATCCAGCAGGCGCATTGAAGGCCTCAAACAGACCATCGCCAAAGGTAATTCCGGGATGGGTATGGTCGACCGCAGGGAAAAACGGCGTGCTTCGTATATAGCCGAGCGAAGTGTCCGTTGTGAAATGCGGATTAAAGGTTCGCGAATACTTGACGGTGGCGTTGCGCTGATGATCAAAGAACTGGACGGCAAATCGCGGATCGATCGCGGTTTGATCGGGATTGTTGATCGGCCCAGTGACTTGATTGAGGCTGAAACGGGTGAGTAGTTGGGCTTTGTCGGAAATCTTGTGGTCCACACGAACAGAAAACTGATCTGTTACCGTCGAAACCTTCGACGACGTCGAATACGTGCGCGGTCCGAAGCTTCCATTGGGCGTGTTGGGGAGGGGGTATGCATTCAGGATGGGCACCACCGCAGCGTTCACCGGAACGGTGTAAGTGTCGGTAAAGGTCGGGCCGTTATAGACGACGATGCCCTGCCGCTCCGCTGCGGTTGGGACCCGCACCACTTGAGTCGTACCGAGAACTTGCCGAAATCCCTGATACTCGCCGAAGTAGTAGGTACGGTTCCGCCCGTCATAGATTCCAGGTAGAACCAGGGGGCCACCATTCGTAAATCCAAACTCATTTCGTACGAATGGAGGAATCCGCCGTCCACTCACGGATTTCGGCGGATCGAAGTAGTTGCGAGCATCAAAAGCCGCGTTGCGGACGAATTCAAAAAACGTGCCGTGGACCTGGTTCGACCCCGAATTGGTCACCACATTGGTGTAACTTGCACCGCCGTGTCCGATATCGGCCGACATAACGCCGGCATTCGATTGCACTTCGTGAATGGCATCGACGTTGAAATTTGAGAACGTAGCACCTCCCATCTCCGGATCGGTGGTGTCCGCACCATCCATGGCAAACACGGTTGCCGAGCCTCGCTGCCCGTTGACAGCAAATTGTTGCGTGAAGTTCGCAGCGCCGTTGGCGTCGGTCATGGTCCCGGCCGCAAGCAGCAAGAGCTTGCTGAAGTCACGGGAATTCAGCGGTAGACTCGATACTTCTGTGCCGGACAGGTGCTCGCCGCCGGAGGACTCGCTGCGCTGCAGGTTACCGATTCCCTCCTGAATCACCGCCCGCAAGTCTCCACCCTGCTCACTGAGTCGAAGATTGAAGCTCAACCCGGAGTCCCCCGCAACCCGAAGCAACTCCTTCGCAGCATAGACCTTGCCCGAGACTTCGACCGTGACTTTATATTCCCCGGAGGAGAGTTTCGGGAACGAGAACTCGCCGTGGACGGAAGTAACGGCTGGGGAAGGAGAATCGTGATCGGAGGAATTCAACCGGATGGTCGCGGCGCCTACACCAACCCCTGTCTCATCCGTCAGACGTCCATTCCAGGAAACCAAAGAATCAGCTTTAGCAAGGAGTACAGCCCCAAGGAAACACGCGAATACCGCGACCCGAAAGCACATACTTGGATTATAGCCAGCAGCACTGCCGATCGCCGAAGACGCCCGCATCCTAGGCGACACACAAGGTCATCGCGCGTTGGCCGAACGATCCCGGCAAAAGGATTTGAGGCGTATCTTTCCCAGGATCGACCGAGCTATTCACCAGCCCGGAATTTTAGCTTGTCCGACATGCGCACCAGGTCGGCAATGGACGCGGCGTTCATCTTTCTCATCACCTGCCCGCGATGCATCTTGGTTGTGACTTCGCTGATGCCGAGTCGGTCAGCAATTTCTTTGTTAGTGAGTCCATTTGTCACGAGCTGCAATACTTCCCTCTCGCGCGACGTGAGCTCGTTAAATCGGGATTTAAGCGCGGAAAACTCGGCATGGGCCACCCGCTGGGCGCGGTCATGCTTCAAGGCCTGCTCGATCGCTTTTAGAAGCTCATGCTTCTGCACCGGCTTGGTCAGAAACTCGATGGCACCTGCTTTCAACGCGCGGGACGCACTCGGCACGTCCCCATATGCGGTGACAAAGATGATGGGAATCGAAATCCCTGCTCGCGCCAGGGCTTGCTGAAAGTCCAGCCCATTGGCGCCTGGAAGTTGCAGGTCGAGCAGCAGGCAACTGGGCGCGTCGGGAAGCTCGGCGCTGCGAAACTCTTCCGTTGAACTGAATAACTGCGCTTCAAAGCCGACCGATTCGAGAAGGTTTCCAAACGCTTCTCGGACTGAGGGATCATCGTCCACCACAAAAATCGTCTCGCGCGCGTGCGTCATATGGTTTGGGTTGGAGTTCCTTGGTCAGGCATTCGCCTGTCGTTCCCTCGGGCCTTTCAGGCGCCAAACCTTTCCGCGGCACGAGCCTTGGCCTTTGCGGCTTCTTCTTCCCGGTTCTTTGGCGGAGCCGTCGTTTCGAGCGACCGCAGAAGGCGTGCCGAAACGCTTGCCACTTCCTCAATCGCCGCAGCGAAAGCCTCCTCATTCGCTTTCGAGGGCTTGGTAAACCCGCTGATCTTTCGCACAAACTGCAGCGAAGCTGCCCGAATCTCATCCTCGGTTACCGGCGGATCGAAATTGAAGAGAGTCCTGATGTTACGGCACATGAGCATCACCTGATCTCTAATGATATGGGAACAGTAGGTCTTGAGTATTCGAAAGCCGGCTTCCCCAAGCTCAGCGCCTTGCACAGCGAGGAGAGGATGCCAAATGCCTGGGCGGCGCAACTACAGTATTCCGCCCGAAAGTTATGCAGCCATTCGTACGGCCGCCGGAGCGGCCGCGCGGAACCTTTTCACCGCCTGAATCGTGAGCACAATAAACGCCGCCAAGACCACCAGCTGTGTAATGGTAAAGGGCGCTTCCTTCCCGGTTGGCGCGGCCGCGCGCAACAGGGGCACTTTCTCAAAGGATTGCACAACCAGCACAAACACGTTGAAATAGAGTGAAACGAGGGCGCTGATCACATACGCTGTCCGCCATCCTCCCGCCAGGTGTCGCAGGTAGCGGGCGGTGGCAGCGAGCGCCAGCGCGATCCCCGAGAGCACGCCCACCACGATCCCCGGGGTGACCTTGGTGAACGGGAACCCGAACCCGGTCACACTGGTGAGCGCTGTTGAAATCAGAAATATCGCAGTCCAAGTATTCCGACCTTTCGCTGCAAGCAGGCCGGCGAGGACGACCATACCCGAAGCAATTCCGATCAGACTAAGGATCACGTGGATGGAAGTATAGGTATGTAAGGACAGGCCGAACACCATGGGAGATCCTTCCTTTGTGGGTAGCAGTGGCGGACCCAAAAATCGTACGCGGAAGGCATCGGAAATACTATCGGGTACAGGACATTTCCTTTTAATCCCCAGACGAGGATGGCGTTGGTTTTAATTTCCAGCCCAGGTTCGTGTGTAGGAGGGACACGATGGAGAGCCTACTGCCGAGCCCGCGATTGGCTGGATCATTGGTCGAGAGGATCCACGTACGATCTCGGTTGGGATCGAACCCACACCTAGGCCAGTGAATTCACTAACTTAAGGTGCCAAGCACCTCAAGAAAATTGTAGACTCCTCGGTTTTCAGCTGTTCAGGCGGCGAAGCGATCGAGCGAGCTATCGGGAATTCCGAACTCCTTGAGAGTTTGCGGATCGGCGCAGGCGCGCACTAGTCTCCGCCAGCCAATCCTGTGTTTGAGCCATTGGGCGACCACGGTGTTGTTCTTTACATGATCGGTAAGGTCACCAGGGGAAAGACGTTGCCACTCGTCCGAGAGATGTTGCGCGGCAAGTTCCAGGTCACCCTTCTCCTCGCCACGGCACAGTCTCCGAACTTCCACCGCGTCTTCATAAATTCGATATTCCTCGACGCTCGAGCCATTGGTAGCCTCGAGGCGAAGGGTCATCGGCATGAGCGCCATGATCGTTTTACCCCGTTCCCGGCCAGAGGTACTAGAGATGACAAATTCCGAGCTAGGAGACCATCAGGGTGATCACCCAGATTCTTCAATAAAGGAGGGTAGGGGGCTTTGCAACAGAGGCTTTATCCCGAGCTCTTCGAGGCTTGGGACAAGCGTGTTATTCTTCCCTGCCGTGAGCATAAAAGCCATTACTCCGATCCTGAACGTTTCCGACCTGACTGACAGCTTTCTTTGGTTTGAGAAGTGGGGTTGGAAAAAGCTCTGGGACTGGGGTACGCCTCCAACTTTTGGAGCCGTAGGCGCTGGTGAGTGCGAGATCTTCTTATGTCACGGCGCGCAAGGGGGGCGCGGCAGGGGAACGAACGCTACCACGTTTCAACAGGACGGAGACGAAGAAGCTGACAAGGGTGTCTGGATGTCGGTTTGGGTGGAAGATGTTGACGCGGTACACAGCCGGTGCGTGGGCGCGGGGTTAGAGGTTACGTTTCGGCCTACCAATATGCCTTGGAACGTCCGTGAAATGCACCTTCGCCATCCCGACGGACATGTTTTCCGTGTGAGCCGGGGACTGAACGAGGGAGGCTAGCACCTTACATTGGGAACCTTATGGCAGTCGCTCCTGATCCTTACAATCTGCAAAGATTCGTTGATGCCCAGGAACCGGTGTTTCCCAGCGTGCTTGGCGAACTCCGGCGAGGACGGAAGTACGGGCACTGGATTTGGTTCATCTTCCCGCAACTGAAAGGTCTTGGCCGAAGTTCGACGTCCGAGTTCTTCGGCATTTCCTCCCTGGACGAAGCCAAGGCATACTTAGAGCATCCCGTGCTTGCCCCGCGCCTGATCGAGTGCACGGAGTTGGTCAACGCCGTCGAGGGCCGCGACGCGAATGACATCTTCGGAGACATCGATGCGATGAAATTTCGGTCTTCAATGACCTTGTTTGCCTACGCGGATCCCGGCAATCGATATTTCTCCTCGGCGCTCGAGAAATACTTCGCCGGCCAGATCGACTCACGCACTGCGGCCTATCTGCAAGAAAAAGAAGCTAGCTAGCCGCCGTGGGCGATGAGTGGTGGCGAGCGCAGGAGACCCTAGCTTATTTCCGAGGAGCCTTGGCGATCGGGAAGCGGAGAGAGCCAGCGGGTCAATTCAAGAAGTATGTCCTGTACAGCGTGTCCCGCTGCACCGGTCTGAACCCGGCATCGCGGATGATTCGGCGGAGTTCCTCTTCGGTCGTGCAGTTGGTCACGCCCGCCGCTCGCACGACATTTTCTTCGAGCATCACTGAGCCCACGTCGTTGCCGCCAAAGCGCAAGCCCATCTGGCAGACTTTTAATCCTTGCGTCACCCAACTCGACTGCACGTTCTGAAAGTTAGAGAGAAACAGACGCGAGATGGCGAGGTTCTTCAGATACTCGACGGCGGTGGCTTCTTCCCACTTGCGGCCACCAAGCGCCGTATTCGCCGGCTGAAACGTCCACGGGATGAACGCGGTAAATCCGCCGGTTTCTTCCTGCAACTTGTAGAGTACCTGCAGATGATGAATGCGGTGTTCGAATTTTTCGCCGACACCAAACATCATGGTGGCCGTGGTCCGCATGCCAAGCTGATGCGCGGTTCGGTGCACATTGAGCCAGTCTTCCGTCAGGCACTTCAACCGGGCGATGCGGTGGCGAACTTCGTCGTCGAGAATCTCCGCACCTCCGCCGGGGATGGAATCGAGGCCCGCATCGCGCAGCCGGGAGATCGTGTCGCGAATGGTGAGCCCACTATACTCGGCGATGGCAATGACTTCCGAGGCGGAGTAGCAGTGTAGATGAATTTTCGGGAAGAGCTGCTTGATGCCCCGCAGCATCTGCTCGTGCCAGTCGATCTTCAGGTCTGGATGCAAACCGCCCTGCATCAGCACCCCCGTGCCTCCGAGCTCCACAGTCTCGCGGATCTTTTCATAAATCGCTTCGAAGTCGAGGATGTATCCCTCTTTTGCCTTGGGTCCCTTTAGGGGACGATAAAACGCACAGAACGTGCAGTACTCGGTGCAGTAGTTCGTGTAATTGATGTTGCGGTCGATGATGTAGGTGACCACTCCATCGGGATGGAACTTGCGGCGCATGGCGTCCGCTTCCATGCCAATACCGATGAGATCGTCGGAACGATAGAGTTCCAGGGCCTGGGCTTCGGTGAGCGACATTGGTCTCTCGGTTCATTCTAACTGACTCAGCGGTTTCTAGGCTTCTGGCTTCCCCTGAGAAGCTTCCTCCTTCGGCCTGACGGTTTCGGAAGGGGAACCGGGCGAAAGCGATTGTCACCGACACGACGTTTTTTCTTGACCCGGGTGTCGTTTAGTGTTACAGCTTGTAACGTTACGATGACTAACAGAAGATTTGCACGTCTAAAGAATCTGGGAGAGGTGGAGCAGGTGGTCATGGACTACCTGTGGTCGGAAGGCCCGGTGACGGCGGAACGCTGCCGTGAAGCCCTCGCCCCCTCGCGTCCCATGAAGGACTCCACCATCCGCACCATCTTGCGCCGCCTCGAGGATAAGGGTTACGTGACGCATGAGGTGGACGGCCGCACCTTCATTTATCACGCATCGGATGAGCGGCAAAACGTTGCGGTTCGCGCTGTAAAAAGCATCATCGACCGCTTCTGCGGCGGTTCCGCGGAAGAACTCGTGCTCGGCATGGTGGACAACGACGTACTGGACCGCAAACAGCTGGAACGCTTGGCTCGCAAAATTGCGGAGAACGAAAGCAGGAGCTCTCGAAAAGCTAGCCGCAAAGATATTCCGGAGTAAGAATTATGACAATATCTGCTTTTGAAGCCAGGACGTTCCTGGTGCAGCTTCTGAGCGCAGCCGCGCGAACCGTGATTCTTGCGGCAATCGCGGGGCTGCTGCTGACAGCATTGCGAGTAAGAACCACTCGCGTGCAGTTATTTTCCTGGATGGCGGTGCTCTACGCCGGACTTTGCATGCCCATCCTTGGAGGAATGCTGCCTTCGGTCGAAGTTCCGGTTCCGTTCGGCAGACCTGCACCGACCAAACTCCTAAACCGGGCTGGCGCCTCGGTCGCCACAGTTGTGCCGCGAACGCACCCACTCACAATCCACGCGGAAGAGATCAGGTCGGCGACCGACTCTGCCCCATCGCACGAGATGACGAACCACATGGGGCAAATGGAACACTTTTCCTGGAGCGCATGGGCGGCTTCGGTGCCGTGGGCTATGGTCGGGGTGTGCACCTATTTCGCGATCGCGTTGCTGTTGCTGGCCAGGTTGGTCATTGGCATAGCATTTGCCCGGGGCTTGGTCCGATCCTCGATCCCCATTGATGATCCACGCGTGACCCAGCGCCTTGCCTTGCGACCCTATCTGTCCCGCCGGCCCCCCCTGCCGCAAGTCCGCGAATCACGATCCGCTTCGGTACCGCTGACGGTCGGCATCTTTACTCCCACAATCATTTTGCCTAGCTCCTGGCGCCAGTGGGACAACGACAGACTAACCGGCGTACTTACCCACGAGATGTCCCATGTGGCGAGGCGCGACTGCTTGTCGCAATCCGCTTCCCTGCTCCATCGCGCCATCTTCTGGTTCAGCCCTCTGGCATGGTGGCTGAATCGCCACATCATCGAGCTTGCAGAACAAGCGAGCGATGAGGAAGTGTTGTCTCGCGGCGCCGATCAAAACCGTTACGCACGGATGCTCTTGGGATTCCTTGAAAATCTCCGGGGGACACCGGGCCGTATTCGGTGGCAAGGTGTCGCGATGGCCAGTTCGAGCCGGGCGGAGAAGCGATTGGAAAAAATTCTTGCGTGGAGAGGAGATACGAAGATGCGCACAAACAAATCCACACTCGTTGTGGTTCTGGCGGTAACAATTCCCGCTTCGCTTCTGGTGGCCGCCAGCCGGCCCGCCGGCCCCAGTCAGTCTGGCGCAAGCAGCGGCACTCCTCAATCGGGGGCTGCTGCTCCAGCTGCTCCTACAAGTTCTGCACCCGCTCCCGGCCCTGCCATGTCGTCAGCCCCTGCCACCCCAGCGGCGACAGCGGCACCTCGGTCCCCTGGAACGCCTGAGGCGCCGGAGGATCGAGTTTTCGCCGAAAATCACCATCATGGCTTCTCCTATAGGTACGGCGATGACGATGAGCAACGCTTCGTAATTGTCTCCGGTAAAACCGATGCGTTCACCATGTCCGGCTCCGGCCAGGATGCACGGCACGCCGAGAGGTTGAAGCAACGGATCCCTGGCGACTTCATCTGGTTCCAAAGGGATGAAAAATCCTACATCATTCGCGACCAGGCGACCGTAGATCGGGCCCGCCAGCTGTGGGCTCCACAAGAAGAACTCGGGAAAAAACAAGCAGAGCTTGGAAAACAACAGGAAGTGTTAGGCAAACAGCAGCAAGAACTCGGAGCCCGCATGGAAGCTGTGCGTGTGAAAGTCCCCGACATTTCCGCCGAACTCGACAAACTGAAAGCGGAAATGAAGCAGCTTGGCCCCGATGCCACGGTGGAACAGATCGGTAGAATCCAATCCGAAATCGGCCGGCTGCAAAGCAGAATTGGAGAGATCCAGTCTCACGCGGGCGAGGAGCAAGGAAAGCTTGGCGACGAAATGGGGGTTTTGGGGGAGAAGCAAGGCAAGTTAGGTCAACAGCAAGGAGAACTCGGCCGCCAACAAGGTGAGCTTGCTGAGAAAGCCATCCAGGAAATGAGGCGACTTCTGGACGATGCAATCAAAAAAGGGACCGCACAACCCGAGAACCCCGAACCGGGCGGCGCATCCCTCTAAGCTGGTTGTGTGTGCGAATTAGTGTGCTCCGGAAGCTTTGGCTTTCAGATTTTGCCTTCGGGATAACTCATCCAGCGAAGGAAACGACTGCGCTTCAGTGATTGTCGTCTCCGGCGGATTCTGTCCGCTGCTTAAGGCCCGCGCCAGCATCTCAATGCCGGTTCCAGCATTGGTTGGCACAATGACTGTCGCCGCGAGCGTTCCGCGGCGGACATCGTTCTGTCCAGTCTTCGGCATGCCGTCAATTCCGAGGACTGGCAGGGCCAGCCAGCGGCTGCGCAATGCCATATCTGGAATCTCCTGAAATGCTTTTCGCGCGCCGAGCGCCATGGAGTCGTCATGTGCGCAAACCGCATCGTGCCCACTTTGCTGCGACGTCGCAAGCTTCAGCCACGCGCTGACCGCTTTGTGTGCACTGGCCTCGGTCCAATTCGCTTTAATCATTTTTACCTGCACATTCGCAGGCTTGGCTTCCTGCATCCCCGTGGCGCGCTGCTTGGCAGCCAAGCTGTCAGCCGGGCCATGGACTAACAGGATCGAACCACCGTTCGGCAATAACGCGGCGATCTGTCTGCCCTGGATGCGTCCGATCTCGGTGTGATCGGATGTGATCGAAAAGGCTGGAACTTTGGAGCCTCGGCGCAGCTCCGCGAGATACTCCACATCGCGATTGAGCACAACCCATCCAATGGCGGCAGCGATCGCGGCTTTGGCCACTTGCGGCATCGCCGTTCCGCCCACCGGCTCAAAAATAATGCCGGCCGGCCGGGACTCCGGACTCGATTGGATGACCTTCAGTAGTTGCTGACTCTGCAGCACGGCGTCGTTATCGGCGTACAGCAATTCGATCTCAACCCCTGCTTTAGCGGCAGCTTGTTGTGCCGACCATGCCTGCTCCTGTTGATAGTCGTTGTCGCGAGTTGTCAGCGAAACTACAAACTTTGGTTTCTTCACACCACACCTCTCGTGATCCATCCAGCTTAGCGAATGGGAGGCGCGCTGTAAGGTAACCGAGGTAACTCGACATGGCCCTGGCTTCATGCCACCCAAGCCCGGGGATGAGCAACTGGCCAACGGAGATGCTGAAGGGGGGATTGTTGTCAGGCCGTCTTATGCTGCGGCTTGCTCGCGGCGGCGCGGTCGTGTTTGTGGCGCGAGCGTAGATACTTTATCAGCGTCAATGTGGCGCCAACGCCGGCCAGTGCCGCAAGGATCAGGGCTGCGGGCTTGTAGTAGGCGGAAAAGAAAGCAAGAATCGCATTCCCGTAGAGAGCTCCGAGACCCGCCACGAGCGTGTACCGCCCTGCACGTCCCAGTGCCAGGGCGGCTAAAAACTTGTTACGGGGATACTGGGCTACGCCCGCGGCCAGGAGTACGGGAACAATAGGAAAAGGCGGCGGCAATATGGCCGCCACCAAGACGGCTCGGAAGCCCCACTTCTGGAACCGGCGGAGGATCTTCTCTGCTTTGGCTTCACTGAGCTTATGCTCGATCGCCTGCTTGCCCCCCTTCAGCGCGATTGCATACGTCAGATAGCCGCCGAGCACTGCACCAACGGTCGCCATCAACGCATAGTACGGCCACAACCGGCGATCGCTGGCAGACAACCAGATGGTGATAACGTCCATGCTGCCGGTGAGTGGGATGGCGGAGTTGTCCGCTATCCCGAGCAGTACGAGCCCCGGGCCACGCAGGCGCAGCACCCATCGCCAGATCAGCATTGTGCCCGAAAGTGAAAACGGGGGCAGCAGCATCCTCGTTTAGAGGCGGTTTGCGGGCCGGGAGTGGTACCGAACCCGCCCCGAAGGCAGATCACTGCGAGACTTGAGCTTCCACAAAGGAGAGTCTCGGGATTGCAGGTAGGATGCCGTAGCGGTGGGCGTAGGCATAAAACAGGCGCAGCCCGTCCAGGCAATCATCATCCAAGTGGAAATGGATGCTGCCTGTAAGGTAGTCGCGCGCGGTCTGTTCGCTGATGCCTAGCTTGGATGACCAGGCATGAACAATTTGTGCAACATGGTTTGGTTCTAAACCGTGGTCGCGAGATTTGTTAAAGACGGCGCACAAATCTAGTGACGAACGGCTCAGCACCTCCTGGCGCACCGCCCAGAAGGCGAACACAAACGGCTTCCCGGTAAAGCGAATCCACTCCTCCGCGAGGTCCCAAGTCCGATATTTTGCGCGATCGACCTGCAGGGCGGGATCGCCAATGAGCAACGCAGCGTCATTGCCGGCAAGCATGGACTCAAGTTGGGGGGCAGAGGAAGTGAACCTTCTCTGCCCTCCCCAGAATTTTTCGAACAATACCCGCGTCAGCGCCACCGAGGTTAGAGAAGAATTGTCGAGTGCGATCGTCTTGATCTCATCCATTGGCATGCGACTGACCAAAAGGATCGAGCGCACCGGCTGCTTGGATGCGATCGCCACTCCGGGAACGATCATTAGATTGGGGATGGTGGCGTAGGCGGCGGCAGGGATGATGCCAATGTCGGCGGTTCCGGCTGCCAACTCGGCCGCGCATTGCGAAGGCACGGTATAGGAAATTTCGAAATCTGGGCTGGCAGGCTCGTGCTCGAAATCCCACATCAGAGGCGCAGTATTAAGGTAGGAGATGGCAGAGATGCGCATGAGAGAACAGGTTCTAGCTGGTCGATCTTAGCTTTGACAATCCATCACTCCAGGTGGAAAACACGAACCGACTTTTCCTGATAGCCGCCTCGGAAACAGTCGTTGTGCTTTGTTTGCTCGTTACTAGACACTTGCGGGCTAGAAGCTCAGCAAAAAATTCTAACATCCAGAGGAGAAGTCAGGGCCTGGCCATTGGGCTGCGCACTGGAGGCATGCCGAAGAGCATGACGCCTACTGCGCTCCAGGAACACGGAGCGGGGGCAGTGATTGAGGTTGCGGTTCTCGGCACCCAGCATCTCGCGGGATCCTTCCGCAACATAAGGAACTCCCCGCAGATGTGCAACTTGCGCTGGCCGCCCGGCGGCCCCTGAATCTAAGGTAGGCCTAGCTGCATCATTATTCGAGGAATCTGGAACGGCAGGAGGGAGCAGGCTTTCATGGTGCCGAAAGCCGAATGTCTACAACGTCGCGAAGATCTGTCTCAAGCGGGGAGCTGTTTTCCGAACCAACAATTGTCGGGATGGACTGGCTGGTTGTTGCGACCGTTGCCTGACGGTGGCCTGAAGGTTCTTCGAACGACCCCGCGGTCGGCCTTCGGCCGAGGCATCAGGTGGAGCAAATCATAGCCTTCGCTACCAGGAGGCCGCCAGGTAACTGACACCGGAGAGCTGACAGCTGACAGTTTTGTCCCATTCGTGCTAGCTTCAAAAGCAATACCTGAAACCGAGGATCCATTGGCAAAAGGCTTAGTCATCGTCGAATCGCCGGCTAAGGCGAAAACAATTCAGAAATACCTGGGGAAGGGATTCACGGTAGAGGCCTCGCTCGGCCATGTCAAAGACCTGCCCAAGAGCACTCTGGGTGTCGACATCGATAACGATTTCGAAACCGAATACATTGTCATCCCCGGAAAAGAAAAGGTTGTTGCCAAGCTGAAAAAGCTTGCCAGCGGTGTGGACACGATCTATCTCGCCCCCGACCCCGACCGGGAAGGCGAGGCTATCGCCGCGCATCTCGCAGAAGAACTTGGCGACGGAGCCAAGCGGAAAAAGAAGAAGAAAAAGGGTGAGGACAACGGCAATGAGCGCATTCGTCGCGTCACCTTCAATGAAATTACCCAGCGTGCGGTGAAAGAAGCTTTTGAACGACCTCGTGACATCGATCGCCACTTGGTCGATGCCCAGCAAGCGCGCCGAGTGCTCGACCGCATCGTCGGATATCAAGTCTCCCCATTGCTTTGGGACAAGGTTCGCCGCGGGCTTTCCGCTGGTCGGGTGCAGACCGTGGCTCTTCGCCTGATCGTAGAGCGCGAACGCGAGATCAAGGCCTTCGAGAAGAAGGAATACTGGACGATCGACGCACATCTTGCCGGACCCAAGCCGCCGGCCTTCGATGCACGCTTCCTCGGCAAGGGCGAAGAGAAAATTGAGATTCCGAACGAAGAGGAATCAAAGAAAATCACCTCGGCGCTAGACAACGCGGCTTGGAGCGTTCGTTCGGTCGAGAGAAAAGAGCGGCGGCGCAATCCTACACCGCCATTCACGACCAGCAAACTGCAGCAGGACGCATCCCGCAAGCTGCGTTTCAGCGTGAAACGCACGATGATGATCGCCCAGCGGCTTTACGAAGGCGTGGAACTTGGCGATGAAGGCTTGGTCGGTCTCATTACTTATATGCGTACCGATTCGACCCGCGTCGCTCCCGAAGCGCTGACAGAAGTGCGCGAGTACGTCGGCTCCAGCTACGGCCCGGATTACCTGCCGCAGTCTCCCAACACCTACAAGGAGAAAAAGGAAGCGCAAGCGGCACACGAAGCCATTCGCCCAACTTCGGCGGTGCGCCATCCGGATCAGGTCAAACAATATTTAAAAGAAGACGAGTTCAAGGTTTACAAACTGATCTGGCAGCGGTTCGTGGCTTCGCAAATTACACCTGCGGTTTTCGATCAAACCACAGTTGATATCGACGCTAAGTCCGGCAATGACGGCTTCTGGTTCCGGGTGACTGGGTCGGTGCTGAAATTTGACGGTTTTCTCAAGGTTTACGAGGAGTCCAAGGAAGGCAAAGATGAGGAAGACGAGGAACTGAAACACAAGCTGCCGGCACTCGAAGCCGGCCAGAGGCTCACGCTACGCTCTCTCAACCCGGAACAGCACTTTACCGAGCCGCCCCCGCGCTACAACGAAGCGTCGCTCGTGAAAGAACTCGAAGAGCGCGGAATCGGACGACCGTCAACGTATTCGGCGATTCTCAGCACGATTCAGGAACGGCAGTACGTACAAAAACTCGGCGGCAAATTTGTGCCCACCGAAATTGGGTTGGTTGTCACCGATCTTCTGGTCGAAAACTTCACCGATATTTTCGATGTTCAGTACACCGCACGCCTGGAGGAAGAACTCGACGAAATTGAGGAAGGCAAGGAAGGCTGGACCCAGGCACTCGCCGACTTCTACAAGAAGTTTGAGAAAGATCTCCGTTATGCCCAGAAGCACATGGAGAACATCAAGCGGATGGAGAAGCCGACCGACGAGAAGTGTGAGCGCTGCGGCTCTCCCCTGGTGATCAAGTGGGGCAAGCATGGATCGTTCTACGCCTGTAGCTCCTATGACAAAGAGGACCCGAATAGCTGTACATTCACCAAGGAAAACCCGATTAACCTGCCGGACCTCGACTCCGCCGACATGCAGGAAACCTCGCAGGAGGAATACTGCGAAAACTGCGGACGGGTGATGGTGCTCAAGCGCGGGCGATTTGGACAGTTCATGGCCTGCACGGGGTATCCGGACTGCAAAACCACGCGCCGACTCGATCAGGGTAAGAGGGTTCCTGACATCGCTCTGGAAGAAACCTGCCCCAAGTGCGGACGCAACATGGTGATCCGCCACGGGCGTTACGGAGAGTTCACCTCGTGCAGCGGATATCCAGACTGCAAGTACGTGAAGCAGAACTATATTGGTGTGAAGTGCCCTCTGTGCAAAGACGGCGACCTCGTCGAAAAGAAAGCGCGCAAGGGCAATACCTTCTACGGGTGCAGCAATTACCCGAAGTGCAAGTTCACCTCGGCCAACAAGCCGATCGCGGCAAAGTGCCCGAGCTGCAGCAACGAGTACCTGACTGAAAAGTATTTGAAGTCAGGACCGGTGATCACATGCCCAAACAAGGAGTGCAATTACGAGCGGCCGAATGAGAATGCTGTTCCTCAGTCGTAGCAGGCATTTCGTTGAGGATTGTCCCAGCCCTTAACCACTGAAGCCCGGTTTGCCTTACGCAGTCCAACTAGGATTCCCAAACTTCCGAAAGCCATTGCGGCGCTGCTTCTTTCGGAATCGCATCCCAGAAAACATTAGGAGACTCTCCCATGCCGAAGACACCTACCGCACAAGACGCCCAACTCATCATGCAACTATACGATCTTCGCCGGGAAGAGGAGATGCGCAAGGCACGCGCATGGTTCGCCGGATGGTGGCCAAACACCGCCGAGGAGATCCTGAAGGTCGTTCAGGGAGGAGGGACGCAGGAGAACGCATGGTTCCGCCAAGTGAGCGGCTACTGGGACATGGCAGCGTCCTTTGTGTTGCGCGGGGCATTGAACGAGGACCTCTTCGTCGATAGCGGCACAGAAATGTGGTTCGTTTTCGCGAAGCTGCAGCCTTTCCTGAAGGACGTTCGTCAACAAGGGAACACTCCCTATCTCTACGCTCGCATTGAGAAGCTAGCTACTCGAAGCAAGGAAGGGCGAGAAAAAATGCAGATGATGGCAAAGCGCGCCGAGTCAATGCGGGCACGTGCAGCCAAGGCCTGAGGTCGGGAGGAATTCGAAGCAAGGGGCTCAGGAGATATATTCCCGGATGTACTCGTCCCTGGTCTCGCGCAGTTCGTTAAGATCTCCGTCGAAGATAATGTGCCCATCCCGAAGAATAAGGAAGCTGAATGGTACTTCTGTGCGAGCGTGCGGCGGCAGGGGAACCATCTTGTTCTCTGTGCGGTCAAAATGATGGGTCGCCATGGTGAACGCGTCCTGCAGGCGATGCGTCACCAGCAGCGAGCTGACCTTGTAAATGTCCCGCTGCTTCACCACCAGTTCTATGATCGTGTTCGAAGTCACCGGATCAAGCCCTCCGGTCGGCGAATCATACAGGAGTACTTCCGGATGGGTGATGATCGTCCGCGCAATCGACACTCGGCGCCGCATCCCCCCCGACAATTCGGAGGGGTACAAGTCCACCGTGTGCTCAAGTTCCACAAAGCTCAGTGCCTCGCGCACGCGCTCATCGATCTCTTCTTCCGGCACCTTGCCTTCCTCGTACAATCGGAAAGCCACGTTCTCGCGTACGGTCAACGAGTCGAATAACGCGCTCTCCTGGAAGACGATCCCCACGCGACGGCGAAGGTCGAAGAGTTGGTCCTCGCTCATCGCGGTCACTTCTTCTCCCAGGACGAAGATGCGTCCTGAATCGGGCTTCAAAAGGCCCAGAGCAAGTTTCAACAAGGTGCTCTTTCCCGACCCTGCCACACCAAAAATGGCTTTGGTTTCTCCGTGCCGAAGTTCGAACGAGATCCCGTCGAACACAATCTTGTCCTCGAACGCGATAGAAACGTTTTCGAACCGCACCGTGATTTCTGCCGTGGGCCTTTCCTGAACTGTCTGCTCAAGCAGGGATGGGGGCGTCGCCATAAGAAGGTGTCACTGACCAAAAAGACTCATTGAAAGCCGCGTCACGAAGAAGTCCACGGTAATAATAAGGATGGAGGAGGCGACCACTGCCTGCGTGGTGGCCCTGCCCACTCCCTGCGTTCCACCCCGCGCGGTTATGCCGTAGTAGCAGCCGATCGTGGCGATGATGAAGCCAAATAGCACCGGCTTAGCCAGTCCCATAAAGACATCCTGCAAAACCAGAATCTGCCACGCCGTGCTCCAATACTGGTGGGCATCCACTCCGAAAAACAGGGACGACGCCACTCCGCCCCCTGCCAGGCCCAAGGCATCGGAGATGATGGTGAGAAAGAACAACATGGTGACCGTTGAGACCACGCGCGGCGTCACCAGCTTTCTCATAGGATCGGTGCCCAATGCGCGCATGGCATCGATCTGCTCGGTTACGACCATCGAGCCGAGTTCGCTTGCCATGCCGGAGGCGTTTCTGCCGGCAACCATCAGACCCGTGATGACCGGCCCCAGTTCCCGTACCATCCCGAGCGACACGAGTTGTCCAATCAGGGTCACGGAGCCGAAGCGTTGGAGGGTGCTGCCGCTGTTCTGCGCCAGCGCCGCTCCCGTGAAAAATCCCGTGAGTGCAATGATGGGCAAAGACCCCCAGCCAATTAGGTCGGCCTGTTGGGTAGTATCCGCGAGGTAGCGTGGGGCAGTGAATAGGTTCGTAATCGAGCGGACCGCAATGAACGCATAATCCTGAACCGCCTTAACCTGCTGTTTGAGCCAGTCGCTCGGCGAGATGAGCTCGATATCCATCAGAGGGAATATAGCAGAGAGCCAGGAGTGATGAGCAGATGCAAAAGGAGAGCGGAACCTGCGGCGCGAGCAGGGCTCGCGGCTCTTATTCTCTGCCCTTCTTTTTGATCTCGATGTTCAGCCGCTTGATTTTCTGGTTGAGCGTGGAAAGAGGGATGTGAAAACGGTCGGCAGCTTCGGTCTGGTTCCATCCGCATTTTTCGAGCATGGCGACGATGATCTGGCGTTCGCACTCTTCCATCACCTCGAACAGCGAAGCGTCCGCGCGGGTTTCCATGATCGGCAGAGTCGCCCCGCGACCCGCGATGTGATCGGGAAGGAGGTCCGGCCCGATCTCAGTAGAGGACGAGAGCACCACGCCGCGCTCCATGACGTTCTCCAATTCGCGGACGTTCCCCGGCCAGGAGTAGTTGATTAAGGGACGCAGGGCTTCGGGCGTGATTCGACGCTGTGCTTGTTGATTTTCGTCAGAGTATTTACGCAGGAAGAAGTCCACCAGCAATGGGATATCTTCTTTCCGCTGCCGCAGGGCCGGCAAATCGATGGTAATGACGTTCAGCCGATAAAAAAGGTCCTCGCGGAATTTCCCTTCCCGCACCAATTGGCGCAAATCTACATTCGTGGCCGCGATAATTCGGACGTCCACCTGGATCTCATGCACTCCCCCCAGGTGCATAAACTTGCGGTCCTGCAGGACGCGAAGGATCTTGGCCTGGGTTTCAAGGCCCATGCTACCAATTTCATCGAGGAACAACGTGCCGCGATCGGCAATCTCGAACAGCCCCTTCTTCGACGCGATGGCGCTGGTAAACGCGCCTTTCACGTGCCCGAAGAGGGTGGATTCCAATAGATCTGCCGGCATCGAACCGGTGTTCACCGGCACGAAGGGACGGTCACGCCTGGGTGAATTCAAGTGCAAGGCCTTCGCGATCAGTTCTTTTCCGGTGCCACTTTCGCCTTGCAGCAAAACCGTCGAACGGCTCTGTGCGACCTGTCCCACTAGATCGAAAATCTTGAGCATCGGTTCGCTCTTCCCCACGATGCTCTCGAAGTTGTAGCGCTGCTTGAGCGCGCGCTTCAGCTGTATGTTTTCTTCTTCTGCTTTGCGCCGGGCAACTGCCGCGCGCACGTCCGCTAGCAGCTTTTCGTTGTCCCATGGTTTTTGCAGGAAATTCGTGGCGCCCGACTGCATCGCCCGCACGGCATCCTCTACGGTGCCGTAGGCGGTGATCATGATGATTGAAAGTTGAGGATCGATACCGCGAATTTCCGGCAGCAAATCAATCCCGTTGCGGTCGGGAAGCGCCAAATCAAGGAGCACCAGGTCAAAGGGACGGTCGCCGAGTCTGGCCAGTCCCTCCTCTCCGCTAGCGGCGGTGCCCACGCCATACCCTTCGAGTTCCAGCAGCGTCTGCAGTGACTCGCGTATGGCCGCCTCATCATCAATGATCAGCACGTTTCCCTGCCCCGACATGAAGCCGGTGCCCGCGCCCCGAGAGATGACAGCCGCCTCAGACATTTACGGCCTTCCGGATCAATGGGAATTGAAGATAGAAGGTTGTCCCTTCATCAGGAGCGCTCTCTACGCGAATCTTGCCGGCATGCTCCTGGATAATTCCGTACGTGACTGACAGACCAAGACCAGTTCCCCGCCGTTGTCCCTCTTGTGCAGATGTTTTCGTCGTAAAGAAAGGATCGTAGATACGCTGAATATGCTCTTGCGCGATTCCGCTGCCGCTGTCGGAGACAACGACGCCGATGCCATCGCCGTTATAGGTTGCAATCTTCAGCGTACCGCCGCCGGGCATCGCATCTTTTGCATTCAGGAAAAGGTTAAGAAACACCTGCTGAAGCCGCCCGGCGTTCCCCTGGATCGCCGGCAACTGTGGCGTCAATTCGTCCTGCACTTTGATCTTCGTCGTCTTGAACTGGTGTTCCATCAGATTCAGGGTATCGAGGATGACTTTGTTGACGTCCACTTCGGTAAATTCGGCGGCGCTGGTGCGTGAGAAATTCAGCAGATTGTTGACGATCTCCGAGGCGCGGAAGGTCTGCCGCGTGATCTTGTCTAGCAGTGCGCTCCTCTGCTCGTCCCCCTGAAGCTGCTTGGAAAGCAGTTGAGCATAGGAGGAAATCACCGCCAGCGGAGTATTGACCTCGTGCGCCACCCCGGCCGCCAGCAGGCCGATCGACGACAGCTTGTCGGACTGCGAGAGTTGCGCCTCCAGTTCCACCCGCTCAGTGATGTCATCCATGATGATCAGCCGTCCCACCACACTGAACTTCTTGGTGACCAGCGGTGCGATGGCAACGTTCACAATGCGCGTCTCGCCAGTCGGAGTCGCCAATCGGAACTTGTAAAGATTGTGGATGCCTGGGCTTTGCCGGAGCCGGTAAAACTCCTGCGCGAACGGCCCGGAGAAGATCTCTCCCAGTGGACGCGTCAGCGCTTGCCAGCGCGGCAGCGCATACATTACTTCCATCTGCGAATTCCACGACTCAATGCGGTCCTCGAGATCGACCGCTAGCACTCCAACGTTGATCGATTCGACGATGTTCTCGTTGAAATCCTTGAGGCGTTCGTATTGCGCAATCTTTTGTTCGAGGGAAGCGTAGAGGCGAGCATTCTGGATGGCGATTGCAAGGTATCCGGCCAGCGTCTCGAGCAGCTCGACGTCTTCACTGGAAAGAAAGTCGCCTTCGACGGTCTTGCCGAGGGCTAAAACGGCAATCGTGTGTTTTTGGGCCCGGCAAGGGATGTAGTAGTTCAGATCGAGCCGCGCGATGGTTTCCTGCGCTCCGTGGCTTTCACGAGGAACGTTGTGCGTGTTCTCGAAGAACAGGTGCCCTTCGACGTTCTCCGGTCGCGGCGCGCTCAAAAAACTCAGATCAAGCTGGCCGGTCTGCTGAATCCCGAACGACTTCGCCAGGAGGAACTTTTCCTGCTCGCCCGCAAGCAAAATCGCCATGCGATCCACCAATAAGGTGCGCGACAGCTGATCGACCACGGCGGTCAGCATCTTATCGAGATCGGTTTCGGCATTCAGCTCGCGGCCGAACTCAATCAATGTGTGGCGATAGTCGTAACGCTGACGGTAGAACTGGCGGTCTATGCGACCTTGTATCCAGTTGCGCAGCGGCTCGAACAGCAACGCCGTCACCGCAATCGCAAGCACCAGTCCGGCGGTCGTACCTGCGCCCGGGACACGGGTATTTACGAACACCCCTACAAGAGCAACGACCGTGAAATATGCGCACGCGATGGTGGCGGCCGCAAGGGCGTATGCCATCCCGCGCTTGAAAATCAGGTCAACGTCCATCAGGCGGTAGCGAACGATGGCATAGGCAAAGGTCAGCGGCAAAACACCCAGGAACAGAACAGAACTCTTGATGCCGCTGAGACCTAGGGTGTAGGGAATGGCATAGAACAGCGTATAAGGCGCGATGGCGAGAATCGTTCCCCGCGTCACCCACTTCAGCTGCTGCCGCAGGATCGGCCGATCGGCGTGCCGATAACTGTACAAAAACACCATGGCGGCAGCCGTGAAGTAGATCACGAAATACGCCAGATCCAGGCTGTCCATCCGCCACCGCAACATCTCACTCGCCCGCGAAAACAGCTTCGCCACCATGTGAAAACCCAAAAGAGCCAGGCCCGGCGCGTAAACCATTGGCGCGAGCCACCGGCGCTTCTTGAGGACCACGTGGTCTTCGGGGAAGGTCAGGGCAAAATGCAGGAAAATCGCAGGCTGCAGTAGCGAGGCCGCGACATTGCCCCACCAGATCGTCCAATCAAACGCGTTCAGCTTACCGGTGTAATGGAAGGCGAACAATACGAACGACGTTACGCAGAAGACGTAGAAATGTGTCGAGCCGGGGGCGGTCCAGCGGCGGAACAAAACGTAGAGCCCGATCGCAAGATAAATCAATGCAATCAGCCGCAACCATGCATTCGAGTTCCTGTCGCTTGGGGACAGAATGGGCGAAGCATCGAAGGTAAATTGGCCGCGCTCGAGTGTGTAGTTGGGCTTCGACCATGTCCCGTCGTGATACATCTGGGAGACAAGTACCGCGATCGAGGTCACCGGGCGGGAGTCAATCGCCACCACGCGGTCCCCGCGTTTAATGCCGGCCTGCGCGCCCGGCCCCTTGGCATCTACCCTTTCGGCGACGATCTTGCCTTCGCGCTCAACCCACCACACCCCGTCGTAAGGCGCGACGAACTGGCGCTCTTTGCGGAAGTTGATCCACGCAAGCGTCACGGCAGCAGCCGTCAGCAAAACCAGGAACCCGGCCGTGAATCGAATTTGGAAATCCCGGTTCATCGAAAAATCGATTGGCTGCCGATAGGCCCCCAACCGGCATCAATGCACTTTGGGTGCCAACGCGTTCCCCTGTTGCCACCTCATAAGTCCCACACGCTGAGCCATTTATCAAATTATAGAATCCTCGACGCGGATCGGTTATGTTTTTTGGAAGATATCTCTGATATTCAGTAAGTCCATGCTGCGCTTCTGGTTACACATGGGTAATCCTCAAAAACCCGCAAGAAAAAGGGGGGAGCCGAAGCTCCCCTTTACAAGAAGCGACAGAGGCGATATCTGCATACATAGAATTCAAGCACATCGAGAAAAGTTGTCCAGCGGGATTTTTTGATCAGGAACTCTTGTCAAGGATAGTGTGATAGGTCTCGGGCTTTAATAGTGGGAAGGCGGCGCAACAAGATTGAATCCAGCTTCAGAGAATCGGCGATTGGCGGGACTCACCCTTCGTTTTCAGCGGTGCGGCTGTGGCCCGGCCATGGTTCTGGTCCATGGGCTGCTCGGATACTCCTTCAGTTGGAGGCACGTCATGGATGGCCTCGCCACGGGAAGGGAGGTTTACGCCTTAGACATGCCCGGCTCAGGATTCTCCGAGTGTTCCCGGGCACTTGATCCACGCCTGCCCGCCGCGGCGGAGAGGCTGCTGGCGTTTCTCGATATCGGAAGAATTGCCTCCTGCGATTTGGTAGGTAGCTCTTATGGCGGGGCCATCGCCCTATTTCTTGCTGCAAAGCATCCCGAGCGCATTCGTACTCTGACCTTGGTGTCGCCTGCGAATCCCTGGTCCCGTATTGGACGGAAGCGGCTGGCTCTGTTGCGCCATCCCGCCATCGCTCGCAGCTTTCCGGTTATTGCCCGCAAAGTACGCCCGCTCCACCGGTTTGCAATTCGCAGAATGTATGGCGATCCTCGCCGCCTTGGAAGCGAGACCTTGCGGGGCTACTCCCTCCCGCTCATGCGAATCGGGGTCCTTGAACACGCCGTCGCAATTACCCAAGGATGGCATGCGGACATGGCGGAGCTAGAAAGCCTGCTGCCCAGCCTTTCCGAGATTCCCGTCCTGCTGGTCTGGGGAAGCAAGGACCGGGTCGTCGACCTAGCATCCGCCGAAATGCTGGCCAGCCGGCTAAGGAACAGCCGGCTGGTGATCCTGCAAGGTGCCGGTCACCTTCCCTACGAAGAGTGCCCAGAGGAGTTCGTCTCTGTGGTAAGCCGGTTCCTCAAGGAGTCTTCTCGCCGGGAAGTAACCTGACACAACCCCGCTTCGATGCTAGGCTCGGATTAGTTTTGCAAAGCATCTATGCCAATTCGCGCTCTGCCCGAAGGCTGCGTGGACTCTTTCTCTGGATGAGCCGCGGAGGTTCCGCGGCCTGGCTGCGCTTTTTGGCGGCGGCTTTCGGTCTGGCCTTGGCCTTTGCGGCCGCGATCTTTTCGACCGCGTCCCGGGACTCTGGAAACGTACTAGCCACAGTCATTCTGGCCTCAATCGCTCTTTTACTGGCCACCTTGGTCGGCCTCGCCACAGTCCCGTATCTCGCCCGCCGGGTTGAAGCCACGCGGGTCCGGGAAGCATTAGATTTCGAGGTGACTCGCTCCGGTGCCATCTATGTCGGCATCGTCCTTATCATCGGGATCGCGGCCCTGAATACCGGAAACAACCTGCTCTACATCATTGTCGCGATCTTGCTTTCCGCCATCCTGGTGTCGGGCATTGCTTCCAGTGTTTGTTTGCGTGGTCTGCAGCTTGAGCTCAAGGTGCCCGAGCACATCTTCGCCAACGCCGAGGTGTACGGAACAATCAATGTGCGTAACCCACGTAAGTGGCTGCCATCGCTTTCGATCAGCGCGATCCCGGCAGACACGGCCCGGGAACGCAAGAAGTGGAGCTGGGTGGCAACCCGGTTTCCTGTTCCCCCTTGGCGTCCGCCCGAGAGACAGTGGCTTCAGCTCCCCGATCGGAAGTTGCGGCGGGTCTCTATCGATTCGGGATCAGGGGTATTTCATCAGTCTGCCTACTTCCCGCTGCTTCCGCCTGGAACCCAGCTGCAGGCGGAGGTTAAGCTGAAGTTTCGCCGTCGCGGCAGTTATCAGGAGCGTTTCAGCCTTTCCACGCGCTTTCCCTTTGCATTTCTGGCCAAGACGCGCCGTGTCGCCCACGCCCGCGAGGTGCTGATCTACCCGGAACTGACCACCTCACAAGAGGTAGTCGAGCTTCTCCCGGTGGTGAGCGGGAAGCGCGAGGCCTACCTCAAGGGCTTAGGCTCCGACCTCTATCGCATCCGAGAGTACCTTCCCGAAGACTCGGCCCGCCATGTGGATTGGAAGGCCACGGCTAGATCCGGAGCCCTCAAGGTTCGCGAATTCGCCCGGGAAGACGAACGCCGGTTACGGATCGTTTTCGACAACCCTTCGCCCCGCCTGCTTTCTGGCGAAAAGTACGAACATATGGTTTCCCTTGCCGCCTCAGCTGCCTGGCTCATGGCAGAGCAGGGGGTATGTCTGTCGTTCGTTTCCCAGGAATATGAAGGAGTTGGGGATGTGTTCGGATTTCTGGAACATCTGGCCACCCTTCAGCTGAAAACGGGTCCATCCATCATTGAAACCCTGCCTAGTTCGACCGATTACAGCCTCGTGCTAACCGCACAAAAGCGCGGCTCGATTCCCGCTTCGATGTGGCCGAGCGGTTACTTTCTCTTCGTTGAGTGAACCAATGTCCCTTTTTCCTTGGGTTTAGAAGGTAACCTTTCAATGGTTACCTCGGTTCATTGGCCTATGGTGACGAAGCTGGTACTTTCCTCAATAACAGGGCGCAAATCGTGCGTCGCAGGTAAGAACGATGTCCAGCCCCCGAATACTACTTGCGTTTTGGTTAGGTCAAACCGTCATCCAAGGTTTGATTGCGGCGCTGCTTTACCGTCGCAAGCTGCACAAAGAGTTTCCGGCCTTTTTTGTATACATCGTTGCGCAAATCGTGATCTTCTGCGCTCAGTTCCCCATCTATTTTTCTGCATGGCAATCAGCGTACTTCTATGTTTATTGGCTGTCGACCGCCTTGAATCTTATCTTTGCCTTCAGAATCATTCATGAAATCTTCTTGGACATTTTCAAGCCTTATCATGCCCTGCAAGATCTAGGTCACGCTCTGTTCAAATGGGCCGCAGTCATCACGGTGCTGGTCTCCGTTGTCTTGGTAGCGGTTAGCCCATCCTGGGAAGATCCCCTCCTGACGAGCATTCTTGTGGTTCAAAGATGTGTTCGGGTTGTTCAGTGCGGCCTGGTGATCTTCCTGCTCGCTTTCTGCGGTACCCTGGGGGTAAACTGGCGCCGCTTCAGTTTCGGAATAGCCCTCGGCTTTGGTCTTGCCTCCGCAAGTGAACTTGTCACTCTGGCAATGTTTTCAGGTGGACGAATTAACGCTCCCAGCATGCAATGCTGCGTATTCATTGGGTATATTGGGAGTCTGCTGGTGTGGCTCTACTACGGGTGGGGAAATCGCAGGCGGGATTTGGTTCCAGTTCTTGTGCCACAGAGATGGGACGAAGCCCTTGCCGAGATTCAACCTGCCGATGCAGATGCTGATTCGCTGATCCCCATGTTCGAACACATGGTGGATCAAGCCCTTTCCAAAAGCGACAAGGCCCGCGCCTAGGCTGTAACAAATCCTTCCTTCCTACGCTTGTTCCAAAAACGGAACAGACATATTTTCTTCCCACTCGTAACTTGACATCGGGGTTATAATTCCGGCACTAGGGTTTCCGCTCCCAGGGGACCCGCATGTAAGGAGAAAGTGTATGAAACGTGCGGTCAGGACTTTGGTCCTGGTGGTAGCCGTGGCCTGCACCTGCCTTGCAATGGCAGCTCCAGTTAGCACGACACTAAATGAAGGCGGCCTGTTTCCTAGGTGCTCGCCTCCTACTTGCAGGTAAGTGAAGCAGTTGTTTTTTTGGATATCATAGGCCTGGTTTTCAGGCCTTTTTTTCTTGCTGCTCCATTTTGGTGCCGAGCAACATCCGGTCTATCCGCAAAGCCTCACTTCATCGTCTGCCCTGGTTTCATTTCGCAGATCTCGACGTCGTTCACCAACCTATTTAGCTCGCTGGGCCGTCCGGTGAGCAGGGGAAAGGTCGCAAAGTGCATGGGAATCACTGTTTGTGGCTTCAGCAGATTGCAGGCATAAGCGGCTTCCCGCGGGCTCATGGTGTAGTGATCGCCGATAGGCAGCAGGGCAATCTGCGGCGCATACAAATCCCGAATGATTGCCATGTCGCCAAACACATTCGTATCACCTGCGTGGTAGATCTTCACGCCATTGTCGAACTCGATTACGTAACCGCAAGCTTCGCCTCCGTAAACCAATTGATCGCCGTCCTGAATACCGCAGGAGTGGTCAGCATGCACCATGGTGACCCTTAGATCTCCCACCTGCTGGGTTCCGCCTTTGTTCATCTCGGCCAGATGATTGACGCCTTTGCTCCCCAGCCAACGGCATAGTTCTGGAATCCCTACAACCTTGGGATTGTGTTTCTTCGCCAGTTCAACCGCGTCTCCGATGTGGTCGCCATGGCCATGCGTAATTAGCATCACGTCTAGCGACTTCAGATCCTTTTCTGATTCCGGGCAGCTAGGGTTATTCATGACCCAGGGATCAATCAGAACGGTCTTCCCCTTAGGGGTTTGAATGCGAAAAGTGGCGTGCCCAAGCCAGGTAATTTTGAGTCCATTCAGCTGCATTCTCTGCCTCTCTCCGGTGACTGGAACATTCTAGTTTGTCCGCTCGATTACGATCCCAGGTGGTCAGGTGTTGGCCGGTCCGTGGCCAGTGAACCGGAATTGCTCGAACGCCCGCGGTCGATAGCGTAAGATGTTCGTCCGTGGACGAACTCAAGCTGCTCATTTCCCGCGACCAGATTGCCCAACGCGTCGGGGAGCTAGCGCAGCAAATCACCTCCGATTTCAAGCAAGAACCGGCGCTATTTGTCGGCGTCCTTAAGGGAGCGGCGATCTTCCTGAGCGATCTGGTGCGCCAGGTGCAACTCGACGCGACTTACGATTTCATCGGTGTCTCCAGCTACGGAAATCCGCGCGGCCCGAAGCAGGAGAACGTCTGGGATTCTACCGGAGAAGTCCGTCTCACCAAAGATGTTGAGCACTCTCTGCGCGACAAAAATGTCGTGCTGGTGGAGGACATTCTCGACACCGGTTTGACCTTGAGCTTCCTCAAGCGCCTGCTTCTTGGCCACCACCCCCGCCGTTTTTGTGTTGCCGTCCTGCTTGACAAGCCGTCCCGTCGCAAGCTGGCGATAACCGCTGAATACGTAGGCTTCACGATTCCAGACGAGTTCGTCGTGGGCTATGGGCTCGACTACGGCGAAAAGTACCGCAACTTGCCGGATATACGGGTACTGCCGGGCGTCACTCCCCCCGGGGCCTAGCCGACGGGGAGGGCTGTTTACATTGGCTTCGCGGGCGGAGGGACAGTTTCGTGCCTCTCGCGCCCAGGGCTTTCGACGCTTCTCCGTTTTCCGCAACTCACGCTGCTATCATTAATCGGTGGAAATGGCTGCCGCGAAATCAGAAGTGCAGACTCACGTAGACCCCTTGCTTCTCGAAGTGGCTGACGTGGTCAACACCACGCTTGATCTCGATACGACCCTGCGCCGTGTAGCGGAACTGGTGCGCAAAGTCATCGACTATGAGATCTTCGGGATCCTCCTGCTGAACGAAAAGACCCAGGAACTCTACTTTCGTTTTAGTGTCGGCCATCAACGAGACATTGCCGATCGTTTGCGCATCAAGCTGGGCGAGGGCGTAACCGGGGCTGCCGCCCAAAAAGGGGAAGCCATCCTTGTCGACGACGTGGCCGGGGACCCGCGCTACATCTCCGCTTTGCCGAACGTGCGTTCTGAGCTGGCCGTCCCGCTGATCGTCAAGAATCGCGTCATCGGGGTGATCGACATCGAGTCGCCGCAACCCGACCACTTCACCGAAGAGCACAAGCGGTTGCTGATGCTGATTGCCTCCAGAATGGCGATCGGAATCGAGAACGCCCGGCTGTATACGCGCATCAGCCGCCAGGCGCGCACACTGCTGCTGCTGAACGAAATTGCCCGCGAGTTGACGTCGATTCTGAACCTCGATGAACTCCTGAAGAGGGTTGGCGAGTTGCTCAGCCGGCTCATCGATTTCCAGATGTTCAGCATCCTGCTGCTTGATTCCGCTGGCAGCACTCTGCAACACCGCTTTTCTCTCCGCTTCCAGGAAAATATCCAGTTGAAGCACGATGTTCCGGTCGGTGAAGGTCTCGTGGGTTATGCCGCACAGCACAAACAGGCCGTGCTGGTGCGCGATGTGAAAAAGGATTCGCGCTACATCGAGACCAATCCAGAGACACGGTCGGAATTGGCGGTGCCGCTGATTTATAAAGACAACGTCATTGGCGTGCTCGACCTTGAGCACACCAAGCGCGGGTTCTTCACCGAGGATCACCAGCGCACCATCACGACTCTAGCGGCGCAGATCGCCATCGCCATCGAAAATGCACGCCTGTATGAGCAGGTTGCCCGACAAGAGAAGCGGCTGGAACGCGATCTAGCAATGGCGCGCGAACTCCAATTTCGCCTGTTGCCGCAGTCGCGCCCCAAGCTCGGGAATCTGGAAATCGCGGCCAAGTTCTCTCCCGCGCGCGCAATAGGCGGCGATCTGTACGACTTTCTTTCGTACTCGAACTCGCGCCTCGCGCTCGCGATCGGCGACATCAGCGGCAAGGGCGCGCCGGCGGCCATCTATGCTGCCCTGGTCAGCGGGATTCTGCGGTCCCACGCTCCCATGGAGCCGGGTCCTGCGGAAATGCTTGCCGCGGTGAACTACTCGCTGGCGGAGCGCCGCATTGAGGGGCAATTCGTATCCCTGATTTATGCCGTTTGGGACGATGAAAACCGCACCCTGCAGGTTTCCAACTCGGGTCTTCCCCGCCCTGTCTATTGCCACAAAGGCAAGACGCAGTTGATCGAGGCCACGGGCCTGCCGCTCGGCTTATTCGACGACGCCGAGTACGACGAATTCACGTTTCAGGCAGAGCCGGACGATGTTTTCGTGTTTTTTAGCGATGGCATCCTCGACGCCACAAACAAAGCCGGCGATCTGTTCGGCCGCACCAGGTTGGAAAAGATCATCAACGAGTGTTCCGGAAATTCCGCCGAATCCATCGTGAAATCGGTATTCAAAGCCGCCGCTGAGCACGCAAAAGGCGTCGAAACCTTCGATGATCAAACGGTCGTCGCTATTCGAGTGAAAGGGAGTGCATCGAAGCGCAAGTGAACGAACCTCATCATCGACCTCCCGGTTTCCAGTACAGCCTTGCCCGAAAGACACGCCAGCTCTTGTGCGAGCGTGTGCCGCTTGAAACCCTTGCCAAGCGGTTCGGTACCCCTTTGTACGTCTACTCGGCGGGCATGATTCGCGAGCGCGTACAAGCGTTTCAACGAGCCTTTGCCGCACAGAACCACGCAATCTGTTATTCGGTAAAGGCGAATTCCAATCTGGGAATCCTGAAGCTGCTGGCGTCGCTCGGCTGTGGGTTTGACGTGGTTTCCGGCGGCGAGTTGCAGCGCGTCGCTCGCCTGGGCCGAGCCGCCAGCAAGACCGTGGTCTTCTCCGGCGTCGGCAAAAGCGTCGCCGAAATGGAAGCCGCTTTGAAAACCGGCATCCTTCTTTTCAACCTGGAGAGCGCACCCGAGCTGGATTCGCTCGCTCGTATTGCAACGCGGCTCAAGAAGCACGCGCGAGTCGCTTTGCGGGTGAATCCAGATGTTCCCGCCGATACCCATCCGTATATTTCAACCGGACTGCACAAGCACAAGTTCGGTGTGCCTATTGCTCAAGCACGGGAACTCTACCGGCAAATGGCGAGAGCAAAGTACCTGCAAGCTGCTGGCGTGAGCACTCACATCGGATCACAAATACGAGACTTCTCCTCCTTCGGTGCAGCCATGGAACGCGTGGCGGCGCTGGTTCTCGAGCTTCGCCGAGACGGGCATGACATTCAGTTTGTGGACGCCGGCGGCGGAATGGGAATCAACTACCGGGACGGATCGGAGGACTTCGCGAGTCTGGTTGCAGAGTATTCCAATGCGGTGGCTGCCCCGTTAGATGGGCTTGGAGTCAAGCTGCTGCTTGAGCCGGGCCGCGCCATCGTGGGGCCGGCAGGCGTGCTGCTCACGCGCGTAATGTACCGGAAGACCAACGGCGATAAAAAATTCGTGATCGTCGATGGGGCCATGAACGATTTGATTCGACCTTCGCTCTACCAAGCCGAACATCAAATCACGCCCGCATCGTTCACCCCTGGTGAAAATGAGACCGTGGATGTTGTCGGCCCAATCTGCGAGTCCGGCGATTTTTTTGCGCGGGATCGCGAACTGCCAGTAACCAAGGAAGGCGATCTGCTCGCCATCCTTGACGCCGGCGCCTATGGGATGGTGCTCGCCTCAAACTACAACACGCGCCCACGCCCGGCGGAAATCCTGATCGCTGGCAAGACGGCCAAGGTCATCCGGCGGCGCGAGACCACGGCAGATCTATTGCGGGCAGAGCTTTAACGAAACCTCAGAATCCTGACTCACAGAACACGGGCCCCAAGGGTTTCGGCCTGGTTGCGGGGAAAGAACCGCGGCATTCGTCGCCGGGCCGACCGAGTTCAATAGGGAGTTTGATTGGTTGGCCGGCGGGAAGCGTTTTCGTAGTCGTCCGATGTAACCCGGAAGCACCGCAACCGGGCTTGTCTCTGCTCCAGGTCAGCTATGGGAGAGTCGGCTGCGTATCGGAACTGGGTACTCGGACTGCCCGCCTTGCGCTGCAATTCCCGCACCTGCCATAAGGTCTCGTCGCAACTGGTATCGCGAATGGCCTGCACCCGATGCACCAGAGAATAGCTCAAGCCAAAGGAAGAAAGCGGGTTCTGATAGGGAAGAAAATCGTAGATCAACTTCACAAATCGAGATTCATTCTTGGCCAATTCCTGTTCCGCGATGAGAACTTCGTCGTTGGCGAAGAACGAAGTGCGAGGATACGCAATCTCAACCGCAATCAGCCGGACCTCGATTGGTTCCTTTCGCGGCGCCGGCCAGCGAGATTGGCCCTGGACAGCAGAGATGCTGCCGGCCAACACGAATCCGGCCAAGACTAAGTCGCTGAGTACACTCCGTGTAGTCATGGCTTACGTAGTATGTTTTCGATGCACCGGGGCCGGGAGTCGGCCACCCGCGCAATCGGTCAAAGGTTTTCAGACCGGGGCATTATTACAGAATCGAGGGTTTAAGTTTGTGAAGGGAATGTAAAATCGAGCGTGCTATAATCTTAGTTCGCCTGCTCGTTTCCAAGGCAAGCGAGGCGTCCCATGGTCGTCTCCAACGGGCGATTCCTGATCCCGAATCAGCGCAATTTTGCCGGATTTCCGGCTCACACAAGTTCGATGAAGGCGAGGGTATAACCATGTCTGGCCATTCAAAATGGGCCACAATTAAGCACAAAAAGGGCGCACTGGACGCTAAGCGCGGCAAGATTTTCACTCGCCTCATCAAGGAAATCACAATCGCCGCCAAGAATGGGGGCGGGGACCCGGACTCCAACCCGCGCCTGCGCACAGCGATTGCCGCGGCCAAAGCTGAGAACATGCCGGCCGACAATATCAAGCGCGCAGTGCAGCGTGGTACCGGGGAACTGCCCGGAGCCACCTACGAGGAGTTCACGCTCGAAGGTTACGGCCCGGGAGGAGTGGCGCTGATGCTCGACATCAACACCGATAACCGGAATCGAACCGTGAGCGAAATCCGCCACGCCTTCGGTAAGAACGGCGGCAATATGGCTGAAGCCGGGGCCGTCTCGTGGATGTTTCACAAAAAAGGCGACATCGTCGTTCCAAAGAGCGCTGCGAGCGAAGACGATTTGATGAACATCGTGCTCGAAGCCGGTGCCGACGATCTTCGTGACGATGGCGAGAATTGGGAAGTGGTGACTGATCCTTCCTCCTTCGAAGGGGTTGTTGAAGCGGTCAAGAAGGCTGGCATCACTCCCGCGTCCGCGGAAGTCGCGATGATTCCACAGACCTACATCAAGCTCGAAGGCCAGCAGGCGACGACGATGATCCGTTTGGTGGAGGCGCTCGAAGAGCACGACGACGTGCAGAATGTGCACTCCAACTTCGACATCGATGCCAAGCTGCTGGAGGAAGTGGCCGGCTAGATCGGGTTGAACCCAGCCCAGGACCATGGTCCTGGGCTTTTTCTTTGGTTCAGTGAATCGCCGAGCGCACGTTCAAGATCACCCTGCGATACGTGGTCAACGCCGGCGTGCCGTCGTCAGTCACGGCCAGGATCAGGTGCGCGACGCCGTCTCCTTTGCAGGGAACGACTCCTGGCAGCCAAGGCGGATGACAGACTACCGTGGGAGTGACGGTAGCTTTTGAGCTGTCTGGCCCATCGATCCTCACCTCCGATAAATTGGTCCCGGTTCCACCCGCCTCGGGATAGGCAAACCACTGGAAATGGAGCTGCTGGCGGTCAGGGTCGCTGCTGAGCCCCCCGTCGAGAACGATGGACTTTCCGAGCTCAGCCTCGATTTCAATCGGCGCCGTTCCACCCTGCCCGTTCACCTCGACGACGGGATTGTGATTGGCATGGGCAAAATCTTTGATCGTCCAATCCATGCGGGCAGCGAAGTCGTTCTGGTAGGCTTCGCGCCAGCGCCAAATCGTAGCTTGGTCTGAGGTGTACTCCCTCCCGTCCTCTCCCCTCACCGTGTCCTGGGAAGTCTTGGTGCGAAAGAACTCGTCCCCGCCTTGCGTCCAAATCGGGTGCATCTCCCCACGGGGCTGGCGATAGACATAGCGGCCACCCCAACCTCCCCAGTCGGGCCGGCGGTAAGCTTGCAAACCGTTGTCGATCAGATTGAGGAACGAAGGCGTATCGCCTTCCATAATGAACAGAAACTTGGGATAGAGTTTGCCGAGCGGGCCCTTGCTGCGAATGTTCCTATCGAGCCATTGATTTGTGACCAGGTCGCTATTCGCCCCCGGACAGTTGCGGTAATAGGCGTCGCCACTGATGCCGGTCCAGGTTGCGTAGGCATACTCTTCTCCGTTTGCCGGCGAGGGACTTACAACGTAGAACAAGTTCGGAAACTCTCGGCGAATCCAGGAGCCGGCGTCGTCCTGATCGGAGATGGAATAGACGCGCAGCGTGCTGAGAAACTTTTCAACGTCTTCGGACTTGCGCGTATTGCGTACTTCGAGCAGCGCTTGGGCAAGAGTATTCGCACCGCCCCAGACCGTGATCCAAAGCGGACGAGGATCGTTGCGGTCCGCGGCTTGGATAATGGCGCGGGCGCCGGCGGACATTTTGTCCCTCCCGGTGGCTGCAACCCCGTACGCCGATTGGCCACTGAAGACATGGGCGTGCAGATATTCGGCCGTCGGCCATCCCTTCGCATGCAGCAGCAGATTCGGGCGTACCTCAGCGTAGGCGTCGATCAGCTTGTGCATGGTCTCAGGATGCGTTGCAGCCTTTTGCCAGATCGAGGTGCTCGCAATCAGCCCCTCGACCTCGAATTCGTTGGAGTAAAGCAGGAACCGGACCAGGGACATCTGGTCGTCGGGCTCGTTGCCGATGTCGCTGATCACGACCACGCGCGGAGGTCCGTTCGCGCCATCGACGTGGGTCGGCAGTGCTTGACTGTGGAGCAAGGTGACGTACGCGAGCAGAGAAATCGCTATTTTTGCTGGGAGCGGTTCAGGAAGGCTCAGACACATAGGTTGATGGCAAGCAGTGAATGATTCTAGCTGCAAAGACCGCGGTTCGCGAGACGGGGATGAGGGTTCGGGTTAAAGGCCGATGACGTTCCTTTTCCGATCAATGCCGCGGCTGGCCAGATAGCCTGTAGCGAACGTCACCATGGTTCCGATCGCAACCCACCAGGTCCAGGGCACGGCAGTGAACCGCCAGAGATAAACCTCCGAACAGAATCCGACAAACATCCCGATCATGGCGCCGACCTCCCGCGCTCGGCGCGTAAGCACGCCGAGCAAGAACACTCCGAGCAGGGCTCCGTAGGCGATGGATGCAATCTGCAGACCTACCTCCACCACGCTGGGGATGCGATTCAGGCAAAGAAACGCAAGGATAAAGAGCACGCCCGCCCAGAACACGGTCGTGAAACGGGAGATCCGAAGGCGGTGGTGCTCGCTTGTTTGCGGACGCAGGCGCAGGTAGAAATCGAGAATCGTACTCGAGGAAAGCGAGTTCAGCGCGGCGCTCAAGTTTGACATAGCGGCAGCCAGAATGGCCGCGATCAGAAGGCCTGAAATCCCGTGCGGCATTCGAGTCACAATAAAGGTTGGAAAGATTTTGTCGTGAGTTCCGAACTGAGCCGACGGAACCTGGTAGTAGGCGAAAAGCATGACCCCGACGACTAAAAACAGCGCAAACTGCAGCAGGATTCCCGCGCCGCTGGCAAGCAGAGCCGTAACCGATTGCCGCTGATTACGAGCAGCTAGTAACCGCTGTACGATCAGTTGATCCGTGCCGTGGCTTGCCGTTGTGAGAAACGCACCGCCGATCAATCCTGCCCAGAATGTGTACGGCTTCCACAAGGTCGGGGTAAAGTCGAAAACGCGCAGCTTCCCTGCCCCATCGGCGACGGCATGAATGTGCGACCAGCCGCCGGGAACGAAATGCACGATGGTGGCGACGCCCAGAATCGTCCCCCCCACGTAGATGGCGGTTTGCACGACGTCGGTCCAGATAACGGCGGCGAGACCGCCTTCGAAAGTGTAGATCAGCGTAAGCAGGACGATGATTGCGATCGAGCTAAGTTCCCCGGTGCCGAGCGCAATCGAAACCACGATCGAGACCGCATACACGCGCACGCCTTCAGCGGCGGCGCGAGTCAGCAGGAACAAGCCCGCGGTTAGGCGACGCAGGTTGGGCCCGAAGCGTTTCTCGATGAGCTGATAGGCCGTATACAGGTCTCCCCGGAAGTAGTGGGGCAACAGAACGAAGCTGATGATTACGCGTCCTACCACATAGCCCATGACCACCTGCAGGAATGTGAGGTTGCCGTCGTAGGCCACTCCGGGGATGCTGATGATCGTCAGCGTACTGGTTTCTGCGGCCACAATGGAGAGCGCAATGGCCCACCAGGGAATATCGCGTCCGGCCAGGAAGTAATCCCGCAGGGTGCGCTGTCGACGGCGAAAGCGCATGCCGAACAGCGTAATGCCCACCAGGTAGGCAGCAATGATTGCGAGATCGAGACGACTAAGGCCCATGTGCTTCGATCAGCGTAGCGCGCTTCGGCCATACAATCCGGGCCGCCGTATGGAGGGGTATCTAGGGAGTGATGAGTCGGAGGGCCTGGGTCTCTGCCGGCCAAGCTCAAAGCGAGCCCCTATTCAGTTCCACTACACTATTGTCGATGCCCGTTTCCGCTGCCCGGCTGCGCCGATGGTTGGTCGCTGCGCTCACGCTTGTGTGTTTCGTGGTTGGCAGCTCGTATCTCTACCTTCGACATCGGGTCACGAACGCATTGAAGCAGGTTACGGAAAAGATCCCCATTGAAATCCAGGAGAGCGCTCACCAGTTCACCATTTCCAAATCCGAACAGGGACGGACGATCTTTAAACTGCAGGCCAGCAAGGCGGTGCAGTTCAAGCTCGGAGGGCGCACCGAGCTGCATGACGTGACCATCACACTTTACGGGCGTGACTCGTCGCGTTTCGACCAGATCTATGGCGAGGCGTTCGACTACGATCCGCCGTCGGGAACCGTGACTGGCAAGGGCGAGGTGTCGATCGATCTGCAGTCGAATCCGCAAGGAATTCTCCGTCCTGACCAGGCAATACCGCACGAGTTGAAAAACCCGGTTCATTTGAAGACCAAGGACTTGGTGTTCAACAAGAACACGGGAGACGCGTGGACACCCGCCGCGATTGAGTTCCGGGTGCCACAGGCGAACGGGTCAGCACTGGGGGCGAGATACGTCGCCAAAGAATCGGCGCTGACGCTGGAATCACAGATCAAGATCGTAATGACGGGTACAACGCCCGGCACGATCCTTGCGGACCGCGCGCTGTTGCAAAAAGCACCGCGAGAGATTGTGCTAACCCATCCCCGCGGCGAGAACCCGGAGCAACGAGCGCAGGCAGAAGAGCTGACGCTGTTTCTGAATCAAGACAACACGCTTGATCGCGCCGTGGCGACCGGCGGCGTAAAGCTGACATCACGCGATCGCGGACGCGAAGCCGCCCGTTCAGGGCGCGCGAGCTTACTCGCAGTTCGTGCACGGGAAACTTCACCTACCTGGTCTGAGGTCACAGCCCAGCGACTCGAGGTGACCATGCGACCCGATGGCAGCCCCCAAGACGCGGTTCTCTCCGGTAACGTTGCGTTCAAGAGCTCGGGCGCGCAAAGTCTCTCTGGTTCGGCAGCCAAGGCGACCATGAACTTTGGCGCCGAACATGCCTTGAACAAAGTCCTCGCCGAGGGCGGGGTAAAGCTGGCGCAGATCGCCCCCTCGAACTCCTCGCGCACCCAAACTTCCACGCAAGATTTCGAAATCGACTCCCCGGCGATGGACTTCTTTGTGGCCGATCACAAGCTCACGCGTGCTGAGACAATCGGCACACCCGAGATCCTGGTATCCCAGAACCCATCCAGTAAGCGGTCCGGGGAGGCCGGCCCACCCGGGGCCACTCAAATCACAGCCGACAAGTTCATCGCCGGGTTCGACAAGCAAGGACAAATCTCGCAGGTCCATGGGACGGCGAATGCGCGAGTCGTCTCGCCCACACCAGCCCAGAATGGAGTGGCCCAGCCCGAGCGCATCACCACCAGCGACACCATCGACGCATTCTTCCGTGCGGGCACGGGGATCGATTCCCTGACGCAGAAGGGCCATTTCGCCTATCATTCGGGATCCCAGCAGGCATTCGCCGAATCCGCCCGCTACACACCTGCCGACCAGATGATCCTACTCACCGGGTCACCGCGAATCATCGATGCGGGAATGGAGACCACCGCACGCTCGGTTCGTCTGAATCGCGCGACTGGCGCCGGCTTTGCGCAAGCAGAGGTAAAGACCAGCTACAACGATCTGAAACCACAGGCAAGCGGCGCGCTGCTGGCAACGTCGGATCCGATACACATCACCGCACAAAACATGACGGCGCGCACCAACCCTACCCTCGCAACCTACACCGGAGACGCGCGCCTGTGGCAGAACGCGAATGTGATTAAGGCTCCCTCGATTCAATTTCAGAAAGAGCAGCGCACCGTAATCGCGAACTCTACGGGCAGCCAAGAGGTGTCGACGATCCTGATCGGAACCGACCAGAAGGGCAATGCGACCCCCATGACAGTCACGTCCGGGAAGCTGGTCTATAAGGATTCTGACCGTAAGGCGCATTTTGACGGCGGGGTAACGGTGCGGAGCTCGGACCTGACGATTACGGCAAAGCAGATGGATGTATTCCTGGCGCAAGCCCCAGCTCAGAAGGTGGAGGCACCGGCATCTTCCGAGGTGCAAAGTGGAAAAATCGCGAATGCAGCCCCGGGCCTCGCGCCCACCTCTTCACAATCCCCTGCAGATCACGAGCCCGGACTTTCTCAATCCCGCCTCGAAAAAATCGTCGCCACTGGCTCTGTCGTGATCACAGAACCGAGCCGTCGCGCCACAGGTGAGAACCTCACCTATACCACGGCGGATGATAAGTTTGTGCTGACCGGCGGACCGCCTAGCATTTTTGATGCCGAACATGGCAAGATTACCGCCGTTTCGTTGACTTTGTTTAGACGCGATGGTAGGGTCGTGGTTGAAGGTGACAAGAGCTCGCCGGCTGTCACTGAGACCAAAGTGGTTCGCTAA
>DATJEL010000086.1:0-76761 GCA_035496675.1 Terriglobales bacterium
CGAGCTGCTGTCGTTCTTTGCTTTCCCCCGCCATCTGTGGCGCAAACTGCGCACCACCAACGTGATTGAGCGCTGTTTCGTCGAAGTTCGCCGCCGCACTCGACCCATGGTGTGTTTTGTGAATGTGGAGAGCGTGGACCGTATCATCTACTCCATCTTCCAGAGATTCAACCTGGAATGGAAAACCCGCACCCTCAACCTATTTACACAAGCAGCTTGACGTCACCGCCTGACGCCCTCTCATTGACTTGGCTGACCGGGCTACATACCATATTTGCGCACTCGTCGCGTTCCTCCTTGTACATGACTGACCAGACTATCTCTCATTATCGTATTACCCAAAGGTTGGGGGGCGGCGGCATGGGCATCGTTTATAAGGCTGAGGACCTCGAGCTCGGCCGTTTCGTAGCTCTCAAGTTCTTGCCCGACGAACTCGCCCGTGATCGTCAGGCGCTCGAGCGCTTTCGGCGCGAAGCCCGCGCCGCGTCAGCTCTGAATCATCCCAACATTTGCACCATATTCGAAATCGGCGAACACGAGGGTAGGCGTTTTATCTCCATGGAGTTTCTGGAAGGCGCAACCCTCAAGGACCGTATCGCGGGCCGACCCTTGGATGTGGATTCGGTTCTTTCGTTAGGCATCGAAATTGCGGAGGCGCTTGAGACTGCCCACGCGAGAGGAATCGTCCACCGCGACATTAAGCCCGCAAACATTTTTGTTACTACTCGCGGCCACGCGAAGATTTTGGATTTCGGGCTGGCGAAAGTTGCGCCCACCTCAGGTGAAGACGATTCTCCAACCCTGACGGGTGACCAGCCGCACTTAACAAGCCCTGGAGCAACCATGGGAACGGTGGCATATATGTCGCCCGAGCAGGTGCGAGGCAGTGAACTTGACTCGCGCACCGACTTGTTCTCATTCGGCGCTGTGCTTTACGAAATGACCACCGGAGTGCTCCCGTTCGCGGGCAATACTTCGGGCGTGATTTTTGAAGCAATTCTTAACCGAACCCCCACCGCGGCAAGCGAGCTAAACTCTGCCGTGCCGAGACCACTTGAGGACGTGATCAATAAGGCTCTGGAAAAAGATCCGAGGCTGCGCTATCAACACGCGGCCGACATCCGTACAGACTTGCAGCGACTGAAGCGGGATACGGAATCGGGGCGGGCGTCGAGTTCCAGGCGAGTCGCAGCGCCACGGAACAGCCGCGGACTGTGGCTCGGGCTGGCTGGTCTAGGAGCAATCGCTGCCGTTTTGCTGGTTACCGGCATCTGGCTGCTTAGTCCCGTCCCTCCCGCTGTCCATTCCGTTGTGCAATTAACCAGTGATGGACGGCCTAAGAACGGCTTCCTGGCGGCCGATAATGCCCGCGTTTACTTCAATGAGGGCAATCTCGGCAGCTATCGTATCGCTCAGGTTTCGGTCCAGGGCGGACAGACCGCCGATCTGCCAACAAACCTGGTGGACGTTGAAATCGAAGGCATCACGAGTGACGAGTCTTCTCTCCTGGTATTCACGGGGGCTCCGTTTGCGCCTCGCAGGTCTATGTGGTTTCTTCCCGTGCCGGCTGGTGATCCCCGGCGCTTGGGAAATACAGAAGTCTCGGGCGCCACCTTATTTCCCGACGACCACTTGCTCTACTGGATTGACAGCGATGCCTACGTTGCCGACCAAAATGGTACGAACGCAAAGAAGCTCGCTTCGTTTCCGAAGCATTCGTCTGACCCTGCAATCTCGCCTGACGGACAAAGAATTGCGTTCCACGGTTATGGGGATGGGCGCACCTGGACCATTGATGTGTCCGCGATAGACGGGAGTGGCGCCCGCGCGTTGCTGAGCAGTGGGCCCAATTTACCTTCGGATGTCTGTTGCGTTCATTGGACCCCGAACGGGAAACAACTCGTGTTCATCGGCGAGACCGGCGGGCGAGATGACTTATGGGCCACCCCTGCCGGGCATTATTATCTGAGCGGTGCACCGAAACCTACCCAACTTACAAATGGACCGATTTCCTACGATGGGTTCACCATCAGTCGCGATGGAAAACACATTTTTGCAGTCGGATCGCTGAGACGGGGCGAACTGGTCCGGTACGACAAGCAGGCACACACCTACGGCCCATACGCGGGTGGCATGTCGGCTTTAGATCCAACTTTCTCACGCGACGGGAAATGGATGGCGTACCTCTCATATCCGGATCACACGTTATGGCGGAGCCGTTCTGATGGCAGTGATCGTTTGCAGCTCACGTACACTCCGCAAGTTGTCATTTTCCCTCGCATGTCGCCAGACGGCAGTCAGGTAGCATTCAGCGACAGCGAGGCAAACTGCTTCGTCGCGAGTAGGGACGGCGGCACGCCGCGTAAGATCGGCAAAGGTGCCGCCCCAGACTGGTCTCCAGACGGCAACTTATTGGCAATAACCTTGCCCACCAAGAACTTCTATTCGGGCGGCGTCATCGATTTGCGAAACGGAAAACTTTCCGACCTGTCCGATTCCGACGGAACGATCGGTCCCTGGTTCACCTCACAGGACACTCTGGTTGCCGCCTCTCAGGATCAAAACAAATTTCGGCAGTTCGATTTACGTACTGGGAAATGGTCGGACTTCGTGACCAGCAAAGACAAGGTAGTTAACTGGATCGTATCTCCTGACGGAAAGTACTTTTTCTACGCAACCGGAGGAAACGATCCCCAAGTATTTCGCGTGCGCCTCGCAGACCGGTCGGTGGAGGAAGTCGCACGCCTGAATGAGATACGGGTCGTAGAGGACCCGTACATAGGCCTCAAGCTGAACGTAGCACCCGACAATTCGCTACTTTTGACCCGCGATGTCGGGACCCAGGAAGTCTATTCGATCGCCTTGAAGTAGGTCTCTCCGAAATCACAACTCTCACGAAGACTGAACCAGGCATATCTCATTGATTCCTATACGACTTATGGCCACTTCACCTTCGGCGGCCAGCTCTGCCCGTTCTCCTGTTTTTTTCATGTTGCACATGCAACATTACTATGTTGTAATAACAACATTGCATGTTGTCATACCAACATTGAGAGGTTGCCATGAATGACACTCTGGATACAATTTCCCGGCGGCGTGCGGTGAAAGTCTTTGAACCGGTACACATCCCCTCCGGAACGCGGGAACAGATTCTCCATGCTGCCCGTCAGGCTCCATCCAGCTTCAACATCCAGCCGTACAGGATTTATTGGGTCGAATCGGCCGCCAAGAGGACGACAGTTGCGAACCTGTGCGTGGGGCAAAAACCTGCCGCGACCGCCTCTGCACTCATCGTCGCGGTTGCAGACACCGGATCGATTTCAGAAACGACACAGAGTCAGCTGGAGTGGATGCGCAGAAACGGCTTCCCCGAAGAGAAAATTCGCGATTACGAACGAACGGCAAAGATCGGACGCATTCTATTTATGCCGGGGCCATTGCATATCTTCGCAGCATTCAAATGGATAGTCTTCCGGCTACTGCACATATTTCAGGTGATAGGTATGCCGCCGCTGTCCCGTCAGGCAATATTCAAATGGGCTACCAAGGGAACATCCTTGGCTTGCGAGAACCTGATGATCGCTGCCGAAGCGCTAGGATTGAGTACGTGTCCCATGGAAGGCTTTGATGGCCGCCGGCTCTCAAAATACCTCGGGTTGTCCCGTCGTTTTCATGAGATTGTGATGGTGATCGCGATCGGGAAAAAATCGGACGCGTATATCGAACAACCACAGTGGCGAAGACCGCTCGACGCGACGGTGACCGTCCTATGAACATGCTTCCTAAGAACGAAATTCCGGATGACATCTTGAAAGACTCTGTACTGGCCCACATCGCAGCGGCATATTTCTCTGTGGGAAAGAGGCTTGAACGCAAGACGCAGTGCTCAGCGACCCGAGGTTTTGTCCTGTCGGCACTTCGCGGGGGCGTGAGCCTGAATCAGAATCAGATTGCAACACTCCTCGGCCTTGACCGAACGGTTGTGCACCGGGCGATCAAATTAATGGTTGCGGAAGGCCTCCTGTCCGAGACAAAGGCGAAATCAGGGAGAGCGATTCAGGTAGAGCTGACTGGCAAAGGGAAGAAGTACCGAGAGCGCTTAATCAAGGCCCGGGTCACTGCCGACGAGACGATCCGACAGCAGATGGCTCCAGAGGAGCGCGCGACTCTGCTTCGCCTGCTAAAGGCGGTCACGCAATGCGAGTTCTGACCCTCGCCCAGCCCCCGCGACAGATCGCAGATTCTCGAATTGGACAATATCCACTCGTAAAATTTCGCTATAACCACTGTAGGACGGGCTTGCCTGAACAGCGCGGGAATGGAAGAATTCGCTTGCAGATATCGCAGTCGGCGAGCGGCGCAGGCAACTCCGATCCGCTCGATGAGTCAACATTGCTGTTGCCACAACTGCCGGGAGCAGTAAGCACTATGTCGCGCCAGCCAGCCGGAGCAATTCCTCGAGTTCAGCCCTTAACCCCGAAAGAGGCAGAAGACGTAACCGCCACACGATCAGGATTGTTCGATCCGGCGAATGCGTCGCCGATATTCCTATGAAGCTTTATTCTCCCGCGCCGCAACGTTGCGCGATTTTGCTTGGCATTCTGGCTTGCTTCGTTTCCATCGGCACTGCGCAAAATGTAACCTCCAATGCGGCTTGCGAACGGCTTACGCAATTGAAAGTGCCCAATGCGAGCATCACTCTCGCGCAAACCGTCCCGGCCGGAACATACTCCGGCCCGGCTGAAGTTTTTACTGGACGCGATCTCTCTCGCTTATACAAGAGCTTGCCCGCCTTCTGCCGCGTGGAGGTAACTGCCAAACCGACCTCCGATTCCGATATCAAGATCGCGGTCTGGATACCCCTCAACGGCTGGAATGGGCGGTTCCAGGGCTTTGGTAACGGCGGTTTTGCGGGTTTGATTGATTATGGACAGATCGCCTCAGCCGTGAAACTGGGCTACGCGGCGTCGGCCACAGACGACGGTCACAGCGGCTCGCCCGGTGATGCAGCCTGGGCCGTAGGCCACCCTGAAAAGGTGATTGATTTCGGGTATCGCGGCATTCACGAGATGACGCGAGTTTCGAAGATCATCATTCAGTCTTTCTACGGAAGTCCAGCTAGACATTCCTATTTTGCAGGATGCTCCGACGGTGGCCGCGAGGCGCTCATGGAAGCGCAACGTTACCCGGAAGATTACGACGGAATTCTCGCGGGCGACCCGGCAAACAACTGGGTGCCTCTCATTTCGCTGGGTGTCTATGACGCGCAGGCTCTTACCGTTGGCCCTCGCAGCTATATCCCTCCTGCCAAACTCCCCTCGATCTCTGCCGCCGTCAATGCGGCGTGCGACGAATTCGATGGCGTGAGAGATGGCATTCTGAACGACCCTCGTCAATGCCACTTTGATCCGGCAACTATTGAATGCAAGACCGGAGAAGATTCAGACAAGTGTCTGACCGCACCGCAAGTGGCTGCGATGAAGAAAATTTATGCAGGCCTCCCTGACTCCTCCGGTCACATCATCTTCCCCGGTTATTTGCCGGGGGCCGAGGATGCGCCGGGCGGTTGGAGCTTGTGGATCACCGGTCCGGCACCGAACGGCAGCCTGAATTACCAGTTGGGGAACAGTTTCTATGCTTACTTTGTTCACTACCGAGCAGATTGGGACTACAAGACTTTCACCGTAGAAAAAGACGAGAAGCTCGCCGAGGACGCGCTAGGCCGGCAACTGGATGCGTCCGATCCTGACCTCAAACCGTTTGCCTCGCGCGGTGGCAAGCTGGTGATGTACCACGGATGGAATGATCCGGCGATTCCAGCCCTGAATTCGGTGAACTACTTTGAAAGTGTCCGGGCGAAGTTGGGAGCCAAGGCCACAGATTCTTTTCTGCGCCTTTACATGGTGCCGGGAATGTTGCACTGTAGCGGCGGACCAGGCGCGGACGCCTTCGGGCAAGTGGGCCTCTTCACCGACACGGATTCCGGCGCCAATTTGCGCCTGTCACTGCAGCAGTGGACTGAGGTTGGCACTGCGCCCGGCCCGATTATCGCTTCCAAACGCGACCGGGCTGATTGGCAACACGTGATCATGACGCGGCCGCTGTGTCCGTATCCGCAGGCCGCGACATACAGAGGCACCGGCGACACCACGAACGCAGCCAATTTCGCCTGCACTGAGAAGTAGGGAGAATTACGGCTCGTTCCCTGCCTGGAAACACCATGATCTCCAGCGTTGACCTTTGCGATAATCCTAAAGACAATGCTCGTTGGCCCGTTAGTTTGACGTGCCCGCAATGGGCTTTCTTGTCCGCCCTCCAACCCTTTTTCGGACCTCAATGACAGCCACTTTCAATTCTCGGGCCATGATTTCCATTTCCTGTTCTGTCCGTCACTTAGCGAAATGGAGATTTTCGCTAAGAGAGCGTGGACCGTGTTCCTGGAAAGGCTTCCCCCGCGCCGTCGGCATCTGTTCGTGTACTGCTCGCTGAATAAATTCTTTCCACACAAGCGTCGACGGATGCCATTTCCCGGCCTGGGTTCCGTCCCAAACAGCATGAACATTTTGTTCCCAGAACTTGTCGGTATAGCCGGCAAGGTGGACATATCCGGGTTCGTCTGCGTTGCCCATGCAATAGCGAAGGCCGTAGATCAATCTGAAGCCGGGCTGATCATCGGGCGTCGTCGCTTTGGGCTTTTTGGTGAATCCGGTCCCTCGTTTGAAATATGTGACCTCGTATTCCCAATTGCAGGGTCCCATGCGGGCCGGGACTTTCCAATCCACAAAGACGCCCGTCCACGGGTCGAATTGGCTGAGCCTATCCGAATCGGTGATCTCTACCGGCTGTTTCAGCTCCCCGCCGCTGATGACAATCTTGTCCGGCATGGCTTCCTGGTCCCTCATAGTGACCGCACTGCTTAGCAGCGAATCCCACGAGGGCATCGCGGGATGCCACTTGCCTTCCGCATTGCCACGGATGATCGTTCCACCGTTAAATGCATAAAGTGGCTCTCCGGGCCCTGGAAGATATACGAACCCCGCGTTGCCGGTCCAGCAGTAACGGGTTACATAAATCATTTTCAGATCGCCACGATCCAAAACGGAAGAGTCCCGCTCGGGCCATTTCATGTAGAACATTACTTCGAAAGACCGACGATAACAGGGAGCATTGACCAGCGACTTCTGATTCCACTTCGCAAACTGTCCTATCCAAGGGTGAAACGCCTCAAGCGCCGCCGGATCCCGAATCTCAATCGGCTGATTGAGACCGCCTCCCGCCACAACAATGAGGTCGACCGGGCCTTTGCCATAGGCAAACGAGATGGCGGCTAGGATCAGCGGCAAAGCGGCGAAAAGGCGTCTTACCATAGCTCATTCTCCAATCCAGAAAGAGTAAGACGCGCTTTGTAGTTCGATGGTTATCCCTTGCTTGAAGCATAAGCCTGTCCGGCTACCCTACCCAAGTACTGACGGGACTCTGAGGGGTGGCACAGAAGCGGCCTGCGGTCTTTATTTCCACTTCTATGCCTTTACTCGCAAACCAATCGAACTACACGAATGGAAATGTTATGCTTCGCAGGTGCTGCCTGAATGGGCCAGAAGAACTCTTTTGGGGATCTTGCTCTTCTTTGTTGTGCCAATCCACGCAAGAGTGCTTCGAGTTGAAATCTCCTCCCGAAGCGATGTCCTGAACGGGAAATCGTTTGGCAACGTCGGACCTTACGAACGTATCGCGGGCCGCGTCTACTTCACCGTTTCTTCGGCGAATCCCCATAACCGGCGTATCGTCGACCTCGATCACGCCGTAAACCTTAAGAATGGTGAGGTCGAGTTCTCATCAGACTTTGTCGCTATTCGGCCGCAAGATCCCAGCAAAGGGAATGGCTCGTTGATTCTGGAGGTCCCCAACCGCGGGCATGGGCGAATTACCGCCCTGGTTGATGGCGGTGATTGGGACGTGGCCAGGGATGCGGGAGATGAATGGCTGCTGCGGAACGGCTATACCGTCGTGACCCTTGGATGGCAATGGGACGCCCCAGGCGAAGACTCCCTGCGCTTGTTTGCGCCGATCGCGAAAGACAACGGTAAAACCATAACGGGCCTGTTGCGTGGCGACTACATGCCATGGAAGGTGATGCCGGAAATTCCTTTAGGTCATTTTTTTACTCGCGACGTTATTGGCGGAACTGAATACCCGGTTGCCGCACCAGACGACCCGCGCAATGTCTTAACTGTAAGGGACTCGAGAGACGGGCAGCGCATCCTGATTCCCAAGTCTGAGTGGCAATTCGCGCATATGGTCGACTCCAACCTTCTGCCGAGTGACCGGTACATCCATCTCAACGGCGGCTTTCAACCGGGAAAAATCTACGAATACATTTATGTTGTGGCTGACCCGGTCATTGCTGGGTTAGGTTTTGCGGCTGTACGCGATTATGCAGCCTACAGCAAGCATTCTCCCGAAGCGCCCACTCCTGCCGCACGTGTTTACGGTGAGGGTATTTCGCAGAATGGGAGATTTCTCCGCGAGTTCATCTACCAGGGCTTCAACGCAGACGAACAGGGGAAAATAGCCTTGGACGGAGTGCTCGCCCATGTTGCCGGAGCGGGCCGAGGCAGCTTCAACTACCGCTTCGCACAGCCCTCACGTGACGCCCAGCCCACGTCATCGGTGTTTTTTCCCACCGATCTCTTCCCATTTACAGACTTGCCCGAGACCGACCCCCGTACGGGTGCAAAAGGCGGCCTACTGGATCAGGCTGTCGACGATAAGGTGATACCCAAGATATTCTTTTCCAACACCTCGTACGAGTACTGGGGCCGTGTTGCTGCCCTGATTCACACCAGCCCGGACGGAACAAGGGACATATCTCCATCGGAAAACGTTCGCATCTACCTATTTGCCGGATTGCAGCATTTCTCTGGCCCCTTTCCACCGGAGAGAGGCAAGAACGATCTGCTGGGACAGGAGCCGCAATCGCCGCTGCCGATCAAGTATTTCTGGCGCGCTATGATTGCCAATCTGGATGCGTGGGTGCGTCATAACACGCTCCCGCCAGCGAGCAGATATCCCAAAGTTTCTGATGGCACACTCGTGCCATTAAATAAGTACGTCTTCCCGGCGATCCCCGGCGTGAACATCCCGCATGAGGCGAGTCAAGCTTATCGTCTCGACTACGGCCAGGATTGGAAAAAAGGAATTCTCAGCGTTCAGCCTCCGAACGTCGGCACGGCATTTCCGGTGCTGGTTCCGCAAGTAGATGCCGACGGTAACGAACTTGCGGGCGTCCACCTGCCTCAAGTTACGGTTCCTCTGGCTACCTATACTGGCTGGAATTTCCGAGATGCTTCGATCGGCGCACCAAATCAGCGGATTCCGTTTGAAGGTTCATATCTCGCATTTCCAAAGACTGCAGGAGAACAGAACAAGGCTCGCGATCCGCGCAAGTCCATTGCGGACCGCTATGCCAGCCGCGATGATTACATGAAACGATACGCCAAGGCAGTTGACGATTTGGTGAGAGGGCACTGGATTCTTCCGGAAGATCGCGAGGCGTTGCTGCGGCAGGGGGAGGAAGACTGGGCACAGGCTAATACGAAGTAGTAGTCACCTGCGCGGAACGACTCATGGGCAACTTGGAGGCCACAAAGTCACGTGGATTCCAGGCGTAGGTTGGTACTTCTTCGGCGATCTCACCGCATCTGTTTTAGTTTGCAATTCCAGTCAGCATCGCCATTATTTTCAAGCACTTACTACGCGCTTATTCAAGATCCACTGCATCCCCATAGATAATGGGAACAAGGTTTCTCGGGTCCAGCTGCGGCCAGTTCTCCCATTCATTTTGTGTTGCGATCCGAACACCAGGACGGCAGAGCTTGGTTGCTATTGTGGTGAGAGATCATCTTGGCCTCGCAAATGAGGTCGGTTAGGGTTGGATTCTCACGGAGTGAAATATGTTGAGCCATGAAGCCGACTACAAAAATCTGTTGCGTTAACTCCTGACGCGGAATCTCGATAGTGTAGTCGCCGAGACCTAGGCTGGCATTGCAAAAGCAGCCCTGCCATTGCTTGACGTCTTCCCGGTTTAACAGCCCTTGAAGTTCAGAGAGCTGCGTTGGTTTGAGTGAGTAATCGAAACTCATTTCTGCCCCTTGGCTGCCCGGACAAGTCTCTCTCCAATTCCAGTTCACTGCAGCTTCATGCCACTTCTGCACCTCGGTGGGATTGCTGTGACTGATGCACCCGGGCGCAAAGCGATACTCCACCTCGCCATCGTCAAAGATGGTCAGCTCAGATGTTCCAGCAGTGTTGGTTGGAGCAGTCGGCAGCGAAGTCGGAAAAGGATTCCTCTTCTCTAATGGAAAGACGGCGTCAGGTGGTCCATTGCGGCGCTCGAGGACTCTGAAGATGGTATGAAAATCCGCGATGAGGTCGGAGAAACTCGCGCCCGGCGCCTCGGTGTGCGGCAAGGCTGGCCTGGAAATCGGAATTGTTCCCAGTGGGTGCTCCAGCAAGTGAAGGACTTGTCCATCAGGGGCTGGCTCGTAGCGATAGTTCCGGCCGCGAAAATGAATCGCATTGGATGGTTCCAATGCGTCCGATGTAATTAGGGCAAGACCATTAACCTGCCATATCGAGTCACGTTCATATGTGGTAATCGAGGCCACGGTAACGCTGCCTTTGTTTCTTGCGAGCCATTCGATCGGCTCGGGCGAAATCAGTAATGGAACGTAACAGCGTTCGCACCCGATTGGCTCATCAAAAAGTACGAGGTAGTATGCGAACCTGTAGAGAGGCTGGCCGGGGGCATGGTGGTTGGGGTTGGCTTCGTGTGTAATGTTGCGCCGAATTACTTCCATTAGCGGAGTTGGACCAGGTTCGCTCGGCGTCATGGTGTGCAGGGTCATAGTCGCAATTCCGTGCTTCAGGGAATCCGTCTCGCCCGTATCTACGTCGCCGGAAATCTCAACGTTTTCGCCGTCGTATTTATGGGCCCAGGTAATGTCAAGGAAGGGGTTAACTATCCTGATCGTGTGGACCGATTTTCCAGCTACCTGGATACTTTTACTGGCTGGAATCTGCACTTGCCAAACAGCATCTCGGTAGTGGGAAAGCGTTCCGTCAACAACAACAGATGCACGTTTGTTGGCGGCCTGCGCTGGCGCACAGCCAACCATGAGAAGCAAGCCGCAAGTGGTTGCAAGTGGCATTTTCATGTTTGACAATTCAAAACCCCACCGCGCTGGAAAAGTCTCGGCCAGCATTAGAACCGGGCTCAAGCACGCTTTCCCCAGGTCAACCAGCGTATCGAGACTCGCGCAAGAGTTAATGGCCTTGTACCATACATGCGCTTCCGACTTCTGCGGTAATTATCCAGTGTCCTGCTCTTCTTGCCCAAGCTGTCGCAAAGAGCCCATTTGGCACTCACGCCAATTTCTCGGCTGATCGCCAGGCTGGTCCATCTACACGTTCTCGGCACGTCGCAAGCGGCAAAGAATTTTCTTAATAGCACATCGGGTTCGCAGTCGTGGAATATCTCTATGTCAGTCTGTACCGCTAAAAGTGCGAGGATTGAGGCCAAAGGAATGTGATGACGGCGGGTTGCGTTAGCTTGGGGAGCACCTTGCTAGAATGAACTTTGCATCCGTCCGCCAAGCGAATCGTAAAGGTATGGCTCCCATCCGTCGTTTGGCTGGTCATCATTGTCATCGAATCCACGAATCTAGGCTCCGCCGAACATACCGGGCACATTCTTTATCCGATTTTCCATTTTCTATTCCGTACGAGCAGCGCAAGTTTTGTGACCTGGCACGCATTCTTGCGAAAAACCGGGCATTTCGTTGGGTACTTCACTCTAAGTGTCCTTTTTTTTCGCTCCTGGCGCGGCACTTTCCCCCGGCTAAGCACGCAATGGTGCCTGCAATGGGCGACGGTGGCGCTACTCAGTGCGTCATTGGTGGCGATGCTCGACGAATGGCATCAGAGTTTTCTGTCTTCTCGCACCGGCACTTTTCGCGATGTGATTCTCGACAGCACGGCCGCGCTTCTTGCCCAACTCGCCCTCTACTCCGTTTTGCGGATAAAGTCGCGGCCGACCGGGAGGAGAGGCCCCGGTTACGTGGATTCCGGATCGTAGCTATTGGTTTATTTGTGGCACTTCGCCACAGTTCCAACAAGTTGGAACCGAGGCGCCTTGCAAGCTGGCAGCAGCGGCAGAAGGGGGCCAAAAGGCCTGTAAAAGATCACGACGGCGGAAATCGCAAGGTTACGAATACTGAGTGCAAAGTTGCGGCATCGCGAGGTTACTGCAAAAACTGCCGTTTTGCGGCAAATTCCTGCAAGAATTGGGACGGTTGGCGTTCTCTCGTCGCAGGCCGTCAAGCGCTGCAAACTTCAGAAAGGCAGGAGACGATGTCATGCGGAGCTTCGGGTTTACGGTTGTTTCATTTGTGATGGTGGCAACAGCCGGGTTTTCGCAGAAGGCGGTTGTCCCACATTCCTCAAGTGGCATTTCACAAAAGGACGAACAGCAGATTCGGCAGCTTGAATCTGAAATGCTGAACGGTGAAATGAATAGCAATCCGGCGGTATTTGAAGACATTCTTGCTGATGACTGCGTCATTTTGAATGGTGGTCTGGGCCCGGGTCCCACAAAAGCCAAGCTCGTAGAGGGGGTTCACCAATCTCAGGGGCAGGCCCCTCCCTATAGCGCAAGAGAGGAGGGCATGCAGGTTTACATGCTGGGTGATACCGCAATTGCTATGTACGTAAAGGAATATGCAGTCAGAGCAAATCCCAGCCAAGTTGACCGAGAGGACGTGTCGGACGTCTTTGTAAGGAGCGTCGCTACCTGGAAGTTGAAAATATCAAGATCAAGCCCGCTCCGAAAGACAGAAAGCTGAGCCCGTTGGACCGGTAAACCCGGACGGAAGATCAGTCACGTCCTTTGGGATCTCATGACCGTATCCTGCCTGATCATCGCATTTGCTGCTGCAGCTGTTGCCATAAGACCGCTGCCTCAGCCGCGCAGCCTCCCCATTACCTGATTTTTGTTCTGAATTTGTAACAAATTCCCTGTCCCAGACACGATTCCTCATGGTGTGTTAAATTTCGCACCACTTGAGCGTTGAGGTCGCGGTCACGCTCACTCTGAACCTTTATGACCCGAGGAATTGTTCCTGTCGTAGCCCTATTGGTCATCGCTTCCGCATTTTCTCAGTTCTCTGGACCGTCAGGGCTGGTACTCAGCAGCGCAAATCCGCCTGCCAATTCATCCCCTGCCCCGTCGTCCCCAGTGGATGGTGCTGGAAAACCGAGCAATAGCGAAAAAGTCGATTGCAAGGACCTCCTCCCGTGCATACCCGTGCAGACCTGGGGCCTTGGGTTGCTTCGTGCGGGTTCGCCCTTGCGCAGCTCGTTCCTGAGAAGTCGCCTGAAGCTGCCATCGGCATCGGGAAACCTGTGAACGATCAGCTCCAGGGCATTGCCGCAAACGCCGGGGTTGAGAACCCTCTCGATCCAAGAAACAAGCCGGGGCCATCTGCTGCGAGCGACCGCTGGTGTCTCAATCGATTACAGCCACCTGGGGAACTTCAGTCGGTAATCGTCACATTACCAGACCCCATTCACTCGCATTTGGCTTTGGATTTTGACAGGCGCATTAATGCGATTCAAACCGCTGCACTCCAGGAGGGATATGTTCTGGATCATTTTTGGCTCCCTTGGAGAGGGATTCGGATTCCACCCTCGGAAAACCCGGACTTGAAGACCAATGATCGTGTACTTCAACAGCTCCGCCTAGACGAGCCGGGTTTGGAGATCTATCGCTCAGTTTCGACAAATGACGTGCTATTCGTCTTCCTAGTCGGGGAAACGCCCACTTTGGGAATCAAGCTCGCGCAATTACAGAAAGCGGTGGAATACACACGCGAAATACGCTTCGCTTCCCGCGCCGGGGGATTGTCCGGCCCGCAGGGACAGCAAGACTCGGTTCGTTTGTTAGGGCCCAGTTTTTCGGGGTCCATTCCTGCTCTCATCGAGTTCCTGGCACACACCACCGCGGAATGGAAGCAGAACAAGGATCAGAGCAATTTCGTAATTGTGACCAGCTCAGCCACAGATCAAAGCCTTCTAGAGCGGCTGAGGAAGGCCGTGGGGCGCACCAGCGTGAACTCTGTAGTCCACGATGACGACGTTGCTCTCCATGCCTTTGTAAGCTACGCGAAAGATTATCTGGGTGTTTCCGAAAACCAGATCGCGCTCATCTCAGAATCTGACACAGGATATGGCCAGGACATCCGTTCACTGGCTTCGCAAGTTGCGTCTGCGGAAAATGTCAGGACATTTCATTTTCCAAACCAGATCTATCGCCTTCGAACTGTGTATCCTGCGGCGCAGCAAATTTCTGCCGGTCAGCATCCCCCCGAAAAAATTCCGACTTCCGGCCTCGACTTGGACTTGAAACTCAATTCCGGCGGCGAGGATGGGGTTCCCGCTTTTTCGAAGGACGAACTTCCGCTTTCCCAAGAGGCAGAATTGCTCTCGGTGGCAGAAGCCATTCGTCGAGAAAGAATCAAGCTCGCTGGAGTCGCTGCTAGCGATGTGTTTGACGCCTTATTTGTCTTGCGTTTCCTGCACGAGTTTTGTCCCGACACCCGGCTTTTTATTCTCGATTCTGATCTCATGCTGGTGCGCGCAGTCGACAATCTCTCGCTCCAAGGAACCCTGGCCGTGACAGACTACCCGCTGTCCCAGGGGAGCTTCCAAGTTCCTGCTCCACCTTCTTGGAAGGAATCAGTTCGCAAGCCGTTTTCTTTTTCACGGTTTAGCCCCCGTCGCGCTGAAATTGGCTTTCCCAGCCGCAATGCCGAGATAACGTACAACGGCTTCGTTGCGATCACCGGCAGACCGGGACTAATGAATGACTACAGGCTGGCTGGCGGTACGGCAGGCAAAGACGGACCCACTCTGTGGTTGACGGTAATCTCAAGGAACGGGTTCCAGCCCGTGCATGTCTTCGCGGACACCAGAGCAAACGCGATTGATCTACAGCAGCTACAGGTGAGTGCAAACCGGGTCGCCGGAAAGACCGCGAATCTAAGCTCTACCTCAAGATCCGCCATTTCTGAAGCGACTCCCCTCGGTGCGGTGGACCTACCAGCCGGATCCAATCTAGGCGTTGCCTATGCTCTTTTCGCTGTAACCATGATGCAGTTCGTGTGCGTGTGGATTGGACGGAACGAAAATGCCAAGTACGCCATTTGGCTGATCGAGTTCTTTCACGTTTCTGATTCAGAGGGTGCCACCGAGAAGGCGTCCTTTCTTTCGGTTTCGTTTTTGGTTTTGGCGGTTTTGAATCTGTTCGTTTTCCTGCCGATCTGGCGGAGCGCCTATCTCGCGGCTGACCCCAGGGCCATTGCTAGTACCAATCAATCAACGATTGACTGGTATTCATTCCTTTCCGGGTTCGGAGGAGCCGCCGTCGCGGGATGCTTGATTGTTTCGATGTATCTGGCGCTTAGATACCGAGTATTTCATAAGAGAGCCGAGGCCTGTCTTCTCGGAATTGTGCTCGCGGTCCTGGTCACGTACTCCGGCGTGTGGGTCTGGTTCTTGTGCTTCGGTCCCGACTCTGCTTATTTCCTGCAGCGATGCCTCGACCTCTCCAACGGCACTTCCCCGCTTCTGCCGCACGTCCTTTGGCTGATGGTGCTTTATTTTTGGTCGATAGCCCAGGTTCGCCGAGTCCATTTGTGGGATGTCCGCCGTCAGAGCATCGCATTCGATTCCTTGGATGCGGCGTATCAGTCCGGCTTTCGTAAGCTGCAAGAAAATCTGAACCACTACTTCGAAAGGATCGTTTCAGTTGCGCCTTCCCTGTCTGCGCTGATCCTCGCGTGTCTGGCGGGGGTGGTCGTGATGTCTGCGCGACCGCGCGCCCATCTCGCCGGCATCGAGCCATTTGCGGTTTCCATTTGGGGCTCTCGAAGTATCAACATCTTCGATGGGTTGTACACCTGTTATGCCCTGCTGTGCGCGGTATTGATTGCTGCGGCTCTTTTGCGTTTCCTCCTGGGATGGTCTGCGCTCTTGAATGTTCTGCGCCGGCTGGAGCGACAGCCGATCCGCCACGCTTTCGATCGGCTGCCGAAGAAGTTCTACTCATGGACACCTTTGTGGCATGCTGGCGGCGCGCGCAGGAGCCTTGCCATTCAAACTCGTGCCCTGGAGTGTTTTGACAAGCTTCTCTCTTACCGAGACGCAGCCGGCTTTCCCAGGCCTCTGGCGCAACATCTGCAAGCTGCCGCGGAAAATCTGAAGACCGCTACTTCACAGCTTCTGGCTGCTGAGTCGCGGGGCAAGCTCAATTTGAGCGCCGAGAACGCAAAAGCCACCAACCTGTTCACTAGCGTAGCCGACTGGATCACGAGCGAATTGCTCCTTCCCCATTGGCAACAGACGGGAAATTGCGAAAGCATTGAGCAGCACGAAAAAAACCAGGCTGAGAAACCGGACAAGGGAGTCCGCCATGTGTTTCAGGAGAAGAATCCTCCCCTGAATCCGCATGAATTCATTGTTGTGGCTGAAGAATTTGTTGCTCTTCGCTTCGTAGCATTCATGCGCTACGTTGGAGTACAACTTCGCAACATGCTGTCGTTTGTCGTGGCCGGTTTCGTTCTCTGTGTGGCTTCGATCCGCTCCTACCCATTCCTGACACATCGGACGATCGGTTGGGGACTCACAGTCGTTTTTCTTGTACTTGGCATTCCGGTGGTCATCGCGTTCGCGCAAATGGACCGGGACGCCATCCTGAGCCGCCTTTCCGACACCGATCCAGGAAAGCTCGATCGTGCGTTCTACGTCCGGCTGATCGCTTATGGCGGATTGCCATTCCTGACGGTGCTGGCGTCGCAATTTCCGTCCATTGGAAGCTTCTTGTTCTCCTGGGTGCAGCCTGCGATCGAAGCGTTGCATTGATAGCACACGCAAGTCCGTGGAGAGTGATTGGAAACGTTGGTGCAATTTTAGACACTATTCGCCTAAAATCAACCGACACGTACGAAGCAAACATTTGTGACGAAGAGTAATCCATGCCGTCAGCTTCGGATAAGCTGCCGAGGAACGTTCTGTTATGGAGACTTTTCCTGGGATCACATGCTGGTGGAGCGTCTCGTTCTGCGTTAGATGAACAGTGGGAAAAAGATTTGTTGATTCGGGCTGACACAAAGGGAGGTCCAAATGTTAGAGACAATGGCGCCGGGGGCTCTTTCTAACCTTGATTTGTCCAAGGCGGTTTTGGCGATCGGAAGCTTAGGCACTGCCTCTTATGGAGTTGTTGATGTTACCAAGTGTTTTGGAGGAGGCGTTTCCAACCGCGGGTTCAGTGACATCACGAAAGTGGTGACCAAATTCATCCCCGCGAGCGCAACCGGAACCGAAACATCAGGTCTGGGTTCGGCATCTGCTCTCGCGACCCTGCGCGCAAATTGGATCAATGGCATGGCTTTGCCCGACCAGAAAGCGGCTGCGAAAGCTCTGGTAAAGCTGAATCTTACCGAGACCACGGCCCCACAAATGGCCGCTGCGGCAGGCGTAGACGCCTCTGTGCTTACAGATATTGCAAAAAAACTTGGCAGCACAGCCGCTCTTTTACCGCAAGAGACGGACATTTACGGCCGCTTCGATCTGATGCTGACTGCGCTGCTCGACCAGGGTTATCAGCGCGCCGACCAGCGTTATCGAAACAGCGCCAAGCTGCTCGCTGTGCCCATCGCTGTTTTGCTGGCCCTCCTTGGGGTCTGGGGGATTGGGGGAAATCAGACCACCGCCGCTGATCTTTGGCGAGCACTCCTTGCCGGACTGCTCGCTACACCCCTGGCTCCGGTCGCCAAAGATCTATCGAGTGCCATTCAGGCAGGCGCAAAGCTCGCCCAATCGTGGAAGAAATGACTTACTTCATAGATCTGCGGGCAGACTCGAAGGGCGGCAACCCCGTAGCGGATGTTGGGAGTGTTGTCGTGCGCACTGACGCGGAACCTGATCCAAATCCGTCGCATCCTCTTGCTCCGGAACTGATTCAGGCAATTCAAGGTCGTGACGTGTTATTGGGCACACACGGCTTCAAGGTGAATCGTGGAGACGGTATTTATAACCTGTCGCACTGGGCGCAGTGGTTGAAGCTTGGGGACAATGGCTTTTTTGTCGGCGTACTTTGGCCAGGAGACTCGCGATGGCTGCCAGTTCTCGACTATCCCATTGAAAACAGCGAGGCGATCAGAAGCGGGCGGCTCCTCGCAGAATATCTCGACAAGAACTTTTCAGGAGCGAACAGCCTCTCGTTCACGTCGCATAGTTTGGGGGCACGTGTCATCCTTGAAACGGTACGAAACCTCTCAGGCAACGTGCGAATCGGCACTATCACTGTTATGGCCGCAGCCATTGATGACACTTGCCTCGTGAACGAATATGGCGATGCGGCGCGGCGCGGGACCAAACTCTCGGTACTCGCTTCAAGCTGCGACGAAGTGCTGAAGTGGGCTTTCCCCGTCGGTAATCCCGTTGCTGGCATTGTGACTCGTGGCGATCCGTATTGGCATGGAGCACTCGGTCGCTTCGGGCCGTATCCCGCAGATCAACCGGGTAATCTCTGGAAGACGCCTAACTTGCCGGACACTTGGAATTTCGGCCACCACAGCTATATCAATTATGAAGATCATGGGCCTGGAAACCCTCCCTCGGGCGCCTTCGCACTTCCCGTGACCGTGCCCCCTCAAGGCACAGCAGTTCCTTCACAGGCTCCCGATTGGCAGCAGGCATTTGCCGCAGGCTTCGTCAGCACGCATTTCACCTGAGACGAACCCTCGTTCAGGAGGCTTCTGCATCGATCCCGCTTTAGAAATCGAAATTCGACAGCGTCACGGTTCTCATCAAGCCACCTTGGCAGTTCATCGCAAAACCACCAATCTGCTGACCTGGGCTTCCATCGGTCGCCTGCGCAGCCTGCTACTGCTTCGCCAGTTCCACGCGGCGGTTCTTGGCACGTCCATCTTCGGTGGAGTTGTCGGCGACTGGTTTGGTCTGGCCGAACCCCTTTGCAGTGACGCGGGCGGCTGGAACTCCATGAGCCGTGAGCCAGGCAACAACAGATTGGGCGCGCTTCTCAGACAGCGTTTGATTGGCACTCGCGCTGCCCTGGTTATCGGTGTGGCCTTCGATGCGGAGTTTCAAGGTGGCATCCTGCTGCACGAGCTTCGCGATCTCGTTCAGAGTGCCTTCTGAGTCAGGCAGGATGTCGGCCTTCCCGGTGTTGAAGTGAATCCCGTAGACAGCTACGTGACCGTTTTGTTTGATTTCGTTGTCCATCGCGGCGGCATCGGCGACGACTTCCTGCTGCATTTCCTTCAAATGGACAATTGTCTGGTAGTAAAAAGCGTTGTTCATGTTGTCCATGAAGATGTAATCGGATCCTTTGTGGGCTGTGATTTGACCGTTGGGGTTCTGGAAGTCGATGATCCAGGCGGCATTCTGCAGAGCGTTCAGAAAGTTGCGGTAAACCTGGACATCGCTGAGGCCTTCCCGATTGCTCATACTCCAGGACCACACTTCGCCTTCGATGTTTTTCGTCGTCGGGTCGCCGTCCGCATTTTTCCCGACCGGCATCTCCACGGAATCGAATTCCTTATGATCGCAGGTCGAAATCGTGCTGCCCGGCATGCGTTGGATCAGGGGTGAATCTTTGCAGCCCTCGGCGTCCTCGCCGAAGGCAGACGACAGGCTGAGAAGCAGCGAAAATGCGAGCACCAGAGCCCAATATCTCATGCGTTGAAATTCTCCTTGGAAGTGGCTGAACGGCACAAGCGTCAAAGGATACAACATTTTCGCGGGGAAACGTGAGCAGAGAGGAGCACAACCGTTCTGTCTCGCAACATCGATTTTCATGGATTAGGTCTGAAACACCCTGCGCATCTTGAGCAATTTCTAACTCCCTGCACACCTGATGGTGGACACTCTTCTTCGATGAATCAGGGGACTGCCTAGCTCCTTGTCGCCGACTAGGTTAGAAACACTCACTTGGCGGCCCTTTCGATCAGCCCTGTCAGAGATACCACTGTCGCGACGATCGCAGAAAGGGTAAGCAAGGAAGAATCACGAAAAACATGAGAATGTAGGTTTCTCCCGGCATGGGCGAGCTCTAAAGATCTGGTTAGGCTGCTACATGTGCAGAAAATGCCAGCCCTGGAGGTTTGCCCAATACCAAGAACGATACAAAGCAGGACGAACGCACACCCCAAAGCGGCTCATTTTCATCCCCACGCACTCCAAGTCGCCAACCGAGAACTAGGAGTTTCTGTGAACAAGACAACAAGAGATAATCTTTCGACCGCAATGCACAGCGAAGCCTTTACGCACGCAAAATACATGCTTTTCGCAGAGCGTGCCCGTAGAACAGGTAATCCTGACTTGGCGCAGTTGCTGGAGAAGACGGCGAAGCAAGAACTGTTGGAGCATTTCGCAGAGGAGGCTGCGCTTGCAGAAATCGTACGCGGCGACGTTGACAACCTCGAAGACGCCATCGCATCGGAGTCATATGGAATCGAGTCGATGTATCGCGACTTCGCAGAGCAGGCTTTTTCAGTGGGCGACAAAGCCGTTGGTGATCGCTTTGAAGAGACTCGCCACGACGAAATAAACCACCGCAAGGCTTTTAAGGAGGCGCTATCCGAGCTGGCAAAGAATCAAACCCGTGCATGGTAGTGAAACCCGCTACTGGCAACTCAACGCTCCAGCAGTCCTCGGCTCGTGAATATTTTCACAGCCGTGCCTTCCGCAGCGCCCAGGATCTTGAGCAGCTCCGTTGTCCACTCCAAACCCAGCTGATCACGCCCTCCCCACTCGGTCGAAACCCACGCGCGCAAGAAAGCCGCATCGGAGCGCTCGTCCCCGATCGCGGTCCTCAGTTCCCAAAAGGCACCTCCCCATATTGAGGCGACGTCCCATACCCGCCCTACTTCGTAGTGGACGCTACTCTCAGGAGTAACTCTCTTGAGTAAATCTTTTGTGAGTCGGCGTGTATGGGCGAGGTTGTGCGCGTAAGGATGTCCTGTACGTCGCTCTTCCTCGTCAGCCTGCTCCTTCGTGAGACCCAGTGACGGATAATTCTTGAAGCTACAAGGAAAATAGGTGGCAAGAGCGTGCCTGATGTATTGATTGGGTTCGCCCATTTTCTTCGGAGCTAATATCGAAAGCACATGCTGAGTGTACTGCCGGAGAACAAGGTCAAAGTTATCCCTGGCCTGGATGCCGATTACGATTGTGTTTGTGTCTTGCAGATAGTAGCCGAGAGCGCCCGCATCTTTGCGGACTTCGACGGAGGGGGAGGTTGAACCCAGATTCGCTCCAATGTGGTTAAAGTAGTCGTGAAGTTCCCTGAGGTCCGATGTCACTCTTTCTCTGAAGGCGGGGGTGGTCTTTCCAGAGAAAGTGATCTTTTCCACTTCTGCCACCCGCCCCGCTAGGGCCGCAACCTCTTCTCCTTTTCGAGCTACCTCCCGCTTCAGTTCTTGAAACTCGAACTTCCCAATGCCAGGAAGTTCAATGCTCTTGAACAACGGGGCCAGCCAGGGGACGATGGCGAGAATAAGCAGCCCCAACGTAACGGCGTCGACGCGAAGATTTGGCCAAGCAAGGTGAGCCGCCATCACTGCCAGTGCTGCAGAAGAGACGATAATCGACAGCGCTTTTTTCGAGAGAGGCCCGCTGTCATTCATGGTGATCCCGCCTTGCTCATCATCGCCAGTGCGTCCCGCTCCTGTAAGTCTTTGGCGAATTGTACCCTCAATATCCGACTCGTGACAGGGAAAGCGCCGGCGACAGGCTCAAGGTCCTTTTGTCGCTTTTCCAACTTCGATGCGCGTACGTCTTCAGTGAGGATTTGGATTTGGATCTGCCTCGCCGAGGATCAACTTCCCCGATGAGAGGTGTTGGCTGCTCGTCAGGTGCCTGCAAAGCGGGAGGTATCGTATCGGATGATACACTCGATTCCGTGCAGGACCTTTCGACGTTTCATAATCCCGTCGGGACGATGTTCAGTCCGCAGCTGAATAGGGATCCTGTTTCTTTCCGTCTGACCGAGGATCAAGTCAATTTTTTTCATGAACATGGATATGTCACTGCGGTTCGAGTCCTCACCGACGAACAAACAGAAATTCTGCAAAGAGAATTGGCCGACCTTACTGACCCCAAGCATCCCCGTCACGAACTTTTCTATGAATTTCACTCAAATGAGTCGGCAGCTGCCGATCACATTTTGTTTCATGCTTTAGGTGCGTGGCGGATTATGCCAGGTTTCCACGACGTTCTCTGGAACCCGGCATTCACAATTCCGGCGTCACAGTTGCTCGGCGGCCCGGTGCGATTTTGGCATGACCAGCTTTTCTGTAAGCCTGCGCATCACGGGGGCGTGGTCGCATGGCATCAGGATTACTCCTACTGGACACGCACGCAACCACTCGCACACTTGACGTGCTGGATCGGCCTGGATGATTCCACTCGCGAGAACGGATGTCTCCAGTACATTCCAGGAAGCCACCGTTGGCCCGATTTACCGATCACGGGATTGGCGGGTGATATGGAGGCGATTCAGGCCGTCTTGAACGCTGAACAGCGTCATCAATTCGACGCCGCAGTCGCGGTAGAGCTAAAGAAGGGGGAGGCTTCCTTCCATCATCCTCGTCTGGTGCACGGATCATTTGCCAATCACTCAAACCGAGCTCGCCGTGCGACGGTCATTAATGTGATGCGCGATGGCGTGCGTTCTGCCACAAACGAGCCTCTACTTCACGGCGTGCCTGTAATTGCGGCAGGAGAAAAAGTCGAGGGCCAGTTTTTCCCGCTGCTTGATGTTCGATGACGCTCGTTCCTTGACCGGTCAGCGGCGATTCAACTCCCTCCCCGCCATCATACTGCTCAAAATTCATTGTTGTGGATGCAGGCGGCGCGCCGGAAGATGAGTGCATTCGGGTCCCGAAATGTTTCGCGTTTAAAAAGTTTTTGAATTGCGCTGGAGGTGCCGCCGCCCTTCCTAGTTGGTTCCACCGACGCTCGTCGGTTTCGTCGTGGCCTGCCAGGCATTTCCATCTTTGAGCCTTGCGCAGCTGTTTCCATTCCTTAGGAAACTCAATCGATCGCTACCTTCCACACGGATTGTCCGCCAAGTGAGTGATAGAAGCCCCAAACTGCCAACGCGACTACGCTCGATAGCGCCAATAGAGAATTCGACATGAACCAGGCGGATAGATCGCTTGAGAGCGGGAGATTCGCCACCATATCGACCGTAAAAATTGCGACCGCCAGTGGTATAAGTCCGAAGCGCATGACGATCAGGACAGCGATGGAGTAGACCAAGACCAAAGTCGGCACCTCAATCTTGGGATGGGAATCCAGGAGTCCGCTGGGGAGCGCAAAAATTGCAACGAAGGCAATCGCGGCAAGCCAGTCTTTGCGCAATAAGAACTTGAGACCGAAAAGGAAAAAGAAGAACTGCAGCGTACCCAGAATCGAAGTGGGGACCTGTCTCAGCCAGGCTCCAAGGGCGGTGCGGCCTCCCGCAAGATAGTCGGAGTTGCCGAGCAAGGGAACGCCTCCCATCCGCATCACCGGGATGCTGCGCAGCTGAAAAATGAGAATCCAGACTACCCCCAGCATCACACCGAACAAAATGTCGCGGCCGACCACCGGATCGCGCAGTTGTCCAGAGAGGAGGCGGGACCACGAGATGATGGTGTGCGGCCAGCGCCGGCGGACCCAAGGTTCGAGCGCGAGGTAGAGAATCCAAGTCAGGGCAGCCACAAGCAAACTGCCGCCTACTGCAATCATGAATGATCCTAAAACCGCCAGGCTAGGGATCAAATGAGTGCGGCTCAGCCACAGCAGCATGTCAAGCACGAACATGATCGTGGCCAGGCGAAATGCGCCTTCGCGATCGGCGCGTCCGTGCCGATAGTTACGCCGAGCTAGAAAGGCGGCCCCGACTAGCAAAGAGAGAAACAACAGAATTGTTAGAACTTGAGCGGCTTTCTTTCCCAGCGATTGTGCAGGCGCTTTCATACGATCAGGCTTAGTCCAGTCGCCAATCAGCGAAAAATAGACTGGCCTTCCGCGCAGGGCGGCCGCTTCGACTCGCAACGGCCGAGAAGTTCCGGGCCACTCTCCCGTCCACGCCCCGCGACTATCGAAGGCAGCAAGAGAATTCCATTGCGGATCGGCTTTCTGAAATTTCGAGATGTCCAACCCAGCCTCAGAAAAAAGGAGAGTCCAATCGTAGGAAACAGCCGTCGAGCCGTTCTCCATTTTTTGCGGCGGAATCGCCTGGAAGCTAATAAGGTGGCCCTGCGGGTCGAGTTTCAAATTGATCATTCCCGATAGGATCGTAGGAGGATCGGATGTGGTCACAATTCCGGGATTAAGAAACTGATCACGGTAGCCTTCGGCATACATATAGTCGGGGCTCTGACGGTACCAGAAGGAAAATAACGTCGGGCGCCCCGCAAGAATCGCATTCCAGTCAGGTCGGGGCTTGTCATTCTTCTCAATCGCTTCCTCTAGATCGGGGTCGTATTCGAACCCGTAGGCACTATCCACGGGGCGGTCGGTGTAACCGATTCGGGCGATGAGCTCGCGCCCTTTTTGCGTCAAGACCTCGGGGGACTGCTCCAGATGCATTCGGTTCAAACCGCTGTAGTGGACCCCGAGAAATGCGGTCACCCCCAGCGCAACCACAACCGCGGAAAGACAAAGCATAGCCACGCCGGGGCGGAGCCCGGCGGTTTCCCCCGCAGCGGCGACCATTTCCGGGGAAGGCGTTTCTCCCGCCGCCAGGGCGGCCGCGAGCGGGTCACCCCCAGGAAGCGCAGCCGAAACCGCAAGTACCGTTTGCGGGCGCGAGGCAGGATTTTCTTTAAGGCAGCCGAGAATAACTTTTTCTACGATTGGGTCGATATCTTTAACGACGGAGGATGGTCGGCTCGGGGTGCGATCATCATGGGCGAAAGCTCCTGCCGCGGATTTTTCAGCGAAGGCACGCTTCCCGGTGAAGATCTCATAGAGCACCAGCCCAAGGGCATAAATGTCACTCAGCGAGGTGACTTCCCTGCCCTCAATCTGCTCGGGAGCCATGTAGGCAGGCGTTCCGCTGCGAACTTCAGCGCCGCGAAGGTCGTCGGCCACCCCAGCAAGGCCGAAGTCAGTGATAACCACCTGTCCTCGGCCATCGAGCATGATGTTGGCAGGTTTCAGGTCACGATGTAGAACTCCCTTGGCGTGGGCCGCGGAAAGGCCGGCGCAGACTTGTCGGGCAATTTCGACAGCTTTATCCGGGGGAAGGCGGCCAATCCGGCGTAGCAGCGATGCAAGGTCTTCGCCATCCACGTACTCCATCGTGAAGAAGGTAGCCCCGTCGACCTCTCCGACGTCATAGACTCGGCATACGTTGGGGTGCGAAACGCGGCGCGCGATGCGGACTTCGTTCTTAAAACGTTCGAGCATCCCCTCGTGATTGATCGCTTCTTCAGGCAGGAATTTCATAGCGACCGCCTGACCCAATGTCAAATCGTCTGCGCGATAGACCTCGCCCATGCCGCCTTTCCCAAGCAGCGCAATAATTCGATAACGCGCTGCCAAGAGGCGGCCAGGGAGGAAACGCTCCTCGCTGGCCACTGAGTCCGTCGAAACGGAAGCTCGGGGCACCGAGCGAATGAAAGAGCCGAATGGACGATTCGCCGGAAGAGGCGAAGTTGCAGTGGCCGCGTAGTCAATCTCGAGGTTCGCGACATCTTCGGGGTTCGATGTCGGTTTGGGCTTCGAGACTGGCTTCCCACAGTCGAAACAGAAGCGCACTTCCGCGCCTAACTGGGCGCCACAAAAGGAGCAGTAAGGCATGAAAATTCCAGCATCAGGATACCTCAGGCAAATGGCTCTGAGGGCGGAACTTGTTCCTGGCGCTCCTTGTGTATGGGAGTAAGAGTGTCAGCCTCCGTCCTCGAGCTAGCAATTCAGCCGAGGAACCCCGCCCTGGGAATGCATCCGTTGGAACTCAAAAAACCGGCAGAAACGCCTCCCGCATCTGCTTTCCGCATGATAGTATATGGGCGAATAAAAGGCGAATATCGATATGGCTTCCCTTCCTTTGCTCCCCCATTCTTCCCCGCGCCTTGTCGGCATCGCGCGGCTTGCCTCGCACAGCGATACCGTTGGCCGCGGTCACGAAGTGGAATACTTCGCTCTCCCAGCGAAATCTCTTCTCAATCGCTGCACCAGCACGCGCATGCCGTTCGCCTGGACCATCAACCCTTATCGGGGCTGCGAGTTTGCATGCAAGTACTGCTACGCCCGCTACACGCATGAGTTCATGGAGATGCGCGATGGCATCGAGTTCGAGCAGAAAATCTACGCCAAGCAGCACGCTGCGGATCTGCTTCGACAGGAATTGCGACAGGTAAAGCCAGGGGAGGATATCGCGCTTGGAACGGCAACCGATCCCTATCAGCCGCTCGAAAAGAAGCTTGAGATTACCCGGTCAATCTTGGAGGAGTTCGCCCGGCACTCTGGCCTGGAGATCGGGATAGTAACGAAATCAACGATGGTGACGCGAGACACAGACCTACTGGCGGAGATAGCAAAGCGCAATCAGTTGTATGTCAATCTCACCATCACAACCACCGATGCCGTTCTCGCCCGCATCCTCGAGCCCAGAGCACCCCGGCCGGATTTGCGCCTGGAGGCTCTGAAGAAATTGCGCGACGCTCGAATTCGTGCCGGCGTGATTTGCGCTCCCGTTCTGCCGGGCATCACGGATGCGCCAGCCCAACTGGAAGACGTGGTCCGGATGGCGGCAGCCGCGGGCGCCTGCCATGTGCGCTGCAATCCGCTTTTTCTTAAGCCGTGTTCGGCGGCGGTGTTCCTGCCCTTCCTGAAAGAACATTTTCCGGAGCTGGTCCCCGGGTACGAGAAACGCTTCGCCAGCCAGGCGTTCTTGCCGGCTGCATACCGGAAGAGGATCTCGGACCTGTTCTCGAAACTGCGGGCAAAATACAGGATCAGCCGGGACTCTGGATGGCATTGGGAGTCCCCCAAGGGATCCGACGTCCAACTGCAGCTCTTCCACCCTTAGCTGGCAGCAAATAACTTTCCCGACGTTCGGCAGAATTGATCATTGCCGTCACAGGCCTGCTTGCTCGAGTTTGAGAATTAGTGGTTGAAGTTCGGCGACGACTTCGGGGCTCCCCTTCGCAAGATCGGCGGTAACTTTGTCTCTTGCAGCAAGAACCTGGGTGAGGGCGTCTTTGATTGCCGCATCTGGGGTCGTCGCTTGAACACTCTGCGCATTCGCGAAAAACGTCTGCGCGTAACCGGAAGCCAAGCCGTAATTCAGCTGGGTAGCAGCCACGTACGTGAGTGCTGCGGATTGCTGTACCTTGGCCAGGTCAGCCCTGGTGTGACACGACGTCAATTCTTCCCTGGCGCCACGGGCTTTCCAATACTGCGGGACGAATCCGATGAGCAGACCTACTGCAAACACAATGACCCACGTCAGAAAATTTCGCATGCCGTTCTCCTAAAAGGCGGTCTTACCTGCAGCCGCAGCAACACCAAGATAATAGAACGACCGGCTGGGAAGCCGCGCTTTTGTCTTGTCTCGTTTCGCGTATGATTCGAGGCATGAGCTTCCATCGAACGTCTGCCCTAAGCTCGACTTCCATGGGCAGCTCCAAAGTGCCTCTCATTTTGCAGCGCCATCTGGCCGATCGTTGATCGTCGCGCGAAGCGAGGTTTTATGAGCACCAGCATCCAAGGAAAAGTAATACTTGTCGCCGGCGGAACGGGTGGGCTGGGGAAAGCCGTCAGTCTCGCGTTCTTGAATTCTGGGGCGCACGTGGCCGTCACCTATTTGAGAAAGGACGAGCTTGCGGCATTGCAAGCCGAAGCCGGCGAGCGCTCTTCTTACCTCAGTGGCTACCTCGTCGATGTGACCGATGACGGGCAGGTTCGGAAAGCGGTCGAAGGAATCGTTGCCTCGCACGGACGCGTGGACGTTCTGGTCAATGCCGTGGGCGGCTATGCGGGAGGGATCAAGCTCTGGGAGACCGATCCCAAGGTGTTCTCCCAAATGCTCGACCTGAATCTGCGCTCGGGGTACTTGCTTGCACGGAATGTTGTGCCCCTGATGCTGAAACAAGGCGGGGGTGCGGTTGTGAACATCGCTGCAAAGGCCGCCTTCGATCATGCTGCTGGAGCCTCCGCTTATGCGGCCTCTAAAGCAGCTGCGGTCGCCATGATGGACTCACTCGCGGAGGACCTCAAGGGCACGAGCGTACGGGTCAATTCCATTCTGCCGAGCATCATCGATACATCAACAAACCGTCGAGCGATGCCGAATGCCGATTTCTCAAAGTGGCCGAAGCCGGAGGAAATCGCGCGAGTAATTTTGTTCGTATGCAGCGAAGAGGCAAGACTCATTCACGGCGCATCGATCCCGGTGTACGGGAACTCCTAAGCCTGAGACCGCGTTAGTTGCCGGATCGATTCGCCGGCGGCAAATTGATGACCGCGGGATGGGAATTGCTGTCTTCTGGAAGCGCGCAGCTGAGGGAAGGAGCAGGCGGATTCTCCCTAGGCAGGCTCCCTGAAACATCGACATTTGCAGGAGTTGCAGGTGTTGGTTCCGGGCCATGCGTGCAGTTGGTGGTCGGCGACACGCCCCCCTGAATCGAAGCGATCAGAGACCCGGAAGACGACGGCGCCGTGAGTGATTTGGGGCCCGCGGTCGCCTTTACGCTGCTCGTGGCCTTTGCTGTCGACACCCGTTGCCGCGCTGGAGCCGACGACGTCTGCTGACCCAACCGGTTCCCCAACTGACCGGCGGCGTTCCCTAGTGCATTGCCCAAGGTCTTTCCGAGCGAGCTCCCCGCGCCCGACGCGAGCCCATGGGTCATCACGCTTTCGGTAGCCGCTTGGGAGAGCGCCCGTTCCACCGTCAGCCCGCCGACCAACAGGGCCGCCACTGCGAGCACACCAGGTTTCATAACGCCTCCCTATATTTCGGGACTGTAGCTTTGTTTCGGAGAGGTGTCAATGTGAAGATTCGGCTCAAGGCAAAACACCGGCCGGCGATCTACCACCTCTGGTGTACACCCGGCCGGATCTTCTCATCATAGATCCTTTGAATCTCCGCCATGGTCTTTGCGCTAAACTGCGGCAAGCTTGATGCTCGGCAATTTTCCGAAACTTGGTCAGGCCGCTTCCCGCCGGGGATTGCACAGCTCACTGCGTCGAACATTAGGATCCAGCGCAGAGCAAACTGAGCCATGGACACGTCTGGCGGAAGCAGGGCCTGGATCTCCTCCGCTGCCTGCAATCCCAGCTCGTAATCCACCCCGGAGAAGGTCTCTCCAACGTCAAACGACTCCCCATGACGGTTGAAGTTGCGGTGATCGTCAGTTTCAAACTGCGAGTCCCGGCGCAATTTCCCAGTCAGCATTCCGCTAGCTAACGGCACCCGCGCTAGAATCCCAACCGTCCGCTGTTTCGCCAGGGGAAAGAACACATCCGCAGGCCGATGCCGGAAACAGTTGAATATGATCTGTACGCTTTGGACGTTGGGGAACTCAATCGCTTTCAATGCCTCTTCTACGCGCTCCACGCTCACACCGTAATAGCGCAGCTTGCCGGCCTTCACGAAGTCATCGAGCATTCCGAAGACCTCCGGATGGTAGTAGAGATCTGTCGGCGGGCAGTGCAACTGCAAGAGATCTATGACATCGGTTGCCAGGTTCCTAAGGCTTTCGTCGATCCAGCCCGTAAGGTTCTCACGGCTATAGCCCTCGGTTCGCTGTTTCGGCAGCTTCCGGCCTGCCTTGGTCAGCACCACAATTTCTTCTTTACGTTCCTTCTTCAGACGCGAAACCAAGCGCTCGCTGCGTCCGTTGCCGTAAACATCTGCGGTGTCGATGAGGTTGACTCCGGCATCGATGGCGGCATACAGGGCTTTCATGGATTCTTCGTCGCTCACCTTTCCCCAAGCGCCTCCAATGGCCCAAGCTCCAAAGCTGATCTCAGAAACATTCCATCCCGTGCGGCCCAGCGGTCGATATTGCATCGTGCCTCGTTCCTCTTAGATTTGTGGTTTCGCTAAGGATGATAAAGGAATTGTGGATGACAGTCGCTGAGACGCTGCCAAGCGAGCGTGCGAAGAGCAGGATTTGGGTGTGCCGTTCAGCCCCCAAATGGAAGTAAACGACCGGAATTTTCTACCAAGCTCGTCAGTTCTTAGGCTGGCGCCCCCAAGTGCAATCATTCTTGGTCGAGAACAACCGCCAAACTACTCTTTTTTCGCCGGTTTGCGGGAAGGGTTTTCTTCCGCAGGCGCAGCGACTTGGGTGTTACTTCGACAAATTCGTCTTCGGCGATGAATTCAATGGCTTGTTCAAGGTTCAATTGCCGGAATGGCACGAGCCGGATGGCTTCGTCTGCGGTTGACGCCCTCATATTTGTCAGTTTCTTCTCGCGAACCACATTAACGTCGAGGTCATTGTCCTTGGAGTTCTCACCAATGATCATACCTTCATAGACCTCAACCCCCGGGCCCACAAACAGTTCCCCACGTTCCTGCAGATTCCAAAGGGAATAGGCCGTAGAAACGCCTGGCCGATCGGCGATCAGGGCACCCGTCAGCCGGTGCGGGATTTCGCCCTGCCATTCGGTGTAGCCGTCAAACAAGGAGTTCATCACGATGGTGCCGCGGGTGTCGGTGAGCAATTGACTGCGTAGCCCGATCAAGCCACGGCTGGGAACGCGAAACTCAATGCGAACACGACCATAGCCGTGATTGTGCATATTGATCATCTCGCTCTTCCGCGCACCCAGTTGTTCCATGACGACACCTACAAACTCTTCGGGAATGTCGACCGTGAGGCGCTCAACCGGTTCCATCAGCTTGCCGTCGGCGGTGCGCTTGGTGACGATTTCCGGTTTCCCGACCATCAGCTCATAACCCTCACGGCGCATCATCTCGAGCAGAATGGAAAGCTGCAATTCGCCGCGGCCCATTACTTTGAACGAGTCGGTGCTTCCCCCATCCTCTACCCGCAGAGAAACATTCGTGAGAAGTTCCTTCTGCAAACGGTCACGGAGGTTGCGCGAGGTCACGAACTGCCCGTCCTTGCCGGCGAAGGGCGAGGTGTTCACGGTGAACTGCATGGCAATGGTTGGCTCGTCGATGGTGATTGGGGGCAGAGGCGCGGGATTCTCCACGTTCGTGATGGTCTCGCCGATAGTGATTCCTTCGACGCCAGCCACCGCCACGATGTCGCCCAAATTGGTTTCACTGATGTCGAGCCGCTTCAGGCCGGCAAAAGAGAACAACTTTGTGATCTTTGTCTTCTCGAAGCTGCCGTCAAGTTTGGCGATCGCGACTTCTTCGCCAGTGCGCAGTGTGCCATTGAAGACGCGCGCGATGGCAAGCCGACCCAGGTAGTCGCTGTAGTCCAAATTCGCCACCAGGATTTGTAATTGCCCGGAGCTCTCCCCATTGGGTGGAGGAATCGTGTTTACGATCGCTTCAAAAAGGGGTTGCAGATCGTCACCGCGCCCGGACTGGTCCGTGCCGGCGGTTCCGGCTTTCGCGTTGGTGTAAAGCACCGGGAAATCTAGCTGTTCTTCCTTGGCATCAAGGTCGATGAAGAGATCGTAGATCTCGTTCAGCACTTCTTGTGGACGCGCGTCCGATCGGTCAATCTTGTTGATTACCACGATGGGTGGCAATCCTGCTTCGAGGGCTTTCCCCAGCACGTAGCGAGTCTGCGGCAGCGGCCCTTCGCTCGCATCCACGAGCAACATGACCCCGTCTACCATTTTGAGCGCGCGTTCAACCTCGCCCCCAAAATCGCTGTGGCCGGGGGTGTCTACGATGTTGATTTTTATCCCCTTATAGAAAAGTGCGGTGTTTTTCGCCAGGATCGTGATTCCACGTTCGCGCTCCAGTTCATTCGAGTCCATGACGCGGTCAACCACAGATTCGTTGCTGCGGAAGGTCCCGCTCTGACGCAAAAGCGCGTCAACCAATGTGGTCTTCCCATGGTCCACGTGGGCAATGATGGCGATATTTCGAATGGAGGGTTCCAAAGCAGAGTTTCCGATTGAAAGTTGGTGTCTTACCAATTTACTATGCGCACGCCTGCTCCGTTGGCAGCAACCGGTCGATTTTCGGGAGTGCCTCTCCAGCTGCAGAAATCTAACGGCCTCATAGACTTAGGACGATTTCAACAGCGACGGGGATTCACATTTTATGTGCAGGGGTTTGCACATACCGGGGAGTGGGCCCTGTTCCCCGCGAAGGTAAGCCCTTTGTTTTCAACAAAACTACAGGTCACGTACTTTGGTAACGGAGATGCTATGTAGAAGCTTCAGTCCGCGCACGAACATTGTTGAGAACCAGCCCAGCGTGGAGGCCAATAAGGTTCTCACAACCAAAGGTTTCCCCCAAAAGAGTAATAGGAAAACTTCGGAGGAGCGTTTTATGAAGAAAGTAGTTTTGTTGGCGGTGTTGGCTTTGGCCCTGCCCACAGTGGCCTTGGCAAGCACCGTAGATTATGTTGGCCAGGCCCTGACCACGAATCCCGCGACCGTGACGGGGGGAGTGACAAGCGGTGGCAGTTTGAGCATTACTTTCAATTCTCTTTCGGTTAGCGGTGGCGCCTTCACCGCCGGAACCGTTTCGATTTCTGTAACTTTGGGCACGACTTCCTGCGGAACCGGCTGCTTTAATATCGCTAATGGCACTGTCACGATCAAGAATGCTAGCAATGTGACTCTGTTTGCAGGAACCTTCAGCAGCGGTAGCGCAACCGTGGCGGGCACTAGCATCACCGTCCAGGGAATCACCACGGGTGGAAATACGGTGGCCGGAATCTTGAATCTGGGACGCGGCGGATGGGTAGGTAGCAGCGATACCATCGTCACCCCCGAGCCAGGCACCCTCGGACTTCTGGGTACCGGGCTGGTTGGGCTTGCTGGGATTGTTCGGCGCAAACTGCGCGGGTAGTTCAGGGGGACCGCAAAGTAATAGCCAACAGAACCACTTAAAAGATAGCCCTGCCTCACGGCAGGGCTTTTTCTTTTGGAACCGACCTTGTAAAGGCAAAATCGCACCGGATTAGGTGGAATAGTCCGCATTAATCCGCACGTATTCGGTTGTCAGGTCAGTGGTGAGGAACCTAACCGAGGCCTTTCCCCTCCCTAACTTCACGCGGACGGAGCATTCTGCTTGAGAAAGGTGATCATGCGCTTTTTGCTCGTCGAACACACACGCGACAGAGCCCTTGCAGACCACCTGGTCTCCAATCGCCACCGTGGTTCTTTCGGGATTGAGCGGAACCCCGCTTCGTCCCGCAGCAGCAAGAATCCGTCCCCAGTTTGGATCCGCTCCTGCCCACGCCGTTTTCACCAGCATGGAGTTGGCAATCGTACGGGCAACCTGTAAAGCTTCCGCGCGGTTCCGGGCTTGCTCAATATGCAAGCGGATGACACGCTGAACACCCTCGCCATCGCTGACGATTTGTTCGGCAAGTGACCGGCAAACTTCCGACAAGGCAGCGCGAAATTCTTTTCGTATGCTGCCAAACGATGCCTGACTCTCGGCCGAAGCCAGCAGAAGCACCGTGTCGTTGGTGGAAGTGTCGCCGTCAACAGAGATTTCGTTGAAACTCTCGTCGCAAGCCTCGCGCAGCACTCCCTTCAGTTCGCTGGGACTCACCGAAACATCGGTCAGGAGGTACACGAGCATGGTTGCGAGCTGTGGATGAATCATGCCCGAGCCCTTTGCGATTCCGATAAGGGAGGCGCTTCCTGAACGAAGTGGAACGCTGGCAATCTTGGGGCGAGTATCGGTGGTGAGGATGGCCTCGGCAAAATGGCGGAGATCTCCAACCGATGCTCCGGCGCCCGCTAGCAACGCCCCTACATGCGACCTTACTTTTTCGGCAGGAAATGGAACCCCGATGATTCCGGTTGAAGAGGGGAAGATTTCAAAGGGACGCACCTTCAGCAGTTCGCCCATCTCCTCACAAACCGCCTTGCATCCCCGCACACCCGCCTGACCGGTAGCGCAATTGGCATTCCCAGAATTCACGATCACGGCGCGCACTCGGCCACGGCTGCGTACCAGGGCGGCGCGCCCGACTTGAACGGGCGCGGCAACGATGCGGTTCTTTGTAAACACCGCAGCCGCCCGCGTTCTTGACCCGGCGAAGATGGCCGCCAAATCGGGATTGCCGCTGGCCTTGATGCCCGCCCTCACTGCCGAGAACTTGAAACCTTTGGGAAGAAATATCGGATCGCTTGCGTTCGCGGTCATACTTGCAGTTTCACCAGAAAGTTGGCGGGTTCTGGAAGGATCGCAAACCTCGGAAGCTCTCCCTTAACCATCGCGACTTCGTCACAATTGTGATAACGCGGACAAACACAGCAGTCTTTGTTGATCTTGTCCGGCAGGTCTTCACGCTGGGCAACCTCGAACCCGAGCTTGGCAAAAAATTGCGGGGCGCGTGTGAACAGGCAGATACAGCTCACCTGGTGTTTGTGCGCATGCGACATCAAGGACTGTACAAGCAATTCCCCGCCGCCGCGCTTCTGAAATGCGCGATCGACGGTAATGGAGCGAACCTCGGCGAGATGCGGACCGTAGAGGTGCAGTGCTCCACAGCCGATGATGTGGCCAGCCTCCTCGAGAACCACGAAGTCGCGCACGTTTTCGCAGATCTCTGCAAGCGAACGGGGCAGGAGGGTTCCATCCGGCGAGTACGAAGAAATCAGCTCATGAATGCGCTCTGCGTCGGGCAGTAAGGCTTCACGCGTGTGCATGGGATTCCTCATGGACGGCGCCGAGCCGTTTTCGAGCAGCAACGATTGCTTCTTTCACTCGCGCTGGAGCCGTGCCGCCGGAGACGTCATGAATCGCGAGAACGTTCTTCAAGGTGACGAATTCGAAGAAGTCTTCTCCAAAATGCAAATCGAATTCCTGCAAGTCCATAAGCTTCAGGTCCTGCAGTTCGCATTGCCGGTCAAGTGCCAGGCGTACGGCTTTGCCGACAATCTCATGCGCAATGCGGAAAGGCACACCCTTGCGGACCAGATAGGTCGCAGCGGCGAAAGCATTCATGTAACCGGTTTCCGCGGCTCTCTGCATGCGCGCGAAATCAAACTCCGCCGATTCCATCCAACCAGTGACCAACGGGATTAATGAGACCACAGTCTCTGTCACCTGAAAGAGTGCCTCTTGAGTTTCCTGCATGTCTTTGTTGTAGGCGAGCGGTAGGCCCTTGAGCAAAACCAGCAAAGATGTCGCACTGCCAAGGATTCGGCCCGCCTTGCCGCGCGTCAGCTCCAGCAAATCTCCATTCATCTTTTGCGGCATGGCGCTGCTGCCGGTGGAGAACGCTTCCGGCGGATGAATGAATCCGTATTCCTGGGTTGAGAACAGCAACATCTCTTCCGCCCAGCGGCTGAGATGAATTGCGAGCAGCGAGGCATCATTCGCAAACTCAATGACAAAGTCGCGGTCCGAAGTCGCGTCCATGCTGTTTGCCGTGGGTGATCGGAAGCCCAGTTCTGAAGACATCAGTTCGCGATCGAGTGGGAGCGTCGTTCCAGCGACCGCACCCGAGCCGAGTGGGCAGACATTCAGCCGATTTCGGCAGTCCTCCAAACGTTCTAGGTCGCGCAGCAACATCTCGGCATACGCAAGCAGCCAGTGTGCAATCAATACAGGTTCTGCACGCTGCAGGTGCGTGTAGGCCGGCATGGCGGCGTCCTCCGCTTTTTCGGCGCGATCCAGGAACGTGGAGATCAGCTTTGAGAGTTCGGCGCTGATCTCATCGCATGCGGCGCGCGTGTAAAGGCGCAAATCGGTCGCAATTTGCTCGTTGCGGCTGCGGCCACTGTGAAGCTTGTATCCGAGGTCACCGATGATCGCGACCAACAGCTTTTCGACAAAGTGGTGAACGTCTTCGGCCTCGTCATCTTCGAGGAGCTCCGGATCTTGAGCAACGCGTTCGCCGATTTGTTCAAGACCCTCGAGGATGGTCTTGAGCTCAGGCGGAGAGAGAACTTCCGCCTTCGCCAGGGCACGGGCATGGGCGGAACTAGCCTCCAACTCGCATTCGAGCAAGCGGCAATCAAACTCCCACGACCGCTGCCAAGCCTCGAACGCCGGGTCGAGCGGCTGCCGAAAGCGGCCCGACCACATCTTCACCGGATCACCTCCGCCTCTTGTTTCTTGCGCGCCGTACTTTGCGCATCTTTGGCGTCATTTGCGCCGATTGCCTTCTCTCTGTTAGCGCGAATCTGCGCCTGCGAGCGCGACGGCAGGCCAAGGATGCGGATGAATCCAGCCGCATCTTTCTGGTCATAGCTTTCCCCCATGGTGAACGACGACAGGTCAGTACGATACAGCGAGTGCTCCGACTGGCGACTCACGACAGAGACATTTCCCTTATAGAGAGACAGCGTGACAGTACCGGTAACTTCCTGTTGAGTGCGCTCGACGAATGCGTCAAGTGCTTCGCGCAAGGGCGTAAACCACAGTCCGTAGTACACAAGCTCGGCGTACTTCAAGGCGATGTGTTGCTTGAAGTGCATTACATCGCGTTCGCAGCAAAGGGCCTCGAGCTCGCGATGGGCGGCAATCAGCAGAGTGCCTCCCGGCGTCTCATAGCAACCGCGCGATTTGATGCCGACAAAGCGATTCTCCACAATATCCACTCGGCCGACGGCATTTCTTCCGCCGATTTCATTGAGCAACTCGACAAGCTGGACAGGATCGAGACGCATTCCGTTCACTCCGACCGGCACGCCCTTCTCGAATTCGATTGCAACCTTTTCCTCGCGATCGGGGGCTTCTTTCGGAGATTTCGAAATTTGCCAGGTGCTGTCGAAGGGAGCGTTCGCGGCATCTTCCAGTTCTCCGCCCTCGTGGCTGATATGCCACAGGTTCCGATCGCGGCTGTGAATTTTCTCGCGGCTTTGAGCGAGCGGGATGTTGTGGGCTTCGGCGTAGTCAAGACAATCCTCGCGCGACTTCAAGGTCCACTCGCGCCACGGTGCAATCACCTTCAAGTGGGGAGCCAGCGCCTGATAGGTAAGCTCGAAGCGCACCTGATCGTTGCCCTTGCCGGTGCAACCGTGGGCAACGGCGGTCGCGCCTTCCCGCAGCGCCACTTCCACCTGATGCTTGGCGATTACAGGCCGCGCCATTGAAGTTCCGAGCAGATATTTGTGTTCGTAGACGGCGCCGGCTTGCAGCGAAGGAAACACGTATCCGGTCAGGAATTCCTCACGGAGGTCCTCAACGACAACTTTGCTGGCTCCGGTTTTGTAGGCCTTCTCGACCACGGCATCAATGTCGTCCCCCTGCCCGACGTCCGCCACCATGGCAATGACTTCACAGGAATAGTTCTCCTTCAGCCAGGGAATAATGATCGAGGTGTCCAGGCCGCCAGAATAGGCAAGCACAACTTTTTCAGGCATGAGCGCTCCTTAGGGGCAGGCGGTTTTTTCCGCCTACCAGCATCATCAGAATGGCTTTCTGTACGTGCATGCGGTTTTCCGCTTGGTCATAGACGACCGATTGCACCGAATCAATGACGGAATCGGTCACTTCCTCGTTGCGATGGGCCGGCAAGCAGTGCATGAACAGTGCGTGCGGCGCCGCTTCCGCCATCAGTTCGTCGTTGACTTGATACGGCGGGAAAATTCTCGCGCGTTCCTCCGTCTCGCGCTCGTGGCCCATACTGGTCCAGGCATCGGTGTAGACCGCATCGACGCCGCGAACGGCCTTGCGCGGATCAGCGATGAGTTCGATGGTGGCGCCGGTCTTCTTTGCGATCTCACGCGCATCGGCAAGGATCTGCTGGTGGGGACCGTAGCCTTTCGGCGTTCCAATCCGGATACTCGAGCCAAACAAGGCCGCCGTCAGCAACAACGAATGCAGCACGTTGTTTCCATCGCCGACGTAGGCAAGCGTGATCTTCTTCAGGTTGCCGAACTTCTCGTGCAGGGTGAAGTAGTCGGCCAGCGCCTGGCAAGGATGCTCCACTTCACTGAGCGCATTGACAATTGGAACACAGGCGTGCTCAGCCATGCTCTCTATGGTTTCGTGAGCAAACGTGCGCAGCACGATGGCGCTAACCCAGCGTTCAAGGTTATGTGCGATATCGGCCAGACTCTCGCGCGCGTCCAGCCGCTCCTGGCGCTGATCCACAAAGGACACAGTACCTCCCAGGCCACACACGCCAGCCTCAAACGTAATCCGCGTACGCAGCGAAGGCTTTTCGAAAAACATGGCGACATGCTTACCGGCCAGCGCGGTGCGGAAGTCTTCAGGGCGCGTCTTTACCAGGTTGGTCAGGTGGAACAGCGCTTCCACTTCGGACGGAGACAGATCACGCATGGAAACCAGGTCGCGCCCAGCGGCAAAACTGGGAATGACCGGCTTCGGCTCTACTGCGCTCGCATATGTTTGACTGCGCAATTGGTTTGCTCCTTTCAACCGCCTGAGACCCAAACTGGCATCGCAGCATTAAGCCGCGACTGCTTTCCTTTTTGTGCCTTTCTGTCTTTCGTGGTTGGCACCCTTGGCCCCTGCTCGAAGTGCCTCATCGAGCGCCTTGATTACTTCGTCCACGTGCCGCTTCTCAATGATGTAAGGCGGCAGGAATCTCAAAACCGTGTCATGCGTACGATTAATAAGAATTCCGTTCGCCAACAGGTTCGCAACCACTGCTTTCGCCAAATCGGCTGAATCAAGCTCAATCGCGAGCATCATGCCGATTCCTCGCACCGAGTTCACCGACACATGCTTAGCCTGAAGGTCTTGCAGTTTCCCCAAGAAGTAGCTCCCTAGCTTCGAGACGTGACCCTTCAGCTGGTCCATTTGCTTGAGAACTTCGATGGCTACGGCACAGGCCAGCGGCCCACCGCCGAAAGTGGTTCCATGCAGTCCCGGCTGCATTGCCGTAGCCACCTGATTTGTTGTCAGCAACGCACCCAGCGGCAATCCCGCTGCGAGCGGCTTCGCCACGGTGACGATATCCGGTTGAATTCCGTATTGCTGATAGGCAAAATGTTTCCCGGTTCGGCCGAGTCCACACTGAATTTCATCCAGCAGAAGGAGCGCGTCAGATTTCCGCGTCAGCTCGCGTGCCGTCTGCAAGAATTCCTGGCTTACCAGATTGATGCCCCCTTCGCCCTGAATGGTTTCAACACACACCGCACACACGCTGCCGTCGAACTGCCGCTTAAGGTCTTCGACATCGTTGAACGCCACGAAATCAACTCCCGGAACCAGTGGCATAAACGGATCGCGATACTTTGCCTGTCCGGTGGTTGAAAGAGCCCCAAATGTGCGTCCATGGAACGAGTTCTCCAGCGCCAGCAAACGCCACTTCGCTTTATGTCCGTTGCTGTTGTTGGCGCGGGCATAAGCGCGCGCCAGTTTCAGCGCGCCTTCCCAGGCTTCGGTTCCACTGTTGCAGAAGAATGCCCGGTCCATGCCCGACATCCTGGTCAGCCGCTTGGCCAGCTCTGACTGGTACGGGTGATAGAAAAGGTTGGAAGTGTGAATGAGCTTGCCAGCCTGATCTTTGATGACCTTCAGAACCGCCGGATGCGCGTGGCCGAGCGCGTTCACGCCGATGCCGCTGAGAAAATCGAGGTAGCGCTTCCCTTTCGAATCCCATAGGTACACGCCCTTCCCCCGTGTGAACAGCACTTTCTGCCGATCGTAGGTCGGCAGCAACAGATTCTTTTCGGCGTCCATGATGGAATTCAGATTCACGCTCCTATGACCTCCGTCCCTAATTCGAGCTTCTGAAAATAGAACTGCGGCAGGACTTGCGCCTGCGCCGCCGGCAAAATACGCACTCGCCCAACCCCGCGTTTCAGGGCATTCGTGCACGCTTCGAGCTTAGGCAGCATGCCGCCGCCGATCACCGACTCCGCAATCAGCGTGGGTACCTGTTTGAGCGTCAGCCAAGGCATTACCGATCCTTCCGCATCTTTCACACCGGCAACGTCGGTCAGGAAGATGAGCGTGTCCGCGTGGCAGGCGACGGCGCACGCCGAGGCCATCTGGTCTGCGTTTACGTTGTAGTATTCACCGTCTGAACCGAGCGCCAGCGACGACAGCACGGGAATTCCGCCTTGGCTCCAAATCGCTTCCAGCCAACGCGGCTCCACCGAACAGATCTCTCCCACAAAACCCAGGTCATAACCGGTCGTCAGTTTCTTGCGGGCCCGGAAGGTCATGCCGTCTCCGCCGCAAAAGCCGACAGCCGGCAATCCAGCCTTCACGATGGCGGCGACCACTTTTTTATTGATCATGCCCGCTAGCACCATCAAGGCAACATCCCGCGTCTCTGCGTCGGTGATGCGCAGACCATTGACGAAATCACTTTGTTTACCGAGGAGCTTGAGCGTACGCGTAAGAGCAGAACCACCGCCATGCACGACGGCCACTTTGTGGCCATCTTGCGCCATCTCGACGGCGGCGTGGGCGCACTTGTGAAGCGTGCTCCCGTCTTCAAGCGCCGTTCCGCCGATTTTGATCACAATTTTCATAGCAGCCCCTCCTCTTCCCCCCAGCCGTACATCAGGTTCATGTTCTGAATTGCCTGCCCAGCGGCGCCTTTGATCAAGTTATCCTCACAGGAGACGATCACCAGGCGCTGCCCATCGGGCGCCAGACAAAAACCCAAATCGCAATAATTCGTGTTCAGTGAAAACTGGATTTCTGGCAGCTTGGGGGTTTGAAACACACGAACGAAACGCTTGCCCCGGTAGAACTCGCGATAGCAAGACTCAATCTCGAGTGGCTGCATCTTTTGCTTCAGATGGACATAAATGGTCGAGAGAATCCCTCGCGGAATGGGTAGCAGGTGCGGCGTGAAGGTGATTTCGTTGGCGCTGAGTTGCAGCTGCTCGGCGATTTCCCCCAAATGGCGGTGAGTAAAAACTCCGTATGCGGACAAATTGTCAGCCACCGAGACAAAATGGGTGCGGGTCGTCGGCTCTTTCCCGGCGCCGGAGACGCCTGACTTGGAGTCGGCAATGATTCCCCTCTCCTTGTCGGCGAGGCCGGCCTGGAGCAGCGGTGCGAGGCCGAGAATTACCGTGGTGGCGTAGCAGCCGGGATTCGCGATCACCTTCGCGGCTGGAATTTTGTCGGCATTTAGCTCCGGCAAGCCGTAGACGGCCTGCTCGGAAATTTCCGCGGCGCTCGCAGTACCTTCATCTTTGAACTTGTAGACGGCCCGGTGCTGCTCCTGCTTCAGGCGCCATGCTCCGCTGAGATCCACCACGCGGATTCCCTGGGCAACTGCCTCCGGAACCAGCGAGCGAGAAACTTCGTGCGGAGTCGCCAGGAAAAGAAGGTCGATGCTTTTCTGCTTTAGCGATGACCACGACAGCGGCTCGAGCGGGTAGTTGCCGTTGCCCGAAAGGGCCGGAAAGATGTCGGCCAGGTTGAGATGCCCATTCCCTGATTCCGAGAGTGCCCCACCGAAGTCGGCTTTCGACGGGTGGGATGGTTCCGCCCCAGACGCTCTCCGCAATAGCAAAGGCGCATCCACCCGCGGGTGACGCAGCAAAAGGCGCGTCAATTCCATTCCGGAATAGCCGGTGGCGCCGAGTACAGCGACTTTGAGCTTGGCTGGCATCTAGGCGAGCATTCCCTGGATGCGGCCAGCCAGGCGGCCGGCAGAGCGGGAGTCCGGGCAAACGATCAGAATGGTATCGTCGCCGGCGATGGTACCAATCGCTTCCGGCCAGTTCTCGCCGTCGAGGGCGGCGGCGACCGGCTGTGCGCTGCCCACGCTGGTTTTGGTCACGAGCAGGTTCTGCGCGGTCCGAACGCTGGTCACGAATTCCCGCACCAGGCGCGACACCGAGGGCAACGCGGCTTCCGCGTGGCCATGCCCGTTTCCGTTCCCGTTGCTATTTCCAGGAAGTGAATACCCCTCGACTGTCTTCACCAGGCCAAGTTCGCGGATATCGCGCGAGAGCGTGGCCTGGCCGGCATCGAATCCCTTCTTGTGTAGCAGGCGCTGAAGCTCCTCCTGACTGGGGACAGGCCCCGAGCCCAAGAGTTCCAAAATCGCCTGATGCCGTGAGAGTTTGCTCATTGAATGAATATTCACCGAAGTGAATAATTATTCATCTAGTCTACGGCATTCCGTCCGGGTGTCAAGTGGAAATTAAAGGAAAATCGATTGTTTTCAAGTGACTAACCTGGGGTACCCGGATACCATCTCGCTCGAGATGGTCAGAGTCTCAGGGCGCTCTTACGCCACCAAGTGTGATGACGAACTGCAAAAGCTGGCGGTGGACGCTGACCAACTCGCGTTCGAGGCTCAGGACGTACTTCGAGCTGAAATGACCAGCCGGCAGCTTAGGAATGAGGCTGCGAAACCAACTGCGCCACCGGTTGGGTACTCTGCTGGGTTTCATTCCACTAAGGCCCGCAGCAAAACCAGCGGGCACAATGCAAACCCTAAAATGAGAATCTCACCTGCAGATCCACCCGTCGATTTGCGGATGCGGAAGCGAAAGGACCTCCACCTGTGCTGAGCGTCTGCCCAAACGCTTGGGAGCTCAAGTTCGCCACCGGATTGCCGGGGTTAAACGTGTTGAACAGGTTCCGAACGGCAATGCTAAAAGTCAGGTTATACCGCCGATTCGTCGCGGAACCGAAGCCCATCGGGTTGCCGCCTCCTCCACTCAGGCCTCGAGGGCCAAGACCCCCGCCAGGAGGGCCTCCCCGCGGACCGCCGGGTCCGCCGAAACCGCCGCCGCCCGCACTCTTTTTTTCGCGACCGAAACCAAAGGTCTTGCTGAGCCGCAGATTCAGGGTGGTGTTGCCGGGACCATTACAAGAATTGATTGGCACTCGTGGCAGACCGGTATTAACTGCGGAAAAATCACTTCTCACTCCACAGCTGAAGTTCTCATTCGCGCCAATGAGCCATGGGCGATCGTTGAAAATGGAATCGCCATTGTTGTCCTGCCCGGTCGTGATGGTATAAGGAGCTCCAGAGTTGATGATGACAAACGGGCTCAGCGAGAATCCGTAGGGCATCGAGAGATTGCCGCCGAGAAAGGCGCGATGGCGCACGTCAAAGGCCGCGCGCCCATAATCGGCAAGAGGGTCGTATTGGTCGCTGATGAAGCTCGCCATTGTCGTGGTGCCGCTGCTGAAAAACCCTCCCGCACTGCCACCGGACGCCACGTTGCTGTTTGCATAGCTGAGCGTATAAAAACCGAAAAGTGAAAGTCTTTTGCCGGTGTTGACGCGCACATTGGCAATCAGTTGGTTCTGGCGAAAAATGCCCTCCGACTGGTACTGGTAGATGTTGTCATTGCTGTTCTGCGGCCTGCCATTGCCCGGCACCCATGGGGCCCCCGGGGCATTCACATTCGCGATGAAAAACGCGTGCTCACCCCTCGAGTGCAAGTAGGTGATGGAGACGGTTGCGGCTCGGGTGACTTGGCGCTCGATGCTAGCGGCACTTTGAATCGTGTAAGGGGAACGCAGATCCGGGCTGATCTGGTAAATCGTCGGCGACCCGGAAGCAGCCAGCGTACTGAACGAAGGCCAGGTCGAAGGGTCTGTAGAGAAGAAGTTTGGGTTCGGCACCACAACCCTTTGCTGAATAACCCCGTTCAGCAGAGTCGCCTGCTGAACTAGGTTGTAGCCGAAGCGGTCGTAGAAGATCCCTAACCCGCCACGCAGAACCGTCTTTGGAGCCGACTTGCCATCGCCGCCCAAGCCCCAGGCCACTCCGATCCGGGGAGCGAAATCGGCATGGTCGTGAACGTTGGTTTGGGATTCAAAACGCAAACCGTAGGTCAAGGAAAGATTCGGCTTTACGCGCCATTCGTCCTCGGCATAAAGACCGGCATCGAACCAACTGACGCTCACATTCGTCGCCCCCACCGTCAAGGCGAACTGCGACGGACAATTCTGGGCATTGAAGGGTCCAGAACAGAGACCCTGGGATGCGTTCTGATAGACCCTGAGCGCGCTTGTAGGGTCCTTCAAGTTAATGGACGAGAATACAAAGGTTCCATTGAAATTCGCGTTGGTAGATTCGCTGGCTCTAATATTCCGTAGCCGTGCTCCAAACTTGATTAGGTGTTTGCCGGCAGTCACCGAAGTGTAGTTCTGTAGTTCGTAGTTATCTTGAGTGGTGCGGACCAGGCCTTCGGAGCTTTGGCCGATGGTAAAGGACTGTTGAACGTCGATGCTCGGGCCGGTCCCCAGCGGCAGTTGATGGTTGGTTTCGCGCTGAAACTGAAATCTGGTCTCGTTGACGACTTTCGGCCCAAAAATCTGAGTATCGCTCAGCTGCAGGGTATGCTCGGTCTCGTTCAGGTTGTAGGCAACCGAGGGAAGTAAAACCGTGCCCAGACCGGAGTCTTCCTCGCCGTCATGCGTGAGTTGATAACGAGCTGTGAACGTATTACTGGGTGTCAGCTGATAATCAACCCTGGGGCTGAAGCTTGATCGAATGCGGGGATTGGGAACCGACTCGATAATGCGTGGGATCGTCGAATTGGGCAGCACAGGGTTGGGGATCTGGGTGGGATCAACCGCGTTCAGGGCCGAAAACTCGTCCATGTTTCGGCGGGAGCCATCAAGAAAGAAGGATGCCTTCTTGTTGATCGGGCCGCCCAAGTTGCCATCAAACATCTCCGAGTTGTAACTCGGCTTCGTGAGAACGTATGGATTCCTTGAGTTCAGCACGGAATTGTTGTCCATGAAGAAGAACTGCCCGTGCAACTTGTCGCTTCCCGGTTTTGTCAGAACCTCAATGCGACCATAGCCGAGCTTGTCATATTGCGCTGAGAAGGGATTCTGGTTGATGCGAATCTCCCGGATCGCCGACTTGGGCGGCAGCTGGCCGCCGGTGAAACCATCAATATAGATCTGACCGCCATTCGGTCCGGCGGAGGGACCAGCGAGAGCCTGCAGTTCCGATTGCAGCTCGTCGGGATCGTCAGAAAGCGCTTCGAGGTCTTTGCCCTTGATGATGAGCGCTCCGGCATTAGAAGACGCGCTCACGTCCAATTGGGTCGGATTCTCACTCTGAACGTTAACCTTCTCTTCCTTCACCTGAACCTGGAGAGTCAAGTCGAGCTTGAGATTGCTGCCCGCATTGACCGTAACTCCTGACTGGCTGTAGTGGGCGAAGCCGGGCGCGTCAGCCGTAACCGTATATGATCCCGGGGCTAGCGAGGGCACCTGAAACACGCCCACTTGATCACTGCTGGTGCTGGTCTGCTTTCCGTCTGCTCCGGTGACAGTCACCGTGGCGTTCGGAATCACAGCTCCGGTCGGGTCAACGACTTTTCCGCTGACACCGGAGCTAGGAGACTGCGCCAGCGCAGACAGGAACAGAAAGGTGAACAGGATCGTTAGAAAAAGCTTCCACATAAAATTTGACGTGTGAGTACGGCTTTATTGGCCCACAGAGGCATCTCCGCCGCCGACACCACCGGTTCCCAGATTCCACGGCGAAAGCACTGTTGCAGCCGCGTTCATGCCAGGAGGGGTTGCGGTCAGGATCGGCTCGACCCCGGCTAGCAGCGTGATCGCAATCGGCCCGGCTCCCGAGCTGCCTTCCGTTGCAACCAACAGGACGGCATCACCCTTCCCTAATTCAGTGAGCTGCATGGGGGGCATGCGGGCCAAAATCTGTTGAAAATCGGGAGGCCCATTGCCGCCACGAAAACCGCCGGAACCCGATCCACCACCTGGTCCGCCTGCGCGTTCGCCACCAGCTTGCCCCTGACTGCCTGTCTGGCCACCTGCGCCTTGATATCGGGCATGCGTTCCTTCGCCCGCTGCAGCTCCATTTCCTCCAGAGGCTCCACTTGCCGCCGGTTCGCCTCCACCCGCTCGAGCGCCTCCGGGGTTCGTGACGCCCTTGAGGCGCATCGCGATCCCCATCGCCATCATTTGCGGCAGCTTGCGAAGCATTGAATTGGGTCCAATCATAATGGTGATTGGCTTTTTCGTCGCCAAGTCCGTAACCGTGATGCTATTGCTCGCTGCGTCGGTCGAGATTACGGTCGCTGCCATCTCCCGGAACGAGCCAGACACGATTGCTTGCGCGGTGAATTCAGATCCGTCCTCGTTCTTAGTCCCGCGAGCGCGCACCTGGTCTCCAACCTTGACCTGATCAAGCGTGCTCGCTTTTGCGTCTTCAAATCTGACTGAGTCCGGCGAATAGCGCCGAACCTCGGTTTGTGGAGACACATGGATAACAATTTGTTTGCCGGCACCCGCGAGGGAATTTGGAATGGTAATCGTTCCAGAAGAGGCATCAATCGACTTGACGATTCCCCCAACACCCTTTCGCCACTCCTCACGCTCGTGTTGCTGCTTTTGAGCAATGTCGCCCTTCGCCATCACCAGCGCCGAAGTGGCAAGCAAAGCGTTGTTGTCTCCAGACTGGACATGCAGGGAAATGCGGTCACCCACCTGAATATCAGCAACCTGAATAGGAACAGCAGACTTTAGATCGGCTTGGCCCGGCGCGGCCCGAACGATACGTGCTGAATCGGCGAAGGTGACCGTAGCATCGGCGCCATTGTCGAGCCTGACCACAACCGAGGTACCGGAAATCGACTTAACCGTTCCCACGACGCGCGATCCCGCCGTCTGCGCCGAGGCGTGCCCGGTGAATGCGCTGAGAGCTACACAGAGGCAGCCATGCAACAGCACGAATTGGCGAAATGCCCGCATAAGTACTCTCTTTTATTGAATCACGTCCCCGATTGCAGAGGGGTAAAGAATTGTCAAACCAGGGTAAAGGTAGCTGGGCAGTAATGATGATGAGTCCTGCAGTGCCGTCTAGTGAATCAGACCACCAACACGTCTCTGTAGAATGATTCCCATGCTCACCGCAAAGGACGCCCAGCAGTTCGCAAAGGATTGGTGTAGCGCGTGGAACTCCCACAATCTCGAGGCAATCCTCGCGCACTACGCTGACGGCGTTGTCCTGACGTCACCGACCGCCGCGAGACTGATGAAGGATCCCCATGGAATCGTGAACGGGAAGCAGGCCGTGCGCAACTATTTCAGCGTTGGCCTCATGGCTTATCCGGATCTGAGATTTGAAGTGCTGGATGTTACCTGCGGGGTGGGCAGCATGGTCGTCTATTACGCCAATCAAAGCGGCGCGAAAGTTTCAGAGTACATGGAGCTCGACTCCGGCGGCAAAGTAACCAAGGTCATTGCGCATTATAGCGTCTAAGTTTCCCAAGCACTTGCAGGCCCTCAATTTCCGCCCGCCTGCGATGCCTCTATCTGGAGAAGAGCCTGTTTCCGCTGCAGCCCCCAGCGATATCCGCCGAGCTGCCCATCCGAACGTACGATTCGATGACACGGGATCGCAATCGCTACCGGATTGCTGGCACAAGCCCGTGCTACTGCCCGCACCGCTGATGGACGACGGATCGCTTTTGCAACCTCCGCGTAGGAGCGAGTTGTACCAAAGCCGAGCGACTGGAGATAAGTCCATACACGACGCTGAAAGGCGGTAGCACGGATATCGAGAGGCAGCGTTTCCGCGGGTTCAGAGCCGTGCATCTGCGCGATCACTTTTTGTGCCAGATCCGAAAGTTCCTTATCGTCACGCCGTCGCACAGCGAAGGGAAACTCTTGCCGCAAGGACAGTTCAAGCTCCTCGTCGGAGTCAGCGAACTGGATGCTGCAAATTCCTCTTTCCGTGGCGCCGATCAGCATGCGTCCCAGTGGTGATTCGCTGCAGCTGTAACGAATCGGCGCAGCGATAGCGCCACGGCGATACTTTGCGGGATCCATTCCAAGCTCCGACGCCGTCCGCGAATACAACCGGCTGCTCGACCCATATCCTGCCTCGTGCATGGCACGGGTAACCGAGTGCCCGGCTTTCAACTTCTGGCGAAAGCCGCGCATACGGCAGGAGTCTGCGTATTCTTTGGGAGTAATTCCGAGGACCGCCTTAAACGTGCGCTGAAGATGAAATATGCTCTGCCCGAATTCGGCACTGAGTGTGGCAAGAGTCGTTGGCTCATCGAGGTGCAGCTCGATGAATCGGCAGATGTTTTTAACAAGTTGCTGGTGCGGATTTCCGGCGAGCGCCTGGGGGCGGCAGCGCAGGCATGCGCGAAATCCAGCGATTTCGGCCTCGCGGGGATGGGAGAAGAAGCTCACATTCTCGCGCCGAGGCCGCTTGGATGGACACGAGGGGCGGCAATACACGCCGGTGGAGGAAACCGCAAACACAAATTTCCCATCGCTTCCACTGTCCCGCGAAAGCACAGCCTGCCAAAGGAGGTCGTCTGAAATAGTCGGCATCTGGGGTTGTTCCGGCCCGATCGTCAGTATCGCACTGTTCATGGGGAGAGATTATGCCGGTTAGGGGGCAGACAAATATCCGATTCTTGCGATCAAAGCAAATTTCCTGGCATTCCAAGCCGTTGGAGCCAATCCTCGGCGTGCATGCTCCCGCGTACTTCAGGTCCTCGCGGTGCTATTGGAGTCGCGCCCACCCGGGCGTACTCTTGAGTGCGATGCCTGATGGGAACACAATTCTTGCGACCCGAATAGCGGGAGACCTTGCCATTGATGCTCTGCATTCATCTGCGCGGTGGGCCGGCGCCGAGCCGGTACGCTTCTCTACCGACTGGCAGGGGAAAAATGCTGACCCCCAGCTTGAGAGCGAAGTCCGCGTCCTGTGGTCGCCGCAGATCCTATATTTGAGATTTGAGTGCCGCTATCGCGAGCTATTCCTTTTCCCCGACTCCGATCCGAACGGGCGGCGCGATCATCTCTGGGACCGGGACGTGGCCGAGGCGTTTCTGCAGCCGCCTTCCTCATTTGGAAAAAACTACAAGGAGTTTGAGGTCGCGCCTAACGGGATGTGGATCGATCTCGACATTCACCCCAAAGGATTGGCCGATTTGAAGAGCGGGTTGACGCGTTCGGTGCATATCGATCGGTCGCGCAAAATCTGGATGGCAGAGCTGGCGATCCCGATGAGCTCGCTTACATCGCACTTCGATCCGGCACAGCCATGGCGGACGAACTTTTATCGTGTTGAGGGCAAAATCGAACCACGCAAATACATGGCCTGGCAGGCAACCAATACGCCCGAGCCGCAGTTCCATGTACCGGAGAAATTTGGCAGACTGCGCTTCGATGGATAAATCACGGCTCGAGGCCAGGCCTCGCCCAGCCCAAGTTTCCTTGTGAATTCTGCCGTTAGCAGCCCCCAAAGAGAGCACGAGACAGCGGAACCGGAAGATGCCGATCCGAGAACCCGGCAATCCGCTGGCAAGCTAGTTGACCGGCGGCTGCAGCGGTCCTAACACCTGTGGTATTCCTGACCGATGGCGGAGTTCGGACAGGAGCGCCTGGGCAGCGTTGGCATAAGTTTTGCTGGGATCAGAAGGGTCGGCCCACACCGCGTCGTAAATGATCTGCGCAGCATCCTTCAGATCCATGTGCATGGCGGCTTCGAGCACGTCCACCCGCTCCTGCAAGCGGTTGTAGCAATCTTGACAGACGGTTGCCGTCTCCGGTGAATTTGCATGATTCTCGAGGTGTGAGCAATATTGCGCGCTGACTGGCAGATCCTGCGGCAATGGAGATGCGATAACTTGTGATTTCATTTCCTGCAAAAAGCGTTCGCGCTCCCGCTCCAGTTGCTCGGGATCAGCCAACTGTTCTTTCAGGGCACTCATCTGGGGTGGCGCACTGGGAGAAACCCGTTGTTGGCTCTTGCAGATCGGGCACGCTGGAAGATCCGCAGCGTAATAGGTCTTGCAATGCGAGCAGGGCAAGCCATAGCCGGTATGTTTCGCTGCAAGCGGCGGCTCATTAAAGGCATTTGGCCGCTTTTGCGCTTCTCCCGCGCGTTCCCGCGCCGGGGCTGTTCCGTATCCGCTAGATCCCGATGATGTATTCAAGCTGGCCATTCCAACCTCGCTTTATCTCAATGTTCGAACCGTGAAACACCTTTCCTCCCGCCCGCGCCTCCAACTATCGGGGCTGCACGTTCCCGGACTTCATCAAGCGCAGCAATTCTTCCTTGCGGGCGTTGTAAAGCTTCTTGCTCGGATCGAGGCGCGCCGCCGTCTCCAGTTCTGCCAGCGCCTCGCGATCCCGGCCTAGATTCATCAGGCACGCTGCCAACGCGTAGTGATGCTCTGCCGAGGGGTTCAGACGAACCGCGTCCTGAAACTCCTTGAGGGCAGCCGGAAATTGCTGTGACTCGAGTAGAGCGCTGCCGAAGAAATAGTGCGATGTTGCCGAGTCCGGCTCCAGTTCGGTTGCAATCCGCAATTCGCGGATGGCCTCCGGTCTCTGTCCTGCGGCGAGCATCAACTGACCCAGAGCTCGGTGCTGTCCGGCATTGGTTGGGTTTTGCTCAACCGCAAGCTTTAGTTCGACAATCGCCTGTCCGTACTCGTTCTTGGCCATATAGGAGCGTGCCAGCGAATCGTGGCCGTGCTTCCAGTTGGGATAGAGCCTGAAGAGTTCGGCATACTCCGCAATCGCACGGTCGTACTGCCGCTCTTCGTGATACATGAGTGCCAGCTGTTCGCGGACGGAGGGTTCGTGCGGCGCCAACTGCTTCGCCGTCGTCAATTCCGTGAGTGCCTCGTTGAACCGGCGTTCTTCCCCGAGCAGCGAGCCCAGACTGAGGTGCGCCGGCCACAGCTTCGGATTCAGCGCGACGGCGCGCCGGAGGAGAGAAACGGCGGAATCGGAACCTTGTTCGCGCGCCGCCAGCCCCATCTCGTAATAGACCTGAGCATTGTTGGGCTCGCGCGCAATCGATTCCTCGAATGCATTCAGAGCCGCCGCGTATTGACCATTGGCGTAATGGCCAAGACCGAGCATCCTGTAGGCACCGGGGTCGTCGAAGTCCATGCTGAGTGCGGTGCGCGCCTCTGCAACTGCGCTGTCACCGTCTTCGGCCTGATAGAAGAAGAGGGCAAGGCGGTTGTGCGTTTCTGAGAAGGTCGGGTTGGCTTCTTTGGCGCTACTGTATTCGTCGAACGCTCCGTCCCAGTCTCCCTGACGCTGCTTGATATAGCCCCACAAAAAATGTAGTGCGTCGTTGCGCGGATGATCGGCAACGAGGGAATCTAGCAAATCGGAAGCATCCTCAAGGTGATTCGCCCGCACCAAGTGGGCGGCTTCGACCAGGGAAGCTTGGCAAAGCGTCGCGCCCTGAATCCTGGCGCCTTTTAGGGATTCCAATAGTTGTGAACCGCCACCCGCGCCGTGCAATTCGCTCAGCACTTTTTCGCTGGCAGCAAAGCCGATCCCCCGGCCTTGAATCAACAAAGAGAGTTTGCGGCTAGGTACACCACCAGCCGTCCAGGCGAGCAAATGAGTGCAGTCGATCGGGCCAGAGTTCGCTCCCTGCATACAAGGGACGACCCCGAGAAAAACGATAAAAATGAGGACTTTACTGCGCACTGAGGGACTCCCTTGATGGGGTGAGTTGCTTCCTGAAACATAGAAAATCCCGGTAACCAGGGCTAGGTCACGTAGGTAATAGAGGTTGACGGAGAAAGTGCTAAGGGCGGGTTGGTCGTTCGGACAAAGCCTCCCCCCCAGGCGGGGGAGGCGGCTTCAGCCCTGTTTTTGGCAAATACGATGCCCACCTGCCAAGGGGATCAGTTGACTCGATCCCGTGACTTAAGTAAGGTTTACGTAGCACGTTTCCCGGGAGGTTTCTATGGAAGGCCTGTTTCAACCGACGCATTTGCTGGTCATTTTCGGCATAGCCCTGCTCATTTTTGGGCCAAAGAAACTGCCCGAGCTTGGCAAAGGGATCGGCGAAGGCTTTCGCGCGCTCAAAGAGGGCATGAAGGACAAGCCCGCCGAGACTACGAACACTGCCGCCTCGGCCTCGAACCCGACTAACGCCAAGACGGAAGTTAAGAGCTAGCTGTAGGCTCTGAAAGCGCTCGCCCCTCCTACCCAACCGCAGTTCGGTATTCACAGGCAGACACCGGCCCGTTTCTCCCATCTAACGGTCGTCGAAGGGAGAATACTATGGCGGAAAAACCGAAAAAACCTACCCAACCACCGGGAAAGAAAGTCCCGCACCGCCCGGAAAAGGAAATCCATGAGGAAACCCACGACAAGACAATCGAGGACAGCTTTCCAGCCAGCGATCCTCCCTCTTCCATCCCTGATCCGGAAGAAGATGTGGACGCCGCCTAGCACAGTCTTGTTGCGCTACACTTCTTTCGAGGTGAGGTCATGGCTCTCACTGTTACGGTGAATGGAAGTGAACATCCGGTTGAGGCAGCGCCCGAAGAGCCGCTTCTGTACGTGTTGCGCGATCGGCTCGAACTGACGGGGACCAAGTATGGCTGTGGTGAAGGCCAGTGCGGCGCCTGTACCATTCTGCTCGACGGGGCTGCGGTTCGGAGTTGCATAACTCCGGCTGGGGCAGCGGTGGGAAAAAAAATCACGACCATCGAAGGCCTTTCTCGTGGCGAACATCTTCATCCTGTACAGCAAGCCTTCCTTGAGGCCGAGGCATTTCAATGCGGATACTGCACCCCAGGAATGATTCTTGCCGCGGTCGCTCTGCTCAATCGTTACGACCACAAGCTGACTGACAAAGAAATCATTCACGGAATGACTGGGAACATCTGCCGCTGCGGCGCCTATGGTCGAATCATGGACGCCGTGCGTGCGGCCGCAACCATGAGCAGGAGCACTGTCGATGCCAAGAGCTGACCGCGAGGCCCAACAGCACGAGGTTCCACGCCTTCAGCATGGATTTCATGTGGTCCGCCGCGATTTTTTCAAGCTTATGGGCGGCGGCGTATTGGTGTGCGTGGCTGCTGGCCGTGCCTTTGGGCAAGAATCGGCCGCCCGCTCTGGGCAGAGACACGAGATGCCGAGCACGCTCGACTCATGGCTGCATATCGGCGAAAACGGGAGAGTAACCGCCTTCACCGGCAAAGTCGAAGTCGGGCAAAATGTTCGCACATCTCTCGCCCAGCAAGTTGCGGAAGAACTGCGGGTGCCACTCGAATCGGTTTCCATGATCATGGGCGATACCAGTCTTACGCCGTTCGATATGGGCACGTTCGGAAGCCGCACCACGCCCCAAATGGGATCACAATTGCGGAAAGCTGCAGCCAGCGCCCGGGCCGTATTGACTCAGCTGGCGGCTGAGCGTTGGCAGATCGATGGTGCTAGTCTCGTCGCGGAAAACTCTGGGATTCGCGAGCCAAAGTCCCGTCGCAGTCTGACCTATGTGGATCTGACACACGGACAGAAGCTGATGAAGGTGATCCCGGCAGATCCCCCACTCACCCGTGCTGTCGACTGGAAAATCGCCGGAGCCGGCATTCCGAAACGCGGCGGTCGCGCCTTCGTCACCGGCGCGCACAAGTATTCCTCTGATATGGCTCATCCGGGAATGGTCCACGGCAAGATGGTGCGGCCCGCTGCGTACCATGCAAAGCTCACCTCCTGCGACACCTCACTCGCGGAAAAAATGCCGGGGGTAACGGTGGTCCGGGATGGCGATTTCATCGGGGTGACCGCGGCGGACGTAGGTGCCGCACAGAGGGCTGCAGGGGCTATTCAGGCAAAATGGGACGCACCGCAGCAGGTCTCAGAAAGCGGGCTCTTCGAGCACTTGAAGGCCTCTGAGCAGAAAGGCTCCGAAGACAACGACCGGATCGTACAGGGTTCCGTCGAGCAGGCCAGGTCGGTGGAACTCACCTCCATCCAGCAGACATACACGGTTGCCTATATTGCCCATGTGCCACTCGAACCTCGGGCAGCGGTAGCAGAATGGAGTGATGGCAAACTTACGGTCTGGACGGGAACACAACGACCCTTTGCTGTCCGGGACGAATTGACGAATGCGTTTCATATTTCCCAGGACAACGTCCGCGTAATTGTGCCGGACACCGGTTCCGCATACGGTGGCAAGCACTCGGGCGAAGTTGCGGTTGAGGCCGCGCGGCTTGCAAAGGCGGCGGGTAAAGTGGTTCGACTGGTCTGGACACGCGAGGAAGAGTTCACCTGGGCGTATTTTCGGCCCGCGGGCGTGATCGAAGTCAAGAGCAGCGCGAAGCCTGATGGCACACTGGTCTCGTGGGAGTTCGACAACTATAACTCCGGTCCGGCCGGTATGGGTACGCCGTACGAAGTGCCAAACCAGCGAATCGAATTCCATCCATCAGATTCGCCCCTGCGACAAGGTTCCTACCGTGGCTTAGCCGCAACCGCCAACTTCTTTGCCCGCGAATCGCACATGGACGAATTGGCACATGGACTTAAGATCGATCCGCTGGACTTCCGTTTGCAGAACTTGAAGGATGAGCGGCTGCGTGCCGTGTTTCAAGAGGCGGCCGAAAGATTCGGCTGGGGCAAGAAGCAACCTGAGAAAAACCGCGGCTTCGGCATCGCTGGCGGAATCGAGAAGAACGGTCACGTCGCAACCTGCGCTGAAGTCGCGATCGAACATGGTCAGGTCAACATCGTCCGCGTGGTAGAGGCATTCGATTGCGGTGCCGTCATAAACCCTCAGGGATTGAGAAATCAGATCTCCGGTGCGATCGTTCAGGGGCTCGGTGGCGCCCTATTCGAGTCCATTCACTTTGAGAATGGCCAAATCCAAAATGCTCACCTGAGCGGCTACCGGGTTCCTCGATTCAGCGATCTTCCGCAAATCGATGTGGTCATCGTGAATCGCAAGGATCAGCCATCGATGGGAGCGGGCGAAACGCCTCTGATCGGGATCGCGGCAGCGGTGGCAAATGCCATCTTCGGCGCCACCGGCGTGCGGCTACGTTCACTGCCACTCGCGCCAAGAGGCATGCCCGCTAGTTCGTAGCAACGCAAACTTTCAGGCGTAAAGTGGCGTTCACCTGGCTCCTGGTGTTATCAAAGTTGAGGCGATAGTAAATTTACCTGCTGGGCGGAATATGCAAATTCACAGCACGATGAAAGTTACCCTACGCGTTCTCATCCTTTTCTGGCTAACGGCAACCATTTCGGCGGAAAACGGCGGTTCTCCGTTTTATGACTATTCGTCCGAAAGACCTGGCCAAGTTCGCCACATCACCTTGACTGATTTGCCCGGACCAGGCGCATCCAAGTCAGCCGACAATCCACCGGAGCCGGCAGAACGTCCCGCGGGAGCGATGCCGAAAGTGCCCCCCGGCTTCCAGGTGAACATCTACGCCGACGGTTTTGATGAACCCCGGCAACTGCGTACTGCGCCCAACGGGGACGTATTCCTCGCGGAGAGCGACAAGGGCGAGATCAAGATTCTTCGCGGATTGACCAAGGACGGCAAGGCAGAACAGGTATCGACTTTTGTGGAGGGACTGAATAAGCCGTTCGGAATTGCCTTTTACCCCCTCGGTGAGAACCCGCAATGGGTGTATGTCGCAGAAACCGGATCGGTAAAGAAATTTGCTTACAAGAATGGTGATCTAAAAGCGACTGGTCCCGCTCAAACCGTAGTCGCCGAAATCTTTCCCGGATCGGAAAATGGCCGGGGCCACTGGACGCGAGACATCACCTTTTCTCCGGATGGCAAAAAAATGTACGTTTCGGTGGGATCGCGATCGAACGTCGACGATCCCGATACCCATCAGGCTGAATTCCACCGTGCCAATGTTTTGGAATACAACCCCGACGGCAGCGGCATGCGCGTGTTCGCCTCAGGGATTCGCAATCCGGTAACCATCGCATTCAATCTCAAAACAGGAGAACTTTGGACTTCCTGTAATGAACGGGACGCTCTTGGCGATAACTTGGTTCCTGACTACACCTCACACGTGGAGGATGACAGCTTCTTCGGCTGGCCGTGGTATTACATGGGTAAAAACCATGATCCTCGGCTACCCGACAGCCATCCCGATCGGAAAGCAAGAGTGACCACTCCGGACGTTCTCATTCAACCCCACAGCGCCCCTTTGGGATTCACCTTCTATTCTGGAGACCAGTTCCCGGCTGAGTACCATGGCGATATGTTTCTCGCGCTGCATGGTTCCTGGAACCGCCAACCCCGCACTGGGTACATGTTGGTGCGGGTCCCGATGCAGTCGGACGGCAAGGCTTCCGGTAAGTATGAGGACTTCATGACCGGTTTTGTGACCGAAGGCGGCAACGTCTGGGGTCGTCCAGTAGGTGTTGCCGTCGCCAAAGATGGCTCCCTGCTTGTGAGTGACGATGGTTCGCGGATAGTTTGGCGCATCAGCTACACAGGCAAGTAAATCCGTTCGCTTCAGCGGGGCGTACTCCGAACGTGGGCAGTCATCCCATTTTCGTCTCTGGCGGGAGCGGCTACATCGGTCGTCCCCTGCTTGAGCGGTTAGTGGCGCGAGGGCACAAGGTGCGTGCCCTCGTTCGTCGAGGCAGTGAACAGAAACTGCCTCCGGGCTGTCAATCCATCGTCGCAAACGCGCTCGATGCCTTATCTTATAGAGACCAGATCGCGCCCTGCCAGACATTTATTCAACTTGTCGGTGTAGCGCATCCCAGCCCGGCAAAGGCCGCGGCGTTTCGAGCGATTGATCGCGCCTCCGGCCTCGGCTCTATAGGTGCAGCCACACGAGCCGGAATAGGGCACTTCATCTATCTCAGCGTGGCGCAGCCGGCACCGGTGATGAAAAGCTACCAGGCAGTTCGCGCCGAGTGCGAACAGGCCCTACTCGCGAGTGGGATGAACGTCACCCTAGTGCGCCCATGGTACGTGCTCGGCCCGGGACATCGCTGGCCCTATGCGCTATTACCGTTGTACTGGTTGTGCGAACGCATTCCTTCAACCCGCCAAGGTGCCATGCGACTCGGACTGGTTACGTTAGAACAGATGGTCAGAACTTTGGTTTCAGCGGTCGAAAACCCCAGTATTGGCGCGCGTTTGATCGAGGTGCCAGAAATCCGTAAGGGGGAAGTATCCCCTCCAGATCCTCTGAAAGCCGCTTCCAGCGCGTGAATTACGAAAGCGCATGCACATGGGACATCTTCTTGGTTGCCCGCCGAGATGAGATGTTGAAGCGTCACTGAAAGCGTGCGCACGATGGCCAAGGACAGCCTTCTCGACGACGTTCACATCCGCATCTTGCGGGTCACCGAAGACCTACGAGTTATCCAACGGGAATTGAATTGCGCCGCCATGCAGGCGCCGGGAGATCCCGAACTGATGGAAGCCCTCACCCAGCTTCCGGAGCTGGAATCGATTGAGACGCTGAAATCTGCACTCGATCAGATGCGACACTTTCTGTGGTTCTACATCCAGGTGATGACCACCGACGCAGAACCGAACGAAACCGCACGTCAGACATCGCCTGCGAAGCCGTCTGCTGCGGCTTCGTTTATCGAGAAGTACAACCACCTTACTGATTCGGCTCTGATGCGCTACTTCAACGACAATAAGGGCCGCAAGCCGAACTAAGCAGATCTACTGCACGATTGCCCCGCTGGCGAGGGTCCCTCTGATCTCTCCGGAGGGCGCGAGCACTGCAAGGTCGGCAGGGAAACCTTCTTCGAGAACTCCCCGACTGGCTTTTACCGCCTGAGCGGCGTTGAGGGTAGCTAAGCGCAGCGATTGCTGAAGCTCAATGCCCGCGAATTTCATTGCATTGCGAACAGCTTGATCGAGGGTAAGAACGCTTCCCGCCAGTTTTCCGTCGTGAAGGCATTTGCCGTCCCGCACCTCTACCTCAAGCGATCCAAGCATATATTGGCCATCCGGCATACCGGTGGCCGCCGTCGCATCGGTGACCAAAACCGTCCGCTCAACACCCTTTGCCCGAAGAAACACGCGAACAATGCTGGGATGCAGGTGCACCCCGTCGGCAATGATGTCGGCCGTGACCGAGGCATTCGAGAGCACTTCTCCCACGATGCCCGGATCCCGGTGACCGAGCGGACGCATTGCATTGAAAGTGTGTGTGGCGTGAGAGCCGCCTGCGGCTATTCCGGCCTTTGTCTGTTCCAGGGTCGCATCGGAATGTCCCAAGCTGACACAGACACCGAGCCTCGCGGCTTCGGCAATCACTTCCAGAGCGCCCGGCAGCTCGGGCGCGATGGTCATAATCTTAATTTTTCCCCGCGATGCCTGCCAAAACCGTTGGAAGGTGTCGAGCGTGGGCGTGAGGAGTCTTTCGGGAGGATGCACGCCGCGCCGAAGATGGCTGAGAAACGGCCCTTCCAGGTGAATACCGAGCGGGCACGCCCTAGGTTCCTGCTCGCGTGTTTCTGCTTGCTCGACCGCCCGTCCAAGCCGTTCGAGCGCCCGCAAGCTATCGCCCAGAGAGGCGGTCAAGGTCGTCGGGAAATAACTGGTTACGCCGTGGCGCACTAGAAATCTCTCGAATGCAGCACGGCCGGCTTCGTCGTCCTGCATCAGGTCGTATCCCATCGCGCCATGCACATGGAGATCGATCAGCCCAGGTGCGAGAAAACTGTCTTCAAAATCGATGTGCCTGGCCCCAGCCGGAATTTCAGCGGAAGACTGTGATGAGATTCGAACGATTTTTTGCTCATCCACGAGCACCAGCGGTTGCTCGATCTTCTCTAAGGGCGTGAACAGCGCTCTGGCAGTAATGGCAAGCATGTTGAATGGAACGCACAGTATAGCAACTGCACCCCCGCGAAATGGAGGGGCTTACGAATGCCGCATTTTCCAGAGCATTTGGCGAAGCATTCCAAGCAATCGCTGGGCATCTTCGCTCGAGAGCCGGAGGCCGCGCAGCAGGCGACGGACCACTTGCTCTTCATCTTTGCTTTTGGCATAGCCGCTGGTCACGAGCGATTCATAGAGCAGTTGCGTCAACCGTTCCAAGTCGGCCGCAGCAGCTGCCGCAATGGGCTCGTGAACCGCTGGCCGCCTGGTCACTCGCGAAATTTCATACAGGCATATTGCCACCGCTTGCCCCAGGTTCATCGAAGGCTGCTCGGGCTGCGTGGGGATTCGGATCAGCCAGTCGCAGTAACTGAAGTCTTCATTCGAAAGGCCCCGCTTTTCGGAACCGAACAGGAGGGCGACTTTACCGCGCTTCAGTTCGCGGCGGAGGAGACCGGCGCCTTCCCGCAGCGTTCGCAACGGATGATTGAGCTTGCGGTCCCGAGCAGCGGTTGTTCCGAGGACAAGCGTACAGTCCGAAACCGCATCGGCTACGCTGGAAAACTCTTTCGCACGCCTGAGTAAGGCCGCGGCCCCGACGGCGGACTTCGCTTCCCGAAACGCCAGTTGGTAGGGATTCACGACCCGCAGATCGGAAAAAGAAAAATTGCTCATGGCGCGGGCTGCGGCCCCTAGGTTCAACGGATTTCGAATCGAGACCAGGACAATCGCGAGATCATCAAATAAAAATTTAGAAGCCACGTTGTGAAGAAATCTTCGGCTCACGCCGGGAGCGCCGTTATCTCCTGTCGCGTCTGCTTCACGATCGAGACATATTGGCGGGCCGCGTCGGTGATGGTTTTCACGTTTCCTAACCTTAATGCTGAAGCCGAAATGAGTTCTCCGCCGATGCCTAGAGCGGCCGAGCCAGCCCGTAGAAAGTCAGCTGCGGTCTCGAGGTTCACCCCGCCGGTCGGCACCATGGGAACCTGCGGCAAGGGAGCCTTGAGAGCCTTAATATATTTTGCGCCACCTACATTGCCGCAGGGGAAAACCTTCACCAAGTCGCTGCCGGCCTTCCAGGCAGCGATAACTTCGGTCGGCGTAAGCGCCCCGGCCATGATCAGCACCCCTGCGCTGTTCGCCAACTGCACGGTGGCGAGATCAAAGCCTGGGCTTACCAGGAATTGCGCGCCGGCGTCGAGACATCGCCTTGCCGAGTCGGCGTCGAGTACGGTTCCGGACCCGACTAGCACTTCCTTGCCCATACCCTTGGCCAGCTTTGCGATCACCTCGAGCGCACCGGGAACGGTCATCGTTAGTTCCACAACCGGGATCCCTCCCGCACAAACCGCTTCCGCAGCCTGAATCGCTTGCGAGCCTGAGGAAGCCCGCACCACCGGTATAATTCCAACTTCGAGAATCCGTCGCCGGACTTGATCTTTCGTCATAACCAAGTTACCTCGCGATGCGTGCACCCAGGCCTTTCATCACCTGGGTGACTTCCTTTAAGGTGACCATCGTGGTATCACCCGGGGTGGTCATGGCCAGCGCTCCGTGGGCGGCGCCGCAATCAACCGACCACTGCCCGCCCTGGCCGGAGAGCAATCCGTAAATGAGCCCGGATGCGAACGAATCCCCGCCCCCGACTCGATCGAAGATTTCGAGCGCATCGTACTGCCGTGACTGATAGAACGAGCCATTCTCGTAACAAATTGCGCCCCAGTCATTGCGCGTGGCTGTGATCGCGCGCCGTAAAGTAGTGGCAACCACCTTGAATGGGAATTCCTTTACCACCGTCTCGATCATGGTTTTGAACGAATCGGCATCCACCTTAGAGATTTGTTCATCCATTCCGGCAACTTCAAAGCCGAGGGCTGCCGAAAAATCCTCCTCGTTGCCGAGCATCACATCGACCAGGGGAGCCAACTCTCGATTGATTTCCTGCGCACGTTTCTTGCCGCCAATTGACTTCCATAGCGACTCGCGATAATTGAGATCATAGGAAATGATGGTGCCGTGCTTGCGAGCCACCTCCATGCCTTCCTTCGCCACGGCCGGCGTGGTCTCCGACAAGGCACAGAAGATACCGCCAGTATGGAACCAGCGCGCTCCGTGCTTGCCGAAGATTTCTTCCCAATCGATGTCGCCGGCCTTAAGTTGCGAGCTAGCCGTGTGACCCCGATCCGAGCAACCTAGGGCAGGACGTACGCCGAAACCACGTTCGGTGAAGTTCAATCCGTTGCGCACCGTTCGCCCCACGCCGTCATAGGGCACCCAGCGCACGAATTGCTGATCGACACCCCCCTGATACATCAGGTCTTCCACCAAATGGCCCACCGGGTTGTCGGCCAGCGCGGTCACAATCGCAGCGTTCAGTCCAAAGCAGCGCTTCAGACCCCGGGCTACGTTGTACTCGCCTCCCCCTTCGGATACCTCGAAGGTGCGAGACGTCCAGACCCGGCGGTCGCCTGGATCCAAACGCAGCATCACTTCGCCAAGGCTCACCAGGTCCCAGCGGCAGTTTTCTTCTGGTTTGATTTGCAGGGTCATAAGGCAAGATCTGACTCACTCCACATTCTTTAAAATGCGATTGCCTACTGATTGACGCCACTTGCGAGAAATCCCCCATCAACGGCAAGCACATGGCCTGTGACGAAGCTGGCGGAATCGGATGCAAGAAATATGGCCGCGCCCACCAGCTCATCGAGCTTGCCAAAACGCTTCATGGGCGTCCGCATCAGAAATTCCTGCCCTCGAGGCGTACCGTCAAGCAAAGCAGTGTTTAGATCCGTACGAAAAACGCCTGGAGCAATCGCATTCACACACACCCCATGCTTGGCCCATTCAATGGCCAAAGACTTTGTCAATGAGGCCACTGCCGCTTTGCTCGCAGAATACGCAGCGACCTCAAACAGGGCAACGAACGTTGACAACGACGCGATGTTGATGATGCGCCCATAGCCGCGCTCGATCATATGGTGACCGAAAGCCTGGCAGGCCCTCAAAGTCCCTGTCAGATTGGTTTCCAAGATGTTGTTCCATTCGCTGTCGCGGACCTGCAGCGAAGGCGTTCGTTTTGTGGTCCCTGCGCTGTTAACCAAAATTTCGACGGAACCAAATCTTGCAGTCACCGCCTGCAACAAAGTCTGCAGACTTTCGCGACTGGTCACATCGACCGCATGCCCGAATGCCTTCCCACCGCTGCGTTCCATTTCGGCAGCAACCGATAGTGCGAGCTCTTCGCGGCGGCCAGCGGGCACTACATTCGCACCCGCCTGCGATAAGCCCTTCGCGATTGTCAGTCCAATTCCCGAGGTTCCACCAATCACCACTGCGGTTTTGGAGGCTAGATCAAGTTGCGGATGTCCCATTTTGCCTTTCCATCACTTGCAAGTTGAGGAATGCGGGTGGCGATTGAGCAAAAACCGTGTTTTGGAGTTCGCAAGCCAGCACCTTTTCACACTGATGGTAACGCGAAATAGTCCTTCGCATTCTGGAAGCAGATGTTTCGCACCATCCCGCCAACTAACTCCTTGCAACCCGGGAGCAGGCCCGAGTCCATCTCATTGCCGAGAAGGTTGCACAGCACGCGCCGAAAGTACTCATGGCGCGGGAATGACATGAAAGAGCGCGAATCGGTCGTCATCCCCACAAAGTGGGAAAGCAGGCCGCAGTTGGAGAGCGCATTGAGCTGCCCCTCAATTCCATCCTTTTGATCGAGAAACCACCAACCGCTGCCGAACTGAATCTTGCCGGGTACCGGGCCGTCCTGAAAGTTGCCGACGGCTGCGGCAAAGGCGTAGTTGTCGGCGGGATTCAAGTTATACAGAATCATCTTCGGGAGGTGTCCTCGCTGATCGAGTTGATCGAGAAAGCGAACCAGAGACCGCACCTGAGGCCAATCCGCAATGGAATCGTAACCCGAATCGCGGCCGACAGAGCTCATGGCGCGCGTGTTGGCGTTGCGATAGGCGCCGAGGTGCAGTTGCTTGGTCCAGCCCTTTTCGGAGTCAAGCTGTCCAAAAAAGAGCATCAGATAACCGGCCCATCCAGTGGACTGAGCCGTCGACAAGCTATGCCCGGCACGAAGCTTTTTGAAAATGGCCTCCGCCTCGCTCTCGCTGCAGGCTTCGGTTGGGCAAGTATCGAGACCATGGTCGGAAAGGCGGCAACCAATCTCATGGAACTCGTCATGCCGTTTGCGAAGCGCGTCCAGCAGCTCTCGAAAACCGGTGATGTCCAGACTCGCAGCCGACCCTAAACGCGCAACCCAGTCATTGAAAGCCGAAGCATCTTCGGTTTGCAAGACGCGATCGGGGCGAAATGCCGGAAACACCCGAACCGGAAAACCCGAGCTATGGAACCGCTGGTGATATTGCAAGGAATCTGCCGGATCGTCGGTGGTGCAAACCGCACACAACCCAAACTTCTTCAAAATTCCCTGGGCCGTGAACTCCGCAGTAGCCAGTTGACGATTGGCCTCGTCCCATACCGAGAGCGCATTTTTTTCGTTAAGCAGTTCGGAGATGCCGAAGTATCGCTCGAGTTCGAGGTGGGTCCAGTGATACAGCGGGTTGCGCAGCGTCTGAGGTACGGTGCGTGCCCAAGCCAGGAACTTGTCCCGGGGACTGGCATCTCCGGTAATGTAGCGTTCGGGTACGCCGCTTGCGCGCATCGCCCTCCACTTATAGTGATCCCCCTCGAGCCAGATTTCGGTCAAGTCGCGGAACTGGCGCCCTTCTGCGATGTCGCGGACAGATAAATGGCAGTGGTAATCCAGAATGGGTTCGTTTTCGGCAAAGGTATGGAAAAGCTCGGCTGCCGTGTTGCCCTGCAGCAGAAAGTTCTCGGAAATGAATGGCATTGTGAGTGCCGTAATTTTACATGGCCGCAACTGAGTGGATGGCCTCATGGCCCCAAAAGGCTGGTTCTAGGCTTGCTGCTGGCCTTCATTTTGCCATTTTTGGGCAAAACACTGCAGTTAGACCCTAGTAAGGCGCTAAAGTCTATTGACTAAATAGGGATTGTAGATAAACTGAGAACTATGAAGATCTCCCAAAAAGGACTGTATGCACTCCAGGCCATGATGATGCTGGCGCGTCACTTTAACCAAGGCGCCATCCGCATCCGTGACATTGCCTATGAAGAGGAACTGCCGGAGAAGTTCCTGGAACTGATCCTTCTCGAATTGAAGAACGCGCGGATGGTCGAAAGCGCGCGGGGTGCAAAGGGCGGTTATCAGCTGCGCCGTGCCCCCTCAGAGATTCGCCTCAGCGAGATCATCCGCCTGATCGACGGTCCACTGGCGCCATTTGCCGATGCGGAGCAGCTGCGCAGTCTGATTCATCGGGACGCACAACACCGGGCGCTTTACCAGGTGTTTCTCGATGTGCGCGACGCCGCGGCCAAGATCCTAGAAAGCACGTCCCTCGCGGATATCGCCAATCCAGATCCGGGACAAAAGCCAAAGGGCCGAAATCAGAAGAAAAAGGCCGAGATCAGCGTCCTGCCCATGGTCGTCCATGGAAATTCTCCCCGAGGTGACAAGTGATTCGCGGGCTCGCAATTGTCCTGTTTTTGACCTCGGCTACCCTGCTTAGCTTCGCTCAGGTGACGCTGCTCAACGTTTCCTACGATCCCACGCGAGAGTTGTTCCAAGACTACAACGTGGCATTTGCCAGGTACTGGAAGGCAAAGAGCGGACAAGATGTCGCTGTGCAGCAATCGCACGGCGGATCCAGTAAACAAGCCCGCGCAGTAATCGATGGGCTCGATGCCGATGTCGTCACCCTGGCTTTGGCCTACGATATCGACGCCATTTCTGAAAAGGCTCACCTGCTTCCCTCGAACTGGCAATCGCGCCTGCCGAACAACAGTTCCCCCTACACTTCCACGATCATTTTCTTGGTTCGCAAGGGTAATCCAAAAGGAATCAAGGATTGGGACGACTTGGTTCGCCCAGGCATTTCGGTGATCACGCCAAACCCGAAGACCTCGGGGGGCGCGCGATGGAACTATCTGGGCGCCTGGGGCTTTGCGTTGCATAAGTTCGCGGGCGACGAGTCGAAGGCGCGAAATTTCATATCCCAGCTGTATAAGAACGTTCCCGTGCTCGATTCCGGCGCGCGTGGATCCACCACCACATTTGTCGAACGGGGCATGGGGGACGTGCTGATCGCATGGGAGAACGAGGTTCTGTTAGGAGCAAATGAGCTTGGCAAAAACAAGTTCGAGATTGTGGTTCCGCCAAGCAGCATCCTGTGCGAGCCGGTGGTCGGCCTGGTCGATAAAGTCGTGGACAAGAAGGGCACGCGAGCCGTCGCCCAGGCCTATCTAGAGCACCTGTACAGTCCGGAAGCTCAGGAAATCATAGCCAGAAGGTACTACCGCCCGCGACTAGCAGAGGTACAGAAGAAATACGCTGCCCAGTTTCCGAAGGTCAAACTGTTCACCGTAGCTGAGATCGCAGGCGACTGGCAGAAAGCACAAGCCAAGCATTTCGCGGATGGCGGCATTTTTGATCAGGTATATCAGGCCAATCAGTAACTCTTAACTATGGGGCTGCAACTCAAACAAAAAAGCATTCTCCCGGGATTCGGGTTGGCGCTGGGATTCACCATTCTGTATCTCAGTCTGCTGGTGCTGATTCCTCTGTCGGCCACCTTCCTGAAGGCTTCCTCCCTGAGCTGGGAGCAGTTCTGGCACATTGCGGCATCCCGTCGCGCCGTCGCTTCGTACGAGCTCAGCTACGGTGCCTCCGCGATTGCAGCCACCATCAACCTGTTCTTCGGGCTGGTCGTCGCCTGGGTGTTGATTCGCTATGACTTCCCGGGAAAGCGCCTGTTCGATTCGTTGGTTGATCTCCCCTTTGCTCTCCCGACCGCCGTCGCCGGCATCGCCCTCACGACGATTTACGCTCCGAACGGCTGGATAGGACACGCCCTCGCTCCGCTCGGGATTGCCTCCGCCTATTCGCGGCTAGGAGTGGTGATTGCCCTCACGTTCACTGGCCTGCCGTTCGTGGTGCGCACAGTACAGCCGGTCCTCGAAGACCTCGACAAGGAAATGGAAGAGGCAGCGGCGAGCCTGGGTGCGAACCGCTGGCAGACAATCACCAAGATCTTGCTTCCGGCGGTCATGCCCGCCGCGGCTACGGGGTTTAGCATGGCGTTTGCTCGCGCCGTAGGCGAGTACGGATCAGTCGTTTTCATCTCTGGAAACATGCCGTTGAAGACGGAGATCACCCCCCTGCTGATCATTACCAAGCTCGAACAGTATGACTACGCTGGCGCAACCGCCATTGCAGTCGTCATGCTCATTTCATCCTTCGTTCTTCTACTGGCGATTAATCTCTTGCAGGCATGGAGCGGTGGACGCTTAAAGCGCGCACATGGCGGCGAGCTTCCCGAAATCGTGGAAGCGGGAGCGCCAAGCTAATGGCCTCGATCACATTCCCAAATCCCGGACTGCCGGCAGCCGCCCATGCCACTCATGCAACCACGGAACGCGGGTGGGTGCGGTGGACACTGATCGCCGTCGCGGTCACTTTCCTGGGAGTGTTTTTGTTTCTGCCTCTGGCCGTCGTATTTTCTTCGGCGCTCGAGAAAGGCTTTGCGGTGTATCTGGCGGCTCTTCGCGAGCCAGACGCAATGGCCGCAATCAAGCTCACGCTGATTGCGGCAGGAATTGCGGTTCCCTTGAACATGGTTTTCGGAGTCGCAGCCGCCTGGGCCATCGGGAAATTTGAGTTCACCGGCAAGAGCCTACTGGTCACGCTGATTGATCTTCCCTTCTCGGTTTCGCCGGTGGTCTCGGGGTTAGTCTACGTTCTGATATTCGGGCTGCAAGGCCTCCTGGGTCCCTGGCTGGCGGCGCACGACATCAAGGTCATCTTTGCCGTTCCGGGCATCGTGCTTGCGACCATATTCGTTACCTTCCCGTTCGTCGCCCGCGAACTCATCCCGCTAGTAGAGGCGCAAGGCACCGAAGAAGAAGAAGCGGCAATAACCCTGGGGGCGAGCGGTTTCCAGACCTTCTGGCGCGTGACCCTTCCCAACATCAAATGGGGCCTCTTGTATGGCGTGATCCTGTGCAATGCACGCGCCATGGGCGAGTTTGGAGCGGTGTCGGTGGTTTCAGGCCACATTCGCGGGCGCACCAACACCATGCCGCTGCACATTGAGATTCTTTACAACGAGTATCAGTTTGCGCCCGCCTTTGCGGTTGCATCCCTGCTCGCTCTTCTGGCGCTTGCCACCCTGCTGGCAAAGACCGTCGTCGAGTGGAAAGCACGACAGCAGGCGGCAGAATTGGAACCCAGGAGCGGAGAGGCTTTATGAGTATTGAAGCCATCAACATCACGAAAAAGTTCGGACACTTCACGGCCCTGAACAACGTTGACTTGCAAATCCCAAGAGGCGAACTGGTTGCGCTTCTGGGCCCTTCGGGATCGGGAAAGACCACCTTGCTTCGCATCATCGCGGGACTTGAGTTCCCCGATTCCGGCACAGTGCGCTTCGACGGTAACGACATCAGCGATCGCACCGCGCGCGAGCGCCGGGTCGGCTTCGTCTTCCAGCACTATGCCCTGTTCCGCCACATGACGGTCTTTGAGAACATTGCGTTCGGACTGCGCGTGAGACCACGTGAGTTCCGCCCACAGCGTGCGCAGATCCGAGCCAAAGTCCAGGAACTCCTCAAGCTCATTCAACTGGAAAACCTGGCAGACCGCTTTCCTTCACAACTGTCGGGAGGCCAGAGGCAGCGTGTGGCCCTGGCGCGCGCCTTGGCAGTTGAACCGAGCGTGCTTCTGCTCGATGAGCCTTTCGGCGCCCTGGACGCGAAGGTTCGGCTCGAGCTACGCCGCTGGTTGCGCCAATTGCATGACGAAATTCACATCACCAGCGTGTTCGTCACGCACGACCAGGAGGAGGCTCTGGAAGTTGCGGATCGGGTTGTGGTGATGAACGAAGGCAGGATTGAGCAGGTTGGGTCGCCTGACGAGGTTTACAACCATCCCGCCTCGCCCTTCGTTTACAATTTTCTCGGCAATGTGAACCTTTTCCACGGCCGCGTGGAAGAAGATATGACCTACATCCACGAGGCAGCGACCGGGCATGTAGTGTACGTTCGCCCGCATCTTCTCGACATCGCCCGCCTGCCAAGCGGCGGCAGCCACTTCCGCGCACGTATCAAGCACATCAACGCTGCGGGGCCGCTGGTAAAGGTCGAAGCCATCGCCGAGTGGGGGGATCCGGTGCGGGTTGAACTGCCGCAGGAGCGCTTTCGCAGCCTTCAACTGATGAAGAATGAGCAAGTTTTCATTATTCCGAAAGATGTAAAAGTATTTCCCGCCCGCAAGGAAATGGCGCGAGCGAAATAGATCGATCTCCCAAAAAAGGAGACATCAGATGAGAGCGCGATGTCAGTGGAGCTGCACTCCTAATGTCTAGTTTGTCAGTCGACTTAGTTGCAGATAACTCAAGCAGAATCCGCTTTAATGAAATCGCTTTAAGGAGAAGAGGAGCAATGATCAGGTTCTGGCGTGTGGGGATTGTTGTACTGTCGGTTGCGCTTGCAGCGTCGGGACAAAGCAACACTCGAGCGGAAAAAAAGAAGCACGGCGAAACACCTGCCTCGCAACAAGATATTCAGGCTTTGCGAGAACTGGTGCAGGCCCAGCAAACCCAGATCGAGAAACAAGACCAGCAGCTTCAGGAATTGCAAGGGCAGTTGCGCCAGGTCCTCGATTCTGTCCACCAGGCGAATGCCAATTCGCAGAAGTTGCAAACCGATGTTGAGCAGGCGCAAGCCGCCGCTGCCCAGGCGCAGCAATCTGCCGAACAGGCGGTGCGCGAAGCTACTCAGGCGTCCTCGGTCACCGCCGAGACGAAGAGCGCGTTCACCGGGCAGGCGCAAGCGAACTCCAAAAAGCTCCAGAGCGTGGAAGCCGGCCTGAAAAAGATTGGGCCCTTCAACTTTAGCGGCGACCTCCGGCTGCGAGACGAGCCGTTCTTTGGCGGACCAGCCGATCAGTCCCAGGTGCGAAACCGAATGCGGTTCCGTCTGCGTATCAACGCAAATACCAAACTCAATGATGACATCAGCGGCGGACTGACGCTGGCTTCGGGAGACATCAACGATCCGATCTCCACCAATGAAACGGTCAATCAGTTCTATACTCGCAAAGCCATTGCGATCGACAAGGCATTCATCAACTACAATCCGCATCAATTCAAGCCCCTTACCCTTACAGGCGGCAAGTTTGCCTACCCCTGGTACAACACCGAATTGACGTGGGACAAGGACTTGAATCCGGAAGGCCTGGCGCAAACTCTGGCCTTTGACTTGAAGAGCCCGGTGCTTAAGCGCATCGCGCTCGTCGGATTTGAGCTACCCTTTGCCGAGGTCGCGGGCACGAGCGTCAATAACAAGAGCATTGTTCAAAGCGCGGTCTACGGCGGTCAGCTGCAAACCACGTGGCAGTTCGCATCCTGGCTCACGTTCGGCGCCTTCAGCGGGTTCTATAACTATCACAATGCTGACCCGATCGCATTTGCCATCGCAAAGGCAAATCTGAAGAACCCGACCACGCCGCTGAGTGGTGCCCTTCCGCTCAGTGCAAACGGATTTCAGAACTCTGTGCTCACCACCACACAGACCGGAATTGTCACCGTGAGCGGCACGCCTATCTCAACCGGCGTAAAAACCATCACGGATACGCAATTCGCTTCAAAGTTTGGGTTGTTCGACTCGCTCGCCCGCTTCGACGTCCACACGCCTTACCAGCGCTGGCCGATCACGTTGATCGGTGATTACGTGCAAAACACCGAAGCCTGCGCCAACCTAGGAAACCTACGGGCAGCCCCGGCGAGTACTAGCACCGCTACCTATTCCCAGGCCTTCAGCACGCCTTGCGTCGCCAACCAACGTCGTGCCTATTGGGCGGAAGCACGCTTCGGACGTGCTCAGGATAAGGGAGACTGGCAGTTCGCTTACACGCGAATGTTCATTGAGCGCGAAGCAGTGATGTCCGCATTCAACGCGAGCGACATCCGTCAAGGAAGCAATACGAGCCAGCATCGTGCCGAAGTTTTCTATCAGGCGCTTCCGAATATTCAGCTCGCATTCACCGGTTTCTTGGGCCGTCCGCTGAACCTAGGAAGCTCCAAACCACCGGAGGACGTTCTGCAGCGCTACCAATTCGATGTGATCTATAAGTTCTAAGGACCCGAAGGCGGATCTCCCCACTTCCTGAGAGGCTCGGAAGTGGGGATTTTTCTTGTTCTCCTTTATCATGAACCATCACCTAAGGAGGACTCTTGGCCGTTCTCGTTGTTGGGGGAGCTGGATACATCGGCAGTCACACTGCCCACGTTTTGCGCAAACGTGGATACGACGTCATCATCTACGACAACCTCTCGACCGGCTACAAAGAACTGGCGGAGGGCTTTGAGTTGGTCGTTGGAGACTTTGCCGACAGAGCAAAGATCAATGCCCTGCTTCGGCGTTCGGAGGCGGTGATGTTCTTTGCCGCGCATGCCTCGGTGGGCGAATCGGTAGAAAATCCCAAAAAGTACTATCACAACAACGTCACTTCGGCGATCTCTCTTCTCGATTGTGTCTTGGACTCTCGCATTCGTAAATTCATCTTCTCTTCAACGGCAGCCGTTTACGGCAACCCTGCCCAGATACCGATCACCGAAGCATCGCCCAAGCAGCCGGTAAATCCCTACGGCGCAACCAAGCTAGCATTCGAAAATGCGCTCGAAGCCTACAGCACGGCTTACGGCCTGAAGTACGTCAGCTTCCGGTATTTCAATGCCGCCGGTGCCGACGACGGCGGTGACATTGGCGAGATGCACGATCCCGAGAGCCACTTGATTCCGATCATCTTCCAGGCGATTCAGGGCAAGCGCGCCGCACTCACCATTTACGGCGATGATTACCCGACCTCGGATGGAACTTGCATCCGCGACTACATCCATGTGAACGATTTGGCCGAAGCGCACGTGTTGGGCCTGGAATATCTGAGCAAGTCAAACTCAGTGGCCATGAACCTCGGCACTGGGCAGGGCTACTCTGTGAAACAGGTTGTCGAAGCCGTCGAGCATATCACTGGACATACGGTTCCAACGCAAATTGGTGCGAGGCGTCCGGGCGATCCTGCGGAGTTGGTCGCCGATCCCTCTGTTGCCGAACGCACCCTCAAATGGAAGGCTCAGCGTTCGCTGGAGAACATCATTGCAACAGCGTGGAAGTGGGCGCAAAAAAGGGTGAGGTGAGTTGGAATATCCGCGCCAATTTCCTGCCGTCAGAAGCTGCATTGTGGAAGGGGCTGGTCGGCTGCAGACCATAATTGCGAGGATTGAAACCACTATCGCCTATTACGTTAATCAGCAAACTTGATCTGGCCCGGAATCTTCAAAAACGTGTTTGGCGCGACAAACGACAGGACAGACGTGCAGGGCCACCCTGGGATGGTTGTCGTCAGGAAGTGCCGTAAAGCTGAAATGGCGCCCAGTAGAAAGGCTTGCTGAACACCTTGTTCGATCGCATCAGAGACAGCTTCGCGTCGCGAAGAGATATTTCCGGAGGGCGTCCTTCTTTTAGCTCTGCGTAGAAAGTGTCCATCAGGTGGGGAGTGGAGGCGTCGTTCACCTCCCACAGTGCACCAATTGTATTTTTCGCACCTGCTCGCAAGAACGCCCACGAGAGCCCAATCAGTCCTTCTCCGTTATAGGCCCTGGTGCCCGCGCCATAGCAGGCCGAGACCGTCACCAGACGCGCGCGAAGGCGATGCTCTATGATTTCGCGGGCGTAGAGCTTGAAGGAGCCGTTATCCGGGCGCGGCGAGAGAATCACGGCCGAGTCCAGCGGAACTTGGCTGCTTGCGACCGCATGCGCGACGAAGTGTATATAGGAGTACTGCTCAGGTTTGCCGCTGAGAAAAGATGCGGCGGTGGCTGAAGATTGTGTGTAGGTTGTCAGCTCAGCAGTTGAGAAATGCTTCTCGATATTTTGGATTTCTAGCCTTGCATTGACTAGAGCCGGGAACTCGGGAGGATGGGGAACCGCGTCTCCAACCAGCAGCATCTTCCCTGCCCCAGATGCGGCGGTTCCCTTTTCGGCGAGAAGCAGCCTGAGAGATTGCGCATTTGAGATGACCGCATCTTCGATCCAGTAATGTGGGCCCGGTTTGCCGGGGGCTAGGAGGGTCTCAAAATTCAGAGCCGTCAGACTGCCATCTGGAACGACGACTACGCGTACGTTTTTCGGCAGATTTGCAGCGGCCGGAGCGATCAGTGTTTGGTAAAGCTGCAAGCCATCTTTGCTGGAGCTACCTAGAACGTCTTCGCCATTCATCAGCACTTCGCGATAACGTCGAATGCTGGACTCAATCTCACCGGCTGGAGGGAGCACAAAATTCCGAATGCGGTCCCTCGTGATCGCCCACAGGTATGACTGATGTTGTCCAAGCGAGTAGTAAAGAATGGTTGCATTCGCGTTGGCTGCAACTCGTTCGGGCGTCAACGGCGGCGTCGAGCATGGCCGATCATTCTTTAAGTAACCAAGTCCTTCGGCCAAGGTCCGGCCGCGGCTAAAATCTGCGACCTCGAGGGCGCGCCTGGCCTGCCCCGACGTAATCAAGAACGAAATGTAGTCATCGTAGATTCGGGCCGCGTTGGTAAAAAACGGCAGCTTCGATTCCTCACCATGCACGGACGACCGCGCTGTCTCGAAGGTGCACAATGCCGCCTGGTAATTGCTAGCTGCCGCTACGCGCTGGGCTTGATTTTCTTCAAGACGCGCGAGTGAGTGCTGAGCCTCCCATTTCAGAGACGCGTCGCTCTCGGCATCATTGGCTACTTCGCGGAAGATTGCTTCCGCCTTGACGTTGTCATGTAACTGCGCCGCAACCTGCCCCTTCACTAACAGGGGATAGAGCTCGTCGAGACGATTCTTGTCCTCGCGCGCCGCCTTGATTGCCTCATCGGCAGAGCTGTTGGCGAGATTAAATTTGCCCTCACGCGCATAGACCAGCGCTAAGGGGATGAGCGCATTACGAATATATTCCTTCGCATCAATTTCGCGTGCCAGGTTTAAGGCTCTCTTGAACGACTGTTCCGCATCTGGATAGTCCGATCGATCTAGATAGATCGATGCGATGTCCGTTAGCCAGATTGCCTGCCTCAGAACATCACCCGCTCGTTCGGCTATAGCCTTGGCCGCGAGAAACGATTCTAGAGCTTTTTCTGAATCGCCCAATTTATAGTATGCCCACCCGAGATTGCCTACCGCGATCTGAGAGAGCTCGTTCGCTTCCAATGGAATCGAAAGACGGCGTGCTGCTTCTGCACGCTCGATTGCATCATCAAGATGATTCTGATGGAGTGACGCGGCACTTAGGCTCAAGAAAGCGGTTGCTTCCAGGAAATGATCGCCTCGTACCCGTGCAAAAGCCAGAGTCTCGTTGAAGTAATTCCGAGCTTCTTGATATCTTCCTTCCTCTGTTGAAAGGACTCCGCGTCCTCGCAAGACCTCTCCGCAAGCTTCACTTGAGATGGCGGCGCACAGTCTCTCGGCGTCCTGCAACTCCCGGTCGGAGTCGCTGAACTGATGCAGTCTTGCGTAAGACACAGCCCGAAGAGTGAAAACTGAGATGGCGGAGGATTGATCAGAGGAAGCCGGAACTTCAGCAAGGAGTTCCAACGCTTGCGAACTCATGCCACGCACGACAAGAATTTCTGCCTTTAGAACTCTAAACTTGAGTGCCCATTCCGGATGTGATTTCACGAATTCTTCGTAGCCGTGCTCGGCCTCTTCCTGGCTGGCTAGGAGATCGCCATGGATGAAGGTTTGACGTGCGTGTGCAAATCCTTGTTGGGGATTTGGTGTGCGACAATCGGCCAGAGGGAGCAAGGTGAGGGCTAGCAAGATGAAGCGGGCACCGGTCAGGGATTCGAGACGGTGCCGGTTGCGGTTCACTGCAACCAGAACCCACGGGTTATGGCACGTCCGTAACACCTGCTCTCTCAAAGAGATGAGTACATTAAGGTTCATGAAGGTAATCAGTTTATATGTGCAGGCAGATACTCTTTTACCCGCCTCTTCAAATGTATTGGACTTGGAACTCGGCATTGACATTTCCAACTCGCGAATATAAAACCAGCACCAAGGAGGAACACACATGTTACACGCGTTAGTTCCGGCTGCCGCATTGCTGACACATAACAGCGCCGCCAAGGTGGAAGTCAAGGAACAAAACACTGCGCACGTTCCAGTGGCTCAGGAGAAGGATATTCTTCACCCAATAAGCGCTGCGAGCCCTTGGATTGCTGATGGAGGCACTCAACCGTAAGCGGGTTCTCTCTTTAAGTCTTTATGCACGAGGGATTACCGACTGCGGTTTAGGCCTCGTTTTTCTTATAATAGGTTATCTCGAACATTTTCCATGCACCGTGAACCGAAAGAAGCACCTCGCGATCTGCTTCGTCTTGGCGACCTTGACGGTGCGTTCCGAATAGCCTATGAGGCACTGGCGAAGGCTACAAACTTCTTGCCGTATCGCATTGTGCTTTTGGAGATTCAGCGATTGCGAGGGCAAACAGAAGAGGCCCTGCAAGAACTGGAGTACCTGGAGCTGGTCGATCCGCCTCCTCCCAGAGATTCTGAGTCATGGATCGGTATCAGAAAGCTTCGGGGCTACTATGCCGGCCTGCTCGGTCGTTATACGGCATCTCACTCACTTCTGCAGGAAGCCGAGCAGCTAGCCCGCAACGCGAACATCCTTGGGGCACTAGCCGAGGTCCATCAGTGCCAGGCCATGATTTATTTCCTGCAACAAAGCTATGCGGAATCAGAACGAATTTCCGAGTAATTTTAGACCTCTCGCAGCAAATTCGGGGATGGTACTTCCGGGGAAATGCCTTTTGGGGCATCGGTAAGAACCTCATGATTCAAACGCATTACGAGGATGCTATGCCGTGGCTTCGGAAAGCGCTGGGGATCTTTGAAGGTGCTGGCGCGCGACTTCTCACTGCTGCCGTGTGGGAAGAGATGGCTGTGTGCGAACTGGGCCTCGGAAATGACCAAACATCCCTGGACTTATTGAGGAAGGCGGAAGTAGTTCAACTTGACGCTGGCACACCAGCCAATTACCAGGTTGTATTGGCAAACATAGGCAACGTGTATCTCTATAGGGATGATTTCGTCACAGCCATCTCCTATTACCAGCACGCGTTAACTATCGCTCGCGAGATCAAGGACCCGGTCTCTATCCGAAAATGGACCTACAACACTACTCTCGCGTACATGAGAATGCGCGCGCGGCCTTGGACAAACCGGTCGAGAAAAACCTGCAGATTACGGAAAAGTGCTCCCGTTGGTGATACTGACCGAGAAGCTCATCTTTCCGCCGGCTATGCATCCTAAATCGAGGCGGATCATCGTCAGGTGGAAAGTATCACATTCAACCGACAGCTCCGCGAGAAAGATCTTGCCGAATTCGGGGACGGTGATCACGTTGCCCTGGATCTTCACATCGCCCTGGCTTTTTCTATCTTCTAGAGAAACTTCATACGCCAACGTTCCGTTGGCACGATCCTTCGGTTTCGGGTTGTTGCGGTTGTCGAGATAGGCCTTAAACTGCGCCTGCACACCCGGAAATGACTGCGAACACCCGATCTCTTTAAGGAAGCTCGCGTCCCCTAGGTAGGCAGCATCGGGGTCGGATGGCTTAATTGTGGTCAATGGAAACTTCAACTTCACGTTGACTGGAATGCCTGCAATTCTTAGGTTCTCAAACCGTGTCCCAAGAAACGTCACGGTCGGCACGTGGCCTGCGGACGGGTGCTCGGTCGAGGTCTGCGCTACGACGCGATCAGCCGTTACGACTTCCAGCACGTTCAATTGCTCGATGACCGAAGTGGCCAGCGTGATCCATCCGTGCCCTTCCTTGGGACTCTTGTGCCCGGCCACATGCGTGTGCGCTGACTTGAAGGTAACGACGTTATCGGCACGGTAGTCCTTCGTGTGCTCCAGGATGTACCCACCCTCCGCAAGCAGTTTGACGTGGTTCTGGGGTTTGATGTCGCCGGTGAGAGGATGCTGCAACTGCGCTTCTAAGACATGCGCCTCGGCATGAAAGTGGTGCACACGTGGTTGGGGGGCATCCATTTGGTTGTTCCTTTCTAGCTATCTTGAGATGTGCAGTTCGAAGCTGCCACGGCCAAGTTCAGTGCTGTCACCGTTTGGGCCGACGGCGCGGATTGCGACTGAATAAACTCCGTCATTGTAGCTGCCGCCAGGCACCTGTACAAAGTAAGTGTCATTCCCGGCAGAAACAGGCAGTTCCATCGAGGAGCGAATCTTGCCCTCGGGTCCGTAGATGTCGGCAAAATAGAACGAGTAACTCTGTTCGGGGGGGACAGTAAGATGTAATAGGAATCCTTGATCTTTAGTCGCCGAAATCGAAGGGACGTTCCCACCGCGGGCTCCGATCGTGATGTACGCAGCCTGCAGGAGCTGAGGGCTTTGATGCGAGGGCCAATTCTGATAAGCAATGATGGCAAGCAATAGCGCCAAGGTTGGAGCCGCAAACGCTGGGCGGAGCCAGGCCCACCAACCGGGCCTTTCGGACGCGACCACAGGGGCCACGCGGCTCGGAGGCACCACTTCGGCAGCAAACACCGCTTTTGTTTGGTCCAGGAACAAAGAGCCTGCGCGCACATCGGCGGCGCACACCGGACACTCAAAAAAGTGCTCCTCGAATTGTTCGCGCAGTTCAGGGGAAAGATCATTCAGCAGATACTGCTCAGTCCCCATGATGCGGATTGCCTCTTCGTGGTTCATAGCCCCCAATGCCTCAACCTGATTAGTGAGGCGACAGCCCAAATCGTTTCATCCAGGCCCGCCACTGGCAGGCGTGCCCGTCTCCACCGCCTTGCTAAATTGGGACTTAAACGTCTGCTTGGCGCGGTGCAACAGCACCCTCAAATAACCCCGATCAACGTGGAAATCGCGGCAAACCTCG
>DATJEL010000087.1:0-2502 GCA_035496675.1 Terriglobales bacterium
TGCTACTCTGCTTCGCTTAACCCGGAGTGCATCATCCATGTCCTGCTTTTTACGCGCGGCCGTTGTGACTCTTCTTCTTCTGCGGGGAGTGCTAACCGTAGCAACTGGGGACGACACGAAGCCGCCAGCTATCAATGCGGAGCTTGGGGCTGCCGACCAGCTCTATCGCGCGGGCAAGTTCGCGGAAGCCGAGACCAGATATCAGGCGATCCTCAAAACCGATACGAAGCTAGTGGCTGCCCAAGTCGGACTTGTGCGGGCAATGTTGCGGCAACAGAAGCTTGATGAAGCGATGGACGCGGTGAACGCAGCGTTGGCCCCGCCGGCAAATGCTGCGGCATTGCTGGCAGCAAAAGGGGATGTCCAGTTTCGTCGTGGTGAAATGCCGGATGCGGAAGTGTCCTACCTGACGGCAAAGAAGCTTGACCCACAGGAGGTGCATGCTTATCTCGGGCTGGCGCGATTGTATGGTTCCTACTCTCTGTACCGTCGAGCCTATGACCAGTTACAGAGCGCCCATGAAATCGCCCCTGACGATATCGAGGTGCAGAGGGCGTGGCTGAGAATGCTTCCCCGAAAAGAAAAACTGGCAGCTATAGAGGCCTACCTCGGCGGTCCCCATCCGGATGATGAAGAAGAAACAAAGTGGATGACGGAGTATTTGGGATTTCTGAAAGCGACGGTGGACAAGCCGGTCCATGCGTGCAGGCTGATCAGCAAGGTGGAGCAGACCGAGACAAAATTAGAGACGATGTATGCACAGGATATACATCGGGTGCGAGGAATCGGTTTGTCCGTTCGACTCAATGATCGTAATGCGCATCTCCTCCTCGACACCGGGGCAGGGGGCATCATGGTAAACCGTAAGCTCGCTGAGAAAGCGGGACTGACTCCGATTTCTGCGGTGCACTACGGAGGTGTAGGAGATAAAGGCTTGCAGAGCGGTTACACGGCAGTCGCGGATCACATCCGAATCGGCGAGCTAGAGTTCCAGGATTGTGTTGTCTCGGTCAGTGATAAGGGCTCGGTCGCCGATGAAGACGGGTTGATCGGAGCCGATGTTTTCGGGAGATATCTCATTGACATTGACCTTCCGGGAATGCGGCTCAAACTATCTCCGTTGCCGAAGCGTCCGGAAGACACGGTGCCTCCAACATCGCTGAACAGCGAAGGGGAGGAGCAAGCGAACACGGAGCAGCGGGAAGACAGCGAGAAAGACGGGACTTCGACGGTGAAAAATTCCCCAATGCCCACGTCGAAACCAGCACGACGCTTGCCCAGAGATCGTTACCTTGCTCCTGAGATGGCGGACTGGACCAAAGTCTTCCGCTTTGGTCACACTATCTTGGTTCCCACGAGTGTGAACGACTCCAAGGCTATGCTGTTTGGACTCGACACTGGAGCCTTCACCAATATCCTTTCTGTGCGTGCTGGGCGGCAGGTCAGCAAGGTTGATTCCGACGATCGTGTGCGAGTTCATGGTGTGAACGGCGCGGTAAATAAGGTGTACAGGTCGGAAAAGGCGACCTTGCGCTTCGCTCGCTTTCAGCAGTCGAACTTAGACATCATCACGCTGGACCTCTCCGCCATCAGCCGCCGTACCGGGACGGAGGTATCCGGCTTTCTGGGGTTTGCGATGTTGAGGCAGCTTGAGATTGAGTTGGACTACCGTGATGGGCTTGTTGACTTCAAGTACGACCCCAAGCGCGTAAACCTTTACGCGAGATAGACTGCCAAAGTCACTAGGAAGGATCAAGCGGCAGCCTGCCTCCGGTTCGCCGGCATCCCCGCATTAGCAACCGGAACACAACGCCTTTTGCCATGGCCGGTCTCTTGTTCGTGCGGAAAGCTAGAGCGACTCCAGGAGATTGGGCGGGCCACTCAGTGCCAAAGAATGGTTTGGCCCCACCGCCTCTCGGAGTAGAACCGAGATCTGCGCCTCAAGCTTGTGGCGCGCGCCGGGCGCGAAGCCGATGAACCGAAATGGTTGAAAATAACCCATGCCGCCGCGTAGGGGAAACAGCATTTCGGCTTTGCCTTGCAACAAACCAGCCCCGACTTGAAAGCTCAACAGCACCTTCGTGCGTTCGTCGATGTAGGGCGTCAATTCCAGCAGCCCACCCGTAGTTGACAAACGGTACAGCTTGCCGGCGTGCAGGCGTTTGTTTTCCAGTTGGATCGTAATGGGAACGCTTTCGCGCAGGCTTACCCTGGGGGCACGGACGGCGCGATACATTGGCGAGAATGGGCTCATAACCAAACCAGAAGCTGATTAATGCGAAACGTACTGCAGATCACTGCCGGGTACGTGCTCGCTGTGTACCCGATTCGTGCGTTTCATTCCATTCCAGTCGTATTCGTAGGCGACGCCACATCCCAGGCATACCTGGTAGTGATGCCCATTGTTGTCAATGCGCGGCCACGAGAACCGGTGCGTGCAGGTTTGCCGAAGGATCAGTTTTAATAGCTTCAATGGGTCACTCCCTGGTTGCGGCTCTTCCA
>DATJEL010000088.1:0-2207 GCA_035496675.1 Terriglobales bacterium
TACCATCTTCTAGCTTCCAAAACCGCTCGGGTGGTGGAATGGCAGACACGTACGTTTGAGGGGCGTATGCCGAAAGGCATGCGGGTTCAAGTCCCGCCCCGAGCACCACCGTGCTGCCTGCGTGGAAACTCCAAGTCGAGAGTCCGATACTCGATGGATGAAGCAATTTGGACACGCCGGTGACCGTAAGAATGAGCTGCCGTTTCGAGTTAACTCATTCCATCCGAACGACTTAGTTGCACGAAGCAAAAGAACGGGCGATGCACAGCGGGGCCCCCGGCCAGTCAATTCTGTTTTCGGCTTCTTTTTGTCGAATTTAGGTTGTCAAAGATTGCCTGTAGTTGGTATAACAGAAGGACCTACATCCCCTCCTGAATGAAGACTCCCTGCTCAGGCTCTATCATTGAGGTCAAAAGTCAGGCCTCACACTTGGAACTGCAGAACGAGACGCGACCTCCGCACGACATGAAGCCGGCCACTCACCCATTCGGCTCCGTGTTACTTCGCTTAGAGCTGGCCCTCGCGATGATTTGCGCAGGACGAAGGCGCACCTGTCCCACCGAAGTCGAGGGCCGAATCGCTTCAATTCGCTGAACCATCGTTCGAGCATTGGAATTCGGGATCAAAGGCCACCCCAGCAACCCGGAAAAGCCTGCAGCGCCAAAGAGAAAATTTCAATTTTCATACGAGTCTCTCGCACAATTTGAAGCGAACGCTGCCGTCATCCCGAGCATAGTCGCGGGATCCCTCGACTGCGTTCGGGATGACCAGTTGTCTTGTCGTGCTCGTACTCTTGCTCCTAATCGAAGTTACCCTGAAACAATATAACCCTCTTCGCCGTGGAGGTTGATATCGAGTCCCTGACGCTCGATTTCCGGGGTGATCCGCAATCCGATCGTCGCGCGCACAATCAACGCAATCAACCACGTCCCGATCAACGCCAGCGCGATGGTAATTCCAATCGCTTTCAGTTGCTCCAGCCAAAGCAAGTGCCCGACAATTTGTGCGAGCCCGTTTTGCTGGGCTGGGATGGCGGAAAGATTTGGATTTACCGTCTCAGTTGCCAGTAGTCCGGTGAGAAATGCGCCCAGGGTCCCGCCAACTGCGTGTACTCCAAAAGTATCGAGGGCATCGTCGTAGTGGAACCACGACTTCAATTTCGTGCAGGCAAAAAACGGAACTGCCCCGGCCAGCACGCCGCTGATAACGGCCCCGTTGGCATCGACGAATCCACACGCCGGGGTGATGACAACAAGCCCGCCGACCGCGCCCGAACAAAAACCGAGCACGCTCGGTTTGCCGCGCAGCAACCATTCCAGCCCAGCCCAGCTGGAAGATGCAACTGCCGTCGCCAAGGTCGTGCTCATGAACGCGTTGGCCGCAATTCCATCGGCGCCGAGAGCGCTGCCGGCATTAAACCCGTACCAACCGACCCAAAGCATTCCAGTTCCGACCATGCAAAGGACCATCGAGTGCGGCGCCATGATCTCTTTGCGGAAACCGAGCCGGGGACCGAGAAAAAGGCAGAGGAGCAAGGCTGACCATCCGCTCGACATGTGAACAACGGTGCCGCCGGCGAAATCGATCGCACGAATCCTGGCATTGGGATTCCAGACTCCATTCATCAGGCCATCAATGCCCCAGACCATATGGGCTAACGGGAAATAGACTAAAAACATCCACAGCCCAACGATGACCATGACCGCGGAAAATTTCATGCGCTCCGCCACCGATCCGATGATGAGCGCCGGAGTAATAATGGCGAACATGAGCTGATACATGGCAAAGACGTTGTGCGAAACCCAGTAGGAGTAGTCGGTATTGGGGACGGCGGTGACACCACGCAGAAATGCGAATTGCGTTCCTCCGAAGAAGGCACAGCCGTGGGCAAAAACGAGCGAGTAACCGATCGCCCACCACAGTATCGAGACCAGGCCCGCGACACCAAGGCACTGTGCCAGAATTGAGAGGACATTCTTCTGGCGAACGAGGCCACCGTAAAAAAGAGCGAGACCGGGCAGGGTCATGAATAAAACGAGAAGTGCTGAAGTCATGAGCCAGGCGTTGTGGCCGGGACCTGGTCCGGAGATGTTCGAGAGCGTCGTGGCGTTGGCCGCATCCGCGCCACGCGCCGAATTATTCATGTAAGCTTCCAGATCGGAAACGCGCTGCTCGAGTGATGGAGAAGGTGCGGGCGATGAGGAAGG
>DATJEL010000089.1:0-280296 GCA_035496675.1 Terriglobales bacterium
CTGCCCTGAGTACGACGTTTCCCAACGCTTACTTCGACTCGCTCGGACTCCCACGCTTGTTTGCGGCAGCTTAACTCATCCGAACCGCCGTATGCGGACCCGCACGTACGGTGGTGTGGCAGGGGCGAGCGGGCGACCGCTCCCCCCTATGCCGATTGTTTCCTTCCCTTTGGGTTTCTGGAGCCCTGGAATCAAGGTGCTGGCAACTCGGGTCAGCGGCTCTGCCATCCATGCCTAACTGGCAAATGGCGACGCTCAGAGTCCCCCCCTCCAAACACCGAACCTTCAAGCGCCTGACCATCAACGCGTTGCTGAAGCCCTATTGGGCGACGTTGACGCTTGGATTTGTTGCAATTGTCGGGGAAAGCGCTGCCAACCTGCTACAGCCGTGGCCGCTTAAGATTGTCTTAGACGAAGTCCTGCGTTCGCACCAGAGTCACGCCCAGGCCATGCGCCTGATTCATCGGATGGTCGGGACGGATAAGATCGCCATCCTGGAATTTGCCTGCGCCGCAGTGCTGGGGATTGCCGTGCTCGACGCCGTGTGCACCTTCGGCGAGAAGTACCTGACCACCAGTGTTGCTCAGTGGGTGAGCTACGACCTGCGGTTGGCAATCTATGCGCATATCCAGCGCCTATCGTTGGCATTTCACGATCAAAAGCGCACGGGCGATCTGATCACCCGGGTTACCGCCGACATCGACTCCATTCAGAGCTTCATCATGAACGGCTTACTGGGCGTGCTGATCAACGCCATGACGCTGGTCGGCATGATTGCCATCATGTTCTGGCTGAACTGGAAGTTCACTCTCATGGCGCTGTCGGTTGTCCCGGCCCTATTTGTGATGGTCTATATCTACACCCGCAAGATCAAAAAAGCTTCGCGGGAGGTCCGCAAGAAAGAAGGCGAAATTACCTCGGTGGTCGAGGAGGTGCTTTCTTCCATTCGCGTGGTCAAGGCTTTTGCGCGCGAAGACTTCGAAGTACACCGCTTGGAAAAGGAGAGCCTGGAGGCGGTCGAGATCTCGCTGCGAGCCCGCAGCCTGAAGGCGAAACTGACGCCGCTGGTTGACATCGTCGTTGCCTTGGGAACCGCGCTGGTGCTTTGGTTCGGCGCAAGACTAGTCATGGGAAATGCTCTCTCGGCAGGCGGACTGGTCGTTTTCATCCTCTATTTGGGCAAGATGTACAAACCCATGCAGGAAATCTCGAAGATGACCGATACCTACTCGAAGGCGGCGGTCGGCTATGAGCGGATTCAGGAGATCCTCGAGACCGACATCGAGGTTCGCGACCTGCCGCGGGCACGGGTAGCACCGCGATTCAAGGGAGACGTTGAGTTTGCGAATGTCTCCTTCTCGTATGCCGACGGACCGCCAGTTCTGAAAGATGTGAGCTTGAAGATGAATGCCGGTCAGGTGGCGGCGATCGTTGGACCTACGGGAGCGGGAAAGACCAGCATCATCAGCTTGATTCCGAGGTTCTATGACCCGAACCAGGGCGTGATCAAGGTCGATGGAACGGACATCCGACAATTTCACCAGCGCTCACTGCGTCGGCAGATGAGTTTTGTTCTGCAGGAGACGATCCTGTTTCACACGACGGTATGGGAAAACATCGCGTATGGAAAGCCGGGGTGTTCGCGGCAAGAAATCATTCGGGCGGCTGAGTTGGCCAATGCGGCCGAGTTTATCGAGAAATTGCCGGAAGGATACGATACGCTTTTAGGCGAGCGCGGGATGACGTTATCGGGCGGACAGCGACAGCGAATTGCCATCGCTCGCGCGGTGATTCGTAATACACCGATTCTGATTTTGGACGAGCCCACGTCGGGCTTGGATTCCGCTTCGGAGAAGTTGGTGTTCGAAGCCCTGGATCGGCTCATGGAAAATCGGACCGTGGTAGTGATTGCGCACCGACTGTCGACCATCCAACGGGCCGATGTCATCTTTGTGGTAAAGGATGGCGAGATCGTCGAGCGGGGCAAACACGGCGAGCTGATGAATCTGAAGGGGCTGTACGCCGAGCTGCACAACATCCAGTTCAAGGAAGAAGAGCTGACGAAAGCATCCTGAGTTCCGGGTGACGGCCGAAAACCCTAGCTTTTGCCCGGATGGCCCAGAGCGTCAAAGAGGAGCCACAATAGGCGAGTGTGAACACCCCCGCTCTCCTTTTCATTCTCAGAGCGAATTCAACTCACGAATGCGAGACAGCACGGCGTCGGTGTAGGCGCTGGTTTCAAGCTCCGAGTAGCCGGCGGCACGGAAGGCGTCGCGGATCTGGTCGGGCGAGAGTTGGCCGAGGAGAGAGCCGATCCATTTGGCATCGTCTCGCGGTATATGCTTTCCGATCCAGCGAAGTCCGATCTGGTGGAAATAAAACCCCCATTCGAATTCGAAGAGCTCGACAAAGGGAGGGCACTTGGGGAAGTTCAGGTCGATCTGATCCTTGTGAATGTGGGCGATCAGCTTCGTGCGCTTGTACACCGCCAAGTTTCCTTTCGACACCGAGTCGGTGTAGCTCTTGCCGGGCGTGCCCATGGAGGTACCGATGTCGCTGACGGCGTAGATTCGTGGACCGGGATTTTTTTCGTTCTCGAAGATAGCGTTGTTGTCGTCTTTCAGGTCCCAATTCCCGATAAGAGCCATCATCACTCGCAGGCCGTTGAACTCGCGCGTGCCGTAAAACGGATTTTTGCGCCAATTCCACTGTCCGACCCGTTTCAAATGCTCGGGATGGCGCTGAAGACGGACGTTCAAAACCTCGCCCCTTGGGGTGAGATATTGCTGGCCGCGGCTAAGAGTAGCGGGCATCTTCTCCACCGGCAGCTTTGGGTAGTAATAGGTTTCGTTTCCCAGATACCCGACCGCCCACATCAGGCGGGAAGCAACCGTTTCCGGGCGCGGTTCCAAGCCCATTTTGGCACCCCACTTTTTGTCATCCGCGTCTCGGACCTCAAATTTCGGACTGGTGCCGCCCCGATCTTCTTGCTTGAATTCGACGGGAAGCTTGGGCTGGTTTTTTTCGCCGCCGGGCCCCCAAAACAGGTTCTTCGAATGGATATCACCGGGATCGGACCACAAGATGGGCTCGACCGCGGTCCGGTTTTGGGATTCCGCAGAAAGTACCCCAGCGAACAAAATGAGTACTACGAACCGCACCGGACGAATTCGTCGCATTGCGCCTCCGGGCTGCTCAGGGCAGGTCAAAGCAAGGTTGCGGGTTTTTGGCATTGGGTTGCATGGGACAGGAATTCAACCTTCCCGCGCGTCGGGGGATAAGCGTTGGCAACCCGGGATGGTACAGGGAACACGCTAGGCTCGCGAAAAGACGCACACGGGCAGCTCTGCATCTAAGCAGCGGGGGGATTGCACGTTGATGAAACTCATCATCCAACCCGGCGAAGGGGTGGATCGGCTGGTAAAAGGCATTCGTAAGGCCAAGAAGTCTGTCGAGATCCTGATCTTCCGGCTGGATCGCGACGAGATCGAGCGTGCCTTGATTGACGCGGCGGAGCGCGGGCTTTTCGTGCATGCGCTCATCGCATTCACCAACCGTGGAGGCGAAGACAAGTTGCGGAAGCTGGAGATGCGCTTCTTGGCGAGCGGCATAACCGTGGCCCGAACTGCGGGAGACCTGGTGCGCTATCACGGGAAGATGATGATCGTGGACCGCAAGGAGCTATATGTCCTCGGTTTCAACTTCACTCATCTCGATATCGATCGCAGCCGGAGCTTCGGTATTGTCACGCGTAATCCCAAGTTGGTGGCAGAAGCCGCGCGACTGTTTGAGACCGACACCAAGCGTCAGGAATATTCTCCCAGCCATCACAATTTCGTGGTCAGCCCGGCAAACGCACGGCGCGAATTGGCGCGCTTTATCAAGGACGCCGAGAAAGAACTGTTGATCTACGATCCGAACATCAGCGACAAACCGATGTTGCGTCTGCTCGAAGAGCGAAGGCAGCTAGGAGTCGAGGTTAGGGTTCTGGGTTCGGTCAGCGGAAATCGCCTGCCGTCATGCGAGTTGAAGCGCATGCGGCTGCATACTCGAACCATGATTCGTGATCGCTCCCAGGCCTTCATCGGGAGCCAGAGTTTGCGGCAGTTGGAGCTTGATGCAAGACGCGAGATCGGCGTGATTTTTCGCGATGCACGGATCGTAAGAGATCTGTGTCGGGTTTTTGAGGAAGATTGGATTGCTTCTGCCCCCGAGAAAGGGCAAGAGAAGCACGACGAAGCGCCCCCCAAGAAGGCCATCAAGAAGCTTGCCCGCAAGGTGGTGAAACGCATTCCCCTTGCGCCTGTGGCAAAGCGGATGGCAAAGGTCATCGGCAAGAAGGCGAATGTTGATCTCGACAAGAAGAACATCCAGGAGACGGTGATCGAGCTTGTGGAAGATGTGGTAAAAGAAGCCGCGCAGCAGGCAGTGGCAGAAGGGGCAAAGACGGTCGCTTAATGCAATGGTGCTCACAACGCGGCCGGATGCTTTCAGTTCTCGCCGCTCTGCTCCTGGTCTGCCGAGCTGTGGAAGGCCAAAGACCTGCGACGGCAGGGACTGCAGATGCAGCGGTGGTCAGCGAGTTCGAAGCTGGGATCAAACAGTATCTTGAGTTCCGCCAGCAGCATGCCGGCGTTCCGCCCAAACCGACTGACAACCCGGGCGAGATTGTTGCCCGAGAGCGCGAGATGGGAAACAAGATACGCGTTGCCCGGGCGGGAGCAAAGCAAGGCGAGATCTTTCGTCCTCAGATTGCCCAATATTTTCGCAAACAGATCACCGCATCCTTCCGAGGAAGGCATGGCAATGAGATCCGTGCCAGCCTTGCGCATGCAGAGCCGGTAAACATCGAGTTGCAAATCAACCAGAGTTATCCACCTAATCAGCCGCTGCAATCGACTCCCCCCACTCTTCTTTTGAATTTGCCAGAACTCCAGGACGGCCTGGAGTATCGTGTGCTGAACCGTGAGCTGGTGTTGCGCGACACCGAAGGCAACGTTATCGTCGACTACGTTCCGAATGCCCTGCCCGAGTCGGTGAAGTGATGCTCACCAGGACCCTCAACGTCATCTTTTTGAGCCTAGTACTTGTGGGAGCAGGTCATGCGCAGGACCAGGTCGCGGTCAAGCTACCACTGCATTCGGGATCCGTACGCCTTGCAGTGATCGGCGACAGCGGCACGGGCACCAGAGAGCAGTACGAAATCGCTCAACAATTGGAGGCTTTTCGCCAGGCGGTGAAGTTCGATTTTGTGATCATGCTGGGGGACAACATTTACGGTGGGCACAGTCCGGAGGATTTCAAAAGGAAATTCGAGGTCCCCTACAAACCGTTGCTGGATGCAGGAGTCAAGTTTTTTGCCTCTCTCGGAAACCATGATGATCCTAATATCGAGCGCCTTTACAAACCCTTCAACATGAATGGAGAGCGGTACTACACGTTTAAGCGAGGCGACACCCAGTTTTACGCGCTCGACAGCACCTACATGGACGCCAGGCAGTTGACCTGGCTGGAGCAAAACCTGCGATCGTCCAGTGCGCATTGGAAGATTTGCTACTTTCACCATCCGCTCTACAACGACGGCAAAATGCACGGACCGGATCTTGACCTGCGCAACCAGTTAACCCCGCTTCTGCGGTCCTACGGCGTGAATGCGGTTTTCTCCGGGCATGAGCATGCCTATGAGCGCCTCAAGCCACAGAATGGCATCTATTACTTCATTCAGGGTGACTCGGGGAAACTGGAGCGGCACGATTTCCGGCGCAGCCCGTCGATCGAAGCCAGCTTCGACCGGGATCGGACTTTTATGCTGCTGGAAATTCAGGGCGATGAGCTCTACTTCCAGACGGTTTCCCGCGTGGGGAAAACCGTCGATTCCGGCGTTCTCACAAAACCACAACCGACAACCCGGGCCGCAGCATCGGGGAAGTAATTTGGAGTCTCCAGGTCAGACTCCGGCGAGCCGCCGCGCACCATCTCCTATAATTGGATGGTGAGCTCATTCGCAAAACAACTAGCGTCGGCGGCCTTCCCTACCCGTTGGGGTCAGTTCCGCCTGTACGGATTTCGACTTGAACCAGTCGCGGACGGCAAGCCGGAAGAAGCCGTTGCCCTGGTGATGGGCGATATACAGTCAGCACCGCCATTGGTGCGCGTACATTCACAGTGTTTGACCGGGGATGTGTTTGGTTCCCTGCGTTGCGATTGCAGGCAGCAGTTGGAAATGGCGTTGTCTCTGATTGCTGGGGAAGGCGCGGGCATTCTGATCTACGAGCAGCAGGAGGGGCGCGGCATTGGGTTGATGCCGAAGCTCCAGGCCTACGAACTGCAGGATGCGGGGTTGGACACAGTCGAGGCTAATGAGAAACTCGGCTTCAAGGCAGATCACCGGGAGTTTGCGCTTCCAGCGGAGATTTTGAAGGCGCTGGATATAAAATCCGTGCGACTGCTTTCGAACAATCCTGACAAGGTTGCGGCCTTGGAGAGAGCAGGAATCCGAGTGGCGGAACGCGTTCCTTGTGAAGTTACCGCCAGTGCACATGCGGAAGATTATTTGAAGGTAAAAAAGGAGAAGCTGGGGCACCTGTTCTCACGCTAGGGCAGCCTGCGGGTTCACCCTAACCGCTCAGGCGCATATGTCCATCTTCCCATGGCCCCGCCCCGGCACTCTCGCTTAGGATGGGACCTGAGATCCAGGAGTGGTTTGCTTTCCGCTGCCGAACAGCGCGGCGATGCTCAACATTGTCGCCAGTACCCAGAGAACCAGCGAGAACCATCGGAGTTCGCGGGTCAGGTGGAGGGACGCCGAGGTCCAGAAGGAAAAAATGCACCCTAGCAGACATTGCAGGAGCAACAAGGCAAACAAAAGCCGCTCGCGCCAGCAGCGCACTTCCGAAATCGCAACCGCTAGAAACACGATCCACACCATCCAGGTTAGAGTGTCCCACCAGTTGTGCCGCCAGTCGAATTCTCCTGCCTGAATATCCTGAAAGGAGCGGTAGCTGAAATAGGCGCAGGCAACGGTCAAAAGCAGAGCCCAGCCTGTCCGGCAGATCAAATGGCCTGATTTTCTAAGCGGCGCTACTGTCCGCTCCAGATCGGTGGACATTTCTCCAGGAATGCTCGTATGCCCTCCTGTGCGTCGTGGGTTCGCATCAGCTCATCTAGGTAGATTCTCTCACTGCGTTCAAGCATCTCCTCAAACTGCAGACCTTCCCAGGGAGAACTTGCTTTTTTGGCCAGCCCCAGTGCGGCAGAACTCAACCCCGAAAGCATGCTTAATCTTTGCTGCACGGTGGAGCTGAGTTGATCGTCAGGTACGGCGACAGAAGCCAGTCCGATCGCGGCCGCTTCCAACCCCGTGATCGGTCGGCCTGTAAGTATAAGGTCTGTGGCGCGCTTTTGTCCGACTAATCTGCTAAGGGCCACCGCGGCCACTGGCGGGAAGCACCCTAGCTTGATTTCCGGGAAGCCCCAGGTCGCCGATTCGGTCGTGATAACGAGGTCGCATACCATGGCGAGTTCTGCAGCTCCCCCCAGGCAATTGCCGCCCACCACAGCAACGACAATCTTCCGGCACGAAACGATAGCCCGGATGACCGCGTGAAACTTCTGCAGCATCTCGGCGACTTTAGGAGGGGTGTGTGCGGCAACATCAACCCCGGCGGAGAAAGAGCTTCCCTGGCCGCTCAAGATGACAATAGAGATTGCCGGAAGCGCGTTCAACTCGGAAAAAGCGGAAAGGAGCTCATCCATCATTGGAAGGTCGATGACGTTGAGTGGAGGATGCTCGAGTGAGAGGTGCGCGATCGCAGCCGATAGTTGCAGTTTGATCCGCTCGTATTGGGAAGCAGGTTGTTTCAAATCGAACGGACCGGTACGCCCGTTGTCCCCATATCTCTAAAGATTGATCGCCGATTTCCGTGGCTCGGCGATCGTCTCAAAGGGATCGCGTGCGCCGATTTTCGGAACGATCCAATTGGATTCGCTGGAGATGATGTCGAGCAACAACTCTTTGTCTTCTGGGGTTGGCATGAAGGTTGGGAAGAGTTGCTCGTATTCCTTTTCTCCCATCGGTGCGCCCGTCTGTGGATGGTAGCGCTGTCCCGCCCATTTGCCGATCATGCGATGGAACTTGATGTCCGCAGCGTAGAGCTTAGGCTCGCCTGGCTTGAGAACACCGTTGAATCGCTCGACGAGTCCCGATACTTCCTCGCGATACAAGTTGCGATTGTAGTCGTTCAGATCGTCCAGATCGGCTTGGGTTTCGTTTTTCGGCTCATCGTACCGCCCCTTGATTCCCCACACATACGCCCAGTGAGCGGATGAGGAGTGATCGGTGCCGAACAGATCATAGGAGCTGGAGATCCATTTGTTTAGGTACTTCTGAATGAGCCACGCGGGGATCACGCCAGCCTGTACGATCCTGCGCAGGCCGTCATTACCGGTGCCCATGTGAAACGCCTCTTCGCGCAGCATGTAGGACATGGAGCGGCCGAGCGGGGCGAACGCCGAGTATTTGAGCATCTGCAGCTGGAACTTGCCATCGCGGTCAACGAAGTCGGTGTAGGTGAAGAAGTCCATCCAGTTGTCCACATCGACGTTGAAGGCACCGAGCAGCCGCTTGTTCTCGAAGGCGCGGCGCTCGAGCATCTTCTGGGCTTCGACCTTGCCCGAGTAGCCGAAATGCTCGACCAGGAGCGCACACATCTGCCAGCCATGGCGCATTTCTTCGATCATGACACGCGTGATTGCGCGGCGGTCCCAGTCAGTGGGCGCGGTTTCGAACAGATGACGCTGCTGCTCAACGCTCGCGAACTCGGTGTCCCCCTGATAGACGATCATGTTGAGCAACGCATCGCGCATTTGCTGGGTCGGAACCTGGCGCAGGTTCTCCCACTTCCTTTTGCCTTTGAAATGGCCGAACTGCACTTCGTCGGTCTCGATCGAACCGAAGAGCGTGTCGAACTTGAAGCTGGCAATCTCATCGCGATTGACGCCGATCTCCTTGCGCCATTCATCAAAGAGTCCGACCCAATCGGAGAAAGTACCGATTTTTGCGATTTTGCCGGGCATCTAACCTCAGCTTCTGGGCCGTTCGTCTAAACCTAAGGCCAAGCGCTATTTGGCTTTAAATTCCGCTGGCCGCTTTTCCACGTACGCAGCCAGACCTTCCTTGGCGTCTTCGCTCTGAAAGAGTAATTGTTGGTTCTCTCGCTCGACGGCAAGGGCTGACTCCATGGGGATCTCCCAGCCGGTCTGCACCGCGCGTTTGATTCGGCCGACGGCTTTAGCGGCCTTGTTCGGCGGGCAGAATTGGCGGCCGTACTCCATGATGTTCTCCATGAAGCCGTCCCGTTCATAGATGTCGTTGATGATGCCGAGTTCGAGCGCCTCTTCAAAGGAGAAAGTGTTGCCCGTGACCATAAGCTCGATGGCTTTGCTCTTCCCTACCAAACGGGATAAACGTTGGGTGCCGCCCGTGCCCGGCAACACTCCAAGGTTCACCTCAGGCAAACCAATCTTGCCGGCGTCGCGGCGTGCGATGCGAATATCCGCGGCCATAGCGATCTCAAGTCCTCCCCCAACAGTGTGGCCGTTGAGCGCCGCGATCACTAGCTTCGGCGTATGCTCGAGGCGAAGCAGCATCTCATTGGCGTGCAGACAGAAGTAGTACTTAAAAGTGGGGTCGACGCTAGCCAGCATTTTGATGTTCGCGCCAGCCGAGAAGAACTTGTCTCCTGCTCCGGTCAGAATGATGACATAGACGCCGTTGTCCATGCGAGCTTTCAGGATGGCATCATCGAGCTGCCGGTTCATTTCGTAGGTGTAGGTGTTCGCCGGCGGGTCGTTCATCTCGATGACGGCAACTCCGCTATCGGTGCGGTAATTGATCAATTGCTTGCTGGCCTGCTCGGACGGAGTCTCGATCGTGGTCGCCATGAATCGCTCCTGTGCGCTGTAGATTGTAGTCCATTTGTCAGGGTTGCCTTCGACCGAGAGGTCGGTTTAGCCCGGTTCTGAGGACAGGCAAAAACCTTTCAGACAACTTCAGGAGAGGACCAAACGGTTGGGATCTACTGCGGCCGCTCGCGCTCGACCAACAGTATGCGCTTGATCTGGTTCCGATCAAAATGCTGCGGGCTACCAGCGACGCGCACCGTGACTTCAGTGGCGTCGATCGAAAGCAGGTCGCCGGTGAGCACCGTGCCATCGCGTAGTTCAAGGGTGTCGTGTGCTGAGGTACCCAGCTCGTAGCTGACACTTCCTCCCGACGCGTCATCGGTCGTTATTTCAAGCGGAAACGTTCCGCTATTGAATCCCTCTTTGCTGAATTCGAGTTTGTGGCTCCCGACGCCAAGTTGGGCAAGCTTGGGTGTAGTTCCCAGTTCAGTTCCGTCAACCTTCACGAGGGCGCCTTGAGGAACGGAGTTGATGGTGATACTGACCTTTTTCGCTGGCGCGAGCGGGCCCAACTCTCGCGGCAGAGAACCCGCAACAACGGACAAAGTAGTGGGCGAGCCGGACATCTGGATCGTGGTTTGGAATTTGACCAGCTGTCCCGAGCCAACGTTTCTCAACGACAGGAAGCCCTCTCCGATCCGCGTGTGGTTCTTGTCAAAAAGATACAGGGTGAAGGTCGCGTCCGGAATGTTCTTGCTCCACAGATTCTGCGCAGTCGTGTCACTGACATAGGTGTGCTGGCTCCCTAATCCGCCGATCTCCTTAAACTTACCGAATGTAAATTTAAGAACAGGAGTTCCTTGCTCCGGCCAGGTAACGGTCTGGGCAGGTTGCTCTTTCGCGGAAGCAGCAGAAACCATCAGCACCAGCAATCCGAGCATCAGTGTGAGGAGGGATTTGGCGGAACGCGAATGAGAGTTCATTGTGCGCGAATGTAGCATAAGTAGTTATCCCCGGACAATGAATGGTCAATTGCGAATGTCTAGCATCAATTGCTCGACTTCTTTTTTTAGGTCGGCGGTAAGCGGAAGCAAGGGCAGACGAGGGGGACCGCCATAATAACCATTCAAGTCGAGAGCGTACTTCAAGCCCGGAATGCCGATCTGGCTGGCAATCCGAGCGGCTGCCAGGGATATTCTTTCCTGTTTCAGGTTGGCGAGGGCGCTATCGCCCTCCTTCCAGGCGGCGTAGATTTCGTAGCACGCAGTGGGTGCCGGAGTAGAAAAAGCCAAAACGGCGCCCACTGCTCCGGCCTCAAGACAAGGCTGCAACCGCTGTGCGGTTCCAGCGAGGACCTGGAAGCCGACCTCCTTTTGCCGGGTCTTGAGGCCCGCAAGGATTGCGATGGCAGCAGATGACGGGACCGCAACCCCCGCCTTTGCTCCAGGCGGGCGAGTGCCGGCGTCGGAGGTCCGCGGCGCGCCCAATCCTTGGCTGGAGGGTTCAGCGCCGGGCGAAGGAAACGATGCTCCGCTCGCCTCTTTGGACGCAGACGCCACTGCGCCCACCGGAATGAGCTCGTGATGGCTCTGAGCGGCCTCCGGTTTCCCAGCCTTCAGCATGCGTGGGGTGACTGCGGAGAAGATCTCCGTCACAGTCGCGGCGCGTTGGATATGTTTCGTAGCCACGGCAAGGCGGCGAACTTTTTCTACGTCGCCACTGGATTCCTTGATTCCGATGATGTTGGGATGAGCCGCGAGTTCGACGATCAGCTCCTCCGGCATATCGTAGTTTGTAAAGCCTGGAACGCTGTAGATGAGTACGGGTATGGCGGAGCGGTCGGCGACGGTGCGATAGAACGCAAGCTGGTTCGGCGGGTGCATTTGAGGGCGATAAAAGTGAGGCGTTCGGACGAGCGCAACGTCATAGCCGAGCTCGGCGGCGTAGTCGGTCAAACGCAATGTCTCGGACGCGGACTCAGCGCCAGTGCCGGCAATTAGAACTTTGTTTGGCGCGCAAGCCTCCCGCGCGGTCGCCAGAACTTCGCGCCGCTCTTCGTCCGAGAGCAAAATCGCCTCTCCCGTAGAGCCCAGTACCGTGATGCCTGCAACCGGAGTCTTCGAGTAGCGGTCTACGTTGTGTTCAAGTTTCTTGAGGTAGACGCGTCCGTCGGGATAGAAGGGCGTCGTAATCGGAGGAAAGATGCCGTGAAGGAACATGGATAGAAGCCGTCACCGATCATCCGTCAGGCAAACAGCGCCGGCGATGTGCGGCGAATGTCTATTGTAAATGCAACGGAGAGGCGGGCGGTTGCAGGCCCTGCTCGGTGCGAATGACTCGGTACTTTTCCCAGGTTTCTGTGAAGGCCATGGCTTTCAATCGAGTGTCCCCGTCCTGGCGACGATCTCGGTTATGATGTTGCGGTCTGAAGGGGAGTTTGGCTATGAATCAACCTGCGCATCGTCGCGTTTCCACCGGATCGCCGTTTGAGCCGAAGGTGGGGATTTCTCGCGGAGTGAAGCGGGGACGGATAATCGCTGTCTCGGGAACGGCACCGCTCGGTCCCGACGGAAAGACAATCGCTAAGGGAAACGCCGCCGCCCAGGCGCGGCGGTGTTTGCAGATTATTGACCTGGCGATTCGAGGCCTGGGGGGAAAGCGCTCAGACATTATTCGCACAAGGATCCTTCTGACCACCATGGAAGACTGGGAGGAGGTCGCGTCGGTTCATGGGGAATTCTTCGGCGGCATTCGTCCAGCGAACACCGTGATGCAGGTCGTGCGATTTATTGATCCCGATTGGTTGGTTGAGATCGAGGCGGATGCGGTGTTGGAGGACTGAGGCCCAGGCTGGGCTTAGGAGAGCCTGCCCGACTGGAGTCCCGTCCGCAAACCATGCACCCTAAATCTTCGCGGTCGTCCTCTCCGCGTGGAGCTGCTGCAGCGCCTTTACATTCACCTCGCCACGTTGCAACGCGGCAATACCTTCGGCGGCGGCCCGGGCAGCGGCCAGAGTGGTGATCGTCGGGATGCGAGCGGTCACGGCGGCGCGGCGGATGGCCTTCTCGTCAAAGAACGGTTCCTGGCCTTGCGGAGTATTGACGATCAGCTGAATCCGGTCGCCTTTGATCAAATCGACTACGTGGGGACGTCCTTCCTTCACCTTGTACACGCGGTCGCAAGCCATGCCGGCAGCCTCGATCACGTCGGCTGTTCCCCCTGTGGCCACTAACTTGAATCCCATGTCCACGAACTTGCGGGCGACATCGGCGACGTGCGGCTTGTCATGGTCGGTGACACTGAAGAAGACGCACCCTTGGGTGGGTAGCTTCTGCCCGGCGGCGAGCTGGGCTTTGGCGAAGGCTTCCCCGAAGTTGTCAGCGACCCCCATGACTTCCCCGGTGGACTTCATCTCGGGGCCGAGCACGGTATCGACGCCAGGGAATTTGTTCCAAGGAAACACCGGGGATTTCACGTAGTAGCAGTGCCCGGTGTCGAGGTCCTTGTTGTCCTGAATGAACTCGGGAAGGAACTCGCGGAGCTTGCGCCCGGTCATCAGGCGCGAGGCGACTTTAGCCATCGGGATGCCCGTAGCCTTGGACACATAAGGGACCGTGCGGGAAGCACGCGGGTTGACTTCGAGGACATAGACGGTTCCTCCGGAACCGTTGGCCTTGGCGGGCACGCCGGTTCCTCCATTTTCGCTGCGCGGAATGGCGAACTGCACATTCATCAAGCCAACGACCTTGAGCGCACGAGCCAACCTGAAGGTGTACTCCCGCATGCGGTTGAGCAGGTGTTCAGGGATATCGACCGCGGGCAGAACGCACGAGGAATCGCCGGAGTGGATTCCGGCTTCCTCGATGTGCTGCATGATTCCGCCGATCACGACATCTTCTCCGTCCGACAAGGCGTCCACGTCCACTTCAATGGCGTCTTCGAGAAAGTGGTCGATAAGCACCGGGCGGTCTTGCGAGTACTCGACCGCTTCTTTCATATAGCGAACCACGGTTTCTTCGTCGTAGGCGATCACCATGGCGCGCCCGCCGAGTACATAGGAAGGACGCACGAGCACGGGGTAGCCGATCTTACGCGCACCTTCGACAGCTTCCTCAAGTGAAGCCGCCATCGCTCCGGGTGCCTGGGGGATTTGCAGTTCTTCGAGCAGCTTGTTGAAGCGCTTGCGGTCTTCTGCAAGGTCAATCGATTCCGGCGAGGTCCCGATGATCTTTGCGCCCGACTGCTTCAGCGGCAGCGCGAGGTTGAGCGGCGTTTGTCCACCGAACTGAACGATGATGCCGACTTCTGCGCCTTGCGCGCTCTCGTGCTCGTAGATGGCCCACACGTCCTCGAAGGTGAGGGGTTCGAAGTAGAGCCGGTCGCTGGTATCGTAATCGGTCGAGACCGTCTCCGGATTACAGTTGACCATGATGGTCTCATAGCCGTCCTCGCGCAAAGCGAAGCTGGCATGGCAGCAGCAGTAGTCGAACTCAATTCCCTGCCCGATGCGATTCGGCCCGCTGCCAAGAATCATGACCTTCTTCTTTTCAGTTGGCGGCGCCTCGTCCTCATCTTCGTAAGTCGAATAGAGGTAAGGGGTGTAGCTTTCGAATTCGGCGGCACAGGTGTCCACCCGCTTGTAGACAGGATGAACCTTGTGTTTCTTGCGCAGATGGCGAATCTTTTCCTGATCGCCCTTGCCGCTCAGGCGCCAGGTTCCAGCCAGACGGCCGTCGGAAAAACCCGTGCGCTTGGCATCGCGCAGCACCGCGGTTGGAACCGACTCGATCGGGTGCTTCTCGATTTCAAGCTGCATGTCATTGATTTCTTTGAGCTGATAGAGGAACCACGGGTCTATGCCGGTCATCTTCGCTAGCTGCTTGACCGTGTGTCCCTGGCGAATGGCGTACCGGATGTAGCTTAGGCGCTCGGGATGCGGCGTGACCAAACGCTGTGTCAGAATCTTCGGCTCGATTTTTTCCGATCCCACGCGCTTTCCAGTATCGAGCGCACGCACCCCCTTCATCAGCGCTTCCTTCAAGGTGCGGCCGATGGCCATCACTTCGCCAACCGATTTCATCTGCGGGCCGAGATTCTCGTCAGCCCCGGGGAACTTTTCAAACTGCCACTTGGGGATCTTGACCACCACGTAATCAAGAGTGGGCTCGAAACAGGCTGGAGTCTTGCGGGTAATGTCGTTGGGGATCTCGTCAAGCGTGTAACCGACGGCGAGCTTGGCGGCGATTTTGGCAATCGGGAATCCCGTCGCCTTGGAGGCCAAGGCGGAAGACCGCGACACGCGTGGATTCATCTCGATGATGACCATGCGCCCGGTTGTCGGATGCACGCCGAATTGAATGTTCGATCCGCCGGTTTCTACTCCGATCTCGCGGATCACCGCGATCGCCGCGTCCCGCATGGCCTGATATTCGCGATCGGTGAGCGTCTGCGCCGGAGCGACGGTAATCGAGTCGCCGGTATGCACGCCCATCGGATCGAAGTTCTCAATCGAGCAGATGATGATGACGTTGTCTTTGAGATCACGCATGACCTCGAGCTCGTACTCTTTCCAGCCGAGCACGGACTCCTCGATCAGAGCCTCGTGAACCGGGGAGAAATCAAGCCCGCGGGCGAGCACTTCGAGCAGCTCTTCGCGGTTGTAGGCCATGCCACCGCCCGAACCCCCCAGAGTGAAGCTGGGGCGCACGATCACTGGAAACCCGATTTTGCCGGCAAACTCAAGGCCGTCTTTCAGATTGTTGACCAAGGCAGATTTCGGAATGTCGAGACCGATCTTTTGCATCGCGTCTTTGAAATAGAGCCGGTCTTCGGCCTTCTTGATCGCTTCGACGTTTGCGCCGATCAGCTTCACGTTGTATTTCTCGAGTACGCCATTGTCGGCAAGCTCGATGGCAAGGTTGAGCGCGGTCTGACCGCCCACGGTGGGCAGGATGGCAAATCCGTCGCCCGGCGAGAGCTCGCGCTCGACGCGAATGATTTCTTCGAGGTACTCGCGGGTGAGCGGTTCGATATAGGTGCGGTCGGCAAACTCGGGATCGGTCATGATGGTAGCCGGGTTCGAGTTGGCCAGCACGACTTCATATCCCTCGGACTTGAGGGCCTTGCAAGCCTGCGTGCCAGAGTAGTCGAACTCGGCGGACTGTCCGATGATGATCGGACCCGATCCGAGGATAAGAATCTTGGAGATGTCAGTTCGTTTGGGCATGTGTAGTCGCCAGGGGCTTCTGGTTCGTTGCTAGCAAAACTCTCATTTCACTTCCAAGAAGTGCTCTTGCACGACAGCGCGAATTCTAGGTTCGTCGCGCAAAACGGTTTTATAAATCCAGGTGTACCAGGGTTTGTTCTTGATGACTTCTTCGGTGCGCTTGGGACCGATCAGTTCTCGATCGGCCTGGATTTCGAGATAGCAATCCACCAGGTGCCCGTAGGTGCTGTAGGCGGAGTCAGCGCCTTCGGGCAATCCGACGGGCGCAGTCGGATACATCTGGCGCAGTTCAAAGATGGCTGCCTTTTGCTCGCCGTCGTGAATTCTCAAGTGCCAGTGCAGCTGCTCGTGAACGAAGGACGACAGCAGTTCGTCCGGCGAATCGGCGAAGCGGACGTTGAGCGTCAGCACCGGGAAGGCGTGGTTCATCGCGCGCTCTTCAATCACAATATCGCGCGTGAACATGTATTTGTGCAGATCGTTCGTGGCGAGTAGTTGCTTCAGCGCCTGCGCCGTCTGCATCTCGCGCGGGGTGTGGTGCGCTAGTTGGATCGAGACAGAATTGGCGGCAAAGGCGGCTGTGACAAACCCTATCGTCACTCCAACAAGTATCATCCCGGCGAGGGAGATTGATCGGCTGCGCCGATCCATCCGCGAGCCGATCAAAATGCGGGTGAAACAACCTGCCTTTTGATTGCCAGTAACCCCCGGCAAAAAGCAGCCCCCTCGACTGCGAAGATCGTTCCGACTGGCCGGGAGGATCTCCTTCGGGCGGGATGGCAGGCTGATTCTCATTTTCCAATTTTGGTCGCCCTGGAAGGCGGACTCCTCAATACTCACTTGATTGCGTTCTTGTAGAACAGCCCACAATCTGTCATCAATAATTGCACCTGCATACCTTCCGGGGCCTCGCGCCGAAGAGGGTTGACCTCAACCGCGATATCTCCCTCCAACTTCCATCCCCAGATTCGACGATCTTCATTTCGATTTTCCCGGGATACTCTCAGGAAGTACATTCCAGGCGGCAATGTCTGGAGCGCAAACGCGCCTTCTTCGTCAGTCAACAAGGTGGCTTCGAGGTGCCCTGAATGAGCTTCCAGCACCTCGATCTTCACAGCTGGGAGTGGCTCAGAGGGAGTTTCATCGAGGGAAAGTGACCTGAAAACTCCTTCCAACGACCTCGTTACAACCACTTTCTTGTTGGGCCAGACAAGATCGATCTGCTGCGCCGCTTTCTGGCGGGAATCCTCGGTCACTTGAATTCTTCGGCCGTCGTTCCCCGAAGCGGCGTGTGTACCCACAACGTAGTTGCCCGCGGGTAGGTCAGCAAAGCTGGCTCGGCCACCGACATCAGTTACTGCCACCTCGACGGTTTCCCACTTCTCCGACAAGTTGTAGCGCTCGACTAGAACGTCCATGCCTAGGATGGGACGTCCCCTGGATTGAAGAAGTACGTCGAAGTGGCTTCGGACGACAGTTGGTTTTGGTAGATTGATCACACACGCCAACGTGGCAGGCGAGGACGCCAACAACACCGTGGCTATGGCGACGATTAGGGTGTTTGTCTTCACCCCTTCCACTCCTCCATCAGCTTCACAAAATCTTTGAACAAATAGTGCGAATCGTGAGGTCCGGGCGCGGCTTCCGGGTGATACTGCACGCTGAACAGCGGCAGATTGCGGTGGCGCATGCCCTCGAGCGTCGAGTCATTCAGGTCCATGTGGGTCAGTTCGACTTCGGACTGCGGCAGCGAGTCGGGGTCGACGGCGAAGTTGTGGTTGTGGGCTGTGATCTCAACCTTGCCGGTCGTAAGCTGCTTCACCGGGTGATTGCCTCCGTGGTGCCCGAATTTGAGCTTGTAGGTTTTGCCGCCGAGCGCGATGCCAGTGAGCTGATGGCCGAGACAAATGCCAAAGATCGGCTGGCGTCCCATAAGGCGGCGGATGTTGTCGACCGCATAGGTGCAGGGCTCGGGATCGCCCGGTCCGTTAGAGAGAAAGACTCCGTTGGGCTTCAGGGCAAGAACATCTTCGGCTAGAGTCTGCGCCGGGACGACGGTGACCTTGCATCCCTCGCTGCGAAGCTTGCGCAGAATATTCTGCTTGATTCCGAAATCGTAGGCCACGACGTGAAAGCGCTCAGGCTGGTCTTTTACGCCGACCACTTCGACCGGCTCGTGCGAACGCTCCCCTACGTCCCAAACGTAAGGACGGTTGGTGGTGACGACCTTCGCCAGATCGGTGCCGTCCATCTTCGGAATGGAGCGGGCCTTGGCCACCAGTTTGTCGATGTCAGTCTCGAGGGTCGAGACCACTCCCCGCATGACGCCGTTGTCGCGTAAGTGGCGAACCAGCGCGCGCGTGTCGATGTCGGCAAGAACCGGAACCTTGAATTGTTCGAGATATTCTTCGGCCACTTGCTGCGAGCGCCAATTGGAGCTGACCTTGGAAAACTCGCGCACGATGAGGCCTTCAATGTAGGGACGCGTCGCCTCATTATCTTCCGCGTTAGTGCCGTAATTTCCGATTTGTGGATTGGTTAAAACGACAATCTGTCCGGCATAGGAAGGGTCGGTGAAAATTTCCTGGTAGCCGGTAATGGAAGTGTTAAAAACGACCTCGCCGTAGCATTCGCCTTTGGCGCCGTAGCCTTTGCCTCGGAAGACGCGAACGTCTTCCAGCGCAAGGATAGCCTGCATTGGATCTCCGGGGAGTGGTTTTTATAGATTTTAGCAGAGATACGCAGCTGGCGGGTGGGTGTGGAAAACAGGGGAGAAATAGAAAACCCCAGCTCGGGTCCGGTCTCCCCTGGAGCGGCGGGCTTCGCGCGAGTGGCCATCCGAAGACGTTCCCCGCTCACGCTTGTGTGACTCGCTTCAAGGCTTGCGGGTGGTCGTGAAGGATCTTCAACACCAGCTCACCAAATAAGGTATTTGCCCAGGCAAACCAAGCGCGGGTGAACTTGCTGGGATCGTCCTTGTTGAAAGACTCGTGCATGAATCCGGTCCCGGCGTGAGTGCGCTTCAGCGTAATTAGGCAAGACGCGATCTCAGCTTCGTCGGCAGAAGTCAGACCGCGCATGATGATCGAGAGCGGCCAGATCATGTCTAGACCGACGTGCGGGCCGCCGATCCCTTCAGCAGCTTTGCCTTGAAAGCAATAAGGATTGTCACTGCTCAGAACAAAGTGGCGCGTGCTCTGGTATGTGGGATTGCTTGCCTCAATGCAGCCCAGGTACGGAAGGGAGAGCAAACTGGGTACATTGGCGTCGTCCATGAAGAGCTGGTTGCCAAAGCCATCGACTTCATAGGCGTAGATCTTGCCGTGCTCAAGGTGGACGGCGGTTCCAAAGGATGCGAGCGCCTTGAGCACTTCCGCGGCGAGCGTCCAAGCTTCTTCCCCCAGATCTGGTCGGTTTGTGGCCTTTGCCAATTCGGCCAATCCTTGCAGAACCCGGACCGCGAACATGTTAGATGGAATTAGAAAGGGATACATGCATGCGTCGTCAGACGGGCGAAATCCGGAAGCAATCAGCCCACAGGGCTTCACCGGATTCCCGTAGCCGCCCAGGTTCAGCGTGTCATTCGGCGTAGTGGTGTTTCGACGGAAGGAATAGGGCTGGGGAGCTCCTCGGCGTTGCTGCTCACGGAAGGTCTTGATCACCAGGCGCATGGCTTCGGCCCAACCAGCGTCGAACGGCGCCGTGTCGCCTGTGGTTCGCCAATATCCGTGTGCCAGGCGAATCGGATAGCAAAGAGAGTCGATCTCCCACTTGCGTTCGTGGAGCTGGGGTTTCATGGCAGTGAGATCGTGGTCCCATTCGCTGCCTTCGCTGTCGAAGTTGAACGCGTTGGAGTACGGATCGATGAGAATGCACCGCGTCTGGCGATTGATCACTCCCGCAATCAGCTGCTGTAGGGCCTTGTCGTTGCCGATGAGCGGCAGGTAAGGCCAGACTTGCGCGGTCGAATCCCGCAGCCACATGGCAGGGATGTCGCCCGTGATCACGAATGTATCCAGCTTGCCCGCAAGCTGTCCGAAGCGAACCGTTGTGTCCAGCGTGTTCGGGAAACAGTTCTCAAACATCCACGAAAGTTCGGTGTCATCCCCCAGCGCGCGTTTCACCTCCAAGATCTTGGTTTCCACGGCTGCGCTGCGGAACTTTCGTTCCGCTGGGGGAGGGCGCTTGGTGGAGCGCTCAGGGCCGGGAGCAAGAGTCGCGAACGGGAGGAGAGTCGTTCCCGCAATTGTCTTGCCTGCCAACTGAATTGCGTCACGTCTGTTCATTTTTGGTGGTTCAGCGCCACAGGCATACAAAGCTTCTCGCCTGCCATGGACCGAGGATTCTAGCAGGACGCGCGCAAATCTCGCCTCTCATTACCCGCTGGCTGGATCCTGCTTAGGCGAAAACCACCTTTGGGCGCACCAGAGTCCCTGCGATGCGGCTGGCAATGCAAAGAAGCTCGCGTTGACCACAGAAGACCTTCAGTTCTGGAGCCCGGGACAGCTCGGGCAGATTTACGGCCTGGCCGTGGCGGATGCGGGCGGCGATCTCGTCGGAGGCGGTGACAGATGGCATGTTGGGGAGAAGCTTGCGGGGATGAACCAGCATCGTCTCCCCTTCCCCCCGTTGAGCAACCAGCTCCAGCTCATCCAGCGTGTGGGCCTCGCCCAGGCTGAATTCCGCAACCGAGGTGCGGCAGAGTGCCTGCAAATGAGCACCGCAGCCAACGAGCCGCCCGAGTTCGTGAGCGATCGAGCGAACATAGGTGCCGGAGCCGACGCGAGTGCGAAATGCGGCATGTTCATTTTCGAGCGAAAGGATTTCGAATTCTTTGATTTCCACCTGGATCGCTTGAAGCGGGACTTCTTTCTTCTTGCGGGCGAGCTTGTAGGCGGGTACGCCTTGGATTTTCTTTGCGGAAAACGGGGGCGGCATCTGCTCGATTATTCCGCAGAACCGCGACGAGATTTCGCGCAGCTGCTCGAGGGACCGAGGGAACGCTTGCGGTTGGCCGAGGGGTTCGCCTTCGGCATCATATGTGTCCGTGGCGAAGCCGAAGCGGATGACCCCCTGATAGCTCTTTTCCGACTTCAGATAGAACTGTGCCAGGCGAGTCATATTTCCCAACAAGATGGGTAAAACCCCGGTGGCCATCGGATCGAGCGTCCCCAGGTGGCCAACGGAGCGCTGCCCAACGATGCGGCGGACGCGATGGACCACGTCGTGAGAGGTCAGGCCTGGGGGCTTATTGAGGATGAGGACGCCGTTGGTGGATGCGGTCATGGAATCCCTGAACAATTGAATCATTGTAGAATTTTCCTACGTCGCGGGTCCGAGTCAACCATTTCAATGACTCGATGGTCCGATGATTCATTCCCATGTTTCCAATTCGCGATGATCAGCCGAGTTTCAGCAAACCATTCGTCACGTATTTCATCATCGTGCTGAACGTGGTGGTGTTTGTCTTCTTTGAACTTCCCCTGGAGGCTCAGGGCCCGCGCGCCATCAATAATCTGATACTGAACTTCGGTCTGATTCCACACGACTTCACGCGGGCGCTGACTGGTGCAAGCGACTCACCGCTCGTAGCAAACCTGCTGACGGTTCTTACCTCGATGTTCTTGCACGGCGGGATCACCCACATTCTGGGCAACATGTGGTTTCTCTGGATCTTTGGGGACAATGTTGAAGACCGGCTGGGGCACTTTGCGTACCTGATTTTTTATGTGATCTGCGGCGTCGCCGCTGCTCTTACCGATATTGCACTCAGCCCGCAATCACCCGTGCCAATGATAGGAGCCAGCGGAGCGATTGCTGGGGTCATGGGTGCCTACTTTGTTCTCTATCCCAGGGCAAGGGTCTTGACTTGGGTATTTTTCATTTTCTTCTGGTGGCTGCCGGCATGGATATGGCTGGGGATTTGGTTCTTGAATCAGTTCTTCTCAACCGCCATAGCCGCTAGCAGTGCCTACCATCAGAGAGGCGGCGTGGCTTTCGCAGCGCACGTCGGTGGTTTCTTGACAGGGCTGCTGCTGATCAAAATCTTCCCTGCACGGACCCGCGCTTATCGCTATGGGAGTTGGTGAATCGGGCCGTTCGATCCTTGCCGGGGCCGTGCCGTCGGTTGAGGAAACGAGTCTTGTGGTCGTGCGCGGAAGGATGGGCGGAAAAGGATGAGCCGAAGAGATCGATTTTGGGACCCGTTATCCACAGGCCTCGGGCGGGTTTGCGACTTCCGGCGAAAAGCCATACCGATTTAGAATCTTGCTAGGCGCGCATGTCCCAATTCGTCCACTTACATCTCCATACGGACTATTCCATGCTCGACGGCGCCTGCGACGTCGAGAAGCTCTGCCAGCGGGCCAAAGAGCTGAACATGCCAGCCGTGGCCATGACCGACCACGGCAATATTTTTGGCGCTGTTCACTTCGTGAATGCCGCGAAGGCAGCCGGAATCAAACCGATCATCGGGTGCGAGCTGTACGTTTGTAAGAAGGACGACCATCGGATTGCGCGCACTCCCCCGGAAGGCGATACCTACAACCACCTCCTCGTGCTGGCGGAAAACGAAGAGGGCTACCGCAACCTCGTAAAGATCACCTCCGAAGCCTCACTGCACGGCTTTTACTACAAGCCGCGGGTGAGCAAGGCCTTCCTCTCCGAGCATGCAAAAGGACTCATCGCCCTTTCTGGGTGTCTTAAGGGCGAAGTGGCCGAGTTCCTAATGGAAGACAAGTACGACGCCGCCCGTCAGGCGGCGACGGCTTACGGCGATATCTTCGGCAAACAGAATTTTTTTCTGGAGATTCAGGACCAGGGGCTGGAGATGGAGCACCGCATCCATCCGGGACTGTTCCGGCTTGAGAAAGACCTCGGCCTGCCGCTTGTGGCTACCAATGACAGTCACTATCTGTGCGAGGAAGACGCCCACGCTCAGGACGTAATGGTCTGCATTCAGACCGGCAAAAGCATTCAAGATCCCAACCGGATGAAGTTCCAGGGCACCGGGTTCTATGTCAAGAGCCACCAGGAGATGTACCAGGTATTCAAGGATGCTCCTGACGTGCTCTCGCGCACGCTGGCGATTGCCGAACGCTGCCATGTGAAGCTGGAAAAAGTCAGCAACCCTTTTCCCCGCTTTGAAGTGCCCGAGGGCTATACGCTCGACAGCTACTTCGAGCATGTCACCCGGCAAGGATTCGCGCGCCGATTGGAGACGTTACATGAGCTGTCGGCTTCAGGAAAACTCAAGCACGGACTCTCCGATTACGAGCAGCGATTGTCGCGCGAGCTTGCCATCATTCAACAGATGACGTTTTCCGGATATTTTCTTATCGTCTGGGACTTTATCCGGTACGCCAAGGAGCACAGCATTCCCGTAGGACCGGGTCGAGGATCGGCTGCCGGGTCTCTGGTTTCCTACGCCCTCGAGATCACCGACATCGATCCTCTGCAGCATGAGTTGCTGTTTGAGCGATTCTTAAATCCAGAACGCATTTCGATGCCGGACATTGACATCGACTTCTGCATGAACGGTCGCGGCCAGGTGATTGATTACGTCACCCGCAAGTACGGTCGGGAAAACGTGGCGCAGATCATCACCTTCGGGACCATGGCCGCGAAGGCGGCCATCAAAGACGTCGGCCGCGCGATGGATGTTCCTTACAACGACGTCGACCGCATTGCGAAAATGGTGCCGACCACGCTGAACATTAAGCTGGAAACGGCGATCAAGGAATCCCCGGCACTGCAGCAGGCTTACGAAAACGATTCCCAAGTCAAGCAACTGATCGACACCGCGATGAAGCTGGAGGGCTTGGTGCGGAACGCCGGAGTGCACGCCGCCGGCGTCGTGATTTCGCCGCGCCCGCTCAACGAACTGGTTCCCCTATTCAGGACGAAGAACGAGGAAATTGTCACCGCCTTCGATATGGTCGCGATCGAGAAGATGGGCCTGTTGAAGATGGACTTTCTCGGGCTGACCACGCTGACCATTCTCGATGACACGCTGAAGCTGATCCGACAGACGCGCGGGGAAGCTCTGAAGCTGGAGACGTTACCGCTGCATGATGAATCAACATATGAGAAGGTCTTTCACAGCGGCCTTACCTCAGGCGTGTTCCAATTTGAATCACACGGGATGCGCGATGTCCTGCGGCGCTACAAGCCCAACTCAATCGAAGATCTCACGGCGCTCAACGCACTCTATCGCCCTGGTCCGATCCAAGGCGGCATGATCGACGATTTCATCGATCGCAAGCACGGGCGCAAGAAGATTGAGTACGAGCTTCCCGAACTGCAGGCAGTCTTGCAGGAAACGCTTGGCGTGATCGTTTACCAGGAACAGGTCATGCAAATCGCCAATCGACTCGCCGGATACTCACTGGGTGAGGCCGACCTGCTTCGCCGGGCCATGGGCAAGAAAAAGGCCGAGGAAATGGCCCAGCAGCGCGAGCGATTTACCCAGGGGGCGGTCCAGCGCGGGTATCCGCAAAAGAAGATCGAACGCATCTTCGACTTGATGGCGCAGTTTGCCGGCTACGGATTCAACAAATCGCACTCCGCAGCCTACGCTCTTCTGGCTTATCACACCGCCTACTTGAAGACGCATTATCCCGTGGAGTTCATGGCGGCGCTGCTTACGTCGGTCACCGGCAGCACGGATGATGTGGTCAAGTACATCAACGAATGCCGCGAAATGGGGATTGCGGTCGAGCCCCCTGATATCAATATCAGCGATGCCAATTTCACTCCGCGCGGACAGGCAATCCGGTTTGGACTGGCTGCGGTAAAGAACGTTGGACACAATGCGATTGAGTCGATTGTGGTTGCAAGAAAGGACTTGGCCGGTGCCCGCCCCGCATCCGCCGAATCCAGGCCAGGGGGAATCTTCGCCTCGATTTATGAATTCTGCGAGAAGGTTGACCTGCGGCTGCTGAACAAGCGCGTGCTTGAGTCGCTCATCAAAAGCGGCGCCATGGATTCACTTGGTCGGCGAGCCCAGCTAATGGCCGTGCTCGACAAGGCAATCGAGCATGCGCAGAAGGAGCAGCGCGATAAAGAATCCGGACAGCACGGCCTGTTCGGGGTCTTTCAGCAGGAACAAGACCAGGTTCCTGAGGTCAAACTGCCGGACTCCCCTGATTGGGATGAGCACACGCGGCTGGCGAACGAAAAAGAGATTCTGGGCTTTTTCATAACGGGTCATCCCCTCGAGAAATACCGCGAGAAACTTGAGGATCTGCGCGCGCTTTCGATCGGTGAGCTGTGCGCGATGAAACAGTCGACGGGTAAGGACGAAAGCTTGACGACAGCCGGTATGATCGTGAATCTGCGGGTGCTCAAGTCAAAGAAGGGCGACTTTTACGCGCAAGCAACCCTTGAAGATATGTCTGGGTCGATGGACATGCTGGTCTTCCCTGAGGCTTACAAAAAGCTGCAAGAAAAGCTAAAATCCCTGGCCGAAATTCCAGTGCTCGTCCGCGGCGGGGTACGAATCGAAGAAGGCGCGAATCCTAAGCTCACCCTGTCGGATGTCCATTCGCTCGAAGATGTAAAGGTCCCACTACCCAAGTCGCTGCGCATTCGCGTTCCGCTCGACAATGCCTCCGCGGGAACCATTGACGAACTGCATCTCCTTTTTTCTCAACGCAAAGGCGAGGCCAAAGTGTTGTTTGACGTGGAACGCGCGGGAGATTTCATGGTGGTTATGGAGGCGGAAGGCTATAATGTCCTGCCAGACCGCGCCTTCATCACCAGGGTCGAGGAGCTGTGCGGCCGCGGAGCGGTGCGAGTCATCAATTGATCAGGTCATCTAGCCATTGGATGATCGGTTGATCTGGTCAAGGTAGCCTGGATTGAGTAGGGCTGGTTCAAATCAGCAGATCATCAGATTCCAAGAGGATAACGATCGCTACGGCGAAAATACACCCCATGAAGTCAGCGGACATTGGCGCAGTGCTGACCGGCGCCCAACTCTTGCTATCGATGGTGGAGACGCGCCGTACAATCCACAATGGCAACCAACATGACTCCACCGCCGGCGACGAACTGGCCAAAATCGAGCTGCAACTTGGACATCTGGAGTCTCTCGAGGGCCAGAGCGACGACATCCGCAGGGAGATTGACGACCTTCGCCAGCGGGTGCATGCCTTAAGGAACGAAATGGCGCATCGCGAAGCCTGGGTTAAGACCGAGCTGGCTCGCCACCCGCAGCGCCCCTACCTGTTGGACTACGTGGAAAAGATCTTCACCGACTTCAGCGAAATACACGGCGACCGGCGATTCTCGGACGATCCGGCCATGGTTTGCGGCATGGCACGATTCCATGGAGAAGAAGTGCTCCTGGTAGGCACGCAAAAGGGGCGGGACACGAAGCAGAAGGTGTATCGCAACTTCGGCATGCCCAATCCGGATGGCTATCGCAAGGCTCTTCGCGCCATGAAGGTTGCCGAAAAATTTGGCCGTCCCATTTTTACCTTTGTGGACACCCCGGGGGCTTACCCCGGGCTCGGAGCCGAGGAACGGGGGCAAGCCGAGGCCATTGCTCTCAACCTGCGCGAAATGGCCAGGATGCGCGTGCCGATCATTACCCTCATCACTGGCGAGGGCGGAAGTGGAGGAGCGTTGGCAATTGCGGTTTCAAACCGCGTGTTGATGATGGAGAACTCGATTTATTCCGTCATTTCGCCGGAGGGCTGCGCCTCGATCATGTGGCGCGACGCGGGCAAACGAGAGTTGGCGGCGGAAGCGATGCGGATTACGGCTCCTGATCTCAGGGAACTCGGCTGCATCGACGACATCGTTCTTGAACCCGAGGTTGGCGCGCACGCCGATCACGATGGTGCGGCGAAGCTGGTAGACGAAGCCCTGCAAAAGAATCTGGCCGAATTGAAGGGAATGTCTGCCGACACCCTGATTGCCAGCCGTTACGATAAGTTCCGCAAGATGGCGCAGTTCTTCACGCAAGGGTAGTTCCTCTTCGGTTATCCCCGCTTCACCCCGCCAGTTACTATCATTAAACCACTGCCGTATAATTATCCGCAGGTTCCCTCACGAATCCAGCGTAGTGTGGGCACGGTTTTGCCTTTGCGAGATCGTCATGGCAGGAAGGACCTCCTAATCTAAATGGCTACAACCGACGTGGGGCTCCACGAGCCCGCCGGGCGGGCCTCGATGGCGCCTGTTGTCAACAACATGAGCATCCAGGTCGCGACCGTGAACGGGAGCGGCTCCCAGAGTTCCAACACAGTTCTGCTGCGCAGCATTTTCCAGATGGGCATTCCGGTGTCTGGCAAGAACCTATTTCCATCGAACATAGCCGGCCTCCCTACCTGGTACACCATTCGGGCCAACAAAGACGGGTACGTCGGACGAAAGAAGGAAATTGACTTTCTGGTCGCCATGAACTCGGAAACCGCCTCGGCCGATGTACGGTCGCTAGCTCCGGGAGCCGCGGTGCTCTATGACGAACCCTTGCGGCTCGATTCATTGCGCCAGGACTTGATCTTCTACTCCGTGCCGTTCGACAAGCTAGTAGCCACCGTCTGCCCCGAAGCCAAGCTACGCAAACTGGTCAAGAACATGATCTATGTCGGCGTTCTGGCCAAGCTGCTTGCAATCGACATGACTGAGGTTGAGAAGGCGTTGCGCAAACAGTTTGCAAAGAAGGTGAAGGCGGCAAATCTCAACTTTGCGGCGGCCCAGGCTGGCTACGATTATGCCGAAGCCAATCTGAGCAAGCGCGATCCCTACCGCCTCGAGCGCATGGACAAGACCCAAGGCAAGATCATCATCGATGGCAACTCGGCCTCAGCCCTGGGCTGCGTGTTCGGTGGCGTCACCATGATGAGTTGGTACCCGATCACGCCTTCCTCGTCGCTGGCAGAGGGAGTCATTGAGTATTTGAAGCGCTTCCGCATCACGCCGGAAGGCAAAGCGACGTTTGCGGTGGTGCAAGCCGAAGACGAATTGGCGGCCATCGGCATGGTTGTTGGGGCGGGTTGGGCAGGTGCAAGGGCGATGACTACCACCTCAGGCCCCGGCATCTCGCTGATGAGCGAATTTGCCGGGCTTGCATACTACGCCGAGATTCCGGGAGTAATCTGGGACGTGCAGCGCGTGGGGCCCTCAACCGGGTTGCCCACACGCACATCGCAGGGCGATGTGCTTTCGACCGCCTTCCTCTCGCATGGCGATACTAAGCACCTCATGCTCTTCCCGGCTTCGCCGATCGAGTGTTTCGAGATGGCAATCGAGGCTTTTAACATTGCCGAGAAGTTTCAGACCTTGGTTTTTGTAATGTCGGATCTCGACCTCGGCATGAACAATTGGATGTCTGCCCCGTTTCCTTATCCGGAGAAGCCCATTGAGCGTGGCAAGGTGCTCACGAAAGAAGATCTCGACCGGCTCGGCAGTTTCGGGCGGTATCAGGATGTGGACGGGGATGGCATTCCCTACCGTACCTTGCCAGGCACTGAGCATCCTAAGGCGGCTTACTTTACGCGCGGCAGCGGCCACAACGCGATGGCCCAGTATAGTGAGCGGCCCGAAGACTATGAGAACAACATGCTGCGGCTGAACCGCAAGTTCGAGCATGCTCGGACTGCGCTGCCCGCACCGCTCGTAGAAAGTCAGGGGAACTCAGAGATCGGAATCATCGCCTTCGGCACATCCCACTGGGCGATCCTTGAGTCGCTCGACCAGTTACGGGATGAGCACAAGCTGACTCCCGACTACATGCGCTTTCGCGCCTATCCGTTCGCGCCCGAGGTTGCAGACTTCATCCGCTCCCACCGGCGCCTCTATGTCGTCGAGCAGAATCGGGATGCGCAAGTGTTCAGCTTGTTGAAGTTAGATCTTGAAAGCGAATTGGTCCCGAGGCTGCGCAGCGTGGCCCGCCTCGACGGCCTGCCCATCGACGCCCGCTCTGTGACCGAAGAAATTGCAGCTAAGGAGGCCGAGTAATGGCAACCACATCAACCCCTCCTCCCAAAACCAACCGTCTGGGCCTAGGCGTGATCGATTATCGCGGCGGCAAGACCACCCTATGCGCGGGTTGCGGGCACAATGCGATTTCTGAACGAATCATTGACGCGCTTTACGAAATGGGTGTGCAACCTGAGCGAGTGGCCAAACTGAGCGGCATCGGCTGCTCTTCGAAGAGCCCGGCCTACTTCCTGAACCGTGCCCATGCCTTCAACGCGGTGCACGGACGTATGCCTTCGGTAGCAACCGGCGCGGTGCTGGCGAATCAGAGACTGATGGCGCTCGGCGTCAGCGGCGACGGCGATTCGGCCTCAATTGGCATCGGCCAATTCGTCCACCTGATGCGGCGCAATCTGCCGATCATCTACATCATCGAAGACAACGGCGTATATGGCCTCACCAAGGGCCAGTTCTCCGCGACCGCCGACGTGGGCTCAAAACTGAAAACCGGCGTGATTAACGAATTGCCGCCGATCGATACTTGCGAGTTGGCGGTCTCTCTGGGCGCCACATTCGTCGGACGCTCCTTCTCCGGCGACAAGCGCCAACTGAGTGCCATGCTGAAGGCCGCAGTCGCGCATCGCGGAACCGTGATGCTCGACGTGGTCTCACCGTGCGTGACCTTTAACGACCACGAGGGTTCGACCAAGTCTTACAAATTCATGCAGGACCACGACGAGCCTCTGCAGGAAATCAGCTTCATTCCTGGGTTTGAGGACATTGAAATCGAGCATGATCCCGGCACCACCCTCGAAGTGGAGATGCATGATGGTTCGCGCCTGCGTTTGCGGAAGCTTGAAGAAGACTACGATCCAACCGACAAGGTACGCGCCGTAACTCGCATGAACGAAGCCAAGCGGAGCGGCGAGATCCTAACTGGCGTGCTGTATGTGAATACCCAAACCCCTACGTTCCTGGACATGTTGAATCTCACCGATGATCCGCTCGCAACCTTGCCCCAGTCGGTGCTGCGTCCCGGGCCCGAAGTTTTGGAACAGGTGATGGAGGAATTGCGGTAGAGCTCGCCCGGTTATCCAGGTTCCCTCTTCATAAGAGCAGCTATCGAGAGAAGAAAGTCCGGCAGGCTCTCATGTCCTCCGACATGGGAGCCTGGGCTTAAAGCACTACTTACTTCCCTTCCGGTCTAAATCCTGCCAACTGCATGCCTCTTTGGGCTTCGGGATTCTGCATGAAAATCTGCCAGACATAGCCGGTGCGGGCGTTTTCCGCCATGAGCAAGATGATCCCGGTATCGATGCCCACGATGTCAGAGTCGAACCAGCTCTTTAAGGGATTGAAGGCATCTACAAACCCATAGGGGCCGATGGCCCTGGGATAGCGGTCGTGAATCGTGCGCATCACGCGCATGCATTCCTGGGGAAGAAACGGCAAAGAGCCGCCTGCTGCTGCGGGAACCACGGTACCATCGATGGGGCCGACCGCGGGCGGTCCTCCCCAGACTACGTAGCCTTTTGGGGAGTCAGAAGCCGTGATTCCCCACAAATCCTCGCTATAGGTCGGAAACTGTTTGCCCAGCTCCAGGCAAAACTGTCGATGCACCTCGGTGGCAATTTTCGAATTCTCGAAGTAGTCGGCGTATTTATCGCGCTTTCCACGGAAGTCGAACCACGCTTGAGAGTACTGGTGCACGAATAGGGGGGCAAACGATCCGATGTAGCGCATGCCGTCGTACTCGAAGGTCGTGCGCTTCCATGCATCCCAGGCCTCCGGGCGCAACGGATAGGTGGGCGATCCCAGCCCGAGCAGGTACATCATCATCATTTCGTTGTAGTAGTCCCAGCGGTAAGGGAGAAAGCCCATCTCCGGCAGCCACCCATGAGGCAGGAGGGAGGTATCCTCCGAGAGCCATGTCCACTCCACCCGATTGGTGATCTCATGCGCCAGCAAGGTGATGTCGGTGTCGCGAAAGTGGGTACGGCAGGTAAGAATGCCGCAAAGCAGAATGGCGGTATCGATCGAGGAAACTTCCGAATCCCAAACTCGCTCGCCCGTGTTGATGTCAGCCCAATGAAAGAAGAAGCCACGATGATTGGGCAGCTTGGAAGCCAGGAATTGAAGCGTTGTTATGACCCGCTGCCTCGCCTCCGAACGGGTGATGAATCCGCGATGGTCAGCAATGCAAAGAGCGGTCAAGCCAAATCCGGTAGCGGCGATACTGGCGACGGAGGAGTTGTCGGTGCTGGCTTTACGGGAGTTACACCGGTCCTTCACCAACCCCGTTTGCGGATTCGCCTGTTCCCAGAAGAAGCAAAAACTGGCGCGTTCGATGTCATCGAGGAGCTGATCGTCTTCCGCGGAAAAGGTCGACGTTGGTTTGGGAGAAGGCAGGGCGCCTGCGCAAAGAGGGTGCGTCAAGGGTGAGGCGACAGTGGCCCCAAGAAGGCCTTTGAGCAGAGTGCGCCGGTTCAGGCGCAGGCGCGCATTGGTCACACGAAGATGTTAACCAAAGTCCGGGTAGATGCACACCCCCCGGCTACGGTTTTTGCTCGTGTTTGCGCATCTGTCTTCCGATCTCCATGATGCGCTCGAATGTTGGCTCCAGTTGCGCGGGGTCGCGCAGGCACAGGGTGAAGGTATCGCGAATGTCAAAGGGCAGTAGATTTCCCCCAAAAAAATGCCAATCCTTTCGCTCGGGCGGCCCCCCCGGCTTACCCGCTGGCGGAATCGGGTTGGGCAAATGGAAGGCGTACATGCTCCCCCCGGCCAGAGCCTGAGGCGAATATTCGATCAGCCAGGCACAATTGCGCGCGTCAGCGAGATTGTTGCCGGAAACAATCGCCCAAAGTCCGGCATCGCCCGGGGCCGGATTCTGGCAGTCCCACAGCCGAGCGTGCGGGGCGTAAAACTCGGGTTCGGAGAAGCCGTAGCGGTCGAGCAAAACTACAGAACGGGAATGCTCGAGCGCAAACTGCTCGACCTCTGGAAACGCCTGGTCCCAATCAAGATTCGAGTCATTGACCAGGAGATATGCTGGTTTGCCCATGGCGAGCGAATTGAGGTAGGGGAGGTAGTGAGGATAGGAACGGACGGCCGACACCAGGCTGAAAAATACGAGTACAAAGGTCGACAGAGCCCCTGCAGTCGCCAAAGCGGGCCGACTCGCACGGAGTCTTTGCAGCCTCCGTGGCAGCGGTGCTAGCAGCAGCGTGAGCAAGGCGATGGCGATCAAAAAGTGCCGCACGCTGATGTCGAGCCGGTTCAACATGCAGGCCCCGACATAAACCACCAACGATACCCAGAGGCAACGCCAATGCAGCTCCCAGCCTGGTTGAATCGGACCGTCCTCCGGTCCGGCCAATCTCTTCGCTCTGGTGAAGATTGCGAGGGCAAGTCCCATCCCCAAAAGCAGCAAAAACGAAAGTTGAGACTTTAAGGCGAAGATGACCGGAAAGTAGAACCAAACCCCATGCGGGTAGGAATGGCCGAGAAGGAAGGTCGGGCGGCTGCCCGCGCTCGCGACAAATCCTCCCAGACCGCGCAGATAGATCCATGGCGGCATTAGCACCCGGCGCAGAATGGGCGACGATGGGAAATTTGGCATCACGCTGAAGGAATCACTAGATTGGTGCCAGGAGAAAATGAAGTAAACGGCATACACGAAAATTCCCGCCCAGGCGACGGCTTTCAGACAATTCCACCAGGCGCGGCGGCGCCATCTGCGGCGTTCGACCTTCTCGGTCGGTATCTCGGGTAACGGGCGCCATCGTAGGCTGAGAGACACGGCCGGAAAAACCAGGAGCAAAAGTCCGGACGAGAATTTTGAAAGCAACGCGCCGGCAAATGCCAAGCCGACAAGGAGCAGATCCTGGGTGCTCGGAGAACGCCAGAGCCGGGGCATAAGCCAAACCGTAAGCACCCAGAACAGGGTGATGAAGACGTCGGTCACGACCAGCGGTCCGAATGCCAAGAACGCCGGCGTGGTTGCATAACAGGCCAAACATAAGAGCCCGCCCCATCTTCCGCCCAGCCGCGAACCAAGCAGGTATAGGACAAACCCCAGCAGCAGGGTCATTAAGAGCATGGGAAGTCGCGCCCACCAGATGGTCGAGCGCGGATCATTCCACCTCAGCAAGAACCCCTCGCCGAAGGCCCATTCGCCAAGATATTGATGGAAAAGCTTGGAGCTAAACGTCCAGCTTACGTTCGAGTAGTCGGCGTGTGCGCCACGGATAAAAAGCGGCAGGCCGGCAAGAAGTTTCGAAAGCGGAGGATGCTCTTCATTGAGACGCAAGTCGAGCTTTTGCCAATAGCTGACGCCAGCTGCGGTGTGCGCGAATTCATCGATGGTGATTGATTCGCGTCGCGCGGCCCCACCTGAGAGCACAGCCATAAGGGCAAGCAGCATCGCTGCCAGAAACAGAGCAATCCTTGAATTGGGTTCAGCTTGTTGCACACTCTACCCCGCATGGCGATGCTCCGAAGGAGCTTCCCCTGATTTCTACGATGTTGCCCTGGAGAAAGTTGCACAATTGTATAGTGAGAGCATGAGTCCGGGAAAAAAGTTCCTACTCGGAATTCTGATTGCGGCTCTGGTCGCGTCTGGGCTGTATGTGCGTCATCTGCGGAGAGCGACGATCCAAGTGGTTGGCGCGGTGATCGCGCAGAACGACGATCCGCGAAAAGAACTGCCGATCGCCAGTGTCGAAGTCACTGCTTCCGACGGGGTCTCCCTGACCCGAACCAAGTCAGACACCAACGGCTATTTTGCCTTCAGCTTCCGAAAGCGGTTACTCCGCCTGCATCCGGTGATTACCCTCACATTCAGTCATCCTGATTATGAAGCGATCGAGATGACGGCCAAGCCGGGCGGAAACATTACGGTCGCGAAGCTGGTCTCGAATAAACCCCTGGAACCTACGAGCAATGCTGGTCCCAAGCAGACGATCGGCAATGTGACGGTGCGTTACTCAATCAAATCTTCGAACGTTGCCACCGTGGGCAGTGCGGTGCGATCGTTCGAGGTGCCCAATGTGGGCAACGTTGGTTGCAACAGCCGTTCACCGTGCTCGCCCGATGGCCGATGGAAGGCGGCAACCGGCAACACTTTGCTGGATGCGGGGGCAGGAAACGAGTTTCGCAATGTGCGCGCCTCCTGTATCGCGGGACCGTGCCCGTTCACCAAGATCGATACCAACAACCTGGAGCGTCCGGGACGAACCGTTTCGGTTTCGGCGCTGGCCTGGTCTGATACTGCGACATTCCTGGTTGAGGCCGAAGTCATCCGTCCCATGCAAAGCGATGTGGTAAGAACTTCCTACCCGGTTATTTTCGGTGAAGCACTGAACTTCACCTTACCCCATGCCGCCGAGGGCGTCAGCTTGCAGGCAGAACTCAACGGGCAGAGCATCGTGTTTCCGCTGGGGCCGGCGCTAAGGCTAAGTTGGGCCGATTGCCAGGCGCGGGCCAACCCCGATGAAACCCGCGTATATCGCTGCGAGTTGAAGCCAGGGTACCGCTGGTTAAAAAGCGGCAGCTAGATTGCCGGGCCACTTCTCCCTGGTTTCATTGTCCGAACGAAAGGTTCAGTCCGGTGGTCAGCACCAGGTCGTTCTGCCGTTTCCCTGCCGGCGGATTGGTGACATAGATATCGGAAAAGCTGTTCTGCCATCCCAGGCGATGAGTCATCTTGGTAACCGTGCCGAAATCAAAGGTAGCCCGGTATTCGCCCGTGTGGCTCAGATTGGGGAAGAAGTTGAGGTCCTGTGAGAGTACGGTCGATTTCCCGATTTTGTGAGTCAGGTCCTCGCCAATGGTGAGCGCCGCGAAATTACGGGTGAAGACGGTGTAGTTTTCATGCGTGTAATTGAGGCCGCCGAGGAAGTCGAGCGTAGTGCGGTCATTCTTGATGGCATGAAAGCCCAGGCCGCCGCCTTGCACTGCGCGGATGTTCAACCCTTGGAGCGCATCGGAGAAGAAGTCGGCTGCGACAAACCCGAACAGGCGATTTTTGATGTCGTGGTCATAGCGAAAGCCACCGCCGGCTGTGTTTGCGGTTGTGGATGGCACGGCCCCGGGTGCATCGTTGGATGCGTAGACGGAGTTTGCATACGCGCCCAGCTTGTCATGGAGTGTCTGCCGGGTGGCGACGAAGGCAATCGCTAGGTTCTTTGTCTCACTATTGCCACGAGTCAAAGCAAAGCCTAAATTGAGGCCACTCTTCCATTCCTCAAAGACTCCCGGATGCAGCGATTTTTGGTACGCAGCCTCTTCTTTATCGTTGCGCAGGGTCTTCACTTCCGCGACTGGAGCTTCCACGGTGCCGCTGCTCGTGGAAACTTGCAGCTTGCCGTCTGCGGTAGTCACCGGGCCCGCTAGGATCTTGCCATTCTGCATTTGGAGATGCAGCCTCTCGCTAGAATCGATGGCTTGAACTGACTCCCATTTGAGCGAGATATCGCCGGCGTAGTCCGTGTGAAGGACGAGAGTGGTGCCATCGGACTGAACGATCGTTCCGGTTAACCGGTCAGCGTTTTTGAGAGTAACTTGATCAGCCGAGGCCCAAAGAGATGACAGAATTAGCGCGCAGGTCAATGCGAGATGACGCACCGAAACCTCCAGGAATTGCAAAGTTTGTTTTCACAAAGAGCTTACCGAAAGATGGGCTTCTCGGAAGAATGGATGCCTGAGTTGCTGGAAACAGCGCTTCGGAAGGCTGTGCCGGCACCCAGGGGAGCAGCGGCCGGTAAATTGCTTCTGAACAACGCGGCTCGTAGGCCCGGATTCTAAGTTACGAGCCGTCCATGCATCTATCCGTCATGCCTCCGATCGCGCCAATGCTCGCGAAGCGGGTAGACAAGGTCCCCGAAGGCGAGCAATGGATCTTCGAACCAAAGTGGGACGGCTTTCGTGCCCTGGTTTTCCGCGATGGCGGGGAAATCCTGATCCAGAGCCGTGACGAGAAGCCGCTCAACCGCTACTTCCCTGAACTGGAAAAGCCTTTACTTCTAGCGCTTCCCTCCGGCTGTGTCCTGGACGGTGAGATTGTCATCGTCCGGGGGGATTCGCTAGATTTCGATGCCCTGCAATTGCGGTTGCATCCTGCAGCCTCGCGCGTCCTGAAACTCTCGCAGCAGACCCCCGCCTCGATCGTCTTTTTCGATCTGCTTTGCGAGGGCAATCGCGACCGGCGGGGTGAGCCGTTCGAAAAACGGCGACGGGAGCTCGAGAAACTTCTGGCAACGGTAAAGCCCCCCATTCACCTGACGCCAGCCACGCGTGACCTCGGTCTGGCTCAGGATTGGTTTCGACGGTTTGAGGGCGCGGGGCTCGACGGGGTCGTCGCAAAGCCCATTGACCTGGGGTACGAGCCCGGGAAACGCGTGATGCTCAAGGTGAAGCACGAGCGCGATTGTGACTGCGTCGTGGGGGGATTTCGCTGGCATCGAAAGGACTCAGAACCTGCTATTGGATCACTGCTTCTGGGGCTGTATGACGAGCAAGGGGTTCTGCAACACGTGGGAGTGTGCGCCAGTTTCCCGGTGGCAAAACGCCGGGAACTAGTGAAGTTGCTTGAGCCGTATCGGAAGAACGCACTCACCGACCATCCTTGGCGGAATTGGTCGGATGAGGACGGGGCTCGGGCGAGCCGCATGCCCGGGGGAGAGAGCCGTTGGAGCCAAGGGAAAGACCTATCGTGGGAACCCTTGCGACCAGCATTAGTCGCTGAAGTCGCCTATGACCACATGCAAGGCAGCCGCTTCCGGCACATGGCTCAGTTTCGACGATGGCGGCAGGAAAAGCCTCCCAAGGATTGCACATTTGATCAGCTGGAAACCGTTGCGCCCGAGGAATTGCGCAAACTGTTCCGCTCGGGACGTTGAGAATTCCTGGCTGGGCGAGCAGGAATGTCGATCTTACTCTGCCGTGTACAATCGCACTGGGAGATGAACACAGATTCTTCACGGAAATTGATCATCGCAATCGACGGGCCGGCAGGAGTCGGCAAGAGCACAATTGCGTCGCGTTTGGCGCGTAAACTCAGTTACGTAAACCTGGAAAGCGGTGCGATGTATCGGGCTCTGGCTCTGAAGGCCATTGAAAACGACATATCCTTCGATGACGAAGCGATGCTGGATGACTTGGCGCATCACACGCGCATCACCCTGGAACCGACGGTAGGTGGCAATCGTGTGCTGCTCGATTCGCGAGACGTGACTCAGCGTGTGCGTGAAACCGATGTTTCAGAAGGCGCGTCACGAGTTTCAGTGCATCCCAAAGTGCGGGAATGGATGGTGGCGCGACAACGCGAACTCGGAATCCTGGGTGGAATCGTAATGGAGGGGCGGGATATCGGAACCAAGGTTTTCCCCGATGCGGATGTGAAGGTCTTCCTCGATGCCGACCCCGTGATTCGCGAGGTGCGCCGAAGGACGCAACAGCAAGCGCGCGGGGCTACTGTGGAATCCTTGGCAGCAGAACTGCGCGAGCGCGACCGGAGAGATCGCACGCGTGCAACGTCGCCCCTGGAGCCGGCCAAAGACGCGGTGATTCTTGATTCAACCTCGTTGACTGAGGACGAAGTCCTGCGCAGGATTGAGGAACTGGTAGAGCGAAAGCTTGCGATGCTGTGAAGCAGGCCGACTTTTTTGATGTGCTGGGGTCGTCCTTGGAGGCCCCCTCCCCCCTGAGCTTATTTTCGGGTTCCCGCCGGCCAATATACTGTCCACTTGCGCTGGCGAGCGAGTTGCTCGAGATCGGGATTGGGATTGACCGCAACCGCATACCGCGCGCTGCGCAACATCTCCGCGTCCCAGCGAGAGTTGCCAAAAGCGGCATCCGGCGGGCGTCCGATGACTTCAAGGATTGCTTGAGGTTTGCCGATGCCGGAGGGTACGCGGATGAGCCGATCGCTAATGATGTCGTTCTCGACTTCGACGGCCGCGGCCAGGATGTGGTTGGGCGGAATTCCAAAGTGCTTCATGGCCTCTCGGATGATCCATTCGTTGGTGGAGGAGACCGCCCAAACATCGCATCCCGAGTCGAGCAGCCGACTGACAAGTTGGCGCATTTCAGGAAAAATTCGGCTGAGGAAGTGCTGATCAAAAAACTCCGCCGAAAGACGCAGGACGTCGGATTCTTTCAACCCCTTGTGCAGCTGAACCATTTCGCCGCACATCTCATCCTCGGTGACTTTTCCCTCCTGGTACTGGAGGTAGCGGGCCCGCGCCCAGCGAACCACTTCGTCGGAAACGACGCCCCGCCTCAGCTCCCAGTCGAAGAAACGTTCGCCGGCGTCTCCAGACCAGAGTGTGCCGTCGCAGTCAAAGACCGCCAAACGCGGAGAAAGGCGCAGCACCGACTCAATGATGTTCGGTTGCGACGGAGTAGAGGTTTCAGTCATGGGCGAGTAGAACAGAATCTACTCTACCGTTATAACACCCTGAATCTCAAAGTCCTCCGGTACAGTCACGGCCTTTGGGAATCCCGTAGGCCTCTATGCCTAGCCCGTCGTGCATGACCATCAGCGGAGTGGAGTAGTCGAACCACAATTGCACCCCGGACCGCTGCTGTTCAGAATGATGGGGTACATCAGGGGCAGATGAGAATAATCAGCCGGATCGCGGTCGACGACGGAGGCCAGCACTGGTCCGGCACAGCCCCGCTTCGTGTACCAGGATGCCGTTGCTTGAAAATGCGTGATTTTCATCCCCACTGGAATCGGAATGTAAGCTTTCCCTCCTCCGCTCTTTCCCCGTGAGTCAAACACCGCCTCAGCCCAGAGCTACCAGTGATTACGATCCATCGGGGTGATGGACTGATTTGCAAACCCAGTTTTCAGCGAAGCTTGAGCCTGGGAAGGCCCCCTCGAACAACGGCCAGTACCCAACGACAACACGACTACCACAAAACAGCTCAACTGCTTCATGGTGCCCCCCGATTGTTGTGGCGCGAATGAACAAGAATTCAACGCGAAGGTTCAACGCGCAGATTGGAGGGATTTTAACGAAGCGTAGGCTTCTGGAGTATTTAAATTTGTAGTGACCCTGGGATCGGTCGTCTCTAAATACACAATTCGCTGCTGGCAAGAGTGTTCCACCTGCCTTGCATTCGAGCTGACGGGAGCTCTGAGAAAGGCTTCGATCATTTCGCGGCCGATCAGAATGGGGTGACCATGGTTGCCTTGAAATTCAGGAACCACCGCCCAATGGCCGTAGTGGCGAGAACGGAAGGCCTCGACCAGAGTAGCCAGAGTCTCATCCTGCAACGGGGGGCGATCGACCAGGGTGACCATAGCACTGTCCCGGCCGCGATAAAGAACTTCCCGCAGTCCAACCTGGAGAGAACTGAACTGTCCTAGCTCCGGAGCAGCGTTTACCACTAGATCCCCACCACAACCGTAAACGATGGGGCGAAGGTTCTTGGCGTTTTCCCCGGCAACGACGAGCACGAGCTCGCAGTGATTCGATAGCGCCTGAATGGAGGATGAGAGGAGGGTACTTTGAGGCCTGGGCCCCGGCGAAGCGTCGTTCCCGCTCGGCCATCGCAGCAAAGCCTTGTCATGTCCCATGCGGGAAGACTGTCCAGCCGCGAGAATGACGCCGCAGAGACCGAACGTGGGCATGTGACACCGCACCTTGGGAAAACCTTCCTGGCCGGGCAAGGCCAGGTCCTAGACCTTTACCAGCGCAACCCCTGTTGCGGGGCCTGGTCTCCCAGCCCCGCTTCTATTTAAAGCCAACCCGCCACGCCACAGAGGAGCTGCAGGCGGCAACATTATTTTGCGCCCTCCCCGTTCAGCAGGCTTCCCAGGCCACTCGAGGCGCAACGTAGGCCAACGTAGAACGTACCGAATTGAGCATAGACGGCGCTGACCTGGTCAAAACGCATTTCATAAATCAGTTTCTTGAAGACCAACGGCTCGTCGGCAAATAGATCGACTCCCCACTCCCAATCGTCGAAACCAATGGACCCGCTTATGATCTGCCGGACCTCGCCGGCATAGCGGCGTCCGACGAGCCCGTGCTCATTCATTTGCCGGGCCCGCTCTTCCATGGAAAGCGTGTACCAGTTCTTGTCTTCGCCGCGGCGGCGATCCATGGGATAAAAACAGATGTACCTGCTTTTCGGGATCTCGGGGTAGAGCCTTGGGCGCATGGCGTCGCGTTGACGGGCGAGAGTTTCATGGATGGCCTGTTTCCACTCGTCGGAGTGCGGCTCGATTCCCTTCTCGGCTAGCTCGCGATAAGTCTTTAGACTGGATTCATAGAGTCCGAGTTCGATCACGGAAAGATAGGAAGTTGCAGGTTCCAGGTACTCGCTGATGCGAAGCCGAGCGAGCTCGAGTTCGACTTGATTCAGCTTTTCAAATCCCGTCCGAAAGTGGACCAACATCAGATCGCCCTTGTGGCCTAGAAGCGAGTAGAGGGTGGAATGTCCGGCTGGGTTCTGCTCGGCTTTGCTAAGGAATCCTGCAGCTTCTTCCGTGATCTCAGCCTTCAAAGAGGGCTCTACCTGTCTCCAAGCCGCCCAGCGCACGCGCATCATCTGATGGAGGACACCGTAGCCTTCCAGGGTCAAAGGAACGGCAGGAAGATCGGTCGTAGCCGACCGAGGGCGTGCTGTACGGAGTGAGGACATCGCCTTTCAAACCATACCATGGCCCCTGGCGGATGTTAACCGCTGACCGTCGGTGTTCGAGACCAGGCGCGGCAACTGGGGTACGTGCGCTGAATTTATTGATCTGAATGATTGACATTGCCAATCTCCCGTCAGATTCTGAAGCTATGGTCACGGTTGCGCTGACGGAACTGCTGGGGAGGCCGGTGCTCGAGGCTTCTGGCCAGGTTTGCGGGCGAGTGCGGGAGGTGGCACTTACCCCGGCAGAAGACCGGGCGAGGGTCTCAAGTTTTATCGTCCGTACGAAGGACGGGGATCGTCTTCTTCCCTTCTCGGCGGTGGTCTCAATGAACGGCGGAGTGCGAACAGCCTCAAAGGTCTCTGACTGGGCGGCTCCTCAGGCAGACGGCCTGTTCCTGCTGGAGAGGGATTTGCTGGACCAGCAGATCATCGATGTCTACGGGCGCAAGGTGGTCCGGGTCAATGACGTGGACCTGCATCCGGAGAGCGCGGCGGGACACGTACAACTCAAGGTTGGATCGGTGGACGTGGGGCTGCGCGGCGCCATCCGCCGACTATTGAAGGGTATCGTGCCGATGGCGGCGCTCCGGGTGATGCTAGAGCGAATCCCGCCCAAGTTGATCCCCTGGGACTTTGTCGACCTGATTGAGACCGATCCTGCACGGCGGGTCAAGCTCAAGATCTCCCATGATCGCCTGGCCAAGCTGCATCCGGCCGACATTGCCGATATTGTCGAAAAGCTAGCCCCGGATGAGCGCGAAGCTGTCTTTGAAACCCTGGATGAAGAGGTAGCCGCCGGGGCACTGGAGGAAGTCCGGCCCAAGGTACAGAAAGCCATCGTGGAGTCGCTTGACTCTGACCGCGCTGCCGACATCGTGGAGGAGATGAATCCTGACGCTGCGGCCGACCTGCTAGCAGACCTACCGGAGGAGCGGACGAGCGAAATTTTGCAGGAAATGGAGCCTGAGGATCGCGAGGAGGTGGCTGAGCTACTGGAATTTGGCGAGACGACCGCTGCCGGTCGCATGAATACCGAGTTCATTGCCTTAGATCCTGCCTCAACCGTGAATGAAGCCATCGAAGCGCTGCGGAAGTTCGAGGGCGGTGTCGAGACGGTCAGCACGCTCTACCTGATCGATCCAGACGGCACCCTGAAGGGTGCAACGCCGCTAGCCAAGCTGGTGTTAGCCAAGCCGGATGATCAGCTGAGGTCGTTAACGCAAGAGCCGCTGATCTTCTGTCATGCCGGGGCCCGGGAGAAAGAAGTCGCGGAACTGTTCGACAAGTACAATCTGATGACGCTTCCTGTAATTGATGACGCCGGAAAGCTGACCGGCGTGATCACCTCGGACGATGTGATCAGTCTGTTGCGGGCGAAGCTCTGACTTCCCGCGTTTTGATCGCCCACGCCGGTCAAGGTTCGAAGCTGTGGTGCCTGGCAACTCCGACCTAACCTCGTCCGTCCGTTAAATACGCTGTGCCCACCCCGGCTTGAAAATCTTCCTGGATGGCCCAGAATCAACGATTTCACCTGTTCAACTGCCCTCGTTCCCGTTTATCCTGAATGACCACAGTACGCGCCGTTCAATCCAACTAGAAAAAGCTGCAATGAGATTTGCAAGACGCTGGCGAACCCGGATCATGCTGTTCTTTGCCGTGATCGGGCCCGGCTTTATCACGGCGAACGTCGACAACGACGCCAACGGCATCATGATGTATTCGCAGGCTGGTGCGCAGTTCGGGTACCGGCTGCTGTGGACGATGATTCCGGTAACTCTAGCCTTAATCGTCGTCCAGGAAATCTCGGCGCGAATGGGGGCGGTGACCGGCAAGGGGCTGAGCGACCTTATTCGCGAAGAGTTTGGCCTGCGAATCACCTTCATCATGATGATGGTGATCCTGCTGATCAACTTCGGCAATATTCTGGGAGAGTTCGCCGGAATCGCCGGAAGCCTGGAACTATTTGGACTCTCGAAATACTACACGGTGCCAATTTGTGCCGTAATCGTTTGGCTGATGGTGGTGAAAGGACAATACAAAGGCGTCGAAAAAATCTTTCTGGTCGCGTCGTTCATTTACCTCACCTACATTTTTTCCGGAATCATTGCTATGCACTCCGCGTCTCAGGGCAGTACGGCAGCAGAATGGATCAAAGCGCTCTCGGCGACGGTGAGACCACCCCGCCAAGAACTATTCCAGCGTGACTATCTGTTCGCCACGATCGGCGTAATCGGGACCACAATCGCCCCCTGGATGCAGTTCTACCTGCAGTCCTCGATCGTCGAGAAAGGGGTTACGAAGCGGCAATACAAGGCGTCGCGACTGGACGTCATCTTTGGCTGCTTCTTCACCGACATCGTGGCCTGGTTCATCATCGCGACCTGCGCGGTGACGCTCTATGCGCACGGGTTTCATGAAATCAACTATGCCAAGGACGCGGCCGAGGCGCTGCGGCCCTTAGCCGGCGATTACGCTTATATCCTGTTTGCGGTAGGACTGTTTAATGCCTCGTTATTTGCGGCATCCATTCTGCCGCTTTCAACCGCATACACGGTTTGCGAGGGTCTTGGCTTCGAGTCGGGCGTGGGCAGAAGCTTCCGCCAGGCCCCCGTGTTCTATTGGCTCTATACGGCTTTGATTGCCTTAGGCGGAGGGTTGATCCTTCTACCCAATTTGCCGCTGATCAAGATTCAACTCTATTCGCAAGCAATCAACGGTGTGGCGATTGCCCCAGTTCTGATCTTCATGCTCTTGCTGGTCAATAAAAAAGAGTTGATGGGTGAGTTCATCAATTCACGGTTCTATAACATCGTGGCATGGGCCCTGACGATTGTGATGACCATCCTTTCGGTGCCCTTCGTGTGGGATACGATCCGGCAAATCTTTCACGGATAAATGAGGCGGGCAAACCCTGGCTGTCTCAAAGAGCCCTCGGCGCCAGATTGCGGCTCCGAGAGAGACGGGGGAGACCGAATAGAACCCGGCCTCGATTGGCTCACTGGTTTAGAAAGCCATGAGCACTACGCCCGCTGCGACGAGCAGGGCTGCCGCCCAACGCCTTCCGTCAACGTGCTCGTGCAGGAAGATCTTGGCAGCGATCGCATTGGCCACGAAGGTCAGAGATGCTGCAGCTGGTCCGATCAGGCTGACGTCGTTCCAGGACAATCCAAACAACAAGCTGTAGAACGATACCGCCATGCAGCCCACTCCCAAAAGGAAGTATCGATTGCGTAGCATGAGGAGCACGACGAAGGCGAGGCCTCGCTTGGCGCGCAGCGTGCCCAGATCACCGATTTGCTTCATGGCGCGGGAGAGCAACACGTCGCCGGAACTGGAGGAGATCACCACCGCCAAGATGGACAGCCAGGCATTGAGATCGCTGATGGCGTGGCGGATCATGAGTGCTCCGCAGCAGGCTTATCCGAGATCGTGGGGCGCTTTGGCGGACGCCTGGTAATTTCCGGACCGGCGGTTACGAAACCCACTCCGCTTGAGACGAGCGAAATTCCCAGCCACCGCATCAAGCTGACCCGCTCATGCAGGGCAAAGCGCGCGATCAGCGCAAGAAGCACATATCCCAGAGAACTGGCCGGAAGAACGTAGGTCAGATCCGCCCAAGACAGGGCCGACATATACGAGGCAAAGAATCCCAGCAGAAAAACAATTCCCAACCCCACCCAGGGATTGGAAATCGCCAGCAAAAGGCTGCCAAAATCATGCAGGGAGATGTTGCCCACCTGCTTCATACCGTAGGCGAGCAAAGAGTCTCCGACGGGGGCAAAGACGGTCACGCCCGCCAGAACCAGGTATTTGCGGAAGTTCACGGAAGCTTAAACCTGCACGGTTTCCTGGGGAGCCGGAGTTGAGTTTTCAGAAGCGGGCAGGTGACCATTCCCGTTTCCGTTAGCCGCTCCGTTGGCTCCATGGTTCGCCTTCTGTCGTATCAGCTTGTTGCGCTGAGAACGCAGCTTCAGGAACGTCTTTGCGTCTTTGTACAGGCGCTTGCGCTCGGCAGAATCGAAAACCGCCTTCTTCAGGATACGAACAACCGCTTTGGGACGGAAGTAGTACTCGTCATAGAAGCGATGCACCGACTGTAGAATTTCATCGGCGGGCAGACCCGGATATTCGATGTGGGCCAGCTGATGTCCGCTCTCATCGACCATGCTTCCCTTGACCAAAAAATTGTTCTTGATGGCGAAGTCGTAGAGCTCGGTGCCAGGGTAGGCGTGGGCGACCGAAACCTGTATGGTTTCAACATCCAATTCCTTGGCAAATCCGATCGTGTTTTTGATAGTTTCGCGCGTTTCCCCGGGCAGGCCGAGAATGAAGTCTCCATGGATGACCAGGCCGAGCTTGTGCGCGTCCTTGGTGAACTGGCGAGCCCGTTCGAGGGTTGCGCCCTTCTTGATGTTCTTGAGGATCTGCTGATCGCCGGATTCGTATCCCACGATCATGAGTCGGCATCCGGCATCTTTCATGGCCTTCAGCGTTTCATAATCGGTGGTGACCCGAGAGGTGCAGGACCAGGTCAATTTCATCGGCTTTAGCTTCTCGCAGAGCTCAATCGTGCGCGCCTTCTGAATATTGAAGGTGTCGTCGTCAAAGAAGAATTCCTTCACGTGGGGCCAGTACTGTTTGGCCTTCGCCATTTCTCGAGCAACGTCGTCGCTGGAGCGCTTGCGCCAGGCATGGCCGCTCGTGGTCTGGGGCCACAAGCAGAAAGTGCACTGGGCGGGGCAGCCGCGGGTCGTGTACAGCGATACATATGGGTACAGCAGGAAGGGCACGGTGTAGCGGCGCACATCGAGGTCACGCTGATACACATCGGTTACGTGAGGCAGGGCGTCTAGGTCCTGCAACTGTGGCCGGTCAGCGTTGTGCGCGATGGACCCATTCTTACGGTAAGACGCCCCAAGGATCTCCTCGAGGGGCTTGCCGTCGGCAAACTCCTTGGTAGCGTAGTCGAATTCCTTGCGGACAATGAAGTCAATGGCGGAACAATCTCGCAAGCTCTGTTCCGGCAGGACGGTCACATGCGGACCGACAAAGGCAATTTTTATCTTGGGGTTTACGTCTTTGATCCGTTGCGCCAGGCGTATGTCGCCCGGGAAGCCCGGAGTGCTGGTGTAGAGCACCAGGAACTCGAACTGCTTCGCTAACTCGACCGTCTGCTCCGCTGAAACGTGGTGCGGAGGCGCATCGAGGAGCTTTGCCCCTTCAATCATTCCGGCAGGGTAGGCCAGCCAGACCGGGTACCAGTAGGACTCGATTTCTCGAGTGGCCGGCCAGCGCGACCCGGCGCCGCCATCGAAATTCTCAAATGAAGGTGGGTTCAGAAACAGAGTTTTTAGGGGCATAATGTGAAGTATTTATCCTACCATTGACCTTGCGCACACCTCGCGCAGGTAATCTTTTGGTCAATCCCGAACAAAGGTGTGAACCCGGCCCTGCCTAAGCGTACTGAAAGTGCACGGCTTGACCAATCGGGATGGCCTGAAAGGTGTTTGGGTGCAGTGAACTGGCGAAAAGTTCCAGCGGCGAGGGTTGCTATTTTGGCACCCCGACCCAGGATTCCAGGTCGCCGGTCACGCGCAACAGAGCTAGGCGGGCGCGCGACAGTTCAAAGTCGGCATCCTGGAGTTGATTGAACTTTTCAGACATTTCGGAACGGGCATTGGCTTGATCGTGAACCGTCGCCCCGCCGGAGCTCGTGCGGACCTCGATCTCTTCGAAATTGGACTTGGCCAAGTCAAATTCCAACTCGGAAACCTCCTTGGCAGCGGCCAGCTGGCGGGTTGAGTTTTGCAGCTTCAAGACCTCCTGAGAAACTTGGTTCTTGGCGGTCTCAACCTCCGCTCTGGCCCTCGCCGCGTCGGCATCGGCTGCTCTCGCGTGCGCGCGTTGCGGAGCGTTAAAGAATGGAAAGCGAATCACCACGCCGATGCTGGCGTTATTCCGCTGGAACGCCTTTTGTGCGAAGAACTGATCCCAGTTGTTGTATCTGGCAAGCAAAGCATATTGCGTGGCGAAGTCTATCGAAGGCCAGAGGCCGCGGTGCTCGGCACTGGCGCGAAACTGCTGGGCAAGCGCGTGCTGTTGAGCCTGGGATACCAAGGGGCTAGCCTCGGCAGCTCTAGAGGCCGTGGCCGGGTCGCTTGGTACGTCAGGAAATGCTGGGACCGATTCAGGATCCACCTGAATGGAGGATGCTGCCAGGCCGGTCAGTTGCGATAGCAGCATGCGGAGCGACTGTACCGAGTTGTCGGCTTGCAAAACATGCAGGTTGGCACGAGCGACCGCTAGTTTCGCTTCCGTGCGCATTTGCGGGCGATCGACTCCGGCGTCGACCCTCTGCTCGGCGACTTGCTCCATACGGACGGAGTCCTGGTGCTGTTGACGAATGCCGTCGACGTTGCGTTCCCACTTGACAAGCTCCAGGTATGCCAACGCCGTATCCTGGATAATCTGTGAGCGGCGATCCTTCGTGTTGTACTGAGTGGCGGCGTATTCCCGACGCGCTGCACGGATCGCATCCCGCAGCTGAGGGTTCAGGAGTGCCGATTGCCCAGTGACATTCACGAGCGAGGGCGCGGACCCTTCGAGGCTGAGTGGATATCCCCAGGTAGCTCCAAGTCCCGAGCCGACGATGAGCTGCGGAATGTAGTTGTTGCGCATTTCACGGTAGGAGTTCAGGGCTCGCTCTTCGTCCGCGACCGCTTGGGCCGCTGTCGGGCTGTGCTGCAGAGCCAATTCGACGGCTCGCTTCAGGGTGAGCTTCTGCGTATCCTGCGAGTGGGAGGCACGAACGCTTAAGAGAAGACTCAACGCGCACAAGATTTTCCACGGGGAGGCAATCCTCATCCCTCCAATCTGCGAAAACAGCTTGCGCGCGAGTAGGGTTCGCATTTAGCGGTTCAGGCGCTTTAGCGCCTCTTGAGCCGGGCGAAAATCATGGGCCAGCGCCAGAGCGGAGCGATATTCCGTCACCGCCATTTCCTTGTCGCCCATTTTCTCTGCCGCATTGCCGAGTAGAAGATGGGCTTTGAAGGCCGGCGCCTCCTCCACTTTCGAACTGCTATTCAAGTACACGTGCAGCAGTTGGACCACTTCGGGCAGATTACGCTGCGCCCGCAAAAGAATCTCGGCGGCATCGACCAAGGCGTCCGGACGGTCCTCAAAGGGCGCCTCCCGGACATGCAACAGGGCTTTCTCCATATCGTCCCAGCGCTCGCGATGCCTGTAGAACAAGCCCAGATTCAACCACGCGGCAGCCCCACCGTGGCTTGCCTCGATGGCTTTCTTGTACTCGGTTTCCGCCGCCACGAAATCGTGTTTCTTTTCTGCGATTCTTCCATTCAGCCAGTGCGCCCGGGGGGCATCGAGCGATTGCAAGGAATTGGCCTGCTGTTCGGCCTTATCGCGACCTCCGCCAACCACCCCGGGCGCTTCCAGATAGAACTCTGCAAGGTCGCTACGCGCATCCACGCTTTGCGGATCGAGCTGAACCGCGGCTTCAAATTCTAAGCGTACGTGCTTAGCCAGGCCTGCGGCTGTGATCCAACTCGACTGGTCGGCTTTGACTCCGTAAATCCTGCCGAGCCAGAGGTGATACCGGCTGTTGTGCGGAGCGAGTGAGACGGCCTTCTCGCAGGCAGAAATCCCACGGTCCAACGCACCGATCGTCAGGTAGGCACGGCAGATGAGATTGTGGGCGGAGGCATCGTTCGGACTTTGATTGATTTGGCCGCGCAAAGCACTTAAGGCTTCATCGATGTGTCCGCTCGCGAGCAGAGCGGGCGCACTTTCATTTGCTCCCGCCAGGGCTGAACAAACAAAAAACACAAAAAGTAGGACGGATAGCAGGAATGCACGTCTCATCAGCGGGCAACCCTCACAGGCAATTTGTCGCGAAGTGGCTTGTTATTGGTGGAGCCAATAGCAACCAGCGCGTTCTCCGGTAAGCCACCGGTAATCTCCACCTTGGTGAGATTGGATATGACGGTCTGCACGGGTGTACGGCGGAGTTCATTGTCCACAATCTGATACACGTAAGGGACGGAATCGTCTTGGCGAAGCGATTCCCGCGGAATGGTAAGAACATTGGAATGTTCCGATGTGACAATCGTGACGCCCACATTGATATTAGGCAGAAGCTTAAAGTCGCCGTTGGGGACGATGCAGGTGGTCTCTCCGACGTTGCGCGTACCGTGAAGCTTGACTTCTGCGGGCACGTTGCTCACAGCCCCCGCCCAAGTGCGACCCGGCACGGCATCCCAGGTCACTTCAATGCGATCCCCGGGGGAAAGGCGGGCAATGTCGGGCTCGTCCACATAAGCTCGCACGAGAACCTTCGAAAGATCTGCCACTTGCAGAATTAGCTCGCCAGGATTTACGTATGCCCCCGGCTTCACCGGCAGCGAATACACCACACCGCTGAAGGGAGCGCGGATGAGTAATTGGTTCAGGACATCTTCTGCTGCGCGGTAGGCGCTTTCGGCTTGCGTATGCTCGGCTTGAACGCGGGCGACCTCGGGTGGGGAGTAGCGGTCCCTCTGGCGACTCTCTAGCAGTTTTACCTGCGCCGCGGCTGCTTCATACTGGTTTTGGGCGGCCAGCACCTCGCCCGGCGAGGCGGCTCCATTCTGTTGCAGCTTCTTGAGCGCCTCCAGGTTGCGCTGGGCGGTGTCCAGATCCCCACGAGCTTTTACCAGTTGCGCCTGGGTTGTCAGGACCTCCTCATGGGTGCCACCCTGCTGCGCGGCGGTGACGTCAGCCTCCGAGGCCCGCACTTGTGCCAGCGCCTGAGCCGCCTGGCTGCGTGCGTTGGCGGCGTTCAGCTCAACCAGCAATTGCCCCTTGGTGACGTGCTCGCCTTCTTTCACCAGCACGCGTTTAACCGTCGTCCCAATCGGTGCGTGGGCTTCGAAGTTGTGAACCGGCTCCACCTTTCCGTTGGTGGAAACCGCGCTGCGAATCGTGCTACGAGTCACTTTTGCGGAGGTCACCGGAACGGAATCGTCTCGCGACATGAATGAGGCGAGAATAATCACGCCGATGGCCGCACCGATCGCCCAAAGAATCCAGCGCCTCGCACGTCCGTTTTTTGCTCCGTGGATTTCAGCCATTTCTTTTAACTAGAGTAAATGTAACACTGCATGCGCGGCGAGCGAATGCAACTTAACCATTTAGATGCATGTAGTTGGAGGAAAAACTCAGAAAACTTCCCCGCCCAGGGGCGCCAGCCGGCGACCATGGTCGGGACCCGCTAAAATGCTTCCTATGTCGAAAGCACAGCGCTACACGCCCGAACACGCCGCCGCGGGCCTGGACCACAAGTTTGGCGAGATAGAAACCTGGGCCAACCAGTTTCCCGGGTACGAAATTATTGTCGACGATCCAGAATTCACTTCCGTGTGCCCGAAGACCGGCCTGCCGGATTTTGGCGTCATCACCATACGATACATGCCCGCCAAACGCTGCCTCGAGTTGAAGTCGCTGAAGGAATATTTGCAGAGCTATCGCAATCTGGGAATATTTCAGGAAAACATCGTCAACCAAGTGCTCGAAGACGTGGTCCGTTGGGCAAAGCCCGAATGGGCGGAGGTGAAGGGCGAGTTTCGTCCCCGGGGCGGGATCTCAACCACTGTGGTAGCCAAGTGGCCGCGGCCGAGGAAATGACCGAAGACCAAACAATCTCCATGCTTACGCGCAGGCGGCTGGAGCAGGCCCTTTGGTCGTTCCGCGATGGAACGTCAAAAATCATGGTCTTTTAGCAATCGGCCGGGCGCGATTCAGTAACCAAAAATTGCGCCCCCTGCCATGCTATATTCCCTTTTCCGTGACTGAGAACAAGTTCCATCCCCGGACGGCGCTGGTCGCGCTAACCGTTTTGAATTTGCTGAACTATGCTGACCGAAATGTATTGTTCGCGGTGCAGCCGCTGGTACAGCAGGAATTTCACATCAACAAGGAACAAATCGGATATCTGACGAGTGCATTTCTGGTGTGCTATATGTTCGCCGCCCCCTTCGTAGGGCCGCTCGCCGACAGGTACTCGCGCAAAGTGATCATCGCGGTGGGTGCGATTTTCTGGAGTGGCTTGACCCTGCTCACTGCGGTGACTCACACTTATGGAGAGTTGCTGGTGCGGCACACCTTGGTGGGCATTGGGGAAGCCACCTTCGTGACGATCGCCCCGACGTTTGTCGTTGATCTGTTTGCCGAAAGCCGCCGCGCGCGCATCCTGGGGATCTTTTACCTGGCGATCCCGGTCGGTTCGGCAGCCGGTTATTTGCTCGGTGGATATCTGGCACCGACGCACGGGTGGCGTTTCCCCTTCTACGTCGCCGCCGCGCCCGGGTTCATACTGGCTTTGACGGTGTTGTTTTTGCGAGAACCACGGCGCGGTCAGTTCGACTCCATCAAGGAAACACCTGAGCGTAGCAGCATTCTGGGACTAGCCCGCAACCCGGCCTTTCTCTGCGCCACACTGGGAATGGCCATGATGACGTTTTCTCTCGGTGGATTGCAGGTATGGATGCCGCAATTCCTCTACAGTGAGCGCCACTATTCGCTCCAGCATGCGAATCTGTATTTCGGCCTTATCATTGTCGTAGATGGAATTCTCGCCTCTCTTGCCGGGGGTTGGCTTGGAGATTTTCTGCTCCCGCGAATGAAGAGTTCCTATTATTTGGTCTCAGCCGTCAGCATGGCGCTCGGCATTCCGTTTATGGTGCTCGGCCTATTTGTTCCTGGTCGCACGATGATTCCGGCCATCGCTGTCGCCGCGTTCTTCCTTTTGTTCAACACCTCTCCTTTGAACGCTGCGGTCATTAATTCGGTAGGCGCCAACATTCGGGCCTCGGCGCTAGCGGTCAATATCTTCATCATCCACATCCTGGGTGATGTGCCGTCGCCAACCATGATGGGGCGGGTCGCGGATCGGCATTCGCTCGAGTCGTCTTTTGTCTTGCCGGTCATTGCCATGGCACTTTCAGCCGCCATACTTTTCATTGGCATGCGATTTGCACCGGAGCTGCAGGTTCACCGCAAGGTCGCAGGAGCTCATTCGGATTGAATACCTTCCACTGGATTACTGGCTGGATTCTGGGCCTGGTATGGCTATCTCGCGTCATCGACGCAGGATTCGGCATTCGCAACATTCCCGATATTTCCCTTCCCGAGTGGGACCGGCAGCCTCCCGAGCCACATCCAAGCGTGGCGATCATTGTCCCGGCACGCAACGAAGAGGAGTCGATCGAGCAGGCTTTGCTGCGGCTCGAGGCTCTGGATTATGACAACTATCAGGTGATTGCCGTCGACGACCGCTCCACAGACAAGACCGGTGAAATTATGGATCGCCTGTCAGCTTCATCTTCCGGACGACTGAAGCTGGTGCACGTGCGCGAACTTCCCCGCGGATGGATGGGCAAGGCGCACGCGATGTGGAGCGCCGCTCGCGAAACCACCGCCGACTGGTTGCTGTTTACTGACGCCGACATCATGTTTCGCAAGGACACGTTGCGCAGGGCTATAGCCTACAGCGAGAGCGTAGGCGCGGATCACCTTGTCATCTTGCCACAGGTCGTCATGCACAAGTTCAGCGAGAAGATGATGATTGCCTTCTTCCAGCTGTTATTTGTTTTTGGACACAGGCCGTGGAAGGTTTCCGATCCGAAGTCAAAAGACCATATGGGTGTCGGGGCGTTCAATATGGTTCGTCGCAAGGCCTACGCGGCGGTGGGAACATTTGAACGCCTCCGCATGGAAGTTCTGGACGACATGAAATTGGGAAAAGTAGTAAAGAACGGTGGCTTCAGCCAGCATGTGGTCTTTGGCGATGATCTGATCCGGGTCCGCTGGGCGAATGGGGCAAGAGGCGTAATCAACAACCTGACCAAGAATTTTTTTGCGGTTATGTCGTTCCAAACATGGCGGGCCCTGTTGTCATGCGCCGGCATGGCCATTCTGAACTATTTGCCATTTGTCGGCGGATTGCTCGCCCCCGGCTTCGCGCGGTCGGGTTATGTCGTAGCCCTCGTATCGATGCTATTTCTGTATTCAGGAATTTGGAAGCAGGCGGAAATCCATCCCTGGTACATTTTCTTGCACCCCGTGAGTACGACGTTGTTCATCTACACCATGCTTCGATCAACCTTCGTGACGCTCCACAACGACGGAGTCAATTGGCGAGGCACGCACTATCCTTTGTCTGAGTTGAGGAAGCAGCAGGTCTGAGCGCTTCTTCCCCCGAGCGGACGCGCCGAGGAAGATCCCGGGCGATGGTCAACTAGGATGGTTCTGAGGCTACGGCCTGCAAGAGGAGTGCCCGCATCAACCCACCTGCATGGAGATGAAAAAGCACGAGGGTGGCGCGACACCGTCGGCCGCGCTCGTAAAAGCGCGGGCCGTCGGAATGGCGCATTGCTGAGGACTAGCGGAACGCCTTGACTGCAGCTGCTTCGTCGTCCCTTACATCGAAGACGGTGTAGAGCTTGGTGATCTGCAGCAGGTCGTGGACTTTCTTGGTCAAGTTCAGCAGCTTCAGTTCCCCGCCCTGATTGCGGACGGTGGTGTAGGCGCTGACCAACTCGCCGATGCCTGAGCTGTCGATGTAGTTCACATCACCCAGGTTCAGCAAGATCTTCTTCTGTCCTTTGCCGAGCAGATCTTTCACAATGTCGCGGAGAATGACACTGCCTTCGCCCAGGGTGATTCTGCCACTGCAATCGACAATATTGACGCCGTCAACTTGACGGGTGCTGGTTTTAAGGGTCACTGAGAAGCCTCCTTGCCGTCCGCGGCTGGTCCGTGGACGTGTTTGATCAATTTGATTTCTGTGCCCGCCGTGGAAGGATTGATCTGCACATCATCCATGAACGAGCGGATTAGGAAAATACCTCGGCCGGAAGTCTTCAACAGATTTTCCGGAGCGAGCGGGTCCGGGATTTTGGCCGGATCTAGCCCCTTCCCCTGGTCGCGAATCGTAATCACAAGGTCGCCTGCGGTACGTTCGAAGTCCAGGCTCACCTTTTTCGCCGGATCGTAAGCGTTCCCATGGAGTACCGCGTTTACCGCGGCCTCTCGGACCGCCATGGCAATCTGCAAGACTTCCTCTTCTCCAAAGCCATTTTCAGCAGCAATTTCGCTGGCAGCCTGCTCGGCATTATCAACAGTCTCTAGGGTCGAGTCCAAGGTAAAGGAGCGCCGCTCTGGAGTCATAAGCACAGGTTTAGGGTTTGCGCGAAACCGATAGCGTCAGCACGACAACTTTATCCGTTTTCCGGCAGATTGGGTAGTTTGCCTTGACGCGTGTGCAAATGTCAACGGAAGCTTCCAAAGCTGTCAAGCCCAGTTCAGCACGCCCATCACCCGGTGGGCAAAAACATCCCTGTTTTGCTGCCGACAACGTATGTTGCAGAAAACCGATGCCCATTTCCCAGTGATTTCGGGGAATGGCAGCGGAGCCGTACAGAGAAGACTGGAGAACGGGCCTCAGAGTTCGACAGAAGCCTCCCGAAGGCGGGAGGCGGCGGTTTCCGGGGTTACGGGGGAGTAATACACCTCTTTGAAAGTGTAAGACTTCGCCTTTGCAGCCAGGATGGGCAGGATTTCAATGTGCCAGTGGTAGTCCTCGTCGAGGGTCTTCCAGTATCCCAGGCTAGCCGAGGCATGGGACTGATTCGGGGAGGTATGTAGCACCATGTGAAATGATTCGGTGAGGGTACGGATGCGCTGCAGCGTGCGCTTGAGGAGGCCGGCCAGGTCGCGAAGGTTTTGCGGATGCGCCAGCGCGGAATGCTCGAAGCAGGCCTCGTGGGTACGGGAGAGAATCCAAGTCTCATAAGGAGCTCGAGAAGCATAAGGGCAGGTGGCGACAAAATCTCCGCGAACCTCAATGACGCGCTGCCCGCTCGCTGTTTCTTGCGCGATGATGTCACAAAAAACGCAGCGTTCCTTCTGCCGGTAATAGTCGAGACCAGCGCGCAGCTCATAAAGGACACGGCGGGGAATAAAAGTGGTGGCAGCAAGTTGAGAATTCGGGTGCGCAAACTCCTGGCCTGACGCGGGGCCGAAATTCTTGAAAATACTGACATAGCGAAAGCGGGCGTCACCTTTGAGGTCCTGGATGCGCTGGGCGGCGAGGAAAAGGAATTGCTCGATCTCCACTTCGCTGGAGTTCCACAAGTGCCGGTCGTGCTTGGGGTTCTCGATCAGCAACTCGTGGGCCCCGACATTCGGCATGCGATCGTAAATCCCTTCCCCTCGGCGATCCAGCTTCCCCTCAATGTGATAAATGGCACCCGGATGGACAATGGCGCGGGCTGACCAGGGACCGGCTAACACCGGGGGACGTGTGGAGATTTGCTGAAACTTATTCTGATCGGGCGAGCCGGGACAGAGCCGGCACTCGGCTTCCGGATGAGGGGCCAACTCGGGCAGGTCATCGCCGGTCATAACCCAGGAGCGGGTTAGCGGATCTTTGCGCAGTTCCATGATGCCCTTAAGGAAACACGCATTATCGCACGAAGACCTGTAAGGGACTGGTTTTCCACGGAGAGCACAGGTTTGTGGTTGCTATAATCCGCGCAAATGCGCTTGCCGGTGATCAAGTCTCAATGACCTGTTCTCGCGAGGTGGTTTTTGCGAATGGCAGAATGACTGATCACTGGGAGTAAATGTCTACCAACTTCATGTCAGAGCCCTCCACACCCTTGATGCGGCAGTATTCGGCGATCAAGAAAGAACATCCCACGGCTCTGCTGTTCTTCCGCCTGGGAGATTTCTACGAACTCTTTTTTGAAGATGCGGTGCTAGCCGCCAAAGAACTGCAAATTACGCTGACCTCGCGGAACAAAGAAAAAGGCGTTGCCATCCCGATGTGCGGAGTCCCATTTCATGCCGCAGAGGGGTATATCTCAAAACTGATTCGCCGCGGTTACAAGGTTGCGATTTGCGATCAGGTAGAAGATCCGCGGCTGGCGAAAAAGTTGGTTCGAAGGGAGGTAACGCGGGTGGTCACGCCGGGCACCGCGGCGGATTCCTCGCTCACGGCCGAGGAGAACAACTTTCTCGCAGCGGTGGTCCTGAGCGACGCGCGCGCAGGATTTGCCGCGCTCGATCTGTCCACAGGCGAGTTCCGGGCCACGGAATTTTCTGGAGAGGGGGCCTCTCAAAGGATTGAAGAAGAACTTACCCAGTTGCGCCCCAAAGAGCTGCTTTATGCGAGTTCTGCCCCTCTGTTTGACAGCTTGAGCCCCGCCGGGGCAAATGCCCACGCCCGTCCAGCCATGCCGGGCGTGATGGCCCTGGCAATGACTCCCCTGGATGACTGGATTTTCACGCCCGATCACGCAATTCCACTGGTCGAAAACCACTTCGGCGTGCTTTCGCTCGAGGGATTCGGGCTGGCTGGCAAGCCCGCGGCGGCAGCCGCCGCAGGCGCTATTCTTTACTACGTTCGCAGCACGCAGCGCGGCACGCTCGATCACGTAGACCGCATCGGCTTCTACCAACGTCAGAGCTGTCTGGTCCTGGACGCCGTGACGGTTCGAAATCTCGAGCTGATGGAACCGCTTTTCGCCGGCACCGATTCAGGAGTCACGCTGTTTCGAACGCTCGATGCAACCGTGACGCCTATGGGAAAGCGCCTGCTGCGGGCCTGGATGTTGCGGCCTTCGATCGACGCGGACGAAATTCAGGGCCGTCTCAACGCAGTCGAGGAACAGGCCAAGCAGACCATCTCCCGGGAAGAACTACGCAAGGCGCTCGAGGGCGTACTCGACCTTGAACGGCTGCTCAGTCGAGTCACACTGGAAACCGCGAATCCGAGGGATGTGATCGCCCTGGCAGCATCGCTCGGACGAATTCCTGCGGTGCGGGCGGCGCTCGGCGGACTGTGCTCAGAGCGGCTAGGGCAGTTGCTCAACTCCATTGATGAACTCAGGGACGTGCGGGAGACGATCGGGAAGACAATCATTCCGGAACCACCGATTTCGCTAAGCGATGGCGGAGTCATCCAACGGGGGGCCGATCGCGAACTGGACGAACTGCACGAGTTGAGCCGCAACGGCAAGCAGTTCCTGGTGCAGATGGAGTTGCGCGAGCGCGAACGCACCGGGATCGCGTCGCTCAAAGTCCGTTTCAATTCCGTTTTTGGGTATTACCTCGAGATTTCCAAGGCCAACCTTCACCTGGTGCCTCCCGACTACGAGCGAAGGCAGACGCTGGTGAACGCGGAGCGCTTCACCACACCGGAACTGAAAGAATACGAGTCGAAGATTCTGGATGCGCAAGAGAAGATTGTAGAGATCGAACGGCGTATCTTCGGGGCGTTGCGCTTAACCATTGCCGGCGAGGCGAGGAGAATTCGACAGACCGCCTTGGCCTTAGCCGAGGTAGACGTGCTCGCGGCGTTTGCAAATCTGGCTGTACTACGGAGTTATTGCCGCCCCCAGTTCGACCATTCCTCGGACTTGGAAATCGTCGGGGGGCGCCATCCCGTCATAGAACAACAGCAACTGGCGGCAGCCGAACGGGAACGATTTGTTCCGAATGATCTGTATCTGAATGCGACTACCCATAAAATCCTGGTGCTGACCGGCCCGAATATGGGCGGCAAATCGACCTACCTGCGGCAAACCGCGCTGGCGGTGATCATGGCGCAGATGGGCTCGTTTGTGCCGGCGCAGCGGGCAAGACTGGGGATCATTGATCGCGTATTCACCCGTATCGGGGCCAGCGACAATCTGGCGCGCGGTCGATCGACCTTCATGGTCGAAATGACCGAGACGGCGGCAATCCTCCATACGGCCACGCCTCAATCCCTCATTCTGCTCGATGAAGTCGGACGCGGGACCGCCACCTACGATGGTCTCGCGATCGCCTGGGCAGCGATTGAGTACCTGCATGCGCGGACAAGGGCTAAGACTCTTTTTGCGACTCACTACTTTGAATTGACCGAATTAGCCGAACAACTCTCGGGCGTGAAGAACTACCGGGTGTCAGTTAAGGAAACCAAGACGGGAATCGCGTTTCTTCGTAAGGTCGAACCGGGTGCGGCCGACCGGAGCTATGGAATCGAAGTAGCCAAACTGGCTGGCTTGCCGGAAGAAGTTGTGCGCCGGGCGCGCGAAGTTCTGGCCGAACACGAAAATCTCGAGAGTCGCATGAGCGCACACCTGACGGCGGATTCACCTGCCTTGCGCGCGGCGCAGTTGACGATCTTCACCCCGCTCTCGCAGCCCGTGCTGGAACAATTGCGTGACGTGGATTTGAATCATCTGACCCCCTTGGAAGCGCTGAATCTGCTCGCAGAACTCAAGAAACAGGTTCAATGACAGTCGCATTGAGAACCGCCCCGGGCTAGGGACGCGAACGAGAGTCCATGGGCCGAGATCCTGCAAACAGGCAGTGTCATGAGTCGAGCGCGCCGTTCACGTAAAATAGAGCTTCATGCCAGGCTCGGCGCGGCCCAAATCATCCCAACAGCTGGGACAGCTTCTGATCGTCGGTTTCGACGGGACGGAGATGTCGCCACGGCTCTATGACCTTTTGACGCGCTTGCAACCTGCGGGTGTGATTCTGTTCGCGCGGAACATTGAGGGCCCGCAGCAAACTCACAAGCTGTTGAAAGATTGCCAGGCTTGCGTGCGCGATCCGCTTTTCAATTGCGTCGATCTTGAGGGAGGTAAGGTAGACCGGTTTCGCAAGATCATGGGATCAACGCCGTCGGCAGCCGATGCCTTTCGAGGCGGGCCGAAGTTTTTTCGCAAGCACGGCGAAATCATCGGGAAGACCTGTCGGGCCCTGGGATTCAACGTCGATTTCGCGCCAGTACTTGATTTGGCTTTTGCCGCATCGCGCACCGTGATGGCTTCGCGTTCGGTGTCGGAAGACCCCAAGCAGGTGATCCGGTATGCGCGGGAATTCCTGGTGGGACTTTCCTCTGCGGGAGTCATCGGGTCGGGCAAACACTTCCCTGGACTCGGCGAAGGAAATCTGGACTCCCATCACGATCTGCCGGTTATCGGCAAGGGTTTCAAAAGACTCTGGGACGAGGACCTGGTTCCTTACCGGGTGATGAAGCGGGAGCTTCCCATGGCGTTGATCAACCATGCGACCTATCCGGCAGTGACGCGGGACAAACTGCCGGCATCGTTGTCGAAGAAGTGGATAACCGAGGTGCTGCGCAAACGGATCGGATACAAAGGCCTGATCGTTTCTGACGACCTCGAAATGGGCGGGGTGCTCAAAACCGCGCCTATTGATAAGGCCGCAGTGGAGTTCATTCGTGCCGGCGGAGATCTGTGCTTGATCTGTCACCAGCAGGAATTCATTGAGCAGGCGTTTGAGACGATGCAGCGGAGGCTCGACGGCGATGCCGGCTTTCGACGACGAGTGGCGGAATCGCTCAACCGAATTGCAGCGTTCAAGACGAAATATGCAGCCCGGCTGAGAATGCCCCCGGCACCGTCGCCGGATAAGATCGGTCGGCTTTCGCGGCAACTATGGGAGTTCAGCGAGCGCGTGCGCTTGCAGCAGATGGCAGCAGAAGCAAGCGCTGGAGCGGGCGCATGATCGTTGCGGGAGTGATGAGCGGCACCTCGGCAGATGGAATCGACGTCGCGCTCGTCGAATTTCCACTTATCCCAAAATCAGGCAGAGCCGGGCTTTCCCGCAGGCGAAAGACCGGGCAGTCCTCGACTGAGAGGTCATTGCAGTTTCGCGGGCACGCAGAGCTTCCCTACCCGGCGGACGTGCGTCGACTGGTGCTCGCGTCCATGAACTCACCACGGGCGAGCGTTGCTGACCTGGCGCGGCTGAATTTCCTGCTCGGAGACTTGTACGCCGAGGCTGTGATTTCCGCGCAAAAGAGGCTGAAGCTCAAGGCTGACTTAGTCGGCTGTCATGGACAGACGCTCTATCACCAGGGCCGGCAAGCAACGTTTCTGGGCCGGCAACTCGCGGTCACCTGGCAGTCGGGCGATGGATCGCGCATGGCGGTGAAGCTGGGCGTGCCGGTAGTTTCCGATTTTCGTCCTGCCGACATGGCAGCGGGAGGAAAGGGGGCGCCGCTTGTTCCCTTCCTTGATTACCTGCTCTATCGCGATCCGGCGATTGGCAGGGTGATGCTCAATATTGGAGGTATCGCAAACGTCTCCGCGCTTCCTATGGGAGCAACCCTCGATCAGGTTATCGCTTTCGACACCGGCCCCGGCAACATGGTGATCGATGCGCTCACCGAGCAGCTTTTTGGGGAGCCCTGCGATCGTGACGGCAAGATCGCCGCCTCCGGTCGGGCCCTGCAGGATATCGTCCGCCGGTTTCTCGGCGAAAGTTACTTCCGCCAGAAGCCACCGAAGACCTCCGGGCGGGAGGAATTCGGACGGGAGTTTGCGCGGGAATTCCTGCATGCGTGCAACATGTGGGGAAAGGAACACGAGACGCCGGTGGAAAAAAAGGACGTGGTTGCCACGGCCACCGCGTTCACGGCACTGTCGATCCGCGACGCGCTCAGGCTTTATGTCGTCAAGAAGGATAGTTTTTCTGAGCTCATCACATCTGGCGGGGGAACTAAGAACCCAACCTTGATGGACCTATTGTCATCGGGCGTCGAGGAGCTTGGATTCAAAGTGCGCTCCTCCGACGAATTCGGGATTCCTTCGGGCGCTAAGGAGGCGGTTGCGTTTGCAGCCCTGGCGTATGAAACCTGGAATCACAGGCCGTCGAATGTGCCGTCGGCCACCGGTGCGAAGAGGCCGGTGGTGTTGGGGAAGATTTCTCTACCATGAAGGAGGCCGTCTAGTTGAGAATTGGCCTTCGGAGGCGGAACGCCGTCGCCGGGGGTTTGCGACCGCGATCACTTTTTATGCCCGTTTACATCGCTCTGCTTCGTGGCATCAACATCGGTCCGCACAAGCGGATGAAGATGGAGAAGCTGCGCGCATCCTGCGAAGCGCTGGGTTTCAAGAACATTAGAACTTACATTCAAAGCGGGAACGTCGTTTGCCAGGCCGGGAAACTATCGTCCGATGGCGCCGCCAAAAAGATCGAATCGCAAATTGTGAAGGACTTTGGGTTCTCGGCTGACGTGATCGCGAGAACTGCGGACGAAATAAAGCAAGTCCTCGAGGCGAATCCTTTGCTTAAAGAACGCGGCCTAGATTCTGAAAAGTTTCACGTGGTGTTTTTGCCGGAGGTTCCCTCTTCCGAGTCGATCAAGAAATTGGAATCCATCGTTCTGGCTCCGGACAAGGTGCGACATCAAGGCAAGGAAATCTATTTCTACTTTCCGAATGGCGTCTCGGGAAGCAGTATTTGGAAACACAACCTGGATCGCGTGCTGGGGATCTCCGGCACGATGCGGAACTGGAGGACGGTGAACACGCTCCACCAAATGGCGGGGGAATGCGAATAAAGCCCTCCTCAGCCGGTCATCAGCCATCAATCCGTGCCTTGGGAGCCTGGTTTCGGCCCATGTTGGGTGTGACGTTGCTGGTTTTTCTCTTCTCCTGTTCCCGCTCGCCTGACCCCAGCGCGCTGGTGATGATCATTGAATCGAGCCCTACAAATCTCGATCCGCGGGTTGGGGTGGACGCGCAGTCAGAACGAATTGACGGGTTGCTCTTCGACAACCTCCTCTCTCGCGACCCACAACTGAGCGTAAAGCCTGGGCTGGCTGAGAGCTGGAATGTCCCCGATCCGAAAACTTACGTGTTTCACCTTCACCGTGGGGTCAAATTCTCCGATGGGCGACTGCTCACCTCGCGTGACGTCAAGTGGAGCTTCGACTCAGTGCTTCAAGGCAAAGTTCGAAGCCCGAAGGCTGGAACCTACAGGTGGGTCCAGCAGATCGACACACCGGATGACTACACGGTTGTTTTCCGTTTGAAACAGCCATGGGCGGCGTTGTTATGGAACGTCGCGGGCGGTGAGGGTATGGGGATCGTTCCTTATGGAAGTGGCGAAGAAATCAGCCGCCACCCTGTCGGGTCCGGACCATTCAAGTTTGTAAGCGCGGAGCAGGACCGAGACGTAGTAATCGAAAGGAACGACTATTACTGGGGAGAACGGGCGAAGCTCGATCGAGTACGCTTCATGGTTGTTCCTGACACAACCACCCGCGCACTGGAACTGCGGAAAGGCAGCGCTGATTTGGAAATCAATTCATTGACTGCCGATATCGAACGGAGCCTCCAGGCCGAGTCCCACCTTGCCACCCTGCATGGGCCGGGCACGCGCCTGGCCTATTTGGCCTTCAATCTGCGGGATCCCATCCTCCAGGACGTCAGAGTTCGCCAGGCTATTGCCTATGCGATTGACCGGACTGCGCTGGTTCACTACTTATGGCGCGACCAGGCGCGACTAGCCAGCAGCCTTCTTCCCCCCGAGAGCTGGGCCCATGCGGCCGACGTTACCCAATATCAGCATGACCCCGAAAAGGCCCGACGCATTCTGGACGACGCCGGATACATGTCGAAGAATGGCGTGCGCTTTCATATCACCATGAAGACTTCGACCGAAGAGAGTTCCCGCGCCATGGCAGCAGTTTTCCAGCAGCAGCTCCGCGAGGTCGGGATCGCAATGGACATCCGCAGCTTTGAGGCTGCGACCTTCTTGGCCGATGTAACCCATGGCGAGTTCCAGATGTATTCGCTGCGCTGGGTCGGCGGCAACGAAGACCCCGACATGTTCAGTTACGCATTTCACTCATCCAACATCATTCCCCGTGGGGCGAATCGCCAGTACTACAGCAATCCGCGGGTAGATGCGCTGATCGAGAAGGCCCAAACGGAGCTGGATCAAAACGTCCGCAAGCAGGATTATGCAGAGATCCAGAGGATCCTGGCGAATGACCTTCCCTACGTGTACCTCTGGTACTTCGACAATTTAATGGTTTATTCCAAACGAGTGCGTGGACTCGAACTGAATCCGTCGGGAAATTTTGATTTCCTAAAGACCGCCGAACTGCGCTGAAAAGTAAGAAGTTCCACTATCGCTTCCAGGCCTGCGCTGCTCCCCTTCCCTCAGCCACTGCAAGTACCATCTCAAATGAACCGCTTGAGTTTGGTACCATCAAACCTGCGTGAAAATTCTTTTTATTGGCGACATCTTTGGGCGGCCGGGGCGGACCATTGTCCGCGACAAACTCAAGGACTTGGTGCGCGAGCACGCCATCGATCTGGTTCTAGCCAATGGTGAGAACGCGGCTGCCGGGTTTGGCATTACACCCTCCCTGGCGGACGATTTGTTCGAACTCGGGATTGACGTAATGACCACCGGGAACCACGTCTGGGACAAGCGCGAAATCATCGACTACTTCAACTCTGCCGATGGCAATTCCAATTGCCCGGCGCGGAGGCTGCTGAGACCCGCAAACTACGCGCCCCAGTTGCCGGGACATGGCGTCTATGAGGGACGCAAAAACGATGTGCCTTACGCGGTGATCAATCTGCAAGGCCGCGTATTCATGGCGTCGAATGATGATCCATTCCGAAAGATGGATGAGCTGCTGAAGCAGGTCAAGGCAAAGGTGGTGTTCGTGGATATTCACGCGGAGGCCACGTCGGAGAAGATTGCCCTTGGATGGTATCTGGATGGCCGCGTGACGGCGGTGGTCGGAACCCACACGCACGTGCCGACGGCTGACGAACGCGTGCTCCCGGGTGGGACGGCTTATATCACTGACGTGGGGATGACCGGTCCTTATGACAGCGTGATCGGAGTGAACAAGGAGCAAATCATCACGCGCTTCTTGAATAACATGCCCACACGGTTTGAGGCGGCCACGGGCGATGCAAGGCTGTGTGCGGTAGTCGTGGACGCGAATGATACAACCGGCAAGGCACATTCGATTCAAAGAATCAGGGTGAGCTGAATTACGCGGCGGAAAAAAGCTAGCCTCAAAAAGAGCTCCGCCGAGGAACGCCAACGAGCCAGGCCCAAATTCGTGAGCCCTGGTGTCGTAGGGGAGCGCGGCATTCGGGAGGACGCTATGATCTTCTTGCTCGAAGCGCGAACATGGGTACGCCGCTGATTCATGCCAGTTTCCCTTCCACAGTCTGAGGCATACGTCTTCGATATCGATGGCACCTTGCTCGTGACCCGCGACCTGGTGCATTGGAACGCGTTGCATCGGGCGATGCTCGAAGCATACGGGGTGGACACAACCATTGACGGAATTCCCTACCACGGAATGACAGACCTCTCGATCCTGCGGGCAGCTCTCGGACGCGAAGGTGTTCAGACAGGCGCCTTTGAAGCGGCACTACCCAAGGCTCTGGAAGTCGTCTGCCGGGAAGTGGATGCGAATCGGGGCGGAATCTGTCCACAGGTTTGTCCAGGAATCCCGGCACTGCTAGCCCAACTCTATTCGCAACAAAGGTTGTTGGGGGTAGCCTCAGGAAATCTCGAGACCGTGGGCTGGCACAAGATTGAAGCGGCGGAACTGCGCCACTTTTTCAGCTTCGGTTTTTACAGTGATCATTGCGAGACTCGGGCAGGAATTTTCCAGAACGCGGTGCAGCACGTTCGGCACTTGTTAGGTGCGGAAGCGCGCACATGTTTTGTGGGTGATACGCCCTCCGACGTGAAAGCTGCGAAACAAATTGGAGCACAGATCGTTGCAGTCGCGAGCGGTACGTTCGGTTCGGAGCAACTGAGGGCTTGCGGGCCGGATCTGTGCGTCGAATATTGTCAGGAGCTCCTGGGCTGAGTCCCGGCCTGCCTATTGCGGCACCCAAATCTTCCTTCGATCTCCGAGAGTTGGAAAGCGGATGCCTTCAGGGGAAATCTCGCCAGGGACAGACTTCAGCTCTGCCGGGATCCCCGAAGCATGCGGCGGATTTCATGGTCCCGGCGATGGGGCAAGTTCTCTAAGGCGGCTTCGGCCAATGCCAGGTACACAGCCTTGATGCCCGGTGAGCGCGAGAGCGTGTTGAGCTGCAAGCGCACCGTCCCCACGTCTCCGCGGGCGAAAGGACCGGTAAATGAGCCGGAGGGGCCGAACTGCTGGTAATTCGAGAGTGCCTGGCGAATGATGGGCAACATGCGGATGCGGGCTTCGGCCGGCGACAGCCCCGCGAGCCTTGCCGCCTTTTCTGACGCCGCGAGCAAGGAGATGAGCAAGGGGCAAATGAGCGTGGCAAACAGGTGGTAGGCGGGTTTGTTCTGCTTGCGAATAGTGACGGGGTTGCCCCCGACTCGCTTTGCCGCCTGTCTGGCGACCCGCATGGCCAGCCGATCCCCTTCGATTGCGAACGGAACATCCCTTAAGTTGGGGACTGATTTTTGGACAAATGTCATCAAGGGATGAACCGAGGCAACACTTGCCCCCGCTTCCTTGAGCCGAACAAGCGTGTCACTGGTTAGAACTCCGCTGGAATGAAACACGATTTTCCCCTTCCATGCGCGCGACGCGAGCTCGGCAGCGGTGGCCTCTATGCGCGAATCTGGAACGCAAAGCCAAACCAGATGGCCACTCAATTCCGCGCTATTGAGAGTCGTGGCGGTGGCCCGAACCGCCTGAGCGAGCCGGCGAAGTTGAGGCGACACGCGGTGATGCGCCACGAGCTCGCACACCCTGTAACCAGCGGAGTGGAGACGGGTAGCGAGCGCGACGCCAAGCCGGCCGGGGCCGACAATGGAAATCGACGGATCTTTCACGCGGGGAGGATATCAGAGGACGCGTCCAATCCGAGGCCAGCAAAACTTACAAGGTGACGAGCTGATGATCTAAGCATGCTGGATTGATGACGTCGAGCACCGAGTGCAACAGTCCGATACCATGTTTTCCCAGAAAATATGCACCCGCCAGCTCACGCTCTTGAAGCGTTTTGTCCGGGTACAGCGCGTTGCTCAGCAGACGTGAATGTCGTTCTGCGACTTCGCTCTGTCGCAACTCTGCGCGGGCGGCGCGGGAGCGAAGGGTGCTGAGTTGATGAAGCATCTTGACTTCAGCGTTTTTCGCCGAGTCGATCAGGGTGGTATCCAGTTGTTCGAGGGCTTCACGCACAGCAACCATGGAACACTCGAGCGCGGCCTGGGCCTGCTCGAAAGAACTCTGGAGCTTGGGATCGAGCAATCGGGCCCCAAGCTTCTCGCGCAACGATTCGACGCCCTGAAACAAATCGGGGAACCCGAGCTCGTATCGTTCCAGCAGCGTCTTGGGCTTGGACTCGATCAAGGTAGCTGAGAAACGCGGCAAAATCGGAGTGACTCGGCCAAGCAGTTTCTCATACAGCACTCCCAACTGTGCAAAGTATGCGATTTCGGCCGCGCCACCCACGTAGGCGAGCGTGGGAAGCAGGTAATCTTGAACTACTGGTCGCAGGAGCACATTGGGGCTAAACGAAGAGGGCGAGCTTGCGGCGAGTTCTAAGAGCCGCGACTTGAGGACGCGTTCCTCCCCGACCACAAACTCATCTTCCGACTTGAGGTGCACAGGGATACGAGACCCCTGGCGTATCAGGAAGAGCGGAGTGGTCGTATTCGTGATCCGCACCTGGCGATGGTAGTCGGCTCCCTGAAGCTCTTGATCTCGTTGCCAAAGGGAGCGGTTAAACTCCGCGGCGCGACCGAGGACCTCTGCATAGAGCGGGGCGGCTATCTCATCAAGCTCGGGGTCCGACGCATCAAGAAGGATAACTCCGAACTCTGCGAAGATCCGGGCGAAAAGCTTGGCGAACGCGGTACCGAAACTCGCTTCCGGGCGATAGCATTCTGAAATCCAGGCCGAGATTTCTGAGTCGCCGAGCAGCTGTTTCGCGCGCGCGGTCAGCTGGTCAATTTCCTCGCCGAAGTGGAACGAAGCAACGGGGGCATCTTGGCCGTCGTGCGTCCCGGTGGTGAGCATCTCGAGCTGTCCTTCCACCCCTGGCAGCTTGACCTGGTTGACTTCCTCGAGATCATGATCTTCGGTTGCGAGCCAGAACACAGGAACGCACTGGATACCCAATTTTCTCGCTTCGGCGGCGGTTTTGACCGCGCTCAGGGCCTTGTACAGCGAGAAGACAGGCCCCCCGAAAAGACCAACCTGCTGCCCGGTAACCAGGGCCAGCGCTCCGGATCTGAAAGCGGCAATGTTTTCCAGGGTTTTCTGCGAGGAGCCGAAACTTTTGTTCTGCCGGTCGAGAATCTCCGTCACGCGGGCCCTTCGTTCAGGAGGATATTGGACGTTCCCGGCTTCGTCCTCCGCCCATTCCAAAAACATCGGGGAACGCGAGTAAAAGGGCTGTGCCGAAGGATTGCGCTCGCTAAAGTCCAGAAACAGGCGCGTGGTGTGAGGAACCTGGCGGAATGGAAAACAGTGCGATTTCAACGCTGGCATCCCATTACGAAATGGAAGTCGGTGGTTCATTGATCAGATGACGAAACCCATCTCAGGATGCAAAGATAATAAAGTATTTAATGGTTGCACCATCAGGCCTGGATTCGTTCCGCGTGGATCAATTGACTCAAACCTGTACTCGATCCGTGTAAGAACCCTGGCGCCCGGGGGAAGGCTATTGGAGCCAAATCCTAGTACTTCACCACTGAGATTGGATGGCCGCTCGGTGCGGCTCGAGCCCCTCCGGCCAGAGCATGCTCCCTTGCTATGGGAAATCGCGAAGGATCACCTCGCGGACCTTTTTCGGTGGATTCCCTACCGGATGGAATCCTTAGAGAACTTTCGGACTTTCAACCGGCATGTGCTCGATGAGCAGCGACGGGGGTTGAGCGTTCCTTTCGCCATTTTCGAGGGAAGTTCGGGACAAATCGCGGGGACGACCCGATACATGAACATTGATTTCCCAAACCGGAAAGTGGAGATCGGATCAACCTGGATAGCGCCGGGCTGGCAACGAACAGCAGTAAACACAGAAGCCAAGTATCTGCTGCTGAGGCATGCGTTTGAGGTGTGGAACTGCCTGCGGGTGGAACTAAAAACCGACTCCTTGAACCAGCGCTCGCGCGAGGCGATTCTGCGCCTCGGAGCAAAACAAGAAGGTACGCTGCGTAAGCACATGCTGACCTGGGATGGGCGACAGCGCGATTCTGTTTACTTCAGCATTCTCGATAGTGAGTGGCCCGCGGTGAAAGCCGGGCTCAAAACGAAGCTGGAATCCCGATGACCCACGGCGCCGGCCCTTTCGCGAATCCTTCGATCGGCGAGCGCTTGCAAACCGGGGGCCGGAAGGACTCGTAACGCGGGTCCGAGCAGCGGATTACAATAGCTGCATGTCTGATCCACTCGTCATCGCAGGCCGCAGCTTCAAATCCCGCCTTATCGTTGGAACCGGAAAATACCGGTCTTTCCAAGAGACAGCGCGCGCGCTCGATGCAAGCGGCGCCGAGATTGTGACGGTAGCGGTTCGCCGTGTCAACCTAGATCGAAGCAAGGAATCTCTGCTTGACTACATCGACCCGGCGAAGTATTTCCTGCTGCCGAACACTGCCGGGTGCTATACCGCGGAAGAAGCCATCCGAACGGCTCGACTGGGACGCGAGGTCGGGATTTCCGACTGGGTGAAGATCGAAGTCATCGGCGACGCAGCCACACTCTATCCCGATGTACAGGCGACGCTTGAGGCCACGCGGGTGCTGGTGAAAGAAGGATTCACGGTACTTCCCTACACCTCAGACGACGTGGTCTTCGCTAAGAGGCTCTTGGACGCTGGGGCCGCCACCATTATGCCTTTAGCAGCACCGATTGGAAGTGGCTTGGGAATCCAGAACAAGGCGACGTTGCAGATATTGCGGGAGATGATCAACGGCGTCCCCCTGATCGTCGATGCCGGCGTGGGCACGGCCTCCGATGCAACCCTCGCTATGGAACTGGGTGCAGACGCGGTGCTCATGAATACCGGCATCGCCGCGGCAAACGAACCGGTGCTGATGGCCGAAGCCATGAAGAATGCCGTCATCGCAGGGCGCCAGGCGTACCTTTCCGGACGCATGCAAAAGAAGCTTTATGCAACCGCCAGTTCGCCTCTGGAAGGTGTAGTGCGTTAGGTATTTCTTTCGGTCGCAAGCTGCGGTACTATTCCGTCGTTCCTTTCCTTGCAAAGCAATACTTCTTGATTCTTGCCGTCGGTGGTCTTCTAAAAAATTCGGGGCTGTCACAAAGGGGGCTCATGCTGAGGCTCAAAGTGAATGGAGTGGAACGGAGCTTTGACGGTGATCCGCAGATGCCATTGCTGTGGTACCTGCGAGACATCCTCGGACTCACCGGTACTAAATACGGCTGCGGTATGGCGCTGTGTGGCACCTGCACGGTCCACCAGAATGGCAAGGCGATTCGGGCGTGCGTGACCCCGATGAACAAAATCGCAGGCACGGAGATTCGGACCATCGAGGGTCTCTCTGAGGACGGGTCCCATCCTGTACAGAAGGCCTGGATGAAGGTCAATGTCCCGCAATGCGGATACTGCCAGCCTGGGCAGATCATGCAGGCGGCCGCCTTGCTTGCCAGCAATCACCATCCCACCGATGCGCAGATTGACGAAGCCATGGCAGGTAACTTGTGCCGTTGCGGAACGTATCAGCGAATTCGAGCAGCGATCAAAGAAGCAGCGGGAGAACGGGCATGAGCGAAATCACAAACGTCAGCCGCCGCAATTTTCTGCAGGGAGTATTTTCAGCCGGCGCGCTTGTGTTGAGCGTCAAGTTCGGGGCCGGGGCATTGTGGGGGGCTGAGACCGCCGCCCAAACCGGCGTTGAACATGCGCCCTTCCATCCCAGCATGTGGGTTGGGATTGAACCAGACGGCACCGTCATTATTGTGGCGCACCGGTCAGAGATGGGCTCAGGCAGCCGCACCGCACTCCCCTTGGTGTTGGCCGATGAACTCGACGCCGACTGGAAGCGGGTCAAGATTGAACAAGCCATTGGCGACAAGCGTTACGGTTCGCAGGACACGGACGGTTCCCATTCGGTGAGGGATTTCTACCAGCCCATGCGCGAGGCAGGCGCAGCCGCGAGAATTATGTTGGTGCGTGCTGCGGCGCGGGATTGGGGGGTTCCAGAATCCGATTGCGAAACGGATCTTCACAGTGTGGTGCACAAACCGAGCGGCAAGAAGTCCGACTACGGGAAGCTGGTTGCACTGGCCATGCAGGTTCCGGTGCCCACGAAGCAGGAGCTGACCTTCAAGCCGAAGAACAAGTGGCGCTATATCGCCAAGGGATCGCCCAGCTACGATCTGGGGCCGATCTGTTGCGGGAAGGCTCCCTACGGAGAGGATGCGCAAGTAGACGGCATGCTATTCGCGGCGGTGCAGCATCCCCCGGTTCTGGGTGGCAAAGTGAAGTCCTATGACGACAAAGCTCCGCTCGAGGTGAAAGGTGTGCAGCAAGTGATCGCGATCGCCGGATTCAAAGGCGCTCCCGCGTTTCAGCCCTTGGGGGGTGTTGCGGTCGTAGCCGACAATACCTGGTCAGCATTCGAAGGAAGGAAGAAGTTGAATGCCACCTGGGAGAACTCGCCCCACGCTGTGTACAACTCTGACGAATTCAAAAAGGAGTTGCAGAAGACCGCCCGGGCGGAAGGCAAAGTAATGCGCAACCAGGGTAACGTGGATGTTGAGTTCGCCAAAGGCGGCAAGACTCTCGAGGCAGACTACTATGCGCCGCACCTCGCCCATGTTTCCATGGAGCCGCCGGTGGCTTTGGCCGACGTGCGCGGCGATAGGGCCGTGGTCTGGACCTCGACGCAAAATCCTCAGGCGGTGCAGGAGGTGGTTGCCGCCCAGCTGGGGATTCCGCAAGAGAACGTGATCTGCAACGTCACCCTCCTAGGAGGGGGCTTTGGACGAAAGTCCAAGCCCGACTACGTTGCAGAGGCTGCCCTTCTTTCAAAGAAAACTGGCAAGCCAGTGAAGGTTGTGTGGAGCCGGGAAGACGATGTGAAGTTCGGGTATTACCATTCGGTGGCGGCCATGTATCTGAAAGCCGCGCTCGGCAGCGATGGGATGCCAACAGCCTGGTTACATCGGTCGGTATTCCCGCCCATTGCGTCCACCTTCGCCGAAGGCGCCCAGTATGGCGATGAGGGGGAAATGGGGATGGGATGGACCGATGTTCCCTATCAGCTTCCCAACTTCCGCGCAGAGAACGGACCAGCCACAGCTCACGTGCGCATTGGCTGGCTTCGGTCTGTGGCGAACATCTACCACGCCTTCGCCGTTCAGTCGTTTACCGACGAACTGGCCCATGCTGCGGGAAAAGATCCGGTCGAATATCGGTTAGCATTGCTCGGCAATCCCCGGAAAATCGACCCCAAGCAAACTCAGGGCTTTCCCGAAAGCCCTGCGGGATACGAATATGACACCGCGAGGTTGCGACGTGTCATCGAGTTGGCAGCGGAGCGGTCGAACTGGGGCAAGAGAAGACTTGGCAAGGGCCGCGGGCTAGGCATTGCCGCCCACCGGAGTTTTCTCACCTACGTCGCCACTGTTGTCGAGGTCGAAGTCAACCATCAGGGAGAGATTCAGATTCCCCGCGTGGACACGGTGGTCGATGCCGGGCTGGTGGTCAACCCCGAGCAAGCGCGTCTGCAGTTTGAGGGCGCGGCGGTGTTCGGGACTAGCTTGGCACGCTACGGCGAGATTACCGCCAAGAACGGGGTCGTTGAGCAATCCAACTTCAACGACTACCAGATTGCTCGAATGGGAGACGCCCCCTACCAGGTGAACGTGCACGTGCTGGAGAGCGACGCGCCACCGGCAGGAGTAGGCGAGCCCGGGGTCCCGCCCTTCGCCCCGGCGTTATGCAATGCCATCTTCGCGGCGACGGGAAAGCGGGTGCGGGAACTGCCACTCTCAAAAATGGATTTCTCTTCGGCATAGACTGGCTCGGCATAGACCGGCCTCGGGCACCGGAATTCGCGTAAACCTACGGATCTCATCACACGAGATTCTCCCGGATCCTGCTGCTGTAAAGGGTGATTTTTCCTGAACTACAGAATTGAGGGGATGGCGTGTGTACAAACCCATGCCTAGGATTCTCCTGGGGATTTTTGTCAAGGGTGCCTGTCGGGCACAGGAGAATCGGAAAATGATCAAAGCACCGGCGGTTACGAGTTTTCTTGCAATGCTGGGCACGGCGGTACTGATGGTCGCGAGCGCAGGGCGGATCAACGCCCAATCAAGCGACCCGAATCGCGACGATGCCTCAGCGACCAGTGAAAGCACCAAAGATCAGTCGGATATTGAAAAACGGATCAAGAACGCAGCCCAGGTTCTCGAGGAAGTGATGGGCCAAAAAGATAAAGCCATTCCCGATAAGATCATGAGCGATGCAGAGTGCGTCGCGGTGGTACCTTCCATGGTCAAGATCGCCATCGGTTTCGGAGGGAGCCACGGGAAAGGGGTTGCGACCTGCCGCACAGCCAATGGTTGGAGTGCGCCGGCGCCATTCAGCGTCACCGGCGGAAGCTGGGGTCTGCAGATAGGCGGGCAAGCCATTGACCTGGTCATGCTGGTGATGAACAAGAAAGGAATGGATGCCCTGCTGTCAAGCAAGTTCAAGATCGGCGCAGATGCGTCCGCAGCCGCGGGTCCCGTCGGCCGCCAGAGCGAAGCCAGCACCGACTGGAAGATGAAAGCTGAAGTACTGACTTATTCGCGAGCGCGCGGAGTGTTTGCCGGAATCGACCTGAGCGGCGCGAAGCTTTCACAGGATGCAGATGAGACCAGAATCCTTTTCGGGAAGATGGTTCCATTCGCGACCATTCTGAGCGGCAAAATCGCACCACCTAGCGGCAGCGAGCCGTTCCTGGCTGCCGTACGCAAATATGCGGCACAGTCGCGCGAGCAGGGTGCCCTGGAGCCGGCGTCGGTTCCAGCCTCCCATTAGACTCGGCCAGACCCAAGGCGAAAGCTCAGGGAACTGCATTTGCGGGCAGTTCCCTTTTCTTTTCCTTTTCTCGAGAAATACCTGGGCCGGTCTCGCTCAGCAAATGAGCTAAGCACACTGACGCGCTAGAGTTTTCACGCCGACGAAATCCTCAAATTGGATTGCGCGCTTTTCGGCAGTGTGTTCGGCGAGGACCCTTTCCTGGGCACAATGTCCAATCCGATCGACCTGTTCTTGACTCAGTTCGGTCAGAATCGTGACTATCGCCGAGGAGGAGTCGGCCAAAAGAATTTCCGTGCCCGGGGTAAAGAAGGTTTCAATTCCACTCCAAGCGTCGGAGATAATGGCCGCTCCGCAACCGGCAGCCTCGAACAGGCGCACCGACGGGGAGTATCCGGCTTCGATCATGTCTTTGCGGGTAAGATTTAAGGTAAAGCGGCTGGAACTGTAAAACGGCGGATGAAGTCTCGGTTCTAAGTGGGTGATTCGTTGAATGTTTTTCGGCCAGAAAACGTCAGCGGGATACTGCGGCCCGGCGACCACGAATCTGCTGTCTGGCAGCTTCCCGGCCGGTTTGCACAGCAGTTCCTCTAATCTTGCCTGGCGATCCGCTGCATACGTGCCCATGTAGCTCAGATCGCAGCGGAACCGGTCATCGGGTTCACTGATGCGATAGCGATCGGGATCAAAGGAGCAATAGAGCGGAACGGCGCAGCGCGCGCCGAACTTCTCCGCCAATTCGCCGAGCATGGGGCCGCCGGTGAAGCTGAAATAAATGTCAAATCCTCTGAGCTGCTCGCGCGTGAGATATTCCGCGTCCCCATTACGAAGCTTGGAAACCGTAATGGGGGTGTCAATGTCATAGAACACTTTCACCGCTGCATTGGAGCCGAGAACTGTGTCGATCGCTTCGGTGGAGTCAGGAAAATAGGAGCCGACCATCCCAATTTCGGCGTCGTCCAGCTCACGTCGAAGCAATGGCTGAAGCTCTGCCCAGCCGTCATAAATGTGCACTCGGCAGAAGGGCGGCTGAGGCATGTCACGATTCGAGGAATACCACTCGAGATCGCGTTCGAAGAAGACGATATCGTGTCCTCGGGCGTTGAGTGCGCGGACTAACGCCCGATAGGTTGTAGCATGTCCATTTCCCCAAGACGAGGTAATGGACAGGCCGCAGATGACAATCTTCATCAGTTCTCTCGCGAAGCCATTTCTGACGCGAAATTTGCCATGACTAAGGTTCCGTGCTGGCGCAAAATATCGTCCACTAGGCAGGCACGGAGCCGGTAGGTATGGTCGCGCAGCGCACGCTGGTTTAGAGCGCCGCCGGTCGCCTCTGCCTGCTCTGGCCCAATATCCCGCAAATACCGCACGATCTCTCCCGCGTCGTGTGCCACCAGGATCTCGCGTCCAGGCTCGAAGAAGGTCTCGACTCCGAGCCAGGCATCTGTGATGAGGCAAGCTGCTGCCCCGGCTGCCTCGAAGACGCGGGTGGGAGGAGAAAATCCTACTTTGGCCATGGATTGGCGGTTGATATTGAGCACCATGCGTGCGGAGGAGTTGATGGCGTTGTGATGGGCGGTGCCGACGTGGCCGATCCAGCGCACATTCGGGGGCATTGCCTTGCCGTTCCACCCCTCGCCCCCTAAGAGGAACTGAAACTCCGGCGCTTGCTCGGCAGCCGCCAAGAAGAATTGCTCGACGCGTGCTTCCCTGTCGGGCATTCGGTTGCCAAGGAACGCCAGATCGCATTTCAGCCGCGGATCAGCTGGAACCGAGAAGTGGGTTTCAGGGTCGAGCGCGTTATAGATGGGATAACAATTCTTCGCGCCGAATTTCCGGTAGTGATCGACCACCGCCTGCCCACCCCCGTAGGTGAAGATATAGTCGTATTGCGGAATGAGCGTACGGAAGCAATCGTGGGAGTTCTCTTCCACGCGGGCAAGGGTTGCGGGGGCGTCTACGTCCCAAAAAGCCACCTGCGCCCCTCCTTGTCGGCATTGGAGGACCTCGCGTTCGAGCAGCTCGTCGTCGGCGCCGACTCCGCTGTGCTTAATGACCAGGTCTGAGGCGCAGGCCTCGTCAAGAACCGATTCGAGATCCCGCGGCGTTTGATACACGCGGACGTTGGCGTAATCAATGGTCGGGCAATCGCGATTCAGCTGGCGCTTGTAGATATCGGGTTCAGCAAAGGTGATTTTGTGACCCAGGGCATGGAGATGCTTGTAAATGCCACGGTAGTAGGTGGCGGCGCCATTCCAGTAACATGAGGTCAAACTGGAACCGATCACGTATAGTTTCATTCTTCAGCTCTCCAGCCTTTGACAGATTTCGAGTAACTGGTGGGCTCGATGGGCGCAGGTGTGACGCGCACGAATGGTCTCAAGCCCGCTCGTAGCCAGTTGCTGGCGAGCACGGTCATCGCGCAACAGGTTTCTGAGTTCCCCGATCATGGATCGGGAGTCCGGAACCGAGATGTAGTCCTCACCAGGGCGAAACAGGCCCTCGGCGTCATGCCACGGGGCGCACAGCAGCGGTGATCCGGACGCCAGCGCTTCAAATACCCGAATTGTAGGTACCCCACTGAGGCCGTTCGCATAGAATCGGCGTGGAACATGCAAGCTGATCTTGCTGCGCGCGTACACTTCGGGGGCCTTCAGGTTGGGTAAGTAACCGCGGAACTGAATGTTCGATTCGACCAGGCGCGCAAGAGCATGCTTGGGATAGCGCACTCCATGGACGGCGAAGGTGGAGCCGGGCAAGGCCGCCGCAGGCTTCATGAGAAACTCTTCCAGTTCGAAGGTGCGCTCTTCGTCCCCCCAGTTCCCGATCCAGACGGCGTCCGTGTCCTTTTCGGCGGCCCGCGGGAAAAAGTGAGCGGTGTCTGCAGCCTCGTGAAAGGTCCAGGTTTGCTTCACCCCAAAACCATCCATGTAAATGCGCCGGATCGCGTCGCCGAAGGCAAGCACACCATCGAACTGGCTGAGGGGAAAACGAAGAATTTCTTCCGGGGCCGTATAGGCGCGGTGGTGTGTGTCGTGAAAAAGAACGCGGAACCGGAATTGAGGCCTCAGTTCTAGGATTGCGTTCACAAGTTCGGCCGGATTCCATTCGTGGACAACGACGATCTCTGCACCCACGAGTTCGGTTTTGAGGAAGGCCTTCCAATCTTCCCTCATCGAATAGAAACGGACGTCGAGCTCGGGAAACGCCCTCTGCAGACGGGTGGTGGCCTCGTGGAGCATATTCTCGCCTTCGGTAGCGAGATTCTGGAGCGACCAGCCTTCGCCTCCTTCGTAACAGCGGACTTCGTGGCCGAGTTTCACGAGTTGCCCCGCCAGTCCGCGGAGGAAATGCGCGTTGCCATGGTTCCAGTCGGAAATCCAAGAATGCGCGAAAAGCCGGAAGCTCAGGCGCCCGTTCATGCGACTTGCTCCGCTCGCGAGACGACCTGATGGTAGGAAGTCTCGTATTGCGCAACCATTCTCGGCGCGGCAAATTTCTGAGTGGCGCACACGAAGGCTTGGTTGGCGAGCCGGTCCCGCAGTTCCTGATTGCTGCTGAGCTCCTTATTCACCCGCGCCAAATCCGCCGGGTCGTCTTTGCGGAAATAGGCGGCCGCATCTCCCCAGAGTTCATGGAAGACGGGAATGTCGTTCATCACCAGCGCGCACCCGGACAAAGCCGCCTCGACGGGAGAGAGGCCGAAGGGCTCATAACGCGACGTGGCAGCATAGAGCGATGCTTTTGCGTAGATATCGCGAAGCTCGCCCTCCGATTGTGGCCCGCTCAGCTCAATGTTTGAAGGAAGAGCCGGAAAGGCGCGGTTTTCGCGACCGGGTTCCTGCGTCCAGCCAACAATTTTGGTTGCCATTGGTTGAGCGGCCTGCAGCAGCAGCGAAACGTGTTTGCCTTCATCCCAAATGCGGCCGACGGAGAGAATCAGTTCTTGTTTTTGCTGGGCGGGATCGAAAAGTTCCCTCGAGCGGCCGTTGTAGATGACCCCGGCACGCTCCGGACGCAGGTAATGTCGCGAGACTGCGTCGAGCATCCACTGAGAGGGCGCAACCACCAGACCCGCAGCCCGTAAGCCGTTGGTCACGTGCTCACGATAGCGGCGCATCCAAGGTGTGTCATCAGGTTCGCGGCCGTGGACTGCCACCCACCAGCTAACGACGTCGCTGTGGGCCACCACGATTCGCGGCACATCGACGTCGATATCGCCATAGCAATATTGACTAAAATGCAGCACATCCGGCCGGACCTCTCGAATCAGCAATTCCAAATAGTGCCGCGATTCCTCGATGTCGTGCTCGCTGACTTCCATCCATTCCAGGCGATATTCGGTCGGGCGGTAGTCCACCGATTCCAGCTGCCGCAACCACGAGCATTGCTCTGGACTTGGCAGTTTGCCGAAGCTGACCAGGGTGACTTTATGTCCGTGCAAAGCCAGGCCGGTGACGAGCTCTCGCGTATAGGTCCAGACCCCGCCGACAGTGTCGGAGGTGATCAATGCGTGCATTCGAGGTCCTCGATGGGCGCCGGTTGCTGATCTTGAATGTCGCTGTAACCCTTGTCGCAGAAGGTGCTGAGGTAATGCTGATGGGCTCGCTCCCAAGCGTAATCGTCGGGGGGGCCGAAGCGCCGCTGATAGTCCGGGGTGCCGGGGAAGGCGAACATCGGTACGGGTTCGCTGACCCAGACGCCGTGCTTGCGCAGATCTTCCTGGAAATCACGCACCTGATCGCGGCTGTCGTGTTCTGTGAGGATAAGGTTTGCCTGAACCCAAGGCACGCGCTCGCGAGCGTAGATGAGCAGCTCACGAATGCGCTCGGTGCTCATGCGACAGTTCTTATTCAGTTGATCCCGGCCCAACGCGGTGATCGACTCGATGCCACACTCCATCGAAATGCAGTGGGCATTGCCGAGCAGGTCAAGCGATTCTTCATCCCAGAGATCGATGCGAGTCTGCAATCCGGTCGTAATCTTGCGCTTGTTCAATTCCTGCAGCAGGTGGCGAACCGACTTCCCCACCCCGAAGATTTCGTCGATCCAGTAGATGTAATCGACTCCGCGGTAGATGAGGGTGTCCACTTCCTGCAAGACCGCGTTCACGTCGCGCTCGCGGAATTTGTTGCGAAATAACGTCTTGTTGCAGAAACTGCAGGCCCATGGGCATCCTCGGGCAAACTCCAGTTCTGCACCACGACCCGATCCTTGAAAGACGTGGTGACGGTGCTCGCGCATCTCCACTTTGTAGTTGTCAAAGCTGAGCGGGGCAAGCTTCCTCATGTCGGTCACGCCGAGCGCCGGGCTCAAGTGGACGCCCGCGTCATCGCGCCAGCAGCAGCCCTCGATTTCCTCCCAAGGTTGCGACGCGAGTTGCGCCAGGGTCTGGTCGGGCTCACCCCGCATGGCGACATCGCAATCGAGCTTGCGCAGGGTAGCTCCTGGAGTAGCGGAGGAATGGGGGCCGATGGCAACCTTCACGGCGCGTGTTTCAAGCTCGGCAAACCACTTCCGGGGAACGCGCAACTCGGGCGGCGGACAACGCCAGAAAAGATAGGACGGTGCCGTCGGAATTACGACGAAGTCGGGATGAAAACCATCCAGCATGGCCTTCACTTGCGATGTGCTCAGCTTTTCCAGTTGAGCGTCGAGCAGCAGAGGCTCGTGTCCCGCATCCCTGATTTGATCGCAAGCAAACAGCAGTTCCAGCGGATAGTGCGGCTCTTGACAGCCGAAATAGGTAGAACCCTCAAACGTCCATGCCGGATTGACCAATGCGTACTTCATGACGCGACCTCGGGCATTCCGGTCAACATTGGTGAAGCCAGCGACCTAGCGGGTATGCGTTCCTCCTGCCTATGCTCTTTCCACCAGGCAGTGATTGCCTGAAGGGTTTGACGGAGATTGCGCTGCGGTTTCCAACCCGTGTGTTTCTTGAGCTTGTCGTAATCAGTCACATAGAACAGTTGATCGCCGGGGCGGGGACGCTGCAAGGTGTAATGAATCTGCTTGCCGGTAACGGCTTTGATCTCGTCCATGACCTCAAGCAGCGAAACCGAATTGCTCATGCCGCCGCCAATGTTGTAGATCTCGCCGGCGGTCTTCTCGAGACTGGTGCGTACTTTTTCAAAAGCATTCACGAGGTCATGCACGCACAAAATGTCTCGAACTTGTCGCCCGTCGCCATAGATCGTGACCGGCCGGTGTTCGAGAGCTGAATAGAGGAAGTGCGCCAACCAGCCCTGGTCTTCATTTCCAAACTGCCGCGGGCCGGCAATGCACGACATGCGGAAGACAACCGTCGGCAAAGCGAACATGCGGCTGTAATCGTGAACGTATTGGTCGGCAGTTCCCTTGGAGCACCCATAGGGAGAGTACAGGTCTAGGGGCTGGGATTCGTTCACGCCTTTTTCGTCGAGGGGCCAGTAGCGGCGCCCGGTCTGGACCAGTTTCTTGCTGGCGAGATTTCCGTAAACCTTATTGGTAGAAGTAAACAGAACGAAGGGCTGACGACCGCTCTTGCGGGCAGCTTCTAGGATATTCAGGGTTCCGAGGGCGTTTACTTCGAAGTCCGTGCGGGGATCCGACAGGGATGAGGTCACGGCAACTTGCGCGGCGAAGTTGTATATCTCAGTGGCGCCCTGAACTGCCCGTTGAACCAAGGTAGCATCCCTCACGTCGGCGATGGTGATTTTCAACCGCTCTGCGTTCTCCACCTCACGTCGAAGACACTCCAGGTTGTTTTCAACGCCAATGCGGGAGAGATTATCGAAAATATGAACGCGCGCATCCGTATTCTTCAGGAGATGCGAAGCCCAATTGGAGCCGACAAAGCCCGCACCACCAAAGATCACAACCGAACGGAACGATAGCACTTTCTTCACTTCTACACCTCGAACTGCGCCCACCCAGGGCACATGGATTCAGAACTACGCCACAAGTCCGTGCACATTGAGTTGCTGGATCGCCTGGTCCACTGAATCTTTGGCCGGCTGGGATCCGAGCCACGACACCAACTCTTCTACACCTTGCCTCAGGCTCATTCGCGGGCGATAGTCGAGAAGTCGTGATGCCTGGCTGATGTCGGCGAAGCAATGCCGCACATCTCCCGCCCGGCACTTCCCAGTAATCTCGGCCGGAACCTGAACGTCGAGCGCGCGGGCTAATGCATCGGCAATTTCACAAATCGTGACCGGATCCCCGGAGCCAATGTTTAGCGCCTTGCCGTCGCCGCGGGAGTTCTCGAGCGCGAGCAGATTGGCTTGCACAACGTCGTGAACACTGACGAAGTCGCGCATCTGCTGGCCATCTTCGAAAATGACCGGCGACTTGCGGTTCATGAGCCGCGAAGCGAAAATCGCACACACCCCGGTATACGGATTCGAAAGTGACTGGCGTGTGCCGTAGATATTGAAATAACGCAGCGCCACCACTGGAATCTGGTAGGTACGACCCAAAAGCAGCGCCATCTCTTCCTGATCTTTTTTCGAAAGCGCGTAAATCGAGGTGCACTGCAGCGGCTTGTCCTCGGGCGTTGGGACCGGCGTAAGATTCTCGCCGCAATCTGAACAAATGGTCTCCCAGTTCTTGGCTTTCAGTTGATCAAGCGGCCGAGGCTGCGGCGCCATTGCCCCACACTCACGGCAGAGGTATTTCCCTTCGCCGTAAATTGACATCGAGGAAGCGATCACCAGCTTTTCCGGAACCGCGCGGGTGTCGAGGATCGCCTGGAATAGGTTGGCAATCCCCAGGTTGTTCGTCGCGGTGTACTCAGAGACCTGGTACATCGACTGGCCGACGCCGACGGCTGCGGCCAAGTGGTAGATGACGTCGGCATCTTTTACCGCGTAACTCAATTTCGCGAGATCGCGCACGTCGCCGTGAATGAACTCGGCACCTTCCGGGATGTAAGGCTCTTGGCCGTGATGAACCTGCGGACTCAGATTGTCGTAAAGGCAAACTTCGTGACCACATTTCAGCAACGCATCTGCAGTATGAGAGCCCACAAAGCCGGCGCCACCCGTAATAAGGACCCGTTTCGCCTTCACTTAACGCTCGCTCCTGATGACGTTGATTAACTTTAGTTTGTAAGTTCCCGCGAATAAGCAACTTACAATACGCACTACGCCCACTGCATCGCAGGAACAATCCCAGCAAACGTTGGATGTATGTCACTTGGGGTGAGATGTCTTCTGCGACGAACTTCCAAAAGAATCGAATGCCGGGCACTTGCTGCGAGAAACGATTGCCGCTGCGATGATTCGCGTTAAACCGCGCGAATCACACTTTCTGGCGCCTCTCCCATCACATTCGGTTCGGGCCGGTTGAGTTGCTGTGGTCCGTACCGCGCGACGATGTATCGCGCGAAGTCTACGAAATCGTCGGGATTTTTGGGGGGGCTGGTGTAGTGCGGAATAACACCGAGGTGTTCGGGCGTAAAACATAATGTAAGTGTGGTAGTGAATTCGTCGAGGGCTTGCATCTGCCGGTCGAACCAGGCCTCGGCATCCGGACGGAACCAATCTGCCCAGCTCAGTCCGGTGCGCACATAATTAACGCCCAGCTTGCGCAACCATTCAACTGCGGGTTCAAGCCGATGATCTTCGAAGTGAAACCACTGGCAGATACCTAGTCCAGCAGGAAAATGGTTTAACGCGAGCTTTGGCGTGCCATCTTCGCGCAGCAGCCCCATGTAATAGTGACGGTAGTAGGCGCTTCCCTCTGCTTCCTTATGACGAGTTGTCGCCGTCCAGGTGGCCGGAAGATCGTACAGACTGTACCAATGCACGCGGTCGACAATGGGCAGTAACAGCTCCGCGGTGCGTTGCAGTCCGAAGACCTGTACCTCTTCTGCTCCGAACGAGGACACGCCAGCTTCAGAAACCCAGACCGGCTTTGTCGTGACCGCGCGGATTTCCTCCACTTTTTGCGGCCATTGATGGATGCTCCAATGATTCCAGTCGAGCGGGAAGCCGTGGATGGCCACCACATCTACCACATCCAAGACCCCGTAACTTCCGAGGAGTTCTACAAACCTTGGGTCAACCGGCGAAAGTCCGCCGAGCACAATGGTGAGGTCTGGATGGATGCGTCGAATCTCCTTCGCCGCTGCGGTTGTCATGGCGGCGAACATCTTCCAGTCAGGGTCGATTTTAAAGTCCCAGTGAGAGAGATTATTCGGTTCGTTCCACAGCATCACCGCCTCAATCATGCAGCCCGTCTCCCGTCCTTAGCGTTGCGCATTTCCTAGAGTGTGCCTTCGAGCTCCCGCTCAACGACGTACTGGCCCTCCCGCCTCACGTGCGTGGGATGACAGATCCATGTCTCGGGCTCAGGGTGATCTGCGATCTCCAAGCCCGAGCTTCTGAGCATTGACTCGACCGCAGCGCGATTCGGAATCCACCAATTCGTGGGATCGTGGGAGTAGCTTTTCTCGATGAAGTACATCGCAGGAAAATTACGCTGCTCAAAGATCTGCGTATTCCAGAAGGGGTAGTCCTCTTCCCAGTCTTGCACTTCGCCGGATCCGCGAACCATGGTTTGAAAGATCAGGGAATCGCCAACCTTCTTGATCAGGTTGTCCAGCGCGAATAGAGGATAACGGAGGTGATAGAAGACACCCATAAAGAAGACATAGTCGAATTGACCCGGAATGTGGTCGGTTTCGTAGACGGAGCATTTCTGCAGCTCGATTTCCACCCCCAGAGTGTCCGCGGCAAAGCGCGCCTGTTTCAAGTAGCGTTCATCCACGTCGATGCCCAAGACACGCCGGGCCCCTCGCTTTTTCATTTCTATCGAGTAGAACCCAGCGTTGCATCCGACGTCGAGAACGGTTGCGCCGCTAAGGTCTTGAGGTATCGCGTGCGCAATCTGGCACCACTTGATATTGGGAAAATCACCGAGGAAATGGTGCGGTGCCGTCGGCACCCCGTGCAGGTTCAGATTGTGAAACCATTCGCCAAGTTCTGAAATGCGTCCCGCAAGCTCGCGAGAAGTTCTAGCCGATGGGACTGCCTCATGTAGAGATTCAGGAACAGAAGCCATGTCATTCAAATGGAAGTGCGGTTCAAAGATGCGCAAATCCAGAGTGGCGTTGCGTGTAAGGAAGAGGGGAAATCTCGGCGAAGCTGGCCCAACGGGCGTCATCGACAAAGTAGGACAGCGAGCCAGACTCCTGGCGCGAGAAGCCTCTGCAACCGGTTGGAACAAAAAGCACATCCAAGGCGCTCATGGCCGGAGATGTCTCCAAAATCCCGGAGAGTTCGTCCGTCACGAGCGCCATCGAGGTGCCGCTGCCACCCGAGGCGTCCACGCTTTATCGCGAGGTGCTCGAGGCTATGAATCAGCACGAGCTGCCTTACGCGGTTGCCGGGGCGTTCGCTCTGCAGAAATACACTGGCATTTCGCGCATCACCAAGGATCTCGATCTGTTCATGAAGGCCAGCGACATCCCGGCTGCCCTCGAGTATCTCAAGCAACTTGGTTTTCGGTGCGAGACTCCCGATCCGGTGTGGCTTTCGAAAGCACATCGCGGGGATTACTTCGTGGACCTGATCTCTGGAATGAGCAATGCCGTGATCGTGGTCGATGACAGCTGGATGAAAAGAACGCTCCCGGCAATGATCGCCGGCGTTCCTTCACGAATCATTTCGGTTGAGGATCTTCTGGGCTCAAAGCTGTTCGTCGTGAGGCGGGAGCGCTTCGACGGTGCCGACATCGCGCATATCATCTATCGCACCCGGGGACAACTCAACTGGGACCGCGTCCTCAAGTTGGCCGGCGAGCACTGGGAGATGGTGCTCTGGGCCTTGGTCCTTTTTCGTTACGTTTACCCGGCCCAAACTCACTATGTGCCCCTGCCGCTCTGGCGGGACTTGCTGGGCCGCTTCATGCATGCAATTGAGCACCCCAATCCGGATGCAAGTTTCCGGGGAAGCCTCGTCGACGACAACATGTTCTCGATCGACATGAAGGATTGGGGTTTACCGGACCTTGAGGCGAAATATAGGGCTCGGGCATTACGGGCGCGGCCCGATGCTGTTTTCCCGCAAGCTGAACAGCGTGCCGCGGGGATCAGAGAGCGATGAGAGTAGCAGCCACTGCGGACTTACATTTCACGCCGGCGCGATTCAGCGCCTTGCATGACCAGCTGAATAAGGTGCGCGATGAAGCGGATGTCTTCGTCTTGGCTGGAGACCTGACCAACTTCGGCAGACCGGATGAAATGGAGCCGCTGCTGAATGTGCTTGTGCGCCTCAGGCTTCCCACGATCGCGGTGCTCGGAAATCATGATTTTGAAAGCGACCGCCAGACCGAACTCATGCAAATGATGTCGCAAGAAGGAATCAAGGTGCTCGATGGTAGCGCGTACGAACGAGACGGGGTGGGTTTTGCAGGCACCAAGGGCTTCGTTGGCGGATTCGGTCGTGGGGTGCTTACCGCCTTCGGCGAGCAGGAGATCAAGACCTTCGTTCGCGCGAGCATTGATGAAGCTTTGAAGCTCGAGCGAGCCATGTCCCAATTGCGCACGCCCAAGCGAGTCATCGTACTGCATTACTCTCCGATCGCCGCCACCATACAGGGCGAGGCGCACGAGATCTATCCATTTCTAGGGACGTCGCGCCTGGCTGAAGTCGTGGACCGCCACGGGGCGGACCTCGTGATTCATGGGCACGCGCACAATGGGTGTTGTGACGGCCAAACTGCCGGCGGAATTCCCGTGCACAATGTCGCCATTACGCTGCTGCAACGGCAGAATCCAAGCGCTGTGTATCGAGTTTTCGACGTCTAGCAGTTTCCGCTACCGCATGATTCGCCTTTGGTTACAGAGTTCACCCGATTAACGGAAGCAGCGCTATCGACTAGCGTCAATTGGTGAGCTGCAGTCTGCTCGCGTGCGCGGTTAGAGTGGCGCACATCCTGCTCGAGGAGGTAAGCCGTGGGATTGATCCTCCTGATCGTTGTACTGTTGCTACTCATCGGCGCCCTGCCTAACTGGCCGTATAGCACGGGCTGGGGCTACTATCCGAGCGGAGGGCTGGGGTTGATTCTGCTCATCCTGATCATCCTTCTGCTTCTTGGTAGGTTGTGAATTCCATTCGCCGCACCTGGCGTCAACTTCCACCACGTTCACTTCAACTTCTGAGGGAGCTATGAGCACTTCGAAAAAGCAGGGATCATTCATTGCCGACATCGAGGCGATTCGTCAGCGGGCGCGCCAACACATCGAGAACGGCGCGGTTACCGATGCCTATCGGGGTGACCGGGAAACCACAATCAGGGTGCTCAACGAAGCGTTGGCGACGGAGTTGGTGTGCGTCCTGCGCTACAAGCGGCATCACTATGCGGCTTCGGGTATTCACGCGCAGGCCGTGGCCGACGAATTTCTGGAACACGCGCGGGAGGAGCAGGAACATGCCGACAAGATTGCGGAGCGCATCACGCAGCTTGGAGGCGAACCAGACTTCAATCCTGAAACGCTGACGAAACGCAGCCACAGCGAATATGTCGAAGGGAAAAATCTTTCCGACATGATTCGAGAGGACCTGGTTGCAGAGCGCATCGCCATTGAGTCGTACAGCGAGATCATTCGCTACCTCGGCGACAACGATCCAACCAGCCGGCGGGTGATGGAAGAAATTCTTGCTAAGGAAGAAGAGCACGCTGAAGACTTGAAGACTCTGATTCATACCTTGACCCAGGCAGAGCAAAAATTAGGTCATCAGGATCCGAGTGCAGACTGGCCTCTAAGGCGAGCATCCTAGGCTTGGGTGCATTTCGAAAATCGAACCGTTTCAACCACTTAGAAGCAGAAAAACGTTGCTCAAGTGAGTTGCGGCTTCTACAGGCTTGCCCGTAGGCAACTTACAGCGTTCGCCGCATTGTTTCTCACAAGACCGACCAGATAGGGTGCCACTATGCCGAAAAGTGCAAGACTGCCTGTGCCCGAAAGCCCGCTCAAGCACGTGTTGTGGGCGCACGCTTCGCGGGTGCGGATCCCACGCCCTACACCGCGCCGATCGAAGCCTACCTTGTTGTGGATCGATGATTTTCAGGTGGGTCTTGAGATGTACCGCGCGATGTTTGAGCAGCTCGGATATCGCGTGCTGACGGCATGTTCTGGCGATGCGGGACTGGAGATCGCGGCCACTCACTCCCTGGACCTGGTTGTAACCGACTACGAAATGCCGGGGATGAATGGAGAAGCCGTGGCCATCGCCTTAAAAGCTCTCAATTCGGATCTCCCCGTTATTCTCTTCTCCGGGAGTACGACGGTCTCGGCTCGCGCTCTTGAGACGGTTGACGCCTGCTGCGATAAAGCTGGGTCTAGAGAAGAGCTCTTAGCTGCCATACACTTTCTTTTGCAGAAGAAACGCCGCACCTTCCTACAACCTCCGCCAGTCGACGGGGCGTCAGATCACGGACAAAGGACGGTCGCGTAGTCTCCGACCGCCTGTCGTTTCAAAAATCTGAGAGCAGGAGAGTTGAACATGAGGAAGTTAGCGCTTTCACTCATCATAGCGTTCGCGTTCTACGTCACCGCGGCCGCTGCTCAGGCGGGCGGCGGGATGTCGCCTGGAACGCAGGGAAGGCAGGGATCTTCACCAGGCACGCAGCAGCCCGGAGCAACGCAACCCGGGGCAACGCAGCCAGGACAATCACCGGATATGGGACCCGGCAATGATCAGACCGGGACCACGAATAACGCCAAAGGCGAGAAGAAACTGAAAGGATGCGTCGAGTCGCAGAACGGCCAATATGTCCTCCTGACGAAGAAAGGCAACGTGGCACTCGCCGGGCAAGATGTTTCGGCTCACGTCGGCCATGAGGTGGCTGTAAAAGGAACCTGGGATAACAGCGCCTCGAACGCCAATGCTTCGGCGACAGCAAGCTCCTCGGGCAACGAGTCCTGGTCTAAAGGCACATTCAACGTAACCGACGTCAAGATGGAATCCGAGCAGTGCAAACTCAAATCGAAAGACCACTCAGGAATGAGCGGCAGTAGCACTGGAGCGAGTGGGACCGGCACGGGCAGCGGAACCGGGTCAACGACCACGCCCCCACAGTAGCGTTTCCTGCCTTTAGTTTAGAAGGGGCCCCATCCGCAGGGCCCTTTTTCTTCTCTGGCATCATGCAGTTATCCCCAGTCGCATCAGAAGCTTGCAAGCCATGAACTCCATGGTTACTTCGGGCAGATGACGGACGTACGTTGCCGCCTTGGCCTTGCGGCGTCTAGTGTCTTAAGGGTTCTCCGAGACCGAACAGCTCGATCCAACTCATAAAGGGCAAATGGCAAGGCACGCAACTGCGATCAACCGGAGCGGAGCCGCAAGGCGGCGCAGCAATCGCATGGCACTCAACGCCGCGGTAGGCCTCACGGGTGAAGACCACACCAAGACCCATTTCTCGCTGAACGCGAAGGCCACAAGCTTGAACCGGCACGGCGCCGCGATTCAGGTCCAGCGAGAACTCCCGCTCGGGATCATGCTCGAAGTTAGAAACAAACGCGGCACCAAGCTCTCGGCGCGCGTTGTGACGCAGGTGAGCGCTGAAGAGGGAAAGCTTATTTACGGAATTGAGTTTGTCGAGGATAGCGATCAGTCGCGAACTTTCTGGGGAATTAACTTCCCCGCCGACGCCTAAGCCGGTTTGACCCCTGTTCGAGCTGAACGCCCGTTCGCTTCGTCGACAATACCAAAAAAACGATCCGGACCGACAACTGGTTTCCATTTTCGCGCGAAAGAAACCAGCTCGGCCCGGCCTTTAGAAAACATCGATTGCTATTTTGCCGCGTGAGGCTCTGCTTAGATCCTTGTGCTGCCTCGGCGCGTGAGTCCCGTTATCAACGTGATGATGAACACCACGAGGAAGATGAAAAACAGGAGCTTCGCGATTCCAGCCGCTGCCACCGCCACACCGCCGAATCCAAAGATAGCGGCGATAATCGCTACAATCAGAAATACCAGCGCCCAATAAAGCATGCTGCCTCCTCTAGGCTTGGTCTTTTGACCAGCATCTGTGGCAAGGATAGCCAAGCCAGCAGCGTCTGACGATCAGGCCGACGCTGTACTTCAAAGTGCGATTTGCTGTAGGGGAGAGGCTAAATGCTCCTGGGTTTTGTTAGGTTTAGCGGCAGCACGATGGCCTCGTCGCAGGGGGCAAGATGGGCTCTTCTGAATTCTCTTCTGAACTATCGGTATGTGATCAGAGTCGGGTGTCGATCGCCCCTGGCCACCAATTCATGGATCTTTTCGATAGCTGCGATATTCCCCCTTGCCCCGGCAGCGGTGCAGTTCAGGGCTGCGGCTGCACAAGCGAAATCGAGCACGCGCTCGAGGGGCCAGCTTTGAAGCAGGCCGTAAATAAAGCCGGCGTGGAAAATGTCACCTGCCCCAGTGGTATCGACGGCGGGCACGCGGAAGGCAGCGGCGTGAAAGAATCGCTTTCCGTCCCAGGCAAGCACGCCGTCCGTTCCGAGAGTCGCGGCCGCCAGCCGGGATCCGAAGCGCGACTGCAACCATTGCAAGGCGGTTTGCAATTCTTGCTGGCCGGAGATTCGTTCCGGAAGATCTCTGCTCACGATCAGATAGTCGATGGTTTCAAGAAGCTTCTCGACATTCGGATACACCTCGTCGAGATCTGCAATGACCGATGCACCCGCATCCCTCGTCCATTTTGCCGCCTGAGTTGCGGCCGCCGTGTCGCAACCGTCCACCAGCAGCGCGCGAGCGTTTACGAACCATTCCCGATGGAGTTCCTGGGGTTCAATTGCCAGGCGTGGATCCCGATGCCAGAGGACGGAGCGTTCGCCTTGTCCATCGACCAGGATGTGGGAATGGGCGCTCGAACATTTGGGTACGGTGATGATGTGGGTTTCGACGCCGGTCTCTCGGAATGCGCTGCGATGGATTTCAGCCGCTGGATCATCTCCCAACTTTCCGATGTAACTGGTTCGTATTCCCCAATATCGGCACGCGATCACCGCGGTTGCTACCTGGCCGCCTGGCATGACGCGGAGTGAATGCACGTTCGCCTTGGAGCCGGGCCCGGGGAAATCCGAGATGGATATCAAGGTGTCGGTGGCATTGAGGCCGAGGCCTACCAGGTCGGCGGAGGGGCTATTCACTGGTGAAGTAGTCCACCGTAATCGGATTCTCGAACAGAGAATAATCTCGCGTCACCACCGTGATTCCGGTATCGGTCACAAAGTATTTTTGCCGATCGGAATCAGGATCGAAGCCGATGCTTGTTCCTTCTGGAATATGCACGTCGCGATCAATGATGGCGCGTCGAATCCTGCAGTGTCGTCCAATATTGACGTGGGAAAACAGAATGCTCGAATCCACGTCGGTGTACGAGTTGACCCGGACGTCTGGAGAGAGAATGCTGAAGCGAACGGTACCGCCGGAGACGATGCAGCCGGCCGACACAATCGAATCGAGCGCCGTGCCGGTTCGGCCAGGCTCTTCGAATACGAATTTCGCCGGCGGATATTGCCGTTGGTGGGTTCGAATGGGCCAGGCTTCGTCGTAAAGGTTGAATACCGGCGAGATCGAAACCACGTCCATGTTGGCTTCGTAGTATGCCTCCAGGGTGCCTACGTCGCGCCAGTAGAGGGCTTCCTTTTTGTTCTCGTCGACAAAGTTGTAGGCATAGACCCGGTAATCATCGAGCATCTTGGGAAGGATGTCCTTCCCGAAATCGTGTGCTGAGTGCTCGTCTTCGGCGTCTTTCAACAGAATAGGAATGAGAACGTCAGTGTTGAAAAGGTAGATTCCCATCGATCCGGGAACTTTTGCCGGGTTCCCAGGCGAACGTAACTTCGTGAACGTGGGCTTTTCCTCAAAGCCGGTGACGCGGTTGTCGCGATCGATTTCCATCACGCCAAAGCGATAGGTCTCATCGGGATCAATGTCGATCACGCCTAATGTGACGTCGGCAGCCGAGTCCATATGCTGCCTCAACATGAGTCCGTAGTTCATTTTGTAGATGTGATCGCCCGAAAGAATCAGGACATGCTTCGGTTGTTCGGAGCCGATGGAATAGATGTTCTGGTAGACGGCATCCGCGGTACCTTGGTACCACTGATCGCTCACCCGTTTCATAGGCGGGAGCACCTCGACGAACTCTCCCATTTCGCGGGCGACGATGTTCCAGCCCTCCCGAATGTGGCGATTCAGCGAGAGCGCCTTGTATTGGGTAAGGATGTAAACCCGGCGCAAGTCCGAGTTGACACAATTCGAAAGCGTGACATCAATGATGCGGTAGATGCCGCCGAAGGTTACAGCGGGTTTCGCCCGGTCGCGAGTGAGAGGGTAAAGGCGTTCCCCAGCTCCTCCCGCCAGAAGCACTCCCAACGTATCTTTCATGTCGTTCCGCTTTGATGATTACGGGCGCGCGTGCGACATACGCCTGAGAAAAAAGCTTAGCAGTCCACGATGCTACAGGGAAGGTGGCGCAAACGCCAAGCCATGGCCGGGGGGGCTGTTGGTGGGTTGACGGAGACTCTCGCTCAGAACTTGGATTCCCTAGGCATGGGTGTTTAACATGCGAGAAATGCTGGAGAAACGAGTGATTTATAGCGGTCTTGCCGTATTCCTGCTTGCATCCGCGTGTCCGATGCTGGCAGTCCATGGCGGCGTGGCTTCATCTCTTACCTGGCAGCCGAACAAGTTGGTCCGCGGCTCCGCGGTGCTCTTTCAAGTCCGGACTCCGGTTGGGGTGCGCGAGCTCTCGGGCAAGTGGTTTGGACGCGATCTGAAATTCTATCCTCTGAAGAACCACCGCGGCTTCTACGCACTGGCGGGAATTCCCGTGGAGACGGCGGCTGGAACTTACGATCTGGAACTGAATGGCCGAGGCGCAGGCACGTTCCACCTGCTGAAAAAGGTCCCTGTCGGACCTGCACGATATCCTCGCGTTGCCATCACTGTGGCCAAACAGTTTACCGAGCCCGACCCCGAGCAGCTAAAACAGATTGCTTCCGACAAGCAGGTAAAACAGGATGTTTTTTCAAAAACGACCGAGGCTCAGCTGTGGAGCGGGGATTTTCAAGCACCTGCAGAAGCGCCGGCTTCCGGAGTCTTCGGGACGGAGCGCGTTTTCAATGGCAAGGTGCAAAGCCGGCACCTCGGCTTGGACTACGCCGTCCCGTCCGCTACGCCCGTGCGAGCCATCAACGACGGCCGGGTGGTGTTGGCACAACACCTGTACTTTGAAGGCGGCTTCATAGTGATCGACCACGGCCTGGGATTAATGAGCCTTTACCTGCATCTCTCCGACTTCAAGGTGAAGCCGGGCGACAACGTTGTCACCGGCCAGGTAATCGCCACCAGCGGCGGCAGCGGACGGGCCACGGGACCCCATCTACACCTGGCGGTTCGCTGGCAGGGGATTTATGTGGATCCCGCCGTGGTGCTGAGACTCCAGATGCCCAACTAACCCTATGTTGAACCAGAAAGCGCGACCCCAGGCCGGCACTTGTTACGCTTTCGGAACAAAACCACGTCTCGAAGGCAGGCCACCGAGTGCAAAGATAATCGTTTTTCTTGGGATTTTATGGGGTATGTTCCATTTTCGTAACAAGTCTCTTAAAGCAGGAGCAAAAACAGAGGACGCGCGTACTCTCGGCATAAGCTTTCGCCGGTTATGCGTGGGGAAGCGCGAACTTTTCGCCGGTTGATCGCTATCGGGATCTTGGAGGCCCCCCTGACAAGCTCCCGATTTTTTTGCCTGCAGGACTTCCTATTTAGATTTGGGTTGTGAGTTCACACGGCGGCGACGCGAGTGTGCAGGTCGGGCTCCACGTCGGCAGCGACCCCATCCCGATAGGTCACCACTCGGCCAGAGATTGCCGGGATACGCTCGCCAGGAACGATAATTCCAACCAGATTCAAAGGATCGGCGGCAGAGATCGTGACAAGCTCTCCGGATGGCGGAAGCTTGCGGGTCGCCCGCAGCGACTCGACGGCGGCCGGCAGGGCAAACTGTTCCCCCAGGAATCCATCGACGAAGCGTCCGCCGCGAATCTCGCCGCGGGCCTCTAGGCGGCGAAACGCCCATTGGAGTTCACGCCACTTCGGGAGATTGCTCTCGCGCGCCAAAAGGTCTCGAAAGACTACGCCGTAACGCCTGAGAAGCATCCAGCCGGTCGCTTCAATGGCACGATCGTGCTCAACCGCAGAATCGGTATGAAGGATTGCCCAGCGCCCAGAGCTGTGTCGGGGACGAGCACTGCGCCCATTTCCCTGCCCCGAACGCCGTTTGGGGTCAATGAGAGCACGTAGGTTGTCGAAACCATCGGCGGTGACAAGGCCTGCTGCGACCAGTTCCCACAGCCCGGTCTCGACTTCTGCTTTAAGCCGGGCGAGGGCGCGCACAATGTCGGTGAAGAATGATGCGCCGCGATGGCGAAGAAATTCAAGAACCTGCTGGGCCACAGGGCTTAACCCCCGGCCTTCGTCGAGTCGTTGCTGAGGCAGCATCCAGTCAGCTTCTTCGCGTACAAAAAAGGTAATCGGCGCGACGCTGGTGGGAATCACCCGCCGTCGGGCGGAGTTCGCGTCCGAAGCCTCAAGTGTCGCAGGATGTGGGGATAATCTCCCCCACCCGACCGCCCCGGTGAGGCAGAGCTGATCGAGCCAGCTTGGATCGTAATCTGCAATGCGGCGTGCTAAGACCTGCCTCTCCCAAGCGTTGGCTGGGATTTCAAAGCCTTGCAACTGGCGCAAGATTTCAAGCGTTGCCCGCTGGCCACGGGTTTGCGACTCTGGGGTAACGTGTTGCCAACGCAGGAGCCAGCGCATGAATTGCGCGGGTGTAACCGGCTCAACCTGCTTACGAAGGGTGGCGACCGTGAGGCGATGTATGCGCGCAAGCAGTCGGCGGTCGCACCACTCATGGTTAGCCATCTCCTCGCCAGGGGGAGCCTCGAGTCCCGCCCGCGAGGGGGCGTCGGTAAACTTGCCCCTCAGGATTGCGCCGGTCGACTCCAGCCGCAACATGGTTTTCTCGATCTCGTTGGCTTCGATTCCCAGCAGCGATCCGAGTTCGAACGAGCTGATCGGACCAATGTGGCCCATCCAACCGGTCACAAGCCCGAGCAAGCCATCTCCCTGGGGCAGCCGCCCGAGGTCGGGGACAACGGACGCAAAGCTCGCTTGTGGAAAGATCTGTTGGAATGACTGCGCGCGCTCGACCGCGATCCAGTAGGCCCGGTTATTGGCCTGGCCGCAAAGGATCCGGTTTTGAGTTTGAAGCCGTTCCAAGAGCGGCTGCCACGCCGTCCGGCTCCTCTCCACCGCACGCGCCATGGCCCCCATCTCTCCAGCAGTCGATGGAAACGCGATCAAAGTGTGCAACACGTCATGCAGCTCATCGGCATCGCGCACATCCGGCCAAGCTTCTGCTCGGACTTGGTCGATGGCAGCCGAATCAAGTTTTCCCACCTCTTCGAGAACCGATTCTGGAAGCACTCGGCGCATTTCAACCGCTCGTGCCCGCCGCTCTTCGAGAGGTGCATCGTCAAGGTAGGCGTAAGGATTGGCATTGAGAATCTCGTGCGAAAACTGCGAAGGCACCGGGGTGTCCACCGCGATGCAACGGATTCGTCCCCCTTCCATGCCACGAAGCAGTTCCTTCAAACCTTCGAGGTCCATCGCCTCGGTAAGGACATCCTTCATGACTTCCTTCACCAAGGGATGATCGGGAATCTGAATATCGCCCACAATGTTTTCTTGACAGGCGGCGACGTCGGGAAACACCGATGCCAATAAATCATCCGAACGTATTCGCTGGATCTGCGGAGGGACCTTCTTTCCTCCCTGGAACCGCAGCAAAGCCAGGGAGCGATTGGCATCCCACCTCCATCGCGTGCCGAAAATAGGCGAAGGCAACGCGGCTTGCTCGAGGATGGGTTGAACGCTCTCAGCGTTCAGGAAATGAAAGACATCTGCCAGTGGAAAACTATGCTGCTCGGCAAGCGCAATGTTGAGGCCATTGTCGGTCGCTGCTGCCTGGAGCTCGAAGTTGAAACTCCGGCAAAAACGCTTGCGGAGCGCCAGACCCCAGGCCTTGTTGATACGCGCGCCGAAGGGCGCATGAATCACCAGCTGCATCCCTCCGCCCTCATCAAAGAAGCGCTCGGCAATGACGGTGGCCTGAGTGGGAACCTCGCCGAGAACGGTTCGACCTTCAAGGATGTACTGGATTGACTGCATCGCGGCAGATTCTTCAAGACCACATTCCTGCTGCAGCCAGGAGCACGCTTCAGCGACGGCCGGTAGCTTCGGGGATAGCAATCGGGGAGAAACTCCGGCCACGCGGGTACTGATCTCGTGTCGCAACTCGGCAACGTGCCAGGAGTGCTCCTGGGTGCGGGCTGGGGCTTCTCCCAGCCAGAACGGCACGCTGGGAGGCGCACCGTGCGCGTCTTCCACCAGCACCCGGCCGCTTTTGCCTTCCACGCGACGAATGCGCCACGAAGTATTGCCCAAGAGCATGATGTCGCCGGCATTGCTCTCGACCGCGAAGTCTTCGTCCAAGGTGCCGACCAGGGTTCCTTCTGGCTCCGCCACCACATTGAACAATGCCGTCTCGGGAATCGCGCCGCCGCTGGTAATCGCGGCCAGGCGTGCTCCTCGCCGGGCGCGCAGCTTCCGGTTCACCCGATCATGGTGCAGATACGCTCCATAGCGGCCACGCCGGGCGGCGATTCCCTCTGAGAGCATCTCCACGATCGAGTCGAACAGTTCACGGGAAAGATGGCGATAGGGATAGGCACGCTTTATGAGTTCAAACAGTTCGTCTTCGTTCCAGCCGGGCTCATGGGGGTCAGAGATTCCCGTCTGGCCAGAGCCTGCTTCTGCCGTCCCGGCTTCCCATGAGAAAGCCCGACCCATTTGGTCCGCGGATGTCGCGCAGGTTGCCACAATCTGTTGGGCGAGCACATCGAGTGGCGAGTCGGGAATGATCAAACGATCCAGATCGCCCTGGCGAATGGCCCGCACCAGCGCGGCGCACTCAAGCAGATCGTCACGCGTGGTTACGAAGAATCGGCCTTTGGGAACCGCCCCGCGCCAATGGCCGGAGCGGCCAACCCGTTGCAATGCAACTGCAATCGAGCGTGGCGAGCTGATTTGGATGACCAGATCAACTGTTCCGATATCAATTCCAAGTTCCAGGGACGCCGTGGCTACCAGAATCCTGATCTCGCCCTCTTTCAACTTTCTTTCAGCAGCCAGTCGCAGCTTTCGCGAGAGGCTGCCGTGGTGGGCACCGACGTTCTGTTCCCCAATCCGTTCCGCCAGATGATGGGCAACTCTCTCGACCAGCCGGCGGGTGTTCACAAAGACCAGGGTCGAGCGATGCTGTTCTGAAAGTTGGATGATCCGGTCGTAGATCTCCTCCCACATTTCGTTACTGGCGACAGGGCCAAGCAGGGTGGATGGAATTTCGACGGCAAGATCGAGTTTGCGCTGATGGCCAACATTCACCACCACGGGATCGGGGCGACCATTGCCGGCGAGAAAATGTGCCACTTGTTCAATCGGCTTCTGCGTGGCAGAAAGCCCGATTCGAATGGGGGGATGGTAGGTTAACGCCTCGAGCCGTTCGAGCGACAACGTCAGGTGGGCCCCACGCTTGTCATCGGCCACGGCGTGAATTTCGTCCACGATGACGGTTTGGACGTCTCGCAGGATCGCCCGGCTTTTCTCTGCCGTGAGCAGGATATACAGAGATTCGGGCGTCGTGACCAAGATGTGCGGCGGATACTTCAGCATCGCCCGGCGCTCTGGCATCAAGGTGTCGCCAGTACGGACGGCGGTACGAATCTGCGGCATGAGCAGACCGCGCTCCCCAGCCAATTGAAGGATCTCGCCAAGCGGGATCTCCAGATTTTTTTGGATGTCGTTGCCAAGGGCCTTGAGGGGAGAGATGTAGAGGACTTCGGTTCGATCGCGCAGCTCTCCCTGGAGCGCTTTGCGAACCAATCGGTCAATGCAGGCAAGAAATGCGGCCAAAGTCTTGCCCGAGCCGGTGGGAGCTGAGATGAGCGTGGTGCGGCCAGCGAGGATATGCGGCCAGCCTTGCTCCTGCGGCTCGGTGGGCGTTCCGAATTTGGTGGCGAACCATTCGGCGACCAGCGGGTGTGCCCACGAAAGAGACTGCATCTTCATCATTGTAGGCCGCGTCACCTGGTTTCGCAAATTGTTCGCCTGACCTTTGGGTCCTCGCCAGTCGCTCCTTGACGTTTCGCTTCGTCCTGCGGCTCCAAGAAGGATCGCCAAGCACGAAAAGTCGACCTCATTCACTCCCCACCGAATTTCAGGAGGAAAAATGATTGTTTTGCCTTCCCTGCTTCCCTTCTGCGAAACTGGCTTAACTTGCCATGGGGCGCATCCACGTACTTTCTGAGAACGTTGCCAACAAGATCGCTGCCGGAGAAGTCGTCGAGCGGCCTGCCTCCGTGGTAAAAGAACTTCTCGAGAACTCCCTGGACGCGGGCGCTACCCGAATAACGATTCAGGTTGCGGCTGGCGGCAAGAAACTGATTCAGATCACCGATAACGGCTGCGGCATGGTACGAGACGATGCCTTGCTCGCGTTCGAGCGGCATGCGACTTCCAAGATCAAGAATGCCGAAGACCTGCTGAGCATTTCCACCTTGGGCTTTCGGGGCGAGGCTTTGCCCTCAATCGCCTCGGTCTGCCGGTTGCGCCTGGAAACTCGTGATCCCGAACAGGATTCGGGCACGGTGGTTGAGATTGCCGGCGGAAAGATCTTTCGCGTCGAAGAGGCTGGCCTTCCAGCAGGCACATCCATCACCATCCACGATCTTTTCTTTAATACCCCAGCGCGGAGGAAATTTCTCAAATCTGAGTCTACCGAGATGTCGCATATTGCTTCTCTCGTGACCCACTACGCGCTTGCACATCCTGATAAGCACTTCGAGTTGCATTCTGCCACGAACGCGATGTTGGTAGCGCCACCGGTAAATGGATTCCGCGATCGGGTCTATCAGGTTTTTGGGAAGAGCGTGCTCGATCAGATGATTTCTGTGGCTGCCGAACGACCGCTCCTGCACATCGGTTTGCCCCAACCACCGCCCTGGAGGCGCAAACCGGAAGAGGAAGAAGGCGCGGCTACGGAAGATCCCGGCAGCCTGCGCCTGCATGGCTTGGTATCGAAGCCGGAGATCCAGAAGTTGAATCGAAACTCGATCTATACCTTTGTGAACGGGCGTCTGCTTCGCGATCGCCTCATTCAGCATGCGCTAGCCGAGGCATATCGGAACATTCTGCCGCCGACGGTCTTCCCTGTCGTGCTGCTGTTTCTCGAGATGCCGTATGCCGAGGTGGATATCAATGTTCACCCCTCGAAAACGGAGGTGCGTTTCCGCCAGCAAACGATTTTGCATGATTTCTTCCGCGACTCAGTGCGCGCCGCGCTGATGAAAGCACGCCCCGTACCGCAATTTGTGACCGAAATTCGTGCCCATCCTACGGCAGGCTCGGCTCTAACCATCGGAGCGCAAAGGGCGAGCGCCGAAGTCAACAGCGCATGGAAGGCGTTTTACAGCCAGGCGGCTCCCGGCGCCGATGCCTTTCCCGCGCTACCCCAGGCTAGGAGCGCCGCGGCCTTTCATTTTGGCGAAGCGATCGAAGCCGGGGAGAACGGCCTCCCGGCGGGACTGTCTCGGCCGCAAACTTCTGAAGCGCCGGTTCAACCGTTTGGCGAGGACACCTGTGCTCCTCCGCTGGCGGAAGAGCCGGTTCGAGCGAGCGACGAGGTGCCGAGCCTGTCATCTCTCAAACCGCTCGGGCAACTCCGCGAGTCATTCATTCTGGCGGTGAATCACGAAGGGCTGTGGATCATCGATCAGCACGTGGCGCATGAGCGCGTTCTGTTCGAAAAGATTCTGAAGCAACGGGGACGGCAGAAAGTCGATAGCCAGCGGTTGCTCATGCCGATTGTTATTGAGCTGACGCCTGCGCAGCAGGCGGTGTTCAGCGAAATCTCCGAAGAACTGCAGAAGAACGGCTTTGACGTTGAGCCGTTTGGTGCCCGCAGCCTCGCCGTGAAGGTTGCCCCCGCTGGAGTGCAGGGTTCTCAGGTAGAGCATATGCTCCATGAACTTTTGGATCACCTTTCGCGCGAGCAGCAGGTGCTGAATCTCGACCAGGTTCAGGGGCGTATCGCGGCTTCGATAGCGTGTCATGCGGCCATCAAGGTCAACATGCCGCTGGAACAGAATAAGATGGAATGGCTGCTCGCCGAACTGGCGCAGACCGACTGCCCGATGTCATGTCCGCACGGAAGGCCCGTAGTTCTGCGATACTCAATGAAGGACATTCAAAGAGCCTTCAAGCGAATTTAAGAAGCTCTTCAAACTGCAAAGGACGGTAAGGTCGGAAAAGAGCTAGAGGCAGACCAACGATGCCTGAACAAACCACAAAACCGCGAGCCTCTCGGCGGCTCACATGGGCCATTGGGCTTTTGGCTCTGTTTATGTCGATTGCGACCGTCTACCAAGTGCATCGCTACGGTGAGACCCGCCCTAGGGTAGCCGATGCGGCGAGCGGTCGCACGCACGCCGTGAAGATTCACCAGCAAGTGGTCTATCTCACAAGCGGAGAATTTGGCGCCACGGTCACCTCGCACTTGATGGCGGTAGGAGCCATAGGAATCTTTCTCGGCTTGCTCCTGAAATCTCGGGCCCACAAATCCTCTCAAGGCCAATCGAGCTAGTGTTCTCATGACCGTTCAGGAACTTATCGAGCTACGGCGAGAGAAGTGGCACGTCGATGGCAAGCCGGTGCGCACACTGGATGAGGCACGCGATTTCATTGAGACGACGGGATTTTGCCTGATGTTCCCGCTGCCTACGCCGATTCTGGTTCCAACCTTTATTGGCGCATGGTCGGGATCCGACGAGAATTTGCCTACGCAAAAACAAGCTTTCACCGATCCGAGGGCAAAGGATGCGACCGAGCTGATGGTCCGGAGTTTGCGCGGTAAGTTCGCCTACGAAGCGAATCCGTTTGATGAGAACAACGCCTTCCTGCTCTCGGCGCCAGTGTTTCCCTACTTCTATGCTCTGGTGGGCGAGCGCAACCCGCGGCAAGCACCAAAACCCGGGCCGCGGTCGCCTTATTCTCAGCTCGCTTGTGACGCATACCAAATCATCCACCGCAAAGGGCCGATTTCGAAGCTCAAACTGCTCGATGATCTCGGCAAGGGGATTTCCGTTCCCGCTCTTGATCGCTCACTGGCCGAGCTGTGGTCGAAGCTGCGTATCGCCCGAGTCGATTATGACGAACGCGAAGGCGCATCCTGGGACGTACTGCAGCGATGGGCCCCCGATGCAGTGTCGGAAGGCGTGAACGCATCGGTTAACTCCGCGCTCTCCGCATTGCTATCCAAATATCTGGATTGCGTAATCGCTGCAGATTTGCCGGAACTCGAGTCGTTCTTTGGGAACTTCGTGCCGCGATCAAAGGTACGAGAGGCAGTGAATGCGCTACTTGCGGCGCGGGAGCTGAGTTTCGTGCCGCTGGAACATCGGTCGTTGATTCATATCACCCAGACACCCGCCAGGCGCTCAGGCACAAGGTAAATAGGCAACTCAAGCAGCGAAGATTCGAACCATCGGGTTCTCTGGCCTGGCCGCTTGCTGACTTTGTGGTCTCAGTGAAGTTACCTTTGGTGCGGGGTGTTTGTCGTTCTTTCATTGACTCCTTTCCCTAAGCCGCTAAGAATTACAACTACAAGAACTTTTTTGGGCACGAACACCTAGGCAAAACGTTGAAAGAACAGAAACGACAATCGCAGCGGGGAACGGAGCGGCACTGTGTAACCATTCCCGTTCAAGTCACTGTTTTCGAAGGCAAGCGCTACGTCGATTTCAGCGGCGAGGCTTCCGATTTCAGCGCCACTGGGTTGTGCCTGATCCTGACTCGCCAGTTGGACAGGGACACGGTTTTGGCCATGAGGCTCCAGCTTCCTTACCACTCGGAAGTAATGGAGATGCGTGGTGTTGTGCGTCGCCGAAGCGGCTTCCATCACGGGGTGGAATTCATGAGCTTGACAGCGTATCAGCAAAAACTCCTCGAGCGCACCTCAAAGATTCTAGGCTTGCTTCGCTGATTCGGGGTCCCCATTCCCCGCCATCCTAAATTCAATCGCCGCAGGAAAAGCTTGAGAGGGCTTGCCTGCAAATCGAAAAACGTGCGCCCGCACCCCCTGGTATTGACGCGTTCGCCTGGCAAGAAGTAGGCTTCCTCCCTCAGGCAAGGAGAACTTCAGTGCCCATTGGTCGCCGTGATTTCATTCAGTCCGTGCTTGCAGGTAGCGTTGCGCTTTCCGCGCCGAACGCCGTACATGCCGCGAGTGCGGTGGCCGACGAGAACAAATCGGCAGGCAAAGCTCAGCCTCCCGTGATCATCAGTGCCGAAAACGCTTCAAATTATCTCGATCCTGCTTACTCGTTTCTTTCTGGTGGCGGCGACACCCTCGACGCGGCCTTGAAGGTTGTTCAGGGCCCCGAAAACGATCCCAATGACGAGAGCGTAGGACTAGGCGGCCATCCCAATGAGGATGGAGTCGTGGAGCTCGATGCGTGCTGCATGCACGGGCCAACCCGCACGGCCGGATCGGTCGGCGGCGTCCGCAATATCAAAAACGCTTCCCTGCTGTCGAATGTGGTGCGTTTGCGCACTGGGCACGTGATGCTCGTAGGGGAGGGAGCGGAGAGATTCGCCGTTGCGCAAGGCTTTCCGCGAGAGAACCTATTGACCGATAAATCTAGAAAGGAGTGGCTGCTCTGGAAGGAAACACACTCGGACTGGTGGGGAGCTTCGCTCTCCAGTCCGGACTGGCGCTCGCGGCTTCGCGAGCGTGCCCATTCCGACGATTGGCATGAATATCTTGACCGAATGAATGAAATCGCGGCGCAGATCGGCATTCCCCCAGAGGCACGCATGGATGCGATTCGCTGCGTTGTTTCCCCTCCTACTGGAACCACCCATTGTTCCGTCTTGAACATAAAAGGGGAGATGTCGGGCTGTACTACAACGAGCGGTCTGGCCTGGAAGATTCCAGGCCGCGTGGGAGACTCAGCGATTATTGGCGCGGGATGCTACACCGATCAGGACGTGGGTTCTGCCGGCGCCACCGGCAGCGGTGAAGAAAACATTAAGGTGGCAGGCACACACAGGATTATTGAAAACATGAGGCGCGGAATGTCGCCGCTCGAAGCTGGAATGGACACCCTCGAGCGTATCGCCCGCAATTACAACGGCGACAGGGAGCGCCTACAGTACATCGACATGGTTTACTACATTTTGCGCAAGGATGGAGCGTATGCCGGCGTTTCCCTGTGGGAGGGCTATGGGGATGTAGCCACCCCGCACCGCATAGCCATTCATGACGGCACGAAGCGCCTGGAGAAAACCGCCCGTCTGTTTCGCGGAGTGTCGCAGATTTGGCCGCCGCTGTTTAGGAGTTATCCGGAGCAGCCATGATCAAGCTATGGGCGTCTGTAAACGGCTCCACCTTTCATGACGAAATCCACGTTTTTCAAGGTTGCGATGTCGTCAATGGGATTGCCGTGCACGGCGATAACGTCGGCTAGGAAGCCAGGCTTCAGCTGACCGATTTGTCCTTCCCAGTCGAGCAACTTGGCGCCATTGATCAGGTCAGCCTGCAAGGCAGCGAGTGGGGTCATCCCGTAGTTCACCATCAGCTCTAATTCCCGTGCTTGCGTTCCATGAGGAAATGGGCCAACATCGGAACCCATCGCGATCGGCACGCCGGCGGCAAGCTGCTTGCGAAATTCGCGGACATGCAGGTCGAGTAAGGCTTTCTCCAGTTCTTCCGTTCCTGGGCGCAGGGGATGAACCTCAAAATACTCGGAAATGGTGAATGTCGGGACGGCAAAAATACCCTTTTCATGCATTAATCGCATGGTTTCTTCACTCAGCTGATACGCGTGATCGATCGAGGCGACGCCTGCCTGCGCGGCGTAGAGCGTCCCAATTCCTCCCGTCGCGTGAACCGCGACCCGCTTGCCGACGCGCTTGGCTTCTTCGACAGCGGCGGAAAGCTCGGCTTCCGTGTACTGATACGGCGTAGAGAGTTGGCCATTCACCATCTGGTCTGGCCCGGTCTGGTAGATCTTCGTGAAATCCGCGCCTTCCTTGTATTGCTGACGCATTACTTCAATCAGTTGTTCTGTATCGTTGGCGTAGTCGGCATTGGGAAGCACATGCTGGGAAGGGTTGTAGCCGATGGCGTCCTCGTGTCCGCCCAAGGTATTGATCGCGTTTCCGCTGAGCCGCAGACGTGGCCCGGGAATTTTTCCGCTGTCAATAGCATCGCGCACAGCCGTGTCCGCAGAGCCCGCGCCTTCGGTCCCCATGTCCCGTTCGGCGGTAAATCCCGCCATCAGGTCGTCGTGAGCCGCCAGGGTTGCCATGATCGTACGCTGGGGCACGGACTCGATGACGGTCTGGAGATCTTCCGCGCCGGGATGCAGAAACAGATGAATGTGTGCGTCGATCAAGCCGGGAAGCAAGGTGCGCTCCCCAAGGTCAATGACTTCAGCCCCGGCCGGTCGGCTCACGTGTTGCGCGACTTCCGCGATTCGGTCGCCCCGGACGAGCACCTCTCCGGGCATCATCATGCGACCACTTTCGACATCAAGCAATCGCGCGGCATGCAAGATAACCGGGCGAGAGGATGGGGCTTGCGCGCTTGCCGCGCAGGCCAACACCAGAAAGAGGATGAATAACACCGCTATGCGCTTGGAATAATACATAGCACGACAAGATATCAGCGGTGAGCGGCCCTAACAACTTGCCAGGTGAGAAACCAATACAGATAGAACCATGCCGTCGCCGGACTCGCGCTTGGGTGAATCCGACGGTTGCGGTCAGGGAAATTTGCGATTCCGTATAATGGCGGGCGCATCGCAGGAATGAGGTGGCAATGTACCAACCTGAGGCCTATTTCGCAGCCCTCACCTTCATGTTGATCAGCATGGTTTGCTGGGGTTCTTGGGCGAACACCATCAAGCTTACGCCCGGCTATCCCTTTCAACTCTTCTATTGGGACTACGAAATTGGCATCATCGTCGGAAGCCTGCTTTGGGGATTGACGCTCGGAAGCCTGGGCGGAGGCCCGCTTTCCTTCCTGAGCAGCATTCAGCGAGCTGATTCCAGGCATATTCTCTTTGCCCTTGCGGGTGGCGCAGTATTCAACGTGGCAAACCTGCTCTTGGTGGCCGCGATCGATATCGCCGGATTGGCTGTGGCATTTCCTTTAGGCATCGGGCTGGCGCTCGTGGTCGGCGTGCTGCTGAATTACAGGTTTGCGCCAAAGGGCCAACCATTCTTACTCTTTACGGGCGTTGTCCTGGTCATCATCGCCATTGTGTTGGACGCTCTCGCCTATCGCCGGCGGGAGATCCAACGGCAGCAACTCAGCGCTCTTGGGATTTGGATCAGCATCGCTTGCGGGGTATTGATGGGCAGTTTCTATCCCCTGGTCACGAAGGCCATCACGGGCGAGAACTCGCTGGGCCCCTATTCTGTGGCCTTTTTCTTTGCGCTCGGTACGGCAATCTGTGCGATTCCCTCCAACTTCGCTTTGATGAAGAAGCCTCTTACCTCCACTGCTCCGGTCACGATGGGGCAATACGCCGAGGCCAAGGTTTCTTGGCATGTCTGGGGAATTGTGGGTGGGGTGATTTGGTGCACGGGAGCGGTCTTTAACTTCGTTGCCTCCCATGCCCAGATCGTCGGGCCAGCGATCTCGTACGCGATTGGTCAGGGCGCCACCATGGTTTCCGCCCTATGGGGTGTCTTTGTTTGGAAGGAGTTCAAGGATTCGCCCATTTCGTCGCGGAAGTTGATCCCGGGAATGTTCTTGTTTTTCCTGCTTGGGTTGGGCCTGATCGCCATCGCACCGATGTTCGGGAGCCACTTGAAATGACAAAACCCCTGGTCGTTGTAGGCAGCATCAATCTTGATCTGGTCGCGGGAGCGCACCACATTCCGAAACCAGGGGAAACCATCATTGGCTCAAGCTTTCAGATGTTTCACGGCGGCAAGGGAGCGAATCAGGCGGTTGCCGCCGCCAAGCTCGGGCATCCCACGTATATGGTCGGGAACGTAGGGCATGACGTGTTTGGCCCGCAGCTTCGGCAGGCTCTCGCAGAAGCCAAGGTCAATACGAGCGCGGTGAACACTGTCGATGCCGTCTCCGGCGTCGCGCTGATTACCATCTCGGCCGGCGGCGAGAACAGCATCGTGGTCGTGCCCGGCGCAAACGGACTGCTGTCACCGGAGCAGCTAGAAAAAGCGGCTCCGGTCTTGAAACAGGCGGGATTTCTATTGACGCAATTAGAAATTCCACTCGAGACCGTGGAATACCTCGCCACATTTGCGGAACAGCACCAGATCCCTTTGATGCTCGATCCCGCGCCAGCCCGCGATCTGCCACTGAGCCTGCTTAGCAAGGTGGAATGGCTTACGCCAAACGAGAGTGAAACCGAGATTCTCTTACGGCAGGCGGTCGACGGAAATGAAGACTCTGCGGTCTTTGCTGCAGCCGACCAGCTCCTCACATTGGGCGCGCGCAATGTGCTTTTAAAACTTGGAGCACGAGGTTGTTTGGTTGCGGAACGGGATCACGAGAAGCAATTTATTCCCGCATTTCTGATCAATGCCGTGGATTCGACCGCAGCTGGGGATGCGTTCAACGCCGCCTTTGCCGTGGCATTGCTGCGCGGGCAATCCAGCCTGGAGAGTGCGCGATACGCCTGCGCAGTGGCGGGTATTTCTGTCTCTCGATACGGCGCGCAACCATCGATGCCAACCTCGACGGAAGTGGAAGAGTTTATCCAACTCAGGCGCTAAAGCGTTCTTTCAGAGGGCTTGCTCCGAAGAGCATCACACAACGTTAAGGAAGTGGGACGGACTTACCAGTTCGAGCGGACTCGCGGGCGGCGGACAAGATGCGCACCACGGTGATATTGGTGTCGAGTGCTGACAATCCGTCAGGCTTAATCTTTCCTGACACGACCGCAATCAAGTAAGAGATGGGATCATCGTAGGGGCTCGGGAGCGACGGGGCCACTTCCAAATGCTCCTCCCTGTCCTCTTTTCGGCGTACTCGGAGACGGTCGCGACCGACCGTGATAGCTTGGCCGGTTTCGCCATAGACTTCCATGTCTTTTCGCCCAAAGGGCCAGTTCCAGGACGCCTGCAGAATCGCCTGAGCCTTTGGATAAGTGACGACGATGGTTGCTTCGTCGTCAACGCGAGGATAGATTTGTGGCTTCAACTGCTGGAGCACGGCAGTCACGGTGGTGGGAGATTCCCCGTGCATAAGCCATGTCATGAGGTCGGCTCCATAACAGCCGAAATCGAACAACGCACCCGCGCCGTTCCGGTTAGGGTCGGTTAGCCAGTCAAAAAACTCGGGTTGAACTCCGATCTCCTTCGGTCCGTTGTGACCATCGTGAACGACGACTTTGCGAATGGGGCCTAGAGCACCATCCCGCAGCAGTTTAAAGACGGTGTTATTGCTTGGATACCAGGTGGTTTCATAGTTCACGAGGACCGGTATATTGGCTGCATCAGAGGCATGCTTGATGGCCAGTGCATCCTCCACCGATATCGCCAGCGGCTTCTCCATCATGACCGGAAGACGGTGCCGAGCCGCGATTTCGACCACCCGCCGATGCTCCCTCGTGTCGGTGTAGGCGAGAACCGCCTGGGGCTTGACGGCTTCTAGCATTTGCTCGAGATCGGTGTAGAGCAAGGTCGATTCGAGCTTGAACTCGTCCGCATAGCGTTTAGCAAGTCGCTGGTCGGGCTCAGCGATACCGACGATCTGGATGTCGGGTCGCTTTGCGGCCGCGGACAAAAAGCCAGAGACATGACCGTGCACCAAACCGGCGATGACCACGCGAAATGCATTTGGGTCTGATTGCGCGTGCATGGGATTCGGGCTCGCGATCGCACTTGCGAGCACTGTCAGGGCAGCCAGACGAAAGAGCTTGAGCATGAGGATTCCTTGACCACTTGGGAATCATCGTACAGGGAGATCGGAAGAATGGAAATTTCTAACCGGCGGGAAAGCTTCTTGGTGATGGGGATCCCTTGGAGGGAGACCTGATTGCGATTTAAATTAAAAAACTGCCCGATCACTGGAGGCAGGGTCGGGCAGTTTTCGCTTGCACTTTTTGCTCAGGAACTGTTGCAGCATACCTGGCCACGCCCTCCCTAGGGAACTGTCAAGCTTGACAGGCCCCTTTTTGGCAACGCCTCTTCCGGAACTAGGGCCTCGGTGCGATTCTTACTTTGGGCAGACCAGTTGAGGCAACTTCAGCACGGATTCAGGGGGTCGGACCATGGATGAGAAATTCTTTCGGGCTGCAGACGAAGCGCTGCAACGGATGGTTGACGCGGGCAATCCCACAACCGCGGACGTTCGGAGGAAAGCCGGGAGAACCGGTCCCAGAAGTTGACGCTGAAGATCTCAAAGCTGTTTGGCAAGTTCAATGTGAAATTGAGGCACAACGGCCCGGTCAGCCGGCCGCAATCGGCTTGGAATTGATGGCGTGTGTCTGTACCCCACGAGCGAACGTTGCGGCAGTCTTCTACCGAATCAGCATGTTGACCCTATTGACCTATTTTGCTCCTGACAAGCTCTCTCCATGATCGATCGAGACGAAATCCACAAAGCCCTCCTGGTTGTGCTCGCGAAGATTCCGATGGCATGGATAGGAGGAGAGCAGAGGAAAGGCTTCCCTTTCGACGTTGACGAGTTCTTCCGCAGATTAGGGGAACACCCGGAATCGCCTGAGTCCAATCGTTCACAACCGTGATTACCATAGCTGCGAGATGGGTACCTTATTCTGGCAAGTTACAGCTTATTCTATTCGAGGTCACACGCTATGACAGACTGGTTCGCGCGCCCCGTCCTTCACGTTTCTGACGTTCAATCCTCGCTCCTTTTTTACGTTGATCGGCTCGGCTTCACTTGCCCCTGGCGCTACGATGAGGACGGGGTCGCGCAGGTGGATCGGCAAGGTTGCGCCCTCATCCTAGCCAACACGTGGCCGGAGAAGGTTGGGAAGGGGCTGATGTTCATTTCGCTGAACGTCGAGCCCGCTACACGCGACGGCGCAATCGCCGCGTTGGACGCGCTGCGCGCGGAATTCGAGGCCAAGGGCGTTTCGGTGAAGGAGGGTTCTTGGGGCTACCGGCTCTTAGTAGTTGACGATCCAGACGGCAATCAGCTCTTCTTCAACTATCCGAGCGAGAGCGCGTCCTGACATTGGCCTTTTGTATCGATGATTGAGGGGTGCGAACAGGTACCCCACTCGGGCTTTGTGAGATGGCATCCAACTGTTTACGATCCTTACTTTGAGGAGTGATTGATGGCCCGTGGGATGGTGGGTCAAAGGAATGTGCTCTTGTTTGTGATCTTTGGCTTGTCCATCTGTACCTTCGGCGAAGCCGCGCAGTCGCAGCTCGGCGCCGAGTACTCTAGATGGTTGAACGAGGACGTTCGGTGGATTGTAACGGATCAGGAGCGCACGGATTTCCTGATGCTTGAGAACGGCAATGCCCGGGACGGGTTCATAAGAGAATTTTGGGAACGCCGCAATCCCACGCCAGGCGCCGGCCACAATTCGTTCAAAGAAGAACATTATCGTCGCCTGGCTTTTGCCAACGAGCACTTTGCTGCTCGTAGTCCTGGGTGGAAGACGGATCGCAGACACGTCTATATCGTCTATGGCCCTCCAGATGCAATTACGCCTCATGCTGGTTCTGGAACCACAGTCCCATCAGAAACGTGGTATTACCGACGCTTAGCCGACAACACACAAGCGTCGTTTAAGTTTGTGGATGCATGTCGTTGCGGCGAATACAAGCTCAAGAAATAACTGGCCGCGGTTTTTGAAAAATCTGTTGCTGGCTGATAACGCCAGTCGGTGGCCCGCGTTGTCGGTGCTTTGCCATTACCAGGGAGAGCTTCGCAGGCTGGGAAAGCATATGTGGTCACCGGCGACGGCACAGGTTCGCCCTGTCTTTGGACCGCAACACGGCGAATGTCCAGCTGGGGGGCCACTCGCGGGCTCGCCTCTTCGCTCGATGCCGGTACTATGGGCAGTAACTCTAGGGCTGAAATGGTTGGCAGTGCAGGAAAATGGTGGGCAGTGCAGGACTCGAACCTGCGGCCTTCTCGGTGTAAGCGAGACGCTCTAACCAACTGAGCTAACCGCCCGGGCTAAAGGGCTCCTCTGATTCTAACCCACGACGGCTGCTATGCTTGTGGCAACCATGGGACGGAATCCGTTCGACTCTGACAATGCGCAACTCTTCGAGATTCACAGCCGGGCAAAAGGGCCGGCGGGCACGCTACCGCTTACCCCCGAACAACTGCAGACTGAGCCCTCCGGAAATCTTTTCGGATGGAGTCAGAATGCCGGCATGGGATGGAAAGCGTCGGAGTTAGGTGGCAAGGAATTTCTCATGCTGTCGACGCATGGCGGAATCCGCGACCGGGACGGCACGCCGATTGCCTTGGGATACCACACAGGTCACTGGGAAATTGGGTTACTGCTCGAGGCTGCAGCGCAGGTGTTCAAATCAGCAGGCGCCATTCCTTTTGCTGCGGCGTGCAGCGATCCCTGCGATGGCAGATCGCAGGGTACGACCGCAATGTTCGACAGCCTGCCGTTTCGGAACGACGCGGCCATCGTATTTCGCCGCCTGATCCGCTCACTGCCCACTCGGCGTGGGGTGCTTGGCGTTGCCACCTGCGACAAAGGCTTGCCTGCGATGATGATGGCACTTGCCGGCAGCCGCGAGTTGCCGTGCGTACTTGTTCCAGGCGGCGTCACGCTGCTTCCTGAAAAAGGCGAGGATGCCGGACGTTCGCAGACAATCGGTGCGCGGTTCGCCCATGGCTTGATCACATTGTCCGAAGCGGCTGAGATTGGTTGCCGCGCATGTGCAACTCCCGGAGGCGGCTGCCAGTTTCTCGGAACCGCAGCAACATCTCAGGTCGTCGGTGAAGCGCTCGGACTCTCGGTGGGACACTCAGCCTTGGCGCCATCCGGGCATCCCATATGGATTGATGTGGCGCGCCGCTCGGCCCCGGCGCTCCTCGATCTTGACAGGCGCAACATCAAACTCGGACAAATTCTCACTGATGCCGCGATCGAAAATGCCATGGTTCTGCACGCGGCCTTCGGAGGTTCAACCAATCTGATACTTCATTTGCCCGCCATTGCCCACGCTGCTGGATTGCGACGGCCGACGGCATCTGATTGGGCCCATGTCAATCGCAGGGTGCCTCGGCTGGTGGATGTTCTGCCCAATGGTCCGCGCAACCATCCGACGGTTCAGGTTTTCCAAGCTGGTGGAGTGCCAGAGGTCATGCTGCATCTGCGCCGCGCCGGTCTCCTGAATACGTCGGCGCTTACCGTTGATGGCACTCTGGGTGATCGCCTGGATGCGTGGGAAGACTCCGAACGCCGTCGAGTGCTGCGCTCAGGCCTGCGGGAGCGGGAAGGGGTCGATGCGAATGATGTGATTTTTGGTCCGGATGCAGCCAAACTGCGTGGCGTGACCTCGACGGTCTGCTTCCCGCACGGGAACCTCGCTCCCCAGGGATCGGTCATCAAGAGTACGGCGATCGATTCTTCGGTTGTAGGAGCTGATGGGGTTTACCGCATAACGGGGCCGGCCAGGGTATTTACGAGCGAGGCGAGCGCCATTCAGGCAATTAAATCGCGGAAGATCTCCCCCGGCGATGTCATCGTGCTCGCAGGTCGCGGGCCGATGGGCTCCGGAATGGAAGAAACCTTCCAGCTCACCGGTGCGCTTCGTTACCTTCCGTTTGGCAAGCACGTAGCGCTGATCACCGACGCGAGGTTCAGTGGCGTCTCGGCCGGGGCGTGCGTTGGACATATCTCGCCGGAGGCGCTCGCGGGCGGGCCAATCGGAAAACTGCGCGATGGCGACATGATCGAGATCGTGGTGGATCGCCAGAAGCTCACGGGTACGGTGAATCTTGTCGGAGAAGCGGGCGCCGTAGTGTCTGCTGACGAGGGCTCGCAGATTCTAATCAAGAGAGATCTCCGCCCGGACCTTGCACCCGATCCTTCCCTGCCGAGCGACACAAGTCTGTGGGCCGCCCTACAAGACGTAAGTGGAGGACCCTGGGGCGGCGCGGTCTACGATTGCGATGCCATCCTAAAGGTGGTGGCCGCCGGGAAACGAGCGTTGGCCAGAAACCGCACAAAGTCCGACTAAACACTCCTGCTACACTCGCAACGTGCGGCGACTCATCGTGAATGCGGACGACTTCGGATTGACTGAAGGAGTCAACCGCGGAATTCGCGAAGGCCACGAATCAGGAATCGTGACCTCCGCTACGCTCATGGCATGTGGCAAGCGGTTTGAGGAAGCCACATCTCTCGCGAAGGCCCTGCCTCGCCTCGCGATTGGTTGTCATGTGGTGCTGATCGATGGGCAGCCAATGGCCAATCCTTCGGAGATCCAAAGCTTGCTGATGACCGGCTCTGCCAGCTTCCAGGACAAGCTCATGCGCTTTGCCGCTAGGGCGGCATCGGGAAGGCTGGATGTGAGCCAGATTGAACTCGAGATCGGTGCGCAGATCGGCAAGCTGCAAGCTGCAGGCGTTGCAGTCTCGCACCTTGATTCACACAAGCACACGCACATGTTTCCGGTAGTGCTGCGCGGCTTGCTGGGCGCAGCCAAGACGTGGGGCGTGAGAGCAGTCCGAAACCCGTTTGAACCCCTGGTGTTTGCCAAGCTTTCCCGTTGGACGCGGCAGTTCCAGTTGCGGATGATGAGTCGTTTTCGACGCAACTTCCGTCACGCCCTCGATGAAGCGGGCATCGTGGCGCCAGATGGATGTGTTGGGGTGGCGGTTACCGGTGGACTGGACCAGAACGCGTTTCGTCAGCTGATCGAAAGCCTGCCCGAAGGTACTTGGGAATTCGTGAGCCATCCCGGATATAACGACCGCGAACTCGATCAGGTAACTACAAGGCTCCGGCGATCGAGGGAAATCGAGCTAGAGATTCTGACTTCGCAGGCAAGCAAGGAAGTGCTTCAGCGTGAACAGGTCCAGCTCATCTCCTATCGCGACTTGTAAGCGGCCTGCGGTGTCTCGGGTCCCGGACGGCAGGAATCTGCAGCGGCGTGAGCGCCGATCCTCTCATTCTAATGACCCCAGAAGTACACTCACCTTGGACAGTAACGCTGCCTGGATCGACGCGGTATGATCTGCTCATGGAACCGAAGGGCGAAACTCGAGTTGCCGCCGAGCTTCCCGTGCGCGTCTGGGGCATGGACGCTGATGGTAAGCCTTTCTTCCAAAACGCTACCGCTTCCAACCTGAGCAACGAAGGTGCGCTCCTCAGCCGAATCCAGCACCCGCTGAAGGCAGGCGAAATCCTTGGGGTACAGTACGGGGACAAGAAGGCTCGGTTTGAAATTAAGTGGATCAAGGGTAGTGCCCTGCCAAAGGGGTTTGAGGCCGGAGTAAGAATTCTTCCCAGCCAGAAAATTCCTTGGGACGAAGTTACGCGCGAGGGAAAAAACAATCCAGAGCTCACCCGACGGTCGGACAAACGTCGTTTCCTGCGGCACCGAGTTCAGTTCCCAATTGTGATCAGCTTTGCCGATGCACAGCGCGCGCACATGCAGTGCTCTGCCACCGACATTGGTGGCCGCGGGTGCTATGTAGAGACTCTGGTCCCGCTCGCAGTGGATACCGTCGTGAACATTACATTCTGGATCGACTCGGACAAGTTCCTTACCAAGGGACGCGTGCGTACCAGTGACCCTGCCGTGGGAATGGGAATCGAGTTCACCGCGCTCGAAGAACAGATCCAAAAACGGCTGCAGGAATACCTCGACAACATCGACCAAGGTTTCGCGAAGGCGGCCACCCAGGGCAGCCGGCCGTAGACCACCCCCAAGAACCACAGGCAATCTGGATTTCCGTTTCGGGTAAGGACACCTGGCTTTCCCGGATGTTACCATTCTCGAGTTTCAACGGATTGGCATCCCCAAATCGTTTTTTATAGATGGCGACCATCCGGAGCGCCATGGGGACCGGGCCTAAACCAGGAGCGGCCCGAACGGAAGAGCGCAGGGCTGCAAGAGAGCGTCTTACCCCGTCTTTGCGGGGAACAAGCCTGAAGCGAACGCGTGAAATGAATCTTCCGACTGCCCAAGGTTATCGAATCTGCACGGGAGGGCAGCTTGAGAATCGGAATCACCTGTTACCCCACTTATGGCGGCAGTGGAGTAGTCGCCACCGAATTGGGGCTCGAGCTAGCGCAACGCGGTCATGAAATCCACTTTATTTCCTATGCCCAGCCCATCCGGCTCAACCGGCCGGCACCAAACATTCACTATCACGAAGTAGAGGTTTCGCGGTACCCGCTTTTTGAATATCCGCCCTACGACTTGGCATTGGCGACGCGCATGGCGGAGGTCTCAGAGATATACGACCTCGATCTCTTGCACGTGCATTACGCGATTCCTCATTCGGTGAGTGCACTCCTGGCCCGGCAAATGCTTGCCTGGGGACCGAAACACCGGCGGCTTCCATTTGTCACTACGCTTCACGGCACTGACATTACGCTGGTCGGACAGGACCCGTCCTATCTGCCGGTAACCCGTTTTTCCATTGAACAAAGCGATGGAGTGACGGCAATCTCACAATACTTGCGCGAGCGGACCCTGCGCGAGTTCGGATTGAAGAACAACATCCAGGTCATCTACAACTTTGTGAACACGGAACTGTATTGCCGCCCGCTGGAAAAAGACTTGACCGAGCACCGCGCCGAGTATGCTCCCAATGGCGAAAGAATTCTGGTACACGTTTCCAATTTCCGCCCGGTGAAACGTGTGACCGATGTGATCGAGATCTTCGATCGCGTGCGGCAGAAGGTTCCCTCCAAACTCTTGTTGATGGGGGATGGCCCGGAACGGTCGCCGGCGGAGCGACTGGTTGTGCAGAAGGGCATTCACGACGATGTGATCTTTCTGGGTAAACAGGAGCAGGTTTCAGAGAAACTTGCAATTGCCGACGTGCTTCTGCTGCCCAGCCAACTGGAATCATTCGGTCTGGCAGCGCTCGAGGCGATGGCCTCAGAAGTCGTCCCGGTGGCAACTCGGGTGGGGGGCGTACCCGAGGTCATCGAGCACGGCGTCACCGGATTTCTTGGCGAGGTGGGCGACGTGGAAGCGATGGCAAATTTTGCCACTGAGATTCTGGGTGATGAGTGGCGGCTACGTGCCATGGGAAAGGCCTGCCGCAAATGGGCCGCCGATCACTTCTCTGCCAACAGCATCATTCCCCAATATGAGCAGTTTTACCGGCGGGTGCTAGAGCGCTCCTCATAGAGCGCCGCCGGATGGGTATTGTCCTCCGGCAGGACAGGCAAGCGCAAACGAACTAAAGTTCCTTTTCCATTGCGGCTGTCCACCGTCATGCGGGCATCTTCTCCGTAGAGCACCTTCAGGCGTTCGGCGACATTCGCCATTCCAATGCCACCCTGACCAATTCCAGCTGGACGTTCCAGCAACTGAACCGACGCCATCCCCACGCCATCGTCTTCTACCTCGATGGTGACGTGTGAATCGGAAAGCTGGCTGCGCAGGTAGATGCTTCCGCCGTCGATCTTGGACGAAAGCCCGTGCTTGATCGAGTTCTCGACCAGCGGTTGCAGCAACATGCTGGGCACCATGACGTCGAGAGAGGACGGATCGAGTTCCTTCACCACCTTGAGTTTGTCCCGCCCAAAGCGAACCACTTCAATGTCAAGATAGTTGTCGATGAAATCGATTTCGTCCTGGAGCGGGACAAAAGCGTCACTGCTATGCAACAAACGGCGGAGAATACTAGCCAATTTGATGATGAGCTCACGAGCCGTGTCAGGCGCGATGCGGACTAGCGATGAGACCGAATTCAGAGTGTTGAAAAGAAAATGGGGGTTGATTTGATTCTGGAGAGCCGTCATGCGTGCGCGAAGCAGCAGGCGCTCCTGTTCTTCGAGCTTGATCTGGAGGCGCACCCCGTTCCATATCTTCAGCTCGATCACAATCACGGTCACCGAAGTCGCGTACGCCAGCAGGTTGACCCACCCGGGATAGCCCGAGATGTTGGGATAGCTAGGAATGAAGCCACCGGCTTCGATATGCAGAAATCGGAGGAGCAGAATGGCGAGAAAGAAGACCATCTGCCAATCGGAAAAGCTTGGCCGCTCGTCGCTGCGGCGCATCCAGCGCAAAATACTCAGATAGTTGAACGGGGAGAAACTCCAGATCTCTTCGTCGTGGGGAATAAAGTGGCGAAGCTGGCCTGCCAGGGCACCGATGACGGCGTTCAATGGGACCATCAACCAGGCCCCGCTGAAAATTCCGGGAAGCGCGAGCAGCGCTCCTCCAATCGCTCCCGTCGAGCGACCAGCGAGCGCACCCAGAAGAATCGTCGTTTCGACCGACAAATCCCCGATCTGGGGATTTGCGGGTGTGAGCTTAAGCCAGATCCACACTCCGAGCGCTAGGGCTTTGCCGATCCAGGCCGAGACCACCAACCAGAGAATCAGGTAAAGCTTGTTGCGCCAAGAGCGGTGCTCACGAAAAAGTAGGGACTTGAATTCGACCGACCGAACCAACCCGGCGGCGACCGCGGCTGCAAGGCCGAGCTTCACCAGGAGGTTGATCAGAATCAGACTGAGGCTTTGGTCCATGGATGCGCGATTAGGAGAACTTTATCAAAGACCGCGGCAAGTGGTTAGTGGCTAGTGGCTATGGGTGAGTGCGGACCCCGATTGCGGGGCCGGGATTGCACACGCCGGTCAATACGGACCGATAATGCCGCCGATATGGCGGGCGGCAGGGTCTTTGGATTTTTCGTTTCCCTGCGCCAGGATTTCGTCCATCTGCGCCGCTACCCTGGCCGCTTGGACGCGACACAGCGTGGCATAGTGGCGGGCCCGCGTTCGATCTCGAAGCACGAAGTGGTAGAACCCGGCAGCATGACGCAGGGCGTTCATGTTCTCGGGGTCAAGCTCGAGAGCCTCGCGCAGGTACTTCTCGGCTTCGGAAGAATCTCCGCGCTCCCAAGCCTGAAGCATGCGGTTAAGAAATTCGTAAGCCGCGATGTTGTTTGTACTCATATCAGCAGCAAAGTCCTAACCGGTTTCCGTCAGACTACGATGCCGGCAATTGCTTCAGCAGCCCTTTGGCCCGACGGAACCATGGGCGCTCCCGGCGCTTGAGATAACTCGGAAGCGTCGGCTTCTTCGCAAGCACGCGTTTGGTCCACTCGCGGGCTTCTGCATTGCGTCCTTGCGAACGAAGGAAATCAGCATAATTCAGATAGGTTTCCGACAAAGTCGAAATCGCAACTGTTTTTTGGAACAGGGCGTCGGCTTTTTCCACTTCACCGGTCTTCGCGTAAGCATGGGCTAGCAGTCCGGCGGCGCGGTAGAAATCGTACTTGGGATCCGTGGCCACCACCTTTTCTAGATCGGCCACCGCTGCCGGAAAATCCCCGAGCTCGATTTCGGCCAAGCCGCGGCGGTAAAACGGATCGGGAGAATCCGTACGGGCAGAAATCGCCTTGTCGAAATACTCACGCGCGCGCGCATATTTCTTCTCTTCCAAGCACAGGTCCGCCAATTCCTCGTAGTTGCCGGGCGCCGGATTGTCGAGAACGATGGCTTCGAGTTCGCGAATGCGGCGGCGACGCGGGAAAACCTTGAACGACTGCCGCATGAGGCCAAAGTCTGGAATCACCTCGACGGCGAGATAGACAATCGCGCCCAAACCGCCACCGATCAAGATGATCCAGAGCCAGTAGGTGTCAGGCCGGCGCCGAATGAAATGGACGATGGCGATACCCTGGAGGATAAAGTTCCAGGGATACAGAAATAACGAAGAATAACCCATGCGATTTAGCGAACTATAGCAGAAGAAAGGCGAAAGGGGCAGTTACGAAAAGCAGCGGCTGGGAGGGCCGGCGATGGGCGAGCAAACATGAGTTTCTGGCGCTGTGGACGAACTCGGACAAGCCCTGTCTCCAAGAGCATCCTGCTAAAATCTGCCTAGTGATGCCCCCGATCCGTCTTTTGGCTGTCGACATCGACGGCACCCTGCTGAACTCACAATTCCGAGTTTCGCCGAGGGATCTCACCGCCTTGCGGCAGGCACACGCAGCAGGCGCGGAAGTAATTTTGGTCACGGGGCGGCGGCATGCATTTGCCCTGCCCATGGCCCGCCAGCTTGGATTCGACCTGTGGCTGATCAGTTCGAATGGTGCTGTGACCCGGTCCTCGAGCGGAAAAGAGTTTCGCCGCGACCTTCTGCCCGTTCAGGTCTGCCGCCAGCTTTGTTCCACGATGCGTGAATTTCGCGGCAATATGGTGGTCACATTCGATAAAGAGACCAAAGGCGCGCTCGTTCTCGAGCGCATGGACGATCTCACCCACAGCATTCAAAAGTGGTTGGAGAAGAACCTCGAGTTCATCGATTTTGTGGTTCCGCTCGAAAACGCGCTGACCACCGATCCCGTCCAAGCCATGTTTTGCGGGCCCACGGCCCGGATGGGCCAGGCACTCGGAACCCTTGCCTCGAGCCCTTGCAGCGAACAAGTCACCGTGCTGCGTACCGAGTATCCCCTTCGGGACCTGACCATCGTCGATGTGCTGAGCCGCGAATGTTCCAAGGGCCATGCGGTAAAGCGATGGGCTGCCCACCGGGGTATTCCGCGCGAGCAGGTCATGGCCATCGGAGATAACTACAATGATGTTGAAATGCTTGCCTTCGCTGGACGTCCATTTATCATGGGAAATGCGTGCGAGGAGTTGAAGGCACGAGGGTGGCCGGTCACGCTCACCAGTGACGAATGTGGCGTGGCAGCGGCGATCGAGCAAGTTCTTGGAATCCCAAATGGCGCCACGACCGGGCAGCCATTGGGCACCCTGGTTGAGTAGCGCGGATTCATTGTGCGAATGTCCCCTGCACTTGCGTCGTTGATTCTGGCCGCATGCGGCACCTGCCTCGCTGCCGATGTTGCAGTGCTGCGCAATGGCAACTCGATCCGCCATGAACGGAAAGAGGTTTTCGGTAGCCTGACGCGGCTCTACCTGGGGGCCACGAACCTTGGGTACATTGAGATTCCTAGCGATCAGATCGATCACTTTGAGAGGGATAGCTCCCCGGCCCTTCCACCCGACCCGCCCGAGACACAACCCAAGCCTTCGTTCAACCCTCAGCGCCAAGCAAGCCTCTCGGCTGAGGGATTGGATCAAATCGTCAGCAGCGCCGGACAACGGCACCAACTTGATCCAGACTTCATCCGAAGCGTGATCAAAGCGGAGAGCGGATTTCACCAGAATGCCGTCTCCAGCAAGGGTGCACTTGGCCTGATGCAGTTGATGCCTGGAACGGCGTCCGAGCTTGGTATCGCCAACCCGTTCAATCCGAATGCCAACGTAGAGGGTGGGACCAAGTACCTTCGCGATCTGCTCGAGAAGTACAACTTCGATGTGAACAAGGCCTTAGCCGCCTATAATGCAGGGCCTAAGCGCGTAGACCGATATCACGGAGTTCCTCCTTACTACGAAACCCAGGCCTATATTTCCAGAATCATTCGCGACTTCAACCGGCAGAAAATTGCGAAGAACCCGGCGCTTGCGAGGAAACCTGCAGTTCCGGCGAACAAGCGTGTCACACAGAAGAAGCCCGTGGCGGCCAGGACCTCGGCCAGCGCTTCACGAAAAACACAAGTTCCAAGCAGTTCAGGTACACCTTCAATTTCCAAAGGACCGGAGACTGCATCGCGCTAAACCGGAAAGCATCACTCAGGCACTTCGGCAAAGCTACGGCGCGTCAACCATCGTTCATGAACAAGAAGCAGATTCTGACGACCGCAGTCGTGGTGGTGATTCTTGGGCTGCTGGTCTATCTTCAGGTCCAACATTGGCGTAGTTTTGATTGGGCGCGATTTCGCAGTGCCAGCCGCGTCTCCGCGGTGCACATTTTGGCCGCGGTTGGACTGATCCACATAACGTATTTCCTTCGCGCGTGGCGATGGAAGGTTTTTCTTGAGCCGGTGTGCAAGACTAGGACCTCGCGGCTGGTGGCTCCCACGTTCATCGGTTTCACCGGGCTGGCGCTGTTGGGACGCCCCGGCGAATTCATTCGCCCATACCTGATCGCTCGCCGCGAGGATCTTTCTGTCGCCTCGCAGATCGGAGTCTGGACGGTTGAGCGCATTTTCGACATTGGCGCATTTACCGTCCTTATGACGATTGATGTTTTCTTTTCGACCGTCATCCGCGCCAACCCCTATCTTCACAAGTTCAAGATTGCTGCCGTGGTGCTATGCGTGCTGGTGGCGTTTGCAGCGGTCCTGGCAGCGCTGATCAGGAAACGGCAACATCAGGTCGCAGGGTTCTTCCACAAGCTCACAGCGCGTTTTTCAAAAAACCTGGCGCATACGGTAGATCAGAAAATCCGGGCGTTCGGGGAGGGCCTGAACACCGTCGCGAGCGGCAAGGCCTTGCTGAAGCTGATCGCGATTTCCTTGATCTTGTGGTTCATGGTCGCGTTGGCTTATCGGGAAGTGGCGCATTCCTATCCTCCGGAGCAGGAGCAGAAAGAGCAAGGTCCGCCGTCTGTCGATGTAGAGACCGCGAGCGTATCCGGCCAGCCAGAGCTTGCCGGGCAACCCTTGACAAATGAAACCATCGCCAACTTGCAGTCGGCACTCCAGGCAAAGGGCTATTTGTTGAAGGAGTACAAAGGCGATCTTTGGCTATATCGGCAGAACAAGCGGGTGAAGAAGGTAGGAGACCGGCCATACCTGTCGAGTCTGGACCTGCCTCACGTTTTGCTTCTGATGGGTTTCAGCATGGTCGGTTCGGTGGTTCAGCTGCCTGCGGTCGGCGGAGGCAGCCAGTTGGCGGTGATCAGTGCCCTGCAGGTTGTGTACGGGATTCCACCCGAGCTGGCATTGAGCTGTGGCATTCTTTTATGGCTGGTCACATTCATGTCCTGCATCCCTGTGGGGCTTACCGTTGCCCACCGCGAGCATCTATCTTTAAGGAAGCTGTCAAAGGCCAGCCACGCGACCGCAGAAGAGAAGACTGATTCCTGATTCCTGGTTGTTGGCGGTGTCTTGTGGGCGATTGGCCCCTGGGCAGAAGCTCCTTGGGGAAACGTGATGCATCGAGGCGAACGGGCCGTGCGGAGAAAGACCGACACAATTGAGATTGGATCGAAGGCACCGGACCTCATCCTCTCGGCTGCGAATTCACAAGGCAAGTTTTCACTCCCGAATCTGGTCGGGCGGGGACCGCTCGTGATTGAGTTCCTGCGCGGGACCTGGTGACCTAACTGCCGCAAGCGGATGGCTCAGTTGGAGCCATACAAGCAGGAACTCGAGAGCCTCACCGCAAGCCTGGTGTATATTGCCGCCGAAAAGCGCGAGGGCGTCTGGAACCCGGTGAAGTACCTGGAGCAGAACCCGATCTCGTTTCCCTTTCTGGTTGACGAGGATCGGGTGGTGACAAAAGCTTACGGGTTATATCACGCCTTTAGTCACGACGCCTTTCGGATTGCACACCCTGCGACGCTGGTCCTCGACAAAGCGGGAGTGGTTCGCTATATCTACCGCGGCGAAGACCAATACGATCGCGCCCCGATCGCGGAACTATTGGCAGCCGTGAAGGAAGCTCAGGCCTAGTGAGCCATCGCGATCAATTCCGCCTCCGGCAGAAGCGGCAGGTCAAGCCAGCCCTCAACCGGCAATGCGTCGGCGGGTAAGCGATTCTGCCAGATGCTGAAGCGCAAACGAACCCTGGTCGCCGCGGGATCTGCCGGCGCAGCAGATTCGAGCGGCGCCGCATACAGCAGCGCTAGCGGCAGCTTGAATTCGAAATTCTTGGAGAGTACGGCGCGCACCCCTTGGTAGGACAAAGGATCGTCTGGACCCGAGACGCGCGGTGCCGATAAAGTCCCGTCCCGAGCGTCCAGCACAAGCCGAAGCGATCGCCGAGGACGTACAGAGTGATCCGCCCAAGACTCCAGATTGATGACGATTTCAAATTCGCCTTCCGGAACTCCGCCGGTGAAGTCCACCCGCCCATAGACGTTGCTCTCATCGATTCCGGCATAAATCGAGTCCATTAGAAAAACCTTGCCGTGCATCGCGCCCTGGCGGCGGTCGGCGGTGTAGTGCGCGGCCCCCATCCACTCAAAGTAACTGATCATGTCGCCAGAAATTCGTGGTCGAATGTAATGAGTCTGCGGCGTTAGCAACGGCTGTACGGTCCCGCTGATGATGGGTTGTGCCAGATAATCGGGCGGTGTGGCACCAAGAGCCTGATATACGTTCGACAGGTGCTTGCGGTAAAGTTCATCAAAGTCGCGATCGTTGGCGGAGTGATGCTCAGGACCGTACCACCAATTCCAGTCGCTGCCCTCGGCAATCGAGAGCTCCTCTTTGGCCAGCTTGCGCTGTTCCTCCGAGCATGCGGGTGAGGCTTGCGCATAGAAGTTGCGCGCATGGTAGAGGTAGTCCCAGGAGCGATTGTCCTCGGGCGAGCCGATCCAGACGTTGAAGTTGGCATGAATCCAGGAGCCGGGGGTGAGCGTCTGGAGCACGTTGAAATTTTTGTGCCGGGCGATGGCTTCAGAAACGGTGACGGCTTCAAGTGACTGGTCGCCCTGCAATATGTCATAAAAGCGGCGGAGGAACTCGCGGCCAGATTGCGGGTAGTATTCCCAGGCATTCTCGCCATCCAGAATGATCGTCACCACGGCATCAGCCCCTGTTCGGAGAACCGGTTGCGCGGAATCTTTAATGTTCTGGACGAGGTGAGTGGCGGCCTCCGCAGCCGGCATACCCGAGTAAACAAAACCGATAAGGTCAGAGATGGCATGATCGCGGAAGAGCAGATGCATGCTGCTCTGGCCGCTCTCAAAGCGGTGAATGTTGTAGAGCTTGCCGGCAGAAACATCCGGTACCCGGCCATTTCCATCGCGCATGAACGACATACCGAGAGTACGGGCCAGCACGCCTTCGTCGGTAGCCATCCAGTGAACGCCCAGTCCACTCGCAATGCCAAGCACTTCTTCGGAAACACTGCCTTCTGACGGCCACACGCCGTTCGGGCGGAGACCAAACACTTTTTCGTGCAGATCGAGACCGCGTTCCAGCTGCTCGCGAGCGTCTTCGGGATGACGGAAGCGGTTTTGCGGGAGCGGAAGTCCGGGGGTCGAAACCGCGCCCTGATTGGTGTCACACACTAGCGGCAGGATCGGATGGAAGAAGGGAGAAGTTGAAATCTCGATTCTTCCCTCTCTCGCCGCCTGAGCGTGGGCCGGGAGGACGCGCTGGACGAGGGCCACCTGGTGGCGGGCGATGAAGTCCTGGTCCTCCAGGGAATAGTTGCGTCCCTTGCGCACGAGTTCAGCCACTTCCGGCTCCTGCAGAAAGAATTCGTCAAACCAAGCGAGCTGCGAGAGCACCTGCAGGTCGGTGTAGTCCTGCGGTTGAAAGAACTTGTCGGCCCGATCCGGATTGGACCCGCTCGTTTGAAACCGCTCCCAAAGCTCCAGATAGCGAGGGTAGCGGCCAATCAAGTGAACGGGATTCGCCTGGAACAGATACTGAAGCGCGAATCGGCGTTCCTCGGAGCTCAGATCGCGAGCTGGTTTCGAAGCAACCGTGAAGAACGGATCGCGCGTGGTGCCGCTTTCGTAGTCTTGAATTTGCGTGATGAGCGACGGAACCAGATTAAAGGTTTGATGGACGTGAGGGAACTCATCGAGCAGTTTCACCATTCCGTAGTAGTCTTTGAGGGCGTGCAAACGTACCCAGGGGAGACGGTACTCTCCGGTGACCAGATCTTTGTAGAAAGGTTGATGTTGGTGCCAAAGCAGAACGACACGCAAAACAGACATCGATGGCTGAATCCTGATTACAATGGGATTTTTAGCAGTCTAGCATGTGAGTGCTGGAGCCCTTAGCCGTCCGCTTGCACTCGGGGGCTCGAGTTTATGCAACTCCAAAGATCGATCGTGATTCTGAGTGCTGAATCGAATTTCACTCAACCATGAAAAACTCGCACTCCGTAATTTCTGATGCGGCCCGACACGATGTGAGCCTGCTCTCGAAGCAGGACCTCTACCTGTTCAATGAAGGCCGCAATTATCGTGCTTACAACCAGCTCGGCGCGCACCCCGCTACTCACGAAGGAGAACAGGGAACCGTCTTTAGCGTATGGGCTCCGAATGCGCGGTCGGTGAACGTAATTGGGAATTTCAACGATTGGAATCCCCGATCACACGACCTGCAGCCACGCGGCACGTCAGGAATCTGGGAAGGATTCATTCCCGGGGTGGGCAAAGGAGCGCTGTACAAATATCGCATCGTTTCGCATCATCACGGGCACGTAGGCGACAAAGCCGACCCGTTCGGGGTTTACCACGAAAAGCCGCCTCGCACCGCGTCGATTGTCTGGGACCTGGATTACAGCTGGGGCGATCACGAGTGGATGGGGTCTCGCGGTAAACGCCAATCTCTGCATGCACCGATTTCGATCTATGAAGTCCACCTGGGATCATGGATGCGGGTCCCGGAGCAGCACAACCGCTGGCTGAGCTACGGGGAGATTGCGCCGAAGCTGGCAGACTACGTGAAAAGAATGGGATTCACCCACGTCGAGCTGCTGCCCATTATGGAGCATCCCTATTTTGCCTCCTGGGGATATCAGACGACGGGATACTTCGCTCCAACCTCTCGCTACGGTGCCCCCCAGGATTTCATGGGCTTTGTGGACCATCTGCACCAACGCGGCATCGGCGTAATTCTCGATTGGGTCCCCTCGCACTTCCCTTCCGACGCTCATGGGCTCGCTTACTTTGACGGAACGCACTTGTTTGAGCATGCCGATTGGCGGTTGGGATTTCATCCCGATTGGAACACATACATTTACAACTACGGCCGCAATGAGGTGCGGAGCTTCCTGCTTTCGAGCGCGATGTTCTGGTTGGATAAGTACCACGCCGACGGGTTGCGGGTGGACGCCGTGGCCTCGATGTTGTATCTGGATTATTCGCGGCGGGAGCACGAGTGGATTCCGAACAAGTACGGCGGTCGGGAGAACCTGGAGGCCATCGAGTTCCTGCGGCAGCTGAACCAGGAAGTATACAAAGAGCACCCCGACGTGCAGACCTACGCGGAAGAATCGACTGCCTGGCCGATGGTTTCAAAGCCCATCTATGTGGGCGGTCTGGGCTTCGGCATGAAGTGGGACATGGGCTGGATGCACGATACCTTGTCCTATCTTTCCCATGATCCTATTCACCGGCAGTATCACCACAACCTTCTTACCTTCCGCATGTTGTACGGCTTCAGCGAAAACTTTGTGCTGCCGCTGTCGCACGATGAGGTAGTGCACGGGAAAGGTTCGATGATCGGGAAGATGCCGGGCGACGAATGGCAGAAGTTCGCCAATCTGCGATTGCTTTATGGATACATGTTCGCCCAGCCGGGAAAAAAATTATTGTTCATGGGCAGTGAATTTGGCCAAGTGCGCGAGTGGGGACACGATACCAGCCTGGAATGGCACGTCACCGCATACCCGGCGCACTCGGGAGTGCAGAAGTGGGTGGAGCAGCTGAATCACCTCTACGGCCAGGAGCCAGCCCTGCACGAACTCGAAAGCGACCCTGCGGGATTTGAGTGGGTCGATTGCAATGACACCGGAGCGAGCATCGTTTCATTGCTGCGCAAGGCCCAGCGCCCGGAAGACACCATTCTGGTCGTCTGTAACTTCACGCCCCTGCCGCGGGAGTCATATCGCATCGGCGTGCCGTTCGGCGGATACTGGCGAGAACTGTTGAATAGCGATGCCAGCGATTACGCGGGGAGCGGAGTGGGGAATGCCGGGGGCAAGATGGCGGAGGAAATTGCGGTGCATGGCCGGCCGTATTCGCTATCGCTGACCCTGCCGCCGCTCGGGGTGCTGTTTCTAAAGGGAACATGATTTGTCGGAGCCTGAAGCTCGGGTGGCTGCCCACTCAAGCTGCAATGCAGCAACGGGAACAAGCCCTTCGAGCCAGTTATGCTCGGCAACAACTCCCGAAGTTGCTAACCTAGAGTCGATGACCATCACAGGTGAACTTTTCGAACGCGCCGTGTCGATCATGGCGCGGCTCCGCGGTCCGGACGGGTGTCCCTGGGATCGCGAGCAGACTTTTGATTCCATCAAGCCCTATACTCTCGAAGAAACCTACGAAGTGCTCGAGGCCATCGACCATCGCGATTGGGACGAGCTCCAGGGCGAACTCGGCGATCTGCTCCTGCAGGTGCTCTTCTACTCGCAAATGGCCAGCGAAGAACAAAAGTTCTCGATCAACGAGGTGTTGACTCGACTCTCATGCAAATTGATAGACCGGCATCCGCATGTGTTCGGAAACGCTACGGCTGAAACCTCCGCTGATGTCCTGCGGAACTGGGAAGCGCTCAAGGCGGAGGAAAAGAAGAAAAGGCTTGCGGCGGACCCTCAAAAGGGGGAAGCCGAAGAACCTGCGTCGGTTCTATCGGGAGTTTCCCCAGCCATGCCGGGCTTGCTTGAGGCCCACAAGCTGAGCTCACGCGCAGCGCAGGTGGGATTCGATTGGCCAGAGATTGGAGGACTGTTTGAAAAGCTGGAGGAGGAAGCGGAGGAGCTGAAAGCCGAGCTGCAGCAGCTTCCCTCAGTTCCCACTGCCTTGCGCCCGGGCGTCGCCGGGTCGGGGAAACGGCAAATCCCTGAAGACCTCAAACACAGAATCGAACAAGAAGTCGGGGACATGTTGTTCGTGCTGGTGAATATTGCGCGATATCTTTCGCTTGATCCGGAGTCGGCGTTGAAGAAGACAAACCGCAAGTTCAAACGGCGATTTCAATGGATGGAGGAGCAGCTGCGGGCGTCAGGCCGAGGTCCGGCGGACGCGGACATGACTGAGCTTGAGGAATTGTGGCAGAGCTCGAAGAAAGCGGAAACATGAAAGTCAGCGCCATCACCATGCGCGAGCTTCAGATACCGTTGAAGCAATTTTTTGAGACCAGCTTCGGACGGGTGACCCATCGCCGCATTTTTCTCGTCACCGTGGATTGCGAAGGAGTGGAGGGCTGGGGCGAATGCGTTGCCGGGGAAGGCCCTTTTTTCAGCTACGAGTGGATAGAAACCGCCTGGGTGACCATTCGTGAATTCTTGGCGCCCGCTCTTCTCGGATCAACGCTCGAAGGCGCCGCTCACAGCGGGAGGTTGATGGGGCGTATTCGCGGGCACAACATGGCGAAGGCGGGGCTGGAAAACGCCCTGTGGGATGCGGAGGCAAAGCAGAAGAAGCTGCCTCTGTGGAGATTGCTTGCGGGCACGCGTCCCGAGGTCTCAAGTGGGGTTTCGATCGGCATTCAGGATTCGCACGAGCAGTTGCTCGAAAAGATTCAAGTCGAACTAGACGCCGGCTACCAGCGAATCAAGGTGAAGGTCAAACCGGGGTGGGACATAGACGTGCTCGAGAGAATCCGCGCGCGCTGGCCCAACATTCCTCTCAGCTGCGATGCCAATTCCGCGTACCGGCCGAGCGATCTTGAGCGTCTTCGCAAGCTCGATGACTTCAAACTCTTGATGATCGAGCAGCCGTTGTGGGAAGACGACATCTGGCATCATGCCAAGCTGCAGAGGGAATTGAAAAGCTCGATCTGCCTGGATGAATCCATTCACAATGCGCGCGATGCGGAGACTGCCATCGAACTTGGCGCCTGCCGCATCATCAATATCAAGGTGGGACGAGTGGGTGGGTTCCGTGAGGCCATCGCTCTGCACAACCTTTGCCAGAACAGCGGAATCCCGGTGTGGTGTGGCGGAATGCTGGAAAGCGGAATCGGCCGCGCCCATAACATCGCGCTTTCAACCCTTCCGAATTTCAGCTTGCCGGGGGACGTTTCGGCCTCGAATCGCTACTGGTCGGAAGACATCATTGATCCGGAAATCGAGGTCCGCTCGACCGGAACGATTGCCGTAAGCAACCAAGCCGGCTTGGGGTACGAAATCAAGAAGGATCTGATCAACAAACTCACGGTCCGCGAGGAGACTTTCAAGCGAAGATCCGCAATTGCCTAATGAAGTTGGGGCCTTTTGCCTTCGGCGTTGGCCTCTCGCGGTTCTTTTTTAGCTGGAACCCGATCAAGGGGTTGTTTTCCGGCAACGGTTGTCTGATCCGCTGCTTTCATCAGCAGCTCAACTCCCTGGGCAAATGTCAGGTCGGAAGGAACCGGGCGGAAATCGGAAAACGTGTCGCTCGATTGAATACTGAGTTTCTTCACCAGCAAGATTTTGCCGGTCATAGAAAGTTCCATGCGGGTGATTTCCCACTGGCGATCGCCAATGTCGGCCTGCTGTACTAGAAAGCGGCCGCCCCGATCGAGGTGTCCCAGAATCCCCCAGCCAAATCCTACGTCTTTTTCAAGCACGGCATTGATCTGGGCAATGCGCTTTTCAGGAACGTCTACCAGCAGATAACCTTTCATCCCGGTAAGAACCTGTTCGACGCGCGAAGGTGGATCATAAGCGGGATTCGGACGAAACCTCAGCCGAACGAGTTGGTGACCGAGGCGTCCGAGTGAGGCAGTCCCGTTCTCGGTAGTGTCGGCCTCATACAGAAACGCATCCGGAAGAGCCTTGAGGATTCGCATGGTGTGATCCGCATCCTCTTTTTCCTGCTTGCGCTTCTTGCTCAACTCCTGAGGATTGCGAACGTAGTTTTGAAGCCGCGCTTCTTCCTGTTTACGCTCCTCGGGGGAAAGCGGATGGCCGTCGCGGGCGATGAGCATGCCTGCTGTGGCTTCTCTGGTCTCGACAATGAGTTTGACCTGACTCAGTTGGGCTGTCTCCTTAACGTCCTTGAACATGAAGTGCCTGCCGGATTCGCGGTTGGAGGCAACCTCGTTGTTGACGGCTTGTCGGACAAGTTCGATGGGAGAAAGATTTTCGCTCGCTTGCTTTGCGGCAGCGCAGAGTGAGGAGGCCAGCACGGCCAGAGCGAGGGCGCGTGAAACCGCAGCGAATTGGGGCCGTAAGGCCATTTTCTCCTACACCGGCAGCTTCGTACCTTTAGAGGGATAATACAGAGCCCCTGTTGTACGCAAGAGCGTTTGCGACCAATCCAGGGTTTGGACGACGTTCGGGAGCCCAGGCACAGCATTTCGAAGGGCGATGGTTTACAATCCGTTTGATTTGGCCTGCAGGGAGGCATCTGATGAGCACAGCACCGGGTGGACTCGCCAATATCGGGAAGTCGGTGAGCATCAAGGGAGAACTTTCCGGCAAAGAGGACATTTACGTGGATGGACAGCTGGATGGCAGCATTCAGCTTCCTGGGAACAGCGTAACGGTGGGTCCGAACGGTCGCGTGAAAGCTGACATAACCGCGAGGAATCTCACGATCGGGGGAACGCTAGATGGAAACGTCCACGCCAGCGAGCGGACCGAGCTCCGTAAGACTGCGGTGGTGAATGGCGACGTTCAGACGCGAAGAATTGCCATTGAAGAAGGCGCATACTTTAAGGGCAAGTTGGAGATTCTGACGGAAGCCAAGACGTCGGCATCCCCGGCGGTTGCCGCGGTTGCGGCTCCGGTGGCAATGCCAGTCACCTCCACCCGGCAAGAAGACAAGAAGTAAGTTGGCCTTTGCCAGGGGATGCGGGTATATTGACCGTTGGCGGTCATTTCGGGCCGGGAGGCACCTTCAACTCCCTGCTGGGGCGACCGAGTTCGCCATCACTTCGCCAGATTCATGAGATTCTTTCGTAGCACGCCGGCCGAAGCGCCGGCCCCTAAAATTCCCCAACGGCTGACGCGCCGCTCAAGCGCGATGACCGAGCTTACCCGGCTCTTCAAGTCGGAAGACCCGCTTTGCGTGCTGGACATTGGTGCAACCTCAGCCAGCAATATCCGTTTTTTTACGGAAAAAGGTCACCGGATCTACAGCCAGGACCTGCTCGAAGCCTCCACCGACCCGGAACTTCTCACCAAAGATGATCAAGGCAACGCCGCTTTAAACAGCAAGAGATTCATAGAGGAGAACCTCGCCTATCCCAACGGGCATTTTGACATCGTGTTCTGCTGGAACCTGGCCGATTACATGGATGAGAGTCTGGTGAAACCAGTGATTGCACGGCTATGGTCGGTGATGAAGCCGGGTGGCATGCTCCTGGCATTTTTTCATACCCGCGAAGCCGGGCCCGACGCACCGTACTATCGTTACCACCTGACCGACACCGACACACTCGAAATGCATGCCATCAATGCCAAAAAGGATCCTCGCGCGCCGTCAGTGAAGCCACTCACGCTGCAGAGAGTTTTCAATAATCGCCACATCGAGAATCTCTTCCGCGATTTTGCCTCCATCAAGTTCTTCCTTTCCCGGGACAACATCCGAGAAGTTCTGGTCGTGCGCTAGATACACGCCGGAACAAAAAATCGACTGGCTTTCTTCAGCAATTTTTTGGCTTATTTTTGGGAGACCGGTTAGGGAGGTGGCAGGCGCCGGATAAAGGGGAGGTACAACCAACGCCTGCCTTCCGTCTCCTTCGCGTTGGGGCTAAGTTATGTGTAATTGACTGCGCATAGGCCCGACTATCAGGGTGATACTGTATTTTTTGGCTTAGGGCTGTTATTCCGATTTCGACCCTGGCGACAAAACTCTTTCTCCTCTGTTTGCATCAACTTGCAGGAAATAAATGAGCGCCAGGCAGAATCCAAGCCGTACCCAGATGTTTCCGGAGAGCAGATTTCCTCCGATCAAAGATTACGGGATCATCGGCGACTGCCGCTCCGCCGCCCTCATCTCAAAACACGGGTCCATAGACTGGCTCTGTTGGCCGAGATTCGATTCACCTTCGGTTTTCGCCGCCCTGCTCGATCGCGAATCGGGCGGCTTCTGGAGTATCTCTCCCGCAAACAATGGCTCGGTTCGGCGGGAATACGTTCCTAGCACAAACATCCTGGAAACACGCTTTGAGGCGCCCGAGGGAACAATAACGCTGACTGATCTTATGCCGGTTCGCGAGAACACCTCCCTTGTTCCCGATCACGAGATTATTCGGCAGGTGGCGTGCACCTCTGGGGAAGCGGAAATCCACGTTGTGCTCGAACCGCGAGTGAAATACGGCGAGGCGGCTCCCAAGCTTGAGCAACGCGGCAATCTGGGTGTGCGCTTTTGCCACGGCCGCGGCGTGTATTGGCTGCGCAGCAGCGTGCCCGTGAGAATTCTCGGTGGTTCGGCAAGTTTGCGGCACAAAATGAGGGCCGGTGAAAGCCTTCTTTTCTCGCTCAGTTACACCGAGAACGCCCCGGCAGTTTTACCGGATCTGGAGCAAATCCCTGAACGGATATCGGTGTGCGCGAATTGGTGGAAAGGGTGGGCTGCACAAATGCGCTACCAGGGAGAATTCCGCGACGAAGTCCTGCGCAGCGCGCTTACCTTGAAACTGCTCACCTTCGTATTGTCGGGAGCTGTCGTGGCCGCCCCGACCACTTCCCTACCCGAGCGAATTGGCGGCAACCTCAACTGGGACTATCGATACTGCTGGTTGCGCGATGCATCACTCACAATCCGCAACATGCTCGAACTGGGATATCTCGATGAGGCTTCGCAATTTCTCGACTGGATGCTCCATGCCACACGGCTCACGCAACCCGAGTTACGCATCCTCTACACGGTCTTTGGTAATCCGGCGCCACGCGAGCATCAGTCCCGGGTGCTGCGTGGATACCGGAATTCCGCCCCGGTGAGATTTGGGAATGATGCTCGTGACCAGTTGCAGCTAGATGTTTATGGAGAGGTGATCGACGCGGCGTCGCTCTATGCGTTTCATGGAGGAACGCTCGATCGCGAGATGCAAAAAACCCTGGTCGGATTCGGCAATTATGTGGTCAAGCACTGGAATGAGCCGGACGAAGGCATTTGGGAACCGCGTACCGGCCGCCAGGATCATACCCATTCGCGATTGATGTGCTGGACGGCGCTTGACCGGTTGGTCTCCCTTGTCCAACAAGGCAAGCTCAAGGCTGCGAATCTCCACGAGTACAGGCGTAATCGAGACGCAATTCGACATCAAATTTCGACCCGCGGATGGAACGAGCGGCTTCAGAGCTATGTGAGCGTGCTCGATGGGGACGATCTGGACGCAAGCCTGTTGTTGCTCTCATGGTACGGCTTCGAGAAAGCCGACTCCCCTCGCATGCAATCCACCTACCGCGCGATTCGCACGGCCCTAGCCACCGGCGACCAACTGCTGTACCGTTACCGCACAGATCCGCCGGAGGGGGCGTTTGCGATTTGCAGCTTTTGGGAGGCTGAATACCTTGCCCTGGGAGGGGGAAACAGCGAGGAGTGCCGGCACTTGATGAAGGCGATGTTCCAATACCAGAACGATCTCGGCCTTTATGGAGAAGAGATTGATGCCGACAGCGGCGACGCGCTCGGCAATTTCCCCCAAGCCTTCACCCATATTGGACTGATCGGAGCCGCTCTGTCTCTCGAGCAGCGTGTCAAAGGCGAGAAGCAGCTAGCCCACCGTGCACAAAGTGCACCCGAGCAAAACCACGCGATTCAAGGAGACCTGATTCAGCTATGAACTGGAGCAGTTGGATACTCAGCGGATTTATCGCGACGGTGGTGCTTTCCGCAGCGCTAGCCACTAGCCAGGGGCTGGGGCTCACGCGCATGAACCTGCCATACCTGATCGGGGCAGTGATGACCCATGACCGCGATAAGGCTCGCTTGTATGGATTCATCGCCCACATGATCAACGGCTGGGCTTTTTCGATCATCTACGTTTTAATTTTCGAGGCCACGCGAAACACAAGTTGGTGGTTCGGCCTCATCCTTGGGCTGGTGCATGCCTTATTCGTATTGTCGATTGGGATGATGCTGCTGCCCACGCTGCATCCCCGCATGGCGAGTGAACGTCACGGGCCAACCTCTCGGCGCCAGCTCGAGCCGCCTGGATTTATGGCACTCAATTACGGCTATCAGACACCGCTCTCCGTGTTCTTGTCGCACGCGGCATTTGGGTCGATTCTAGCCAGCCTATACCAGTTGCACTGATCTACCAGTGCTGCTCTCCTCTGGCGTTCAGTGCCTCCGGAGCACGTGGCGTAAGGCGCTGAGAAGCGCGGCGGGCCCTTCGTCGGCCAGGATCATTTGGTCCGGTTGGATGATGGGATCGGGGCGCCGGGCGTCGGAAATCGCGATTACCGGAGCCTGCGGGCAATGCTCGCGCATTTCGTCAGCAAACTCCCGCACCACCGCATCGGGCAGAGTGTAGCTCAGCACCACCACGTCATAATTCCCCGCCTGGATCAGATCCAATGCTTGCGCGCGGTCGGTCGAGATCTGCACATGGAATCCGTGTTGCTGAAGCACCTCCGCGCGATAAAGCGCGAGTTCTCGGATGCTTCCAAGCATCAGCACACGATTACGCTCGGCGAATTTTCGACCGCCCGCTGCTTGGCCTTTCTTTTGGGAGCTTTTTGTTCTCCGCTCCCATTCCCGCCCGAAGCAAGTCCATGGGGCCCCGAAAGAAGCATGACCAAAGATTCTGTGATGGGACAGCCGGGCTCTCGGTGCCACCGTTCCTCCTCAGGCTTTAGACGATAAGCGCAGAGTGAATGCTCGAAGAATAGCCGCAGATCAGCTTTGAATTCAACTCGATGGCGAACAATTGGGGTCTAAGCCCCCGTATCTCTGCTGCATTCCTTAGCCGTCGACCAGGGAGTTGCCATCTAACTAGTCTAACGATGGCGGCGCGGGTTTTTGTCGTTTCCCTGCCCTGGGTCAAGGTGAAGTCCAACGGCGTCAGCCTTGGCCACGCCATCGCAACTCACCCGCTCTGGCCCCCGACCAGTGCTTTTTCCGGATTACTGGAGTAACCGAACGCCCCGGTTGCTCGTTGACCCGGTCTGCTGCAATCCATACATTCTGCATTGGGGGTTGTATGAAGGACATCCACGAGGTTCTGCGCCGTAAACAGGCAAAGTACGCTCAGCTCGGCAAGCAGATCGAGATGCTGCAGCAGGCGGCAGAGAAGCTTCGCGAAGTCGCTCCTTTGTTGACGGACAACGACGAGGACGATGGCGCGATTCTGGGCGAGATGGACGAACCCGCCGCGCCCGCCGCAAAGGCTGCGACGGCCCAAGGCCAATCCGCATCCGCGAAGCCGGTTGTCCGCACGGTTGCTCCGCGCTGGCCGTAAACTCGGGCTTTCACCCATGTCATTCCGCGCATTGCTGGTTACGAAAGACGACCAGGTCGCTGAGACGCTTACCCCGGTTTTGTCTAATTTCGGCCTTCGCACCGAATGCTGCGGCTATTCTGACGCCGTCTGCCTCATCACCGAACAGAAGTTTCAGGCGGTGCTAGTGGATTATGACGATCCGCCTAGCGCTTCTCTGATCCTGCAAAATTTGACGAGCACTCCTTTTCAGGCCAATGCCGTCACCGTTGCCCTGCTCAGTGACAAGAACAAAGTGCGCAACGTATTTGGCGCTGGCGCGAATTTCGTCCTCTATAAGCCGCTCGACGAAACCCAGGCCACGACTACGCTCCGCGCAGCCACCGTCCTGCTTAAGCGGGAGCGTAGAACCGCCTTTCGCGTCCCCATTCAGGTGGCCGTCCAACTCATCCTGGCGAATGGGACAGAAGGTGCTGCGGAGATGGAAGGGATACTGCTGGACTTAAGCGAGACAGGAATGGACGTCCTGGCTGCGCAGCCGCTTTATCCTTCGGCTCGGGTGAAGATGAGTTTTCTACTGCCCAATGCCGCGTCAGAATTTGAATTGCTGGGGGAAGTGGCTTGGGCGAACCCGAATGGCGAAACTGGCGTGCGATTTCGTGACACGCCGGAGAGCGTGCACGGGGCCCTCCATGGGTGGCTGGCACAGAATTCAAGACCGGGTACCCCTGTGGTTCCCGAAGCGGTTGCCGATTGCCTATTGACCGACCTGAGCCTCGGCGCCTGCTACGTGGAAACCGCATCGCCGTTTCCCGAGCGCACCCAGGTAGTGATGATCGTAGCAGCGGACGAACTGGAGTTTCGTGCCCAAGGACTGGTCCGGGTAATGCACCCTTCTCGCGGCATGGGAGTCGAGTTTGCCATGCGGAACGGGGCGGAGCGCCAGCAGACCGAGGAGTTCATCCGATTCCTGATGAGTCGGCCCGGAGTTCGCCCGCAGTTGCGGGTCGCTCCCCAGGTGCCTGAAAATGAGAGCGACGATGAGACCTCCTCGCTCGGGCAGTTCGATTCTGAGATCGAAGATCCTCTCCTCGATCTTCTGCGCAATCATGAATCCTTCAGCGAAGAGATGTTTCTACAGGCGCTCAAAAGTCAGCGCAGCGCAGAGGTCATAGAGTCCTAGCCCTTTGTCCGTCAGCCCTGCCTCTTCCATTTCCTGAGCAATGCGATGAGATCTTCCGGGCCGAGGGCCCGCGCCCGTTCCCATTCTCCGTTGCGCTGACTATAAAGCAGCTTGCCGCTTGTATCGAGGATGGCGATGGCCGGTATGCCACGTTTCATCGGAACGCCGTATTCGTTCATAAGATCTTGATTCTTTTCTCCACGGCCAACATCTACGTGCACGACTTCGTAGTTTGGCGTCAAGGCAGCCGCGATGTCTTTCCGGTGAAAGGCCTTGTCGAGGACGTGGCAGTCATAACACCAGTCAGCGCCAAAGACGACCAGCACCCGCTTATGCGCCTTTGCAGCTCGTCTTTCTGCCTCCCGAATCTCCTCCCGGGCGTTGGCTTGAGCGGGATAGATACTTTCGTCAATCGATAGCGGCTGTTCGAGCTTGGCAATGTCGCGCCCGGCAGCGATGATCCTCCAACCTCCGTTTTGCATTTGCCAGAGCTGCGCTGCCGTCACATAAACCGTTCGCGAAGGCGTCCGCGCGGAAGCCTGGAATAGGAGTTTCTGGATCCCTGGCTGGGGCGAGACAGACTGAACGATGTGTATATCCATGGAGCGAATCTTCAGTCCCGTCCAAAACGCCGCCTCCGCACTGGCGTCCACATTGCCCTTTCCGGTGTCGATCTGCGCGGGTGGCGCGACGCTATAAAGCGACATCAGCTGGTTCGGATTCCCGTTAAGGATCGCCATTTGCCACTGCTCAAGAGGCTGAAAATTTTCGGCATTTTGTGCAAGGCTGGCAGACAGCGCGACAGACAAGAAGACAAAGCGCAGAACCGAAGGAAAAACTCTCATAGGGCGAGTATAAGGCCGTGGAGCGGTCCGGTTTCGACGCGAGCCTCGCTCTCAGGCCGCGGCCGGTCAATTTTGCTAAGCTCTACGCGTGGACAATAAATCCATTGCTGGCGTTCTCTACGAAACCGCTGATCTGCTTGAGGTCGATGGCGGCGATTCCTTCCGCATTCGGTCCTACCGAAATGCAGCAGAAGCGATTGAAGGTTGGCCACAACAGATCTCGGATCTGATCGCCAACGAAAAGCAGGTGCTTGCCATTCCCGGAATTGGCAAAGGTATGCTCTTGAACCTCAAGGAGATGCTTGGCGAGGGCAAACTGACACTCCATGCCGATCTGCTGCGGAAGTATCGCCCATCCATGCTCCAACTCCTAAAAGTGCAAGGACTCGGCCCAAAGACCATCGCCCTGATTTGGAGTGCGTACCAGGTCTGCGACCTTGAGGGTGTGGAGAAGTTGGCCCGTGAGGGCAAGATACGCATCCTGCCGCGCATGGGCGAGAAACACGAGCAAAAACTGCTCAAGGCGATCGAAGACTACCGGCGAATTGCCGGCCGTTTTCTCCTGGAGGCGGCTGAGATTCAATCCGACAAGATCATCGAGCATCTACGCGCGTATCCCGGAGTTGATCAGGCCACCCCGGCCGGTTCCCTGCGGCGCGGACGCGAAACCGTTGGGGATCTCGACATCTTGGTGACCGGACCCGCATGCTGCGATGATGCCGAGCGTCTGAAGCTGATTGACCACATCATCAAACTCCCCGGACTGATGGAGATTATCGCCCGCGGTGAAAACAAGATCAGCTTTCGTCTGCGCGGGGGGATGCAGGTAGACGTGAGAACTCTCGCACCCGAGTCGTTCGGCGCAGCCATGCAATACTTCACCGGCTCCAAGGCGCACAACGTCTCGCTCCGCCAGCGGGCGCTGAAGATGGGCTACACGCTCAACGAGTACAGCTTGGCGCGCCTAGACAATCAGGCGATCGTTGCCTCGAAAAGCGAACAGGAGATCTACGCGGCGCTCCAACTGGATTACATCCCTCCCGAGATCCGCGAGAATACGGGCGAGATTGATGCCGCTGAAAAGCACACGCTGCCCCCGCTCTTGGCTCAGCATGACATTCAGGGCGATGTGCACATGCACACTGTCGAGACCGATGGCAGGAACACGATCGAGGAGATGGCCGTTGCCGCCCGGGAGCGCGGGTATAAGTACATGGCGATCACCGACCACTCGAAGAATCTAGCCTTCGCCAATGGTCTTGACGATGAAAGGGCGGTCAAGCACATCGAGAAGATCCGCTCGGTCAACGACGCAATCGACGGTATCCGCATTTTTGCCGGCATCGAGGTTGACATTTTGGAAGATGGCACTCTCGATCTTTCAGACGCTGTCCTGGCGCAGATGGATCTGGTGATTGCGAGCATTCATTCCCACTTCAATCTGTCGGCCGAGGACATGACGAACCGGCTCTTAAAGGCTCTCGACAATCCTCACGTCTCAATCCTGGGTCATCCCACCGGGCGAATTCTTCTCCGCCGGGATGCTTATGCTTTCGACATGGACGCCCTGCTTCAGGCTGCCGCGCGCAAGAAAGTCGCGATGGAGTTGAATGCCTATCCCGATCGTCTCGATTTATGCGACCGTCACCTGCGGCAGGCAAAACAGGCCGGCGTAAAGATCGTAATCAACACCGATTCGCATCATACTTCCCATATGGAAAAGATGCGGTATGGTGTTTTGCAGGCACGGCGTGCCTGGCTTACGGCCAACGACGTTCTGAACACGCTCACCGCCGACCAGTTTGCAGGCGCGATGAAGCATGACTGGCCCAGTCTCTGACACGCGAGTAAAATCTCGAGCCTAGGAGGGTAAAATGTCGAATCCGCCGACCCCGCCCAGTTCCCCCCTACCTCCGCCTGCTCCTGAACCCAACCACGACTTCAATATCGCCGAGGAGTACGGCACGGCACGGAAGAGCCTTCCGCCGGCTCGAATCGTCGGCATTTGTCTTGGAGCTGTGATCCTGATTGTGGCGGGGTACTCCCTGACCCATCGCGCCCGTCCTCAATCGAGCGGCAGCATCGACGGGGTGTTCTCAGCGCCCATGCCGAATCAGAAGTTGCTGATGATCGCGGTGAACATCTCGCTGCAGAACAATGAGCAGAAGCCCACCTGGATCAAGAGCATTCAGGTTAGCTCTGAGGTCGCTGGTCAGAAACAGGCCGATGAGGCAGTGCCGGCGGTAGATGCCGAGCGCTATCTCACGGTGCTGCCGGATCTGAAGCCCCACGTTTTACCGATCCTCACGCCAGAAACGCGAATCAACCCAGGGGGAAAGATCTCCGGGACGGTGTTGGTGGGCCTACCCCTGACGCCTGAGGAATTCGCCGCTCGCAAGTCCATTACCGTTACCATCTTGCCCTATGATGAGGTTGCGGTGGTGCTTACCAAGTAACTACTCGTGCTTTTGGATGTATTTCCGTCGGACCATGTGATTGTGCGATGCGGGGTTGAGTTCGTCATACTTCAGACAGCTGATCGAACCATCCACCTCGAGAACCCCGAGCGCGACATCCTTGTAACTGCTGATTCCATGCTCACGCAGCGCGCGCTCCAATTCGTCCATGCTGACGTGTTCCTTGGACATGTGAGCCGTGATGACTTGGCCATCGTGAATCAAAAGGCTGGGCTGGCCCTGGATCAGTTTTCGGAAACGGCGATTGGTTCCGGACAGGTCGGCTACCACGTAGTTCAGCAGGAGCAGCGTCAGCGCCGCTGCAACTCCGCCCATCAGAGAGTTGTCGGGCCCAGTCATCGCGTTCTGGACGGAGTTACTGATTAACAGAAGCAGCGTAAGGTCGAAGGGAGTCATCTGGCCCACCTCGCGCTTGCCACTGAGGCGCACCCCAAGCAGCACTACAAAGTAGACAACGACGGTGCGCAGCACCACCTCTATGAGTACGTGCGTGCCGGGAAACATGTGTGCCCAGAATATCGATGGGGCATTTCGCGGGGAAGAAACTACTTAGGAACGTGTCTTTCTAAAGCTTGGCTTTGTGCAAGCGCAGGGAATTCATGATCACCGAAACCGAGCTAAAACTCATGGCCGCCGCCGCTAAGATGGGACTGAGCAACAGTCCGAAAAATGGATAGAGCACGCCGGCGGCGATGGGAACTCCGATCGAGTTATAGAGAAAGGCGAAGAACAAGTTCTGACGGATGTTCTTCATCAGCTGACGGCTCAGTTTTCGAGCTCGAACAATTCCGGAAAGATCGCCCTTCAACAGGGTAATGCCCGCGCTTTCAATCGCCACGTCCGCTCCCGTGCTCATGGCAATGCCGACGTTGGCTTGGGCAAGAGCAGGTGCATCATTGATGCCGTCTCCCGCCATGGCCACGCGTCGGCCTTCCTGTTGCAGTTGCCTGACAACCGCCGCTTTCTCGCCGGGAAGAACCTCGGCCTGGAATTCTTGTATGCCGAGCTGCTTTGCGATAGCCTCGGCAACCGAGCGATTATCGCCCGTCAGCATGACCACCCGTAACCCCCCATTCTGCAGCTCTCTGATTGCGCCCGCTGCCAGGGCCTTGAGCGGGTCGGAAACGTAAATCACCCCTGCATATTGATGGTCAACCGCCACATGGATCGCTGTTCTGTCCTCGGAGGCCGCAAGCGGCGCGGCGCTATCCGGGATCCCGTTTTCTCTCATCAAGGCCCAGGTTCCCAGTACGACCTCGTGCCCGCCGGCTTTGCCGGTAATTCCCTTCCCAGCAAGGGAGTGGAATTCGTCCGGATCAGCTAGCTTCAACCCTCTTTCTTGCGCCGCGTGCACCATGGCGTGGGCAAGCGGATGCTCGCTCGCGCGTTCAAGCGCCGCCCCCAGCTCTAACAGTTGGTCGGCGCTCATGGCTGCAGCTGGAGCAATTGCCGTAACTCGCGGCTTTCCTTCCGTGAGTGTGCCGGTTTTGTCGAGCACCAAAGTATCGACCTTCTCAAGGGTTTCCAGGGCTTCCGCATTTTTGATCAAGACTCCGGCGTGCGCGCCTCGACCGGTGCCCACCATGACCGCCATTGGCGTAGCCAGACCGAGGGCGCAGGGGCAGGCGATGATCAGGACGGCAACGGCGTTGATGATGGCATGGGCAAAGCGAGGCTCCGGGCCGATGATGGCCCACCCGACGAATGTCAGCGCCGCAATCGCAATCACCGCCGGGACAAACCATCCCGCAACTTTGTCGGCGAGGCGTTGGATAGGAGCCCGGCTGCGTTGGGCTTCGCTTACCATGCGAACGATTTGGGAAAGCAATGTCTCGCTACCCACGCGCTCGGCGCGCATGATGAACGAGCCGCTGGTGTTCAGGGTTGCACCGATCACCTGATCCCCGGCGCTTCTTCCTACTGGAATAGATTCGCCTGTGACCATAGACTCGTCGACCGTGCTGTGACCTTCGAGCACCACGCCGTCCACCGGTACTTTCTCGCCGGGACGCACACGCAGGCGGTCTCCCGCTTGAACCTGATCGAGAGGAACGTCGATTTCCCGGTCGTCTCGCAGCACGCGCGAAGTCTTGGGAGCTAGATCCAGCAACGACCGAATGGCCGCCCCCGTCCGACTACGTGCCCCTAGTTCCATTACCTGCCCAAGCAAAACCAGCGTCACAATCGCCGCTGCAGCCTCGAAGTAAACCTCTGGGCTTCCCGTCACGTCGCGGAACGAGGCAGGAAAAATCCCGGGGACTACCGTCGCCACCAGGCTGTAGAGGTACGCCACTCCCGTGCCCATCGCGATCAAGGTGAACATGTTGGCGGAGCGGTTCACGACAGAAGCCCATCCCCGCTCAAAGAATGGAAGGCCGCCCCAAAGAACCACTGGCGTGGCCAGGAAGAGCTCGAGCCAGGGCAGCCAGCCCGAAGGCAAGGCCTGTTGGATCGGCATTCCGGGAAGCATGTCGACCATGGCAATCGCCAGCAAGGGGAGCGTGAACGCCAGACTCACCCAGAAACGGCGCGTCATGTCGAGAAGTTCCGGGTTCTTTTCTTCCACGGCAGTCACTATCCGAGGCTCCAGAGCCATACCGCAGATAGGGCAACTACCGGGTTCCTGGCGCACGATTTCCGGGTGCATGGGACAGGTGTATTCGGTCTGGGTGCGGGGAAATGGATTCTTGAGCTCGAGCGCCATGCCACAGCTCGGACATGGAATCGGTTTCGTTTCCTGGACCTCGGGGCACATCGGGCAGACGTAGACCGCGCTTGTGGAAACGGGCTTTCTAGCAGGCTTGTTCTGTTCCAGATACGCGGAGGGATCCGCCTGGAACTTCTCCAGGCATGAACGGCTGCAGAAAAAGTACTCTTTGCCTTCGTGGATCGTCCGGTACTTCGCTGATGCGGGATTTACTTCCATCCCGCAAACCGGGTCCTCGACCCTCTCGGAAGGGTTCGGTTGGGGAGCCTGAATTCCGACAAGCCCGATGGGCCTCGGCGGAGGGGGGCTGGGTTGCCCTGCGACATCGAGCATGACAAGTCCCGAGCGATTGGGTTTCAGGAATTGCTCCGGTCGAGCCTCGAACTTCTTGGCGCAGGCAGTACAGCAGAAGTAATAAGTCTTACCCCCGGAATCCACCCTCGCTTTTGCGGCGTCGGGATTCACCATCATCCCGCAAACCGGATCCATGACCTGTTTGGGTTTGACTTCCATTCTTAGCTTCCGATGCCTCTCCCTTAGATTCTTGAGCCGCTGCCCGCGATGCGAGCGGCGACTCAGGGGTATAAGCCTTGGTGTATCTTAAATTGAGCAGCTTGGAGGAGAGGCCCTAGCGAATGACCCAGATGGATGTTTCCTACCGCTATGTGAATCGTCCAGACGAGACGATGATGCGAGCTATCGACAACATGCGAGAAGTGTACGGAATTCGGCGCGTGAGCTTTAACGAAAAAGAGCAAGTGGTGCGGATAGAATACGACGCTTCTCGCCTGAAGGAACCAGTTGTAGCAAAACTGCTGAGGAATACAGGGCTAGCTATCGGAGAGAAATTAATTCCGGCCTAAGCTGCGGGGGAGGGCTTAGGGGGAATTCATTTATGCAAGGGGCGCCTGAAATTCACCTCTGGCCGAAGTTTTCTCAGTGCGCCCCGTTGCGCGCCACTTCGTCTGGTAAAGGACGTTGCATCCGGAGTGCCAACCGTAACACACTGAAAACATTATCCCTGTGGAAGAATCTCCCCTGTAGGATTTGCCAGCAGCTTGGAAAGAATTACTGGCATTGCTCCGAGGGCTAGGAAATTTCTGAAGGTCCCTTAGGTCCCACCCCTTCGATCAAGGCTCGTCCATTCTTTGGAAAGGCTCGTGGAAGGGGGGAAACTCACCAGGCGCAACATCCTGCGTGCAAGCTTGCCGGTCATAAAATGTCGAGGGTCCAATGGGTTGGAACGCAAACACCGGGAGCGGCAAAACACGCGAGAGACGCAAAAACCGTTCAGGCGATACCGCCTGAACGGTTATGAATGATCAAGTCCTCCGCTGCCGTCCTACTGCTTCATCTTTGGCCGCTCGCAGGCATCCACGATCTTGGTCGGGTCAATGGCTGCGCTGTCAATCTGTTCTTCCTTGATTCGGCCATCCTTATCGATGAGGAAGTTCACACGGCGGGCTGCCTTGTATTGATCGGAATAGAGGCCATACTTCTTGGTGACATCTCCGCCCCAATCGCTCAAAAGCGGGAAGGTAACCCCGATTTGTTCGGCAAAGGCGTGATTGGCGAACGCGCTATCCATGCTCACACCCAGGACCTGGGTGTCGGTAGCTTCCAAACGCTTTAGATTCGCCTGGAAGTTTTTCATTTGCTGCGTTCAACCACCCGTAAATGCGAAGACATAGAATGCAAGCACAACCTGCCGTTTGCCGCGGTATTGGCTCAAACTTACGTCATGCATGCCACTGGAGTCGACATACTTGAGCGTGAAGTCGGGCGCCATGTCGCCAACTTTGGGCATAGAGGAACCAGCGTCCTTGGCCGCGGCTCTCAAAAGTGGCTGCGTCAGAATGACCGCACTGAGGACGAAACCTAACAATCGTCGCATTGAGAGCTCCTATGAAGGCTGAGTGTATCGTCTCGTCCCTCGTTGGGTCAACGTTGGAAAATGTCAAATCATTGAGGCACAACCGATTGCCTTCTGCCTGGGAAAAGCATTAGAGTTCTGACGCGCGCCGGCATGAGCCTCAATACCCTCAATGACATCTTGTTTGGAGTAGCCGCTCGCAACCAGGCCCAGCTTATGCTGCAGCTGGTAGGCGAGGAGTGGCGCTCGATTTCTTCAGAGCAGTTTGTCGGTAAGGTGAAGGGTGTCGCTACTGCCCTGTGCTCGTGGGGCATCTCGAAGGGCGACCGCGTGGCAATCCTTGCTGAAAACCGGCATGAGTGGGTGGTCGCCGATATGGCGTGTCTCGCGCTGGGAGCAGTTGTCGTTCCCATCCATACGACACTCTCGGCCGAGCAAACCGCCTACATGTTGCGGGATTCCGGCGCGCGCGCCATCTTTGTCTCGGCGGAAACGCATCTCGAAAAGGTACAGTCCGTCCGATCGACGACATACCTTGAAAAGGTGGCTGTCATGGACAGCGTGGCGACCGAGCGCGCCGTAGCCATGTCGGAGTTGATGCAGTTAGGTTCGACGGCTGATCTCGAGATTCTGGCACGCGGGGTCCAGTCCACCGATCTTGCCACCATCATTTATACCTCTGGTACCACCGGCACTCCGAAAGGGGTGATGCTCACGCATGGCAACTTGGCATCGAACATCACTGCCTTCTGCCGTGATTTCGGATTCTGCCCAGGCATGCATTCCGTGTCATTCTTGCCCCTGTCGCATGTGACCGCGCGATCCGTCGAAATGGGGCTGTTGCATCGAGGCGTCATCCTGGCCCACCTGCCGATTCTGGAGCGTTTGCCGAAGACCCTTCTCGAGATCGCGCCAGAGATCTTGCTGAGCGTTCCTCGGATCTACGAGAAGGTGCATACCCAGGCCGATATACAGGCCGCAACCTTTCCCAAGAAACAGATATACCAGTGGGCTTTGCGCGTGGGGCGCGCACACCGTGATCAGGTCTTGGCCGGCAAAACGCCCGCTGCACCAACCTGGAAACTGGCCAATAGGCTTGTGTACTCGAAAATACGGGCTGGAATTGGCGGGCGAGTGAGCATTTTTATTTCCGGCGGAGCTCCACTGGGAAGACCGCTCGCCGAGTGGTATGCCAACGTGGGCATTCGAATACACGAAGGTTACGGTCTAACCGAGACCTCCCCCGTCATTTCGGTGAATACGCCGGCGGCGCATCGCATCGGTAGCGTAGGCAAACCGCTCAGCAACGTGCAGGTTCGAATTGCTGAAGATGGGGAAATCCTGGCGAAAGCCCCGTCGGTCTTTCAGGCATACTGGAATAACCCGCAAGAGACCCAGGCAGCTTTTCTTGATGGCTGGTTCAAAACAGGCGACATAGGCGCTCTAGATAAAGACGGGTACCTGTACGTCACGGACCGCAAAAAAGACTTGATCAAGACCTCGGGCGGCAAATTCATCGCGCCGCAGCCGATTGAAAATGCCCTCAAACATCATTCCCTGGTGGCTGAGGCGGTCGTGGTCGGCGACAAACGGAAGTTCCCTGCCGCATTGATCTTTCCAAACTTCGCCGCTTTGGAGGCAATGGCCGCGGCCAAGGGAATACGGTTCGCATCGCGTGCGGAACTGGTTGGGCTTATGCCGGTCCGGTCTCGCTACGGGGAGATTGTCGAGGAAGTGAACCATCCCTTGGCACAGTTTGAAAAGCTGAAGGCGTTTCGGTTGGTTGCCGAGGAGCTGTCGGCCACAGGCGGGACGCTCACCGCCAGCCTGAAGCTGCGGCGGCGTGCCATCGAGGAACAATTCAAGGCCAAAATTGAAGAAATGTATGCCCCATCACCCGAATAACTCGTGCGAGAAGAAGGCGGCTTTCACCTCCTACGTTTCTCCCTTCCTCGCAGACGCATCCCAGGAGGAAACCGTCGCTGGGTTTGACGCTCTCTCAGTCGCGTGAGATAGTCTTAGATTTTCATCTTCCTTTCACATTTCGGGAGTTACGGCTTCATGAGATTGATCCCGCGGGAACAAAAGTTCTTCCAGATGTTCGCAGATGTCGCGTCGAATCTCACCAAAGGCGCCACCTTGCTGGTTGACATTTTGAAGAATCCGTCCGGAGATCCGGCTCGCATCGGGCAACTACAGGAAATCGAACACAGAGGGGATGAGATGACGCACGCCATCATCCGAATGCTCAACCAGACGTTCATCACCCCCTTTGACCGTGAGGACATCCACCTGCTGAGTTCATCGCTGGATGATGTTCTGGACTTTGTCAATGCCGCCGCCATTCGAATGACCCTCTACGGCATTACAAATCCTCCACCTGCCGCTGCTGAGATTGCAGGGTTTATCGTGACCCAGGCCGGGGAGCTTTCAAAGGCGGTGGCCCTGCTCGACGACAATCAAAGGCTGCTTGAGCACTGCGTCGAAGTTAATCGGCTGGAGAACGAAGCCGATCGTGTCAGCCGAAGGGCAATTGCCGAACTGTTCGAACGTGAGAAGGATCCGATCCAACTGATTAAGATCAAGGAACTCTACGAGGTCCTGGAAACCGCAACCGACAAAGCTGAAGATGCCGCCAACGTGCTGGAGGCGGTAGCGCTCAAGAGCGCATAACCTGCTTTGAGTCCAACATTCCAGACCAGGGGTTGCTGACGAGTGAATACCGGCCTGTTGCTGCTCATCATCACGGTTGTAACCGCTCTCCTATTTGATTTCCTCAATGGCTTTCATGATGCGGCCAACAGCATCGCCACCGTGGTTTCCACCCGTGTGCTGTCGCCGAAACTAGCCGTTGCCTGGGCAGCGCTTTTTAACTTCGTGGCAGCTTTCGTGCTTGGAACCGCCGTTGCCAAAACCATAGGAAAAGGAATGATTCGGCTGGACGAGGTTACCCAGTACGTGGTGATTGCTGCCCTAGGTGGCGCCATCGTTTGGGACCTGCTCACTTGGTGGTGGGGATTGCCGACCTCTTCATCGCATGCGCTGATTGGCGGGTACGCCGGTGCAGCCATGGTCAGGGCTGGCCTGCATCACGGATGGGCGAGCGCCCATACCGTGATCATTCCCCAGGGTTGGACGAAAACCCTGGTATTCATTGTGGTTGCACCCGTGATGGGCCTGATTCTTGCCCTCATTTTCAGCATCGCCGGCTATTGGCTTCTCAAGGACCAGACTCCCCGATCGGTCGACAAGTGGTTCCGTAAGCTGCAGTTGCTCTCTGCTGCGGCCTACAGCCTCGGGCATGGCGGGAATGACGCGCAAAAGACGATGGGAATCGTCGCTGGCGCGCTTTACACCGCCGGATACATGAGCGCTCATGACATGCAGTCGGAGTGGGGACGGTTCAAGTGGTTCATCATTCTAGCGGCGCATGCGGCCATTGCAGCGGGCACTTATTTCGGCGGATGGCGCATCGTTCACACCATGGGCTCGAAGATCACGAAACTGAAGCCCTTCGGCGGGTTCTGCGCTGAAAGTGCAGGCGCCTTGACGCTATTCGGCACCGCCCTCTCCGGAATTCCCGTGAGCACGACACACACCATTACCGGGGCCATCGTGGGGGTGGGAGCGGTGCACCGGTTGTCCGCGGTTCGCTGGGGAGTGGCCAGGCGAATCGTATGGGCTTGGATTTTGACCATTCCTGCTTCGGCGATCGTGGCCGGGCTCGTATTTTGGACCATCCAACTCTTTAATCAAGCAGCCTAAGAAGGGCGATGTTCTCACCCGGGGTCGGCGTCCCTCCCCCAAGCACATTGGTACAATCAACCTGATGCTCTCCAGGGCTCCCTTTACGAACGTTCCCGACGCCATTGAAGAGATCCGCGCCGGACGGATGATTGTCATCATCGACGACGAAGATCGCGAGAACGAAGGGGATCTGATGCTTGCGGCCGAGAAGGTGACGCCCGAGGCAATCAACTTCATGGCGAAGTATGGGCGTGGTCTGGTGTGCCTGACGCTCACCGAAGAGCGGCTTGAACATCTGCGGATCGGCCCCATGAGCGCGGAGAATACCTCCAACTACGGGACGGCGTTCTGCGAAGCCATTGACGCGCGAACCGGAGTAACCACCGGAATTTCCGCTTACGATCGAGCGCGGACGATCCGAGTTGCCATCGACCCGGCCACCCGTCCCTCCGACTTGGCCCGGCCCGGGCATGTCTTTCCCCTGCGGGCGCGCAAAGGTGGAGTGCTGGTGCGGGCGGGACAGACTGAAGCTTCGGTGGATCTGGCGCGATTGGCGGGGCTGGTGCCCGCCGGCATTATCTGCGAGATTATGCGCGAAGATGGCACCATGGCGCGCGTGCCCGACCTGATTGAGTTCTCCGAAGAGCACCAGATGAAGATGCTGACGGTTGCGGAAATGATCCGCTACCGGATGCAGCACGAACGCTACGTGAACCGCGTGGGTGAGGCGCTGGTGAACACACGATACGGTGAGTTCAGGGTCATTGCCTACCAGAGCGAGGTCGATGGCGGAGATTCGCACCTGGCACTCGTCCACGGTGATGTCGGCGAGGGCGAGGAACCTGTGTTGGTGCGCATGCACTCGCATTGCCTGATTGGAGACGTGTTTGGATCAGCATCGTGCGATTGCCGGGGCACCCTGGAAGGGGCGCTGGAGGCTATCGCCCGCGAACGTCGTGGTGCCTTAATTTACCTGCATCAGTCGGCCAGAGGATTTTCGATCGAGAAGGTTGGGGAGCGGACAGCGATTTCCTTCCATCGCGACAGACCTGCCGCGTCCACCCAGCCTGAAAGCCAAAGAAACACCCAGCGTGAAATTGGACTGGGCGCACAGATCTTATCCGATTTGAATTTGCGGCGGATTCGCTTGTTGACCAACCATCCTCGCCGGCTCGCCGCGCTAGAGGGATTCGACATCGAGATCGTCGAACAGATACCGGTGGAGTTAAAGAAAGTGAACGACCGACTAGGCCTTGCTGGCGAGTGAAATCTCCCCCCACCGTTGGCTCGCTTAGAACGGTTTTCGAATCTGGATCTCGCTATCCCGAATGAAGAATTGCGCGGAGCAGGAATGCGATCCGCAAATCACCGCGATCAGCCCGGCGATCTGCTTACGCGTGATCAGGCCAAGTGTGCCGCAGTTGGGGCAGGAGAGTACGGCCCAATAGGGATCTTCCTTTTCGCCGATGCGGCCTGCGTTTTCAAGCACAAAAATCGTACCCGGCTGCATCTGCTCCGGAATCCACTCGTTCAGAATTTCGAGTTCAGCAACCATTTCCCCTCCTGGTGGGCGAATCACTGCTAAGAACCCAATTTCACCTTGCGTGTTCGTTTTTCCGGAGCGCACCGGGCCGGCCACTTGCGGCCAGTCACCACGGCCCTAACGCGACGGACGGTATCACTCAGACAAATGGCAAACATCGGCTGACGTGAGTTCTTCAGGATGTCCACGATCTCCTGGGGTGAGGTCTCGAGATAAAGCGCGCGGCCGTCGGTCAGCAGGTGGTAGTTCGAGGTCCCGCTGACCGTTTCTGCCAGGCGTTTGCTGAACTCTTTTTGCAGGAAACGGACTACCTGTCGCATGCGTTGCAGGGAAAAGCCTTTGCGGCGCAGCTCGCAAATCACCGCGACTTCGGTAAGATCTTCAAAAGTGTAAATTCGGCGATGCCCTTCCCGTGCGGGAACGACCAGCCCACGTTCGTCCCACCATTGCAGTTGGCGGGCAGTGATGCCGGTCAGTCGAATCACATCACGAGAGGTGAACGATTCTTGCATTCGAAACCTCGAATGTTTCAAACATTCTGCTGACAAAATGTTTTCAACATTGTAGGCGCGAACTCTCGAGCCACGATGTGGGAAACAAAGGAAATGGTTAACTACAAAGCTACTGGGGAAGGCGTTAGGACGCCCACTTTTACGTGGAAAACTGGCAGCGCACGGCGGGAGTCAACTTTCACAGGGTTCCTGGGATCCGCCGCCGACGAAGTGGACGATTTCGAGCTTATCGCCATCGGAGAGTTTCGTCTGCGACCAGCGCTCGCGACGCACGAGTTCGCGATTGAGTTCGACCGCCACGCGATCGGGCTTCATGCCGAGCAGCGCGACCAGTTCCGCCAGAGTCTGGATGGAGCTGAATTCGCGGTCCTCACCATTAATCGTCAGCGTCATGTCTAGTCCAATTCCAGGCCATCGGCTTCGCACTCAAGCCATGCGGAGTGGTATCGATTTGGAGACCAGGAGAATACATCCGGGTCACCATAGATAGTAATGGCCGTCTCGCTTTTTGACAGCCACTCTTAGCCCGAATACCTCCGACAAAGTGTCGCTCCGAAGGATCTCCAGTTTGTTCCCATCCGCTACGATCCGGCCCATGGCCATCAGCAGCACCCGCTGGATCTCCGGGATAACATCGGAAAGGTCATGCGTGACGAGCACAATGCCGATACCTGACTGTGCCAGTTGGCTCATGGTTTCGTGGAGCATCTTTTTCGCAAACAAGTCGAGCGAATTACTGGGCTCGTCGAAAAGCAGGGCCTTCGGCCTATGAGCCAGGGCCCGCGCAATCAGGACACGTCTGGCTTCTCCCGAAGACATTTCCTGAACCGGGCGTTCGGCGAGGTGGGAAATGTTGAGCTGGGCGAGGGCCCAATCGGCTCTGGTCAGAAGTTCACGAGTAACCAGATGGTTGGGGTAGACATCGTTGCTGCTGAAAAACCCCGACAGGACGACATCCCTCCCTTGGGCTTCGCCCCTACACCACTCCATGAGGTCGTTGGAAACAATGCCCAGCAGCGGGCGAAGATCAAAGACGTTCCAGGTCTCCTCTCCCAGAATTTTCATGGCCGAACCGGGTCGAACGACGGGATAGCATTCCCGCGTGATGGTCTTGATCAAGGTCGATTTCCCGCACCCGTTGGGGCCGAGGATGGCCACATGTTCCCCGCTCTGGATGCGCAAATTGAGATCGTTCAGCACGAGACGCGCGCCTCGGTAGACCTGAATATTGCGTAGCTCAAGGAGGGGAGCGCCGGTTCGAGGCATTGGACTCCAGCATACTAGAGCGGTGGTGTTGGTGATGCCACGCGAAGATCTCCGGATCGGAGTCCCGTCGTGTTTGTTCCAGTTGCCGCAGTCGGGCACGGAACGAATGGTAAAAGGCCGACGAAAGAAAAGGGGATGAGCCCTAGGCTTCGACGTGCCTCATCTGGAACTTGCGCGTGGCGGTTCGCCCGCTCGAGTTGACCTGCACTAACACCGAAGATGTAGCGAGCGATGACTCCTCGACGATGACGACCAATTCAGCTTCGCCCGCGCTGTCTGTAGTCAACTGCGTGTAAAAGGGAGCGGCATTGTCACGAGCGAGGCGCACCGTCAGCCGCGCGTTGGCTACCCCAATCCCGCCTTCGGTTGCGCGCAATTTCACCGCGAGCTTTTCGCCTGCAAGCACAGATTCGGCATTCACCCAGTGAATGTCGAGTTCCTTGATCGCGGCCAGTGTCTCGGGCGTCTCGCGTTTATCGAATACTTCTTGCAATCGCCCTTCCCGGATGGCTTCGAGCACCAGACGATGTTGTTCGCGAAGGATGTGCTCTTTCCGTTGGTCTGTGAAATCCGGGCTCTTTGCCTGGTCGGCGTAAGGCGTAGCACGCTTCCCTATGCAGCGTCCGCGGACGAAGACCTGGGTTTGCAGGAGTAGGTCGGCTTCGCGAGCCTCGCTCTGCACGTGGTAGATCGTGTCCTCGTGTTTGACGTCAGTGTTGAAGCCAAAAATCATGGTGTGTCGCCCAAAACAGACGGAATCTATGTGCCTTCCCTTTTTGCAAACCTTCTGCGCTGCGCTTCCCCCGGCTCCTGTTTTGAGCTGGGCGGAGCAAAGATTTGCTGGGGCTAGACCAGTGTCCCTGAAAATTCGCGTGGGTGCAATAATTACGAAGGTGATCTCATCCGGTAAATCTCAGAACCTGGCACGCGAGGTTGCAGCAAGGGACTGCATCGTCGGGGCAGCCCGGCTGCTTCAGGGGCTGGCGGAAGCGTTTCGAGCCTCTTTTCCGGCTCGAACGAAGCTGTCGCCTCGAGCATTCAAGGAAGTGCCAACGGCATCGCCTTCTGCTTGAGGTAACCGGCAACCTGCCGGCTCGTAAATCCGCTCCTAGGCCACAGATTTCTTCTGCTCTTGCTGGATCGTACGCTGAACGGCGCGCCGCCCCTCCCGCTCAGCGGCTTCCCTGCTATCTACCGTTGCAGAGTGCAGCAGCTGGTTAGAAGGCCGTACACGATACACGTTGTACTTCCAACCAGTGGCCAGGAGCGTTGCGGGATCGACTACCTGTTCGATCTCGTAGGCGTAATTGTCTTCGTAGATGCGCATGCCGCGTTCCCTCCAAAATGTCCTACCGCCGGGAAGCCCGGTTTTCAGAAAGTGCTTCGATGCATTGGCTGACGAACGCTTTGTTCTTCGACCGGCTGTGATTTGAACTGTCATCGCCGGCAAGCCGGGACCGTTTGCTCCTGGCGAGAGCGCCTGGACATCATCTCGCGCGAAAAATCGAGCGCCCCGCGAAGGACCGACCCATCGAAGGCATTCGGGTTGAGCCCGGATTCTGGTTAGGAGGAAGCTGGAGTGTCGAGGAAGAACCTTCTTACCAGGCGCGAACGTTTTCAAATCCCTCACGATTGCGTTGCTGTTGCTTGTCCTGGGATCGCCTCTGGTGAAGGTAGCCTTGGATTGCGGATTCTAATTTCCCGTGGTCGTCACCGGAAAACCCGATGAACTTGAAGGGCTGAAGTTCCCATGACATGGGAGTCAGCATTTCAGCCGATCCGAGCACGGAGCCGGCGGGAGTGAGAAACATCAGCTTTCCAACCGAGCCCTGGCGAACGGGACGAGCGAGCGATAGCAGTCCGCCGGTCATGGAAACCACCTTCAACCGACCGGACGCCCGGTTGCCGTCGTTGAAACGGACCACCGCCGGAATGCTGTCGTCCAGCCGAACGCGCTCGGCTCGCCGCTGACCGCTCGATTGAGGAATAAAAGGCATGCGGTTACGGTCTCAGTATGAACTCGGGCAAGGCCAAAAACGAGATTACGTAAGGGCCGAATCTACGGGGAAAGATGGCCGAACGGACACGTCCTAAGTGCATAAAAAATGCACCTCCAGCCACTTTAAGCACTGGCCGAACTTCGATGACGGAGGAGATGTGAGTGGCCGGACGCCGCTTCCGACAGGGGTTTTACTTGACATCACTGCCCTTTTCTTCTATCAAGGTAGACACTTTACGACGGGCGAATTCGTGCGTCCGACCTCTCCCCGTCACCTGCTCCCAGGAGGGCAAGATCAATGCGCAAGCTTCGTCATTTACTCTCAGTGTTCGTGTGTCTAAGCTGTACGGGTCTGTGGGCGGTTGGAGCCCCTAACGTCTTTGTTTCAACAGGATCCGCCGGCTTCATCTACAAGATCGACACTACTTCCGGAACTACAACAGCCATCGTCTCCAGCCCAGGGTTCGACTTCGAGGGCATGGTGGTTGCGCCCAACAACATCGGTCAAGCGGCTAATGATGAGACCACGCACTATCTGGTTTACGTTTGTGATACCTCCAACAGCAAAATCTGGCGCTTCGACCCCACCCTGGCGTCTCCCACATTAATGCCGGTTTATGATGGCGTCTCGGCCGCTTTGCGGCACCCGCAGTGCGGCAGAATTACTGCCCAGGGTGACCTCGTGGTTTCAAGCACCGATCCCGGATCGGGGCTGTGGATATTCTCCCATGTCACCGACCTCGCCGTGGTAGCTGCCCCGAAAGCATTAGCAGTGGTCCCGGGAAGTTCCCAAGGCCTGGCGCAGAAAAGCACCGGTGATCTGTTGGTAGTGGACCATACGAACAACAAGGTGCTTCGCTCCCCATCGGACCTGCCAGCGAACCCACCAGCGAACCCAACCACGTTTATCAGTTCTGGCCTGTCGCAACCTTTCGGAATCGCCCGCAGAAGCGACGGCTTCCTCTATGTCACCAATCAGGGGAACAGCAAGCTGCAGCAGTTCGATGCGACAGGAGCGAATCCGAGCACCTGCGTTGCGTTCAAGAACAAAGACGTTCCGAACTTCCTGCAGATGGCTTTAGACGATACCCTTTACGTGGCAGTGACGAGTAACAACGCAGGGAGCGTTCGCAGCATTAATGCGAAAACATGTCAGGCCATCAGCTCCTATGGAATCCCCGTTCCAGCGGTGGGCGTTGCACTTTCCCCGACCATGAATGTTCAAAAAAGTGTTTCTGCCACAAACGGCGTAGCCCAAGTAAATTTCGGGTTCGGCGCGTTCGTGCTGAACCAGATCGTAGGCTCCTGCAGTGGAACGATCTCGCTTAGTTTGGCGAGCCCCGCAGCCATCCAAACTTTGATTTCGGAATCCGGCGCCCCGGGAACTCCCGCAGTCAATCTGGGACTTGATGGCTTTGAAGCCATGTACGGCACGGCGAACCTCAACGGTTGTTTTGCGGGCTCCGCAACAAGCCAAACAACCAACTTCCAGGTATCCAACTTCATCCCGGCTGGGATAAACAATCCCCTGATCGTGGTTTGTTCGGAGCCAACAGATCCGGGGCCAACCAACTGCCAACCGCTGAACACCAATCTGTCGCAAATCGGCGGCTACCCGATCGGCGGCTACTTGCCATCTGATTACACCGGCAACGCTTCAAAATCCCTGCGATGCCGTATCTTCATGGTGAACGCCGCCCCGGTCAATGGCGATCCCACGCAACTCGCTGCCACCTTCTGCGGATTTCAGTCGCCCGTCAACAACACCTTCACCGGCATACTGAACAACTGGGCTCTGGCCTCCAGCTCGAGTTTCCCGGCGGGCAAATCGGTTCCGGTAAAGTTCAAACTGGCGTCGGGATCATGCCAAAACGGACCTTACCTATCGAGCGCCACCGCCATACTCGCGGTAGCGCAGATCTTGGACAGTAAGGGCAACAACATATTTGTGCCCATCGGGCTTATCTCGAACGGAAGCTCCGGGCTCGCGCAGCCGCTGTTCAAGGGCGACAACAACAATCAATATTTGTTCAATTGGGACAGCAGCAGCTGCATCCTCCCGAATGGCGTGACCCAGATTTGCCCCAAGGGAACCTACAGCCTAACCGTCCTGTTACTCACCAACAACACTTCCGGCGGAGCGCAGAGCATCTACGGTGCGCAAACGACGCTCGTCACGTTGAAATAGCTGTAGCTTTGAGACTTGCAAAGGGGCGAGCCGGTTGGGTTCGTCCCTTTTCTTTTGCTTGGACTCTTCCGGTATCAGCGAGGGGAAAAGGGGTCAAAGCTAGGCGATCGGCTTGAAGTCAATTCTTTTCAGGATGTCGTCGCTGCGAGACTCGCTGCGGATGTCCTGTAGCGCTTTCTTTGCGATCTGCAGGTGAGCGTCGGCTTCTGCGGTTTTTCCGGTCGCGCGCAGTGCAACCGCCAGCCAGTAGTGCGCTTCTGGAATGAAAGATTTCATGCCGTCGTCCTGGGCCCTGCGCACCACCGCCTCAAGCACCGGCCGCGCCTGGGCATAGCTCTTCGACTCGGCAAGAGCCTGACCAAGCGTGACAGAAGCCTGAATTGACAGCGAGCTGAGGCCGAGAGAATCAGCCCCCGTGGCAACTTCCCTGGCGCTCTTGCTTGCCGTCGCTGCCCTGCCTTGATAAAGATCCGTTCGCGCTTGATTCAGCTTGACGCGCAGGATCTCTCCTTTGTCCTTTTGTTTGGAGGCGGATTGCAGGGCCTGATCGAATGCGGTTCGCGCTCCGGGGAAATCTCCCTTGTAAAGCAACAGCTCGCCCTGCTGGTCCAAGATTTTCTCTACCAGAACGTCGTTGTGTAGGGAGCGGGCTAAAGCAAGGGCCGCCTCCAGGTTTTTCTGGGAATCGTCGAAATGGCCAATCAGCGCCAGAATTCTCCCATAATTCGCCTGGACTTGCGCGAAATCGCTACTCTGTTGCTGCAGGTCTTGCATGTTCTTCATGGCATCCTGCTGGGCGCCCAAAGCCGCACCCAACCTGCCCTGAAGCGCAAACAGGCGAGCCATGCCATCGGAGGTCTGAGCGATCAATCCTTTGTCGCCAGCCGTGCGCGATACTTCGAGGGCCTTCAGGTAGTTATCCAGCGCCTTGTCCATTTTGCCGGTTCGAAGATAGGTGTCGGCGATGTTGTTCAGGGAACGGGCGGTGTCGGGGGTGAGGTTCAGCTTCTGCTGCAAATCGAGGGTGCGCTGAAAGTATGTAAGCGCCTCATCGTAGTGCCCTTGTTCCACATACAGATTGCCGATGTTGTTCAGGCAAATGCTCTGAGTTGTCTCGTCCCCTAGCTCGAGTTCGATCTGAAGAGCGCGTTTTGTTATTTCGAGGGCTTTGTCGTACTTGCCCTGGGAATCCAGCATGTTGCCATAGTTCAGCAGGACTCCACCCAGGCCGACCTGGTCGTTCAACTCGGTTTCGAGTTTGAGCGCCTCTTCATAGTTCTTCGCTGCATCATCCAGCTTGCCCTTCATGACATAGGCGTCGGCAATCTGCCGGACACTGAACGCCAAACCGCCCTTGTCACCGATCTGCTTCTCTATTTCTGCAGCTTGCTGGAGGTTTTGGAGCGCATCGTCCGGCTTGTTGGTCAGTCGATAGGCCGCTCCCAGGGTTTGAAGAACGTTAGCTTTGCCCTGCTGATTGTTGAGCTGTACCGCCAGACTCAAGGCTTGATTCAGATAATCAAAAGATCCTTCGGTTTTGCCTCTCTCAATCTGCACGCCTCCGATCGCCAGCAAGGCGTCCAGGTTCTTCGGATCGCTGGCCAGGACCTTGGCGTACAATTCGAATGATTTGTCGTAGTTCCCTTTACCTTCGTAGATCGAAGCCTGTTCAGCCCAAATGGAGGGATCCTGGGGCATGAGTTTGGCGAGATTGTCGTAGGCTTCCAGCGCTTTGTCGGCATTGTTCTGCACCCGCGCCGTGGCTGCCTGAATCATGTACTTCTCTGCAGCAGGAAGGTTCAGGTTGAGGTCCGAAGCCTTGCCGGAATATTCTTTGGCCTTGTTGCCATCGCCCAGGCGAAGATAGGTCTGCGCCAGACGGGCGTAGGCGAGAGCAAAGCTCGGATCGGCAGCAACCGCTGACTGGAAGCGCTTCACAGCTTCCAGGTCATTATTCTGGCGCGAAAGTTCCAGGCCTTCACTGTACTGATGAAGCGCATCGACCGAACTCGACGAGGGCGTAAAGGCAGCCGCTTTCATCTGTTCCATCGCTTTATCGGATAGGGTCAAGTTGCTCTGCACGGATTTCGCGAGCTGATCGACGGCCTTGAGTAGAGCCTTCTCATTCACCGCTTCCGCTTTGATCTGAATGATGCGCTCGGTTTTCATGTTTTCGATTTGGGCATCAATTCGGATCTGATCGCCAATCTTGACGTATTCACCCCACACAATCTGGTCGGCGTTGGTGAACTCAGCAATGCGCTTTATCGAAGAATCAAGCTCGGTGTCCGGCGAGATGCGGAGGTCGGTCAAAATTTGATGGAGGCGCTCGGGAGAGACGGTATGGAGGTTTTCAGACTGCCCGACGTCGGTGCGAAGCATTTCGGCAAGGCTCTTCCCCATCCAATCGAGCGACGCATCTCCCGAAGCATTGCGCAAGGGCAAAACCGCAAGCGCAACCTGTGGGCCTGCACCGCTGGATGAGCTGGTAAACTTGCCTCTCAACGAGAATCCAATCATGGCCAAAACGATCACCGCCACAGCGATGCCGATTGCAGGCCAAGGCAAAGTGCGAGCAAAGGGACCGATTGAGGGATGGAAAGCCAGGGTAGCCCCAGCACGCTTTCCCTGCCAGGCTTCGAGGTCGCTCAGCAGTTGAGAGCAGCTTTGGTAGCGCAGCTTGGGATCGCGCTCCATGCATTTCGCGACAACGTTGGCAAGAGGCGCGGGGATGCTCTTGTCATGCTGCGTCACCGGCATCGCCCGTTCCTGTGTACGCTTTATCAAGCTGGCAAGGGCGCTGTCCGCGGCGAACGGCATCTTTCCCGTGAGCAACTCGTAAAAGATCAGTCCCAACGTGAAAAGGTCGGAGCGATGGTCAAGTTGACTACCAAGCGCCTGCTCAGGCGACATGTATTCCATGGTGCCCACAAGTGCGCCGGTCTGGGTCATGCCGTTTGACTCAACCAGTCGCGCCAGCCCGAAATCCATGACGATCACGCGCCCCTGGCTGTCGCGCATGATATTTTGCGGCTTCAGATCGCGGTGGATCACACCGACCGCATGCACAGCCTCCAGCGCACGGCAGACCTGCAGCATGATTTCAACAGCTTCGCCAGGTGGAAACCTCTTCTTTTCGAGGATGATCGAGCGCAGATCGCTGCCCTCGATGAACTCCATGGTGATGAACTTCACACCGTCGGCTTCACCCAAGTCATAGATTCGCACGACATTCTTGTGCGTGACCTGGTGTGACAAGACCAGTTCTTGCTTGAAACGGTCGAGCAGGGCTGCGTTGCCGACAAGATCAGGGCGGATCACCTTGAGGGCAACGATGCGGTCTACTTCTCGATCCTTCGCTTTATATACAGCACCCATGCCCCCGCGACCGAGTACTTGAAGAATTTCGTAGCGTTGCCCGAGAAGGGCTCCCGATGGCAGCAGTGCCTGCCCATCGAAATTCAACGCCACAGGGCCGGATGTTTTTCGCGGCGGCGCGGAAATCAGTGTCGGCGAATCCGGTCCGATCTCAACCGTCATCATCTGATCTGAGTCGGAAGGGCGGGGGGAAGCTGGGAAGGCTATGGTTTCCTGATCGCGATCTGTAGATTTGTTGGGGGGAACGTTCGAGTCCGAAACGGCTGGTCCTACAGCCGTGCCGTCAACAACCGTTTCAAATTCATCAGGACGGAGTGGATCACGTCCTCCCATGGAGTCTCCCAGCGAATAGTGACCGAGACGCTAAGAACGCTTCACTTGCAGAAAAGCGGTAGAGTTGCCCGTCCGCAAAGTATAGCACCGACTAGAGATGTACAAACGCCGGGCAGAGTGGCTGATCAAATGCCGGGAACCGCAAAGGCTCATACTGCGGTTCAGACAGGCAGCTGGGCCTAGGCTTAGCATCGACTACATCGCTTAGAATCCCGGCGGACGCTCTGCGGCAACGTGGAAGGCGCGTTCTAGGGCCATTCCAGCCCTGCCCATGGTGCCTTCCTCGAACAATCGGCCAATCAGGGTAACTCCGTGAGGAACCCTTCTCGGCGGGGAAAATTTTGGCAACGGGTGGTGCGGATCCGGTGCCCAGTCGCTACGGGCTTCTGAAACCTCCACAAATCCTGCCCGCAGGGTCAGCGACGGATGTCCCGTGAAATTCGTGATGGTCAGCATTTCATCGCGGAGAGAGGGAACGAGCAGGAGGTCCACTTGTGAAAATACCCGTGCCATTTCCTGGGCGACCTTGCGCCGGAAGCGGTCGGTTTGCACGAAATCCACGGCAGAGAGAAACCGCGATTGACGGAACACGTTCGGCCAGGCATCCGGAACCTGAACCTTGAGTTCGCTTAGCTTTCCAGAGAGCGTGAGCTCTTCGAAGGCGGCTGCGGCTTCTGCGAAAAGAATCAGATCGAGCGAGTCATAGGGCCAGTCGGGGATCGATACCCGCACCGCTTCCATGCCGACCTCTTTTAAGGTTTCAACTGCCGCGCGATCCACCGCGGTTGCAGGATTCTGCTTCATCCAGTCGGCAATGTAACCAACCCGAAGGCCCTTCACGCCAACGCTAGGATCGAAGTCCAGATGTGAGGGAACGCTAGCGAGATCGCCGGGGTCAGCACCGGAGATCGTGTGCAGAACCAGCATGGCGTCTTCGACGCAGCGCGTCATGGGGCCGAGCTTATCGAGCGACCAGCAGAGCGTCATCGCACCGGTACGGGGCACACGTCCGTAAGTGGGACGTAGTCCGGTGAGGCCGCAACGCATGCTTGGCCCAATAATGCTCCCACCGGTTTCACTGCCCATCGCGAATGCAACCAGTCCAGCGGCTGCGGCGGCACCCGGTCCGGCGCTCGATCCAGAAGATCCTTCTTCAAGCAGCCACGGATTCATGGTCTGCCCGCCAAACCAGATGTCGTTCAGCGCCAGTGCCCCGAGGCTCAGTTTTCCGAGCAAAACCGCTCCCGCTGCATGCAGTCGCTTCACAACCGCTGCGTCCTCGGAGGGCACACGGTCGCGATAAGGTTCGGCGCCGTAGGTGGTGGGAATGCCGGCAGTATCGAGCAGGTCCTTTGCGCCCCAGGGAATCCCGTGCAAGGGGCCGCGGTATTTCCCTGCTGCAATCTCCAAGTCTGCCTGTTTCGCCTGCTTGAGCGCGAGCTCGCGAGTGAGTGTAATCACGCAACGCAACCGAGAATCAAATTGCCCGATTCGTTTCAGGTAGATATTCGTGAGCCGCTCGGAGGTGAGCTTCCGCTGCTCAATCCAGCGAGAGAGCTTGGCTACAGGGGCAAAGGCAATGTCCTCCTCGTTAGACGGAAGCGGTCCGGAATCCGCGGGGCTGCGGATGAATCGGTCCCGCGCAGGACCAGGGGAAACTCCAGGCAGTACAGGATTCCACTTCGTTGCTGGAGAAAGCGTAGCTTCCATTGCTACTTTGCGCGGTCCGGTACGACGCTCGTAGAGCGAGGCCATGTTGCTGCGCCAACTGGTGGCTGCCTGCTCACGATCTGCCTCACCTAACTCGACTTGGACCAACTTTTCTGCTTCCTTGAAGGTGTTCGAAGAGACCTCCGGTCCAACCTGCGGCCCAGTACCGAATGCGGGCGGGGTGCCTGGCGGGGGCTCGGTCTGTGCAAGAACGCGAGAGCCGGTAGCAGCTCCAAGCAGGCTCAGGGAAGCTGACATGAAACGGCGACGAGAGTTAGGCATGGTGATCCTTTTTGAGGCGCGGTTAGCTCGCGCAAGAAAACAACAAACCTTACCACAGAGAGCATGCAGATCCCAGAGAAAGGCCGCAGAGGGAATCACCGTATGCGGATCGCGTTCGCCCTTGAACAACAAAGTTGCAGGGATGCAACCGAGCTAGTGCGCCTTCCATTCCCGCGGATATTCGATATACGACTCATTGAGGTCCGAGATCGCCGGACACCCGAGCAGGCGCATGGTGCGCTCGACATCTTCCCACAGAATCTGGATCGCCTTCTTCACGCCATGGTAGCCTCCAGCCGCCAGGCCATACGCGTAGGCACGGCCGATGAGCACAGCGCGCGCGCCCAAGCAAAGAGCTTTCACGATATCAGTGCCGCGGCGGATACCGCCGTCCATCAGAACTTCGGTCTGATCTGCAACCGCCGCGACAACTTCGGGCAAGGCGCGAATCGTAGGATACACTTCGTCCAATTGGCGGCCGCCATGGTTTGACACCACAACTGCCGCAGCTCCTTCGCTTACCGCCCGCCGGGCGTCTTCGGCGGTGAGGATTCCCTTAACCACGAGGGGTCCCTTCCAGAGTTGACGAATCCATGAGAAGTCGGCCCAGGAAACAGCGGACTGAGCCAACGAAGCACTCACGTCAAGGAGTTCCATCGGCCCCTTGCCGGGAATCACGATGTTTTCTAATTTCGGCAGGCCGCCATCCATCAGGAATCCGGCCAGCCATTGCGGATGTGACATGACCTCGGGGAGAAACGGCATCTTGGAGAAGATGCCCCCGCCCAGCAACTCCTTCATGCCATTTCGAGGGTCGCGTTCGCGCAGGCCAGCAACAGCGGTATCCACCGTGATGACAAGTGCCGAAAACCCCGCCTTCTGCGCGCGTTCGATTGCGCCTTCGGCTGCAGGGCGACCGCCCACCAAATAGAGTTGATACCAGGCCGGTCCGGTGGTGGCCGCTTTAACATTCTCCAACTTGTGACCGGAGATGGTCGACAGGATGTAGCCAGTACCTGCTTCTCCTGCAGCACTGGCAGCAGCCACCTCACCACCTGGATGCATCATTCGGCTGTATCCAACCGGAGCAAGCATCGCCGGGAAAGAAATCTCGCTACCGAGAACCGTAACGCTCAAGCCGCACTGCCCAAATGCCACTGCCTGGCGCGGGCGGAAGAGGATGTCGCGAAATGCGCGCGTGTTCTCGCCCAACGTGATTTCGCTCTCAGCACCCCCGTCGAGGTAGTCAAAGACGGCTCTCGGCACCCGCTTTTCCGCGAGCCGCCGAAGATCGCTGATGTTGACTACTTGCGATGGGGAAAATTTCATCAATGCAACCGGGTACTCTTTACTTCGCCGGACGCGTCATCTCGACGTCTAATGTGATCTGAATATCATCGCCAACTGCGCCTGCCGCACCATTCACTCCGAAGTCTTTCCGGTTAATCTTCGTGGTTGCTTCTGCACCCATGCGGATTCCGTTCATGGCAGATGTTTCCTGCGAGGGGCCATCCACGTCGAGGACCACTTCTTTGGTCGTGCCGTGAATGGTGAGGTCGCCAGTAATCTTCAACTTGCCCTGCCCCGCGGACTCGGCTTTCTTCGATTTGAAGGTGATCGTCGGATACTTGGCCACATCGAGAAAGTGGTCGCTGCGCAGATCGTTGTCCCGCATCTGTACGCGGGTATCCACCGAAGAGGCATCGATCGTCACATCAATTTGAGTCTTCGAAACATCCCCGGGATCATAGACCACCGTTCCCGTCGTCTTCATGAACTGCCCTCGCACAGTCGAGATGCCAAGGTGACGCACGGAAAATTGCGATGCCGTGTGATTCGGATCGATTTGCCAGGTCCGGGGTTCTGCAACTGCCAACGAAGCGTAGGCGATGAGGGCAAAAGAAAAAAGTCGTTTCATATCTCTCTCATTCTGTAATTTACCCGGGAAGCCCGGGGGCACTCCGATTATCGTGAATAGCAGGCTGAGGCGTCAAAGCATCCTTTGGGAAATTACATGGTGCGAAACGCTGACCATTGATGGTCGGTGCAGATTTTGAATTCTCGCCAGCGGCGATAGCGTCCCCCGCTCATGAGAAAGGGGCGATGCGAGCGACGATGACGCGCCCTTTTGGGCGGGGATCCTCACTGAGAGAGGTTACAGCTGGTCCCGGTATCGTTCGAGTCCAATGCGAACCAGCTGGCTTCTGCTGCGCACACCGGTTTTTGCGAAAAGCTGCTGCAAAGTGGCCTTGCTTGAGCTTTCCGACACGCCGATTTTATCGGCAATCTCCTTGTTCAGAAGTTCGGGAGCATCAGAATTGATGATTGGATATGCCGCTCTATGCTTCCAAAAACAGTGAACGGGCATGACCGATTGAACTAGGTGTCCATTTCGCACCTGGGAGGAACGAGAGGGACCGTTGCAGGAACCAAACATTCAGCAACGCGCAATGGGAGGACTACGGGCGCGATCACTTGTGGAGGGTTAGGCCTCAATCGCCCGCCCTCCAGACACACAGTCCGTTTGTCATGGAAGCCTGCTGCAGATACAAGTCCTTACGACGCATGTTTAGGTGATGCCTGAGCCAGAATATCGATCAGCGGTTTGGCCGCGGCGGGAATAGTGACCTTATTTTCCCGGACAATCTGCTTCGCGTCTAGTTCCTTCCCATAGAGATTCTTATTTGCGCCCCCGTCAGATCTCAGCGTAGAACCGGCCAGGGAAATTCCTCCAAAGATGCCTCGCGCTCGCGAATAGGAAAGAATCTCAGCTTTCATGGCTATGTCCGTTTCGGCCGACGTGGTTCGGCCAACTGGTCCTGCGGCTGCGGAAGCATCTGCTCCGAGTTTCACCTTGCTGGACATGACGGAGTTTGCTCCCTTCTCATTCATTACCAGCAGAACGAAATCGGTGGCTTCACCACCAATTTGGAAACCGATACTAGCGCCTTCTAGGGCAAACATGGCAGGAGCGCTCCAAGGCCCCCTAAAATCTTCTCCAGTTCGGCAGAGAATAGCGCCACGCCCGTAACTTGCTCCAATGCCCAAACCGGCCTTTTTGACAGACGGAAACACAACCACGCACTCCGCCTTATCTAAAAGGTCTTTGGGAATTCCCTTTTCGGGCATTGCCATAATTTCTTTCAGGACATCTGCCGATTCCTTGAGACGATCCTCTTCCTTTTTCTGTCCCACCACGGACACGACACAACAGAGACACATCATAGAGGTCAAAAGTGCTTTCATGACCCGGCTCCTTTCTGCCGACTGAACCCTCAGGGGAAGTCCTACTCATCCTGCCTGGCGCGACACACCAGGTTTAGGAACACTTTGCTTAGGCTGCCCTCAGCAGCCTGGCGCGGAGGCGTGTGAACTCCTCATCCGTAATCGACCCGGAGACCTTAAGTCGATCAAGCTTTTCAATTTCGTCCGCCAAGCTGAATCCAGCCACATTTCTAAGCTCATTCCGGGCCTGCTGAATCCGCGTAACATTGCGCTCAGAGATCCCTTTCCCTTGGAAAATCATGTACGCCAACACACCCACGTATGGAAACAGGATGACGCCGATTACCCAAAGCGCTTTACTCCATCCCGACATATCTTCCCGTCGAAACAGGTCTCCGAAAACAGAGATTGCCAACCAGAACCAAAGCACGAAAACAAACAGGGTCAGCACATCCATAAAGAAGTTGGCGAAGCTGAAGCCTCCCGCAAACAGCATATATATCCTTTTATATTTACGCTTCACTACTCTCTCGCAAAGTAAGGGAGCGCCAGCAGGCCTGCGCACTGGCAAAACTTACAGCCTGACATACCTAATGGCAGTCGAAAGCGGTGAACCAGACCCGAGAACTGGCTTGCTTGCGCGGTTTGCCGAATCCTGGGCGGAAAGGATGCGAATGGTCTCGGCCTAATGAACCGGCGGCGTGAACAGGATTAACCGAAAATTCATCGATTCCAAACGGCCAGCAGAGGAGAGATTCGTAGAAACAGTTAATGGCGGTCGGATCGAGATGCAGAATTGGCTATATGGCCATTTCTCTCTTTGACGCTTACTACGTCAAGACGTAACATTTGGCCCGAGAGAGGGCTATCGGCAACGCCTTCAAACACCTGCTGCCGATCTGGGCCTTTCTTTCCATTGTCGATCTCGCGATCGTTCCCGTCACTAACTTGGACGACAATCGTTGCGCCCGTTGCCACCGCTAATGTGGCCTCGAAGTCCTCCTTATAGATTTTGTGCGCGACCGCGGGATAGTGGTTCAGCCAATAGGTTTCTCTGGGCTCGGAGACTTCGATCTTCCATTGCGACCAGTCCGGCGTGCTCACGACACCCCCAATCTTTAAGTAAGGATGCGTGGGATCAGGCGTCACGCCACCGGCGATGGTGGTAGGTTCAAAAATTCCACGAATTCGGAGGGTTACGTCGTAAACCGTTCCCGCCTTCCCTGCAAACGTGAATGAGCGCTCGTGTTTCCGATCATGGAGGCAAGTGTCTGGCTGCGGCGGGTATTCACCGGTGCACTCGTCGTGCAGGAAAAGCTTATGCAGCCCGATGACACCCTGCTTGGAGTCATCTCCTTGGGTCATCTGCGCGTTACGGAGACTCACCTGCATGGAACCAAGCTTTCCGCGATCGCAGGCGATAGGGGCAAGAAAATAAAGCGACAAGGCCAGAATCTCTTGTCGTCGGTACCTCAGCATCGTCGTGGCTAGTAGAGAGGCCATAGAAGAGATATCAAGGGCTGCTTCAAAGATCCTGGCCAAGAATAGTCTTCCTGCTGCCGGCCTGCAACACCACGCGCCCGCCTATCGGAACGCAGAGTCAGCAACGGAAGCGAGAGTAGGGCCCCATAGTCGGGAGTACCTGTGGCTGGAGTGGCAAAGACATTAGACCTCCGCCCGGACGTTCGGGCGTAAGGTGAGTGAGCCGTCGTCATTCAGCTTCTGATGACAAGCCCAGCGCACCGGATACCGCATTCCCTTGACCTCAATTTCTGCTTTAAGCCTCAACCCTTTCCAGTCGGGGATATTTGGCAAAACGAATTGTGCCTGACGAATCTTTCCCGGCAAGGGATACCCCGCATCCAGGCAGCCGCTGGTAAGCACTCTTCCATCGGGGCTTTCCAGAGAGACTCGTAATACGCCCGGCACTCCGGCGATTCCGTCATTGGCAAAGCCCACGATGAGTCCGAGGTAGCTTGCGTCCTTATAGCTCCAAATGAACGACGGCCTCACGCGGTAGCCAAGCTTGCGATTGATCCCGTCGAATGCGGCTGGGTAAGCTCGATAGTAGGCGGCTAGATTTTGTGCGCTGATCTGGTGGAAGTTCCACAGTGACCAGTAGTTCGCCCCTATATCGATCACGTGTGCGATCATGTTCTCCGCTGGCGATATTCCTTCATGAGCTTTGGTCGGATCCGGTAGTTTGCCGGGAAGCCCCTGCTCCAGCAATGCGGCGGTCCATGGTGGCCGATTACTGAGCGCCTCAATTTGCTCGTTTTCAATAAAAATAGTGTCGCTGCGAATCCAGTTATTGCTGCGAACTGTTCGATCCACCAATTCTGAGTTGCCGACGCGGCTATAGTCCGGTTGCGTGTTGGTCAACAGAGGAGTCTTTTTGAAGTTCGCAAGTTGCACTTCTAGCATTTTGACCCATGTGCGCTCCGCAGTTTGGTAGTCAGGAAACGGATTGTTGGCAAATGGCCAAGTGTGCCCTTCCCCCCAGAAGCCGTACATGAAAGTATCAATGAACTCGATCTGCGGACTACCATCAAACTCCGCGGCCAAGGCCTCAACCAGCTCTTTGAACGCCTGCTGAAAAACGGGATGATCGTATCGCGGCTGATATTTGGAGTGCGGATTCGACAAATACCTTTGTGCTGAGCTGCTACTTTCTTGGTCGCTGAGCACCAGGTCAACTTTGGGAACCTTGTCAAGAACGAAATCGGGCAACGCAGGTGCGTGTGTGTAGTCCGGAGCGCACATCTGGATTCGCAGTCCGACCCGTTTATTGCTCTCCTTTGCTAAATCAAAGACCAGTTTCAGGTAGTCGGGCAAATGAATACTCCCAGGACGTGGCTGCACCTCCCGCCATGTTGGACGAACATAAAGTTGCTGACCGAGAGGAAATTTGACCAAATCTTCGATCGCCTGCGAAATATTCTCCGACTTGATTTCGTCGGTGCCACTATCCGCGGTGATGTAGGTGACTAATCCCTTGCCGTAGTTTGGCACGACTTCGTCCGTGCGCGTCGTCGTCATCACCACGTCATCAGAAGGAATGACAGCGTCAGGCGGATATTGCGGAAACGGACCTTGATTCAAACGGTCGGTAACCTGTGGGCCCGCGCCGAAATCGTACTTTCCCCAAAGATGCGCGGAGACTTTCCCCTCCGCCTTCCCTCCTGCAAGTTCTCCGGCCAGGGCAACTGCGAGCGTGCTTTTGAAGAAATCTCTGCGTTGCATAGCGTGACCTTCTTCTGGAGTTCAATGAGTTTCGACCGCAATCGGCCGGGCACAGAAATCTAACAGCCGACATTGTAAAAGATCAGAAAACCTCCCTGACAGCCTCGAAGTCGAGCCCGGCTTAGCCGAGCGAGAGATGGGCGGCAATCGTGAGTAGGACATTTGTTGGCGGGGTGTCGACAACTCCTTGAAAACAATGGCGGCGGAGGGATGGCATTGGCCGCGGATTCAGGGGACAAAATCCCCGGTAAACCACCTGAAGTTTGGGGATCTTGCGAGCGCTCCGATATTATATGCCGTCTCCCTGGGTTGCATTGACTCGGCAGCTTCGCAGAATTAAGATTCGCGCGTGTGATTGGAAAAACCATCTCGCACTACCATGTGGTTGAGGAACTCGGCGCTGGCGCGATGGGGCTCGTATTTAAAGCCGAAGATGTCAGGCTCGGCCGCTTTGTTGCACTGAAGTTCCTGACTGACAGCGCATCCAAAAACCCGCAGGCACTCAGCCGTTTTCAACGGGAAGCCAAGGCTGCTTCGGCATTGAATCATCCGAACATTTGCACCATTTATGAGATTGATGAGGTCGACGGGCGAACCTTTATCGCCATGGAGCTGCTCGAGGGACAAACGCTACGGCATCGGATCAGCGGCAAGCCCATGGAGATCGAAATCCTACTTGACCTCGGCATTCAGATCACAGATGCCCTAGACGCTTTCCATACGAAAGGTATTGTTCACCGCGACATCAAGCCCACTAATATTTTTGTCACCACGCGCGGTTACGCCAAGGTATTGGATTTCGGCATCGCAAGATTTTTTCTCAAGCCTGAGAACGCCACCACAAGCACTGGCGAATCCGAAGATCACCTCACGAATGTGGGTATAAGTGTGGGAACCGCAGCTTACATGTCCCCAGAACAGGTGCGCGCACAAGATTTGGATGGACGTACGGATTTGTTTTCCTTCGGCGTTGTTCTCTACCAGATGGCCACGGGGAAGCTGCCATTTCAAGGATCCAGTTCCGGCCTCATTACCGATGCCATCCTTCATAGCGATCCCGTAGAACCCAATCGAGTCAACCCCGAGATTCCACCGGCGCTTCAGGAGGTGATTCGGAAGTCTTTGGAAAAGGACCGGGATCTGCGTTATCAGCACGCGTCAGAGATGCGGGCTGAGTTAGAGCGGCTCAAGCGAGATGCGGCTTCGGGCAGAATGACCCTTCTTAAACCAGAATCGAACCCAGGATCGACTGGCCGTGCCTCATCGACCACCAAGCAGTTGCCAGGCTCATCGTCAACAACCTCTTCACGTCCCCGCAGGATTTCCAAAATCATTGACTCAATTGCGGTCCTGCCTTTCAAGAATGTAAGTGGCGATCCTGACCACGAGTACCTCAGTGACGGCATCACTGGCAGTCTTATCAACAATCTGGCTACGCTGCCGAAGTTGAGGGTAATGGCGCAAAGTACGGTTTCCAGGTTCAAAGCCAGAGAAATCGACGCTCAGGTGATAGGTCGTGAGCTTAATGTTCGCAGCGTTCTCGCCGGAAGGATCAGGCAAAGCGGCGGCTCGTTACGAATTGGGACGGAACTTGTCGATGTAGCGACTGGCTCTCAACTTTGGGGCGCGGAATACGACCGCAAGCCTGGTGACATCTTTGTCATCCAGGATGAAATTTCCAACGAAATTTCTGACAAATTGCGCTTGAAGTTGACTCGAGCAGAAAAGAAACAATTGACCAAGCGCCACACCGAGAGCGCGGAAGCGTATCGGCTTTATCTCAAGGGGCGTCACCACTGGAACCAGTGGACCGAACAGGGTTTCTATAAGGCCATAGAATATTTTCAGCAGGCGATCGAGAGAGATGCCGGTTACGCCCTGGCATACGCCGGACTGGCCGATTGCTATGTATTGCTGGGATGGAACAGCTATCTCCCGCCCCTGGAAGCATTCCCAAAGGGGAAATCGGCTGCCAAGGCTGCGTTGCAACTCGACCCGTATCTCGCCGAAGCCCACACATCATTGGCGGCGGTGTTGTGGCTTTACGATTGGCAATGGGACAACGCTCAAACTGAATTTAAGCGCAGTCTGGAACTCGGCCCCGCATATCCCACCGCCAACCATTGGTACGGGGAATATGCGATGACCATGGGCCGACACGACGAAGCCATGGCTAGGATGAAGAATAGCCATGATCTCGACCCGTTGTCGCTGATTATCAACGTCGCAATCGGGTGGCACTTGTACTTTAACCGACGTTACGACGAAGCCGTCGAGCAACTGCGTCGCACGGTCGAATTGGACCCTAACTATCCGGTCACATACTGGATTCTCGGGGTTTTGCTGAGGAAGACCGGGTGTTATGAAATGGCCATCACGGAAGGGGAAAAAGGGGTAGACCTGTCAAACGGCAGTCCTCTGATTCGTGGGGCGCTTGCACACACCCTCGCTACCGCTGGAAAAACAACGGAAGCACGTCACATACTGGACGATATGGCAAGACTAGCCAAGCAAAAATACATCGCGCCCTATTTTTTCGCCGGCATCCACGTCGGATTGGGAGACAAGGAACGCGCAATTGAATACTTGGAAAAATGCTATACCGAGCATTCCCATTGGCTAATCTATATTGATAAAGATCCGAGCCTGGACGGCTTACGGGATGATCCACGGTTCCAAGACATAGTCCGGCGCATTGCCATCCCTTCGATGGCTGCCGCTTCCACCAACGGGTAACCGTCACGCGACCCAGTGCTTGCTTGACTCTTTCTGTCTTCGGAACGCAGCAATTCCCTTTTGAAGACCACGCGATGATTGTGCTGAGGGAAAACCCCTACTGCGTGCGATCAAGAAACTCCTCGTTCCAAGCCGCTCGAATCGCCTCCAGTTTCGCCCTATCAAAAGTAGTGGAGGCGTCGTCAAACCCAGCTAGACTCGTCACTCGACGGTGAATCTCCTCCAAATCGGTCGAGAGCGGGTACAGCTCAGGATACCTTCTTGAAAGCAGGACTCCGATCTTGACGGCGTCGTCCCAAGTCAATTTCTCAGCCATAAGATTCTCTGCAGGATTCGGGAAATTATCCTACAACTTAAGGCTGAAACAAAGAGCCTCGGGGAGCCTACTGAAAACTGGACTGCGCCTGAAGGTCAATCACCAGTCCCGGCAATTGGACGGCAAAGCGTTGGCCTGCGGCAGATTGTGCTCCCCAAAAATGGAGGGTTCCAGTTCTGGCGATAACCGGCGGGCCCACGCCAAAAACAAATACCCGGATGGCGGGGAATCCTGGGCGCAGATCCTGGTGCTAAAAAGCCTGGCCTCCTCGATGTGTAACTTGCGCACATTGAACAGGCCAGTTCCAGCTCACTGCTTCTTCTTTCACTGATGAGCAGATTTAGGATCGTCTATTATTTCTGGGCTTCCAAGCGCTACAAAACGCCACTCTCAATCTCCCCTGAAGGGGCTGAATCAAGCCTCTTTCCCAAGATCCTGACACTCAACTTTTATGCCCGGTCGTCTTCAGGTCGTTGTTCGTGTCTCTCAGGCCGCGGTCGTGGTGTCTCGCCCCTAGGCCGTAATCGGGTATCGGCCCAGCCAAACTACCGTTGGTTCGGTATCAAACCAGGTTGCAAGAAATTGCCATACTAACGCTGCCACGTTCGTCCTCACTGCTGTCTTATGTCACCTCGTTCCAAACAGAGTAGTAAAGCGCGGAACCTGCAGCATGCCTCCAAGCCTTCGTCGCCGCTGATGACAGAGAAATCGAAGCCGACGAGAAACGGCTTAGACAAATTCGAGAAGTTTCCGCCAGCTACCTTGCTGCGATGGAACGAACACGGGACCAAACTGAGGGAGACAGCATGACAGACAAACCGCGCGTGACGCTGCCCGGAAAAGTCGAGAAGGTGATCAAGCCTGCCGCGAACGAACCCGAGAAGGCTCAAATTGCGATCGAAGGAGCGGATCCGCTCTACCGTGAAATCCGTATTGAAAACGCTCTCACGGATGGTGATGGTCAGGAAGTCCACCTTGACCAAGACGATGAAGTCGACGTGACAGGGGCAGCAGACAAAGTCTCAACTGATTTTCAAGATCGAGGAGAGTCTAGCGAGGAGGATCTCGAGGAACGCAACGCCTCCTAAGCGAGCAGCTTTCCCGACCGCTCTGGCAGACTTTCTTTGGTGCACTTGGACGAGCACATGTTCTAAACAGTGCGGCTCCTGCTGCCGAGCCGCCTGACTACAACACCGTTCGCAACGATATTCTGTCTACCGGCTTGGACATCCTTGTTTGAGATCTGCCGCTCGACTCACACCCGCAAGAAGAGCAAGAGACTCGCCTCAAGGGAGTGAATCACCACAGGCATACCCTCAGCGAACATCGCGGATTGACGCGATTGCTCAAGCGGGAGCCGATGACCTGTAATGCTGCTTGAAACCCGGCCTCCATTGCAGATACAACCACGGGCCACGGTCCCAGCTGCATCTGGCGAACCTCGAGGATCATCCTATCGGGCAAACTATTAGGAGCAACCAAATGTGTGACTACTCCCTCATGGCGCTTCCAAATCGGTTAGCCGTATGTGGCGATGAACTGGTTGTACACAGGTTCGAACTCGGGAGCCTGGGTTTGGCCTCTGCGGTGGATATTCTGCGCACGGCCGCCGAACAAGAGACAAACCTAGAGCTTTCTTTTTTTCAGAAATTAAAGAGATGGTGTTATCCTCCCGCGCAAGCCGAATGCACGGCAGTCTGTGTGCCGCCCGGAGCGCGCCTGTTGCTCCGGGATATCCCCGCCAAAATGCAGCAACAGTTTTGCTTGTGTTGTTCGGTACAAGAGGTCACGTTTACGCAAATTGGCACCGTTGGATTTCGAGATGCGGTGCGTTTTGCCAATGATAAAGAACTCCTCTTGCAGCGCCTCACTGAAGGTCAACGGGTTCGCGTGCTAGCCCTTTCGACCGAAGAGCCGGACTTCCCTGCTGTTCTGAAAAGCGCGGTGTTATCCGAAGCGCATTTGTAGCAGCTGCCACGTCGTCCTGTCCCATTGCTCGCGTCATAATGGCTTTGTGAAATGGCGCGAGTCGCACGACTCCGCGGAAAGCACTATCCCGTTTGTTCCGCCTTTTCTCGTGCTCTGAGCCAGGAACGCATTCCTGGAGCACGCTACAACCAGAGTGGCATATCATGACGCTTCCTAAAATGTCTGGCTTCCAGCAAGTTGCATCTCAGTCTTCGGATCGTCGTCTTATGCCAAACGAAAATGCGTTGGAAGCCCGTTATCAGGCCCTGTCCGTCCCTTGTGCCTGCGCGACACTTCGTCGTGCCAACCGAGCGGTGACACAGCTGTACGATCTTGTGCTCGCACCCGTCGGAATCAAAGCAACACAATTCATGGCCCTCAAATCAATATTCGAAGCCGGTGAGATCGCGCAATGCGTCTACGCTCGAGAGTACGGAATCGCGATTGAGACGCTCTCCCGGCGCTTAGGCAGCCTTCGGCGCAAAGGGCTAGTCAAGATGCGTCGAGGAGACCATCACGGCGAAAGACTGTATCGAATCACCGAAAGCGGTTTAGAACTGCTGTTCCAAGCGATGCCTTATTGGGAACGTGCGCAGTATCGCCTGCGTACCCGTCTCGGCGAGGATGGCTGGCACGCGTTACTCCAGATGTGTGAATGTGTTTCCCGCGCCGCAAAAGAAGCAGAGCAGTTTCGCGTGCGAAATGACTTGCAGTTCGTGGCGGCCAATTATTTGACGGAATTGAGAGCAGGGACGCACTAGACTCGCTGTTGTCACTAGGCCCCGGTTTTCCCCCTCTCTCGTGGTATCGTCGCCGGGCGGGCAAAACCGTCCAAAATTGCTCAATCGGCTTTCCCGGTTTCTCGTCTCGCTTCTGCCTTTTTGTGCCTGTACCAGAACAGGTACAGAAGAGCAGCAACTCCTCCAATTCCTAGCAATGCAAGGAGGCAATAGAGTACAGGCTTGTAGTAGCTTCGCAAGCTGGAAATAATCGTGGTTCCATAAATACGGCCGAGCAGAGCCACGATCAGGAAGCGCACCGTCCTCCCGAGGCTCAGGGCAGCCACGAACTTTTTCCGCGGATACTGTAAAACGCCAGCCGCCATCAGGACTGGCACCATGGGAAAAGGCGGCGGCAGGACGGCGCTTACGGCAATTGTTGCGAAGCCTCGTTTCTTGAACCTGTCGTAGACTCTCTGAATCTTGTTTTTGCCAATCTCCTTTTCAAGGGTCTCTTCCCCGCCCTTTTCGGCGAGCCGATAGGTCAGGTATCCTCCGAGAACAGCGCCAGCCACTGCCATCACAGCGTAGTACAGCCACCATTCTCTTCGGTGCGCCGACAGCAGAATTACGAAGATGTCCATTCCACCCGGAATGGGTATGGCGGAGTTATCGATAATGCCAAGCAAGATCAGACCCGGTCCACCGAGTCGGTGAATCCAGGTCCACACCCCGGTTTCGACCAGGAGCAAACCCAGGATTTTTGTCCATTCCACTTTTGCTTAGAAGCAATTCGAGGCGTGGAGGGCAAACATAAACTTATGCGTCAAATTCTCCAGCCAAAGTATTAAATACTTGCTGGTTATGGGCATAAGTGCGGAAAGGTCCCGGTCCCGGCGAGCGCCGCGAAATCCTTTCAGCGAGCGTAGACGAGAAAACCGGGCAGATCTCGGCGCTCGCTGAATTAGCGACAGCTGATTTCACTTCGCTGATTATTTGTTGGAATTGCTTCCCGACGGGCAGGTCTTCGCAACGTGCTTGAAGCTCTCCACCGTAAGAGTCGGCTGCTGTGTTGCTGACGTACTCGCCGGATTGTTCGTAGCCGATGCGGACATCGACGACCCGGTGATTTTTATCTCATGTCCAACGTGTTCACTTAGTTTTGAAGTATCCCCCTCCAGCCGGTAGGTTGTTCCATTATCGGCCACCAAAGAGTAATTTCCATCCGACCCTTGCAGGCAGCCTCGCACCGTTGTTTGCGCTGACGCCGCCGTCCCGGTCTGGTTTGAGCCGGTTTGCGGGTATTGGCTTTGTGCCGAGAGCCACGCAGCCGAAGCCAGCAAGCTCAGAGTGAGCAACAATGTTTTGATCATGAAGCTCCTCCTTTCTCATATCGATTCGATAGCACGGACGGCATGTGGGGTTTTCCAGTTTCCCCGGCGAAAAGCGCAAATCCTGGGGTAACCACTTGAAATCAAAGAGGATTTTGACGCGAAACCATCGCCTCAGTTTTGCGCATCGTATTACGGACGACACCTGGCCAAAGGGGGTTTCCATGAAGCATTTACTACTTAGTGCGGTGTTGTTCCTGGCCACAACCGCCCTTGCCCAGCAAGAGGGACAACACCCCCCAACAACTACCCCGCCAACGTTCCCGGAAGGCCGGGAAACTCCGAGGCAGCCATTACCGCCAGATACACAGGCTCCGCCAGCCGAGACCATGCCCAGCCAAAAGGTTGAAGCACAGATCTCGGATCAACTCACGGCCGAGCCCAGCCTTTCGAACAACAACATTGACGTGCGAGTCGACGACAACTCTGTCGTACTGTCTGGAAGCGTCGAGACCGTGGGGCAGCATGATCTCGCTGTCCGCATTGCACGTTCGAATGCAGGCGCGCGACGGGTGGTCGACAGAATCAAGGTAAGACAACAAACATAGACTTTCGAGGAGTAACTATGAAGGTGAAAGAAGTCATGAGCGTCAACCCGACTTGCTGCACGACCACCGACACGGTGCAGCAGGTGGCAAAAATGATGTGCGACTTGAATGTAGGTTCCATCCCGGTTATTGCCGATCGCCAGTCGCGCGCGCTAATGGGCATGATCACAGATCGCGATCTGTGTTGCCGAGTGCTGGCGCTGGGGCTGAACGCGACGTCCACGCCAATCCAGGAGTTTGTTTCTTACAATCCGGCGATATGCCGTGACGGGGAAAACGTTGAGAGTTGCGAACGCTTGATGCAAGAACACCAGGTTCGACGTATTCCGGTGGTGGACAAAGAAAATTGTGTCATCGGGATTGTTGCCCAGGCCGACCTAGCGTTGAAAGATAAGGCAGAGCGGGTGCACAAGACAGTGGCTGAAATTTCGAAGACTACGCGGCCATCTATCCCGGCCGCATGATCCTATGGCGGGTCCGGACCGGACCCGCCACTTCATTCTGGAGCCGAAAACCATGCACGCCTATGGATTACATACAAAAGTCTTGCTGGACGGTGGGGATCCGCACGAAACCCAGAGCATCAGAGATCTCATGGGATTCCTCGATGGGCAGACTACGAACCCCACGTTTGTGGCTAAAAATCCCGAGGTTCAGCGCCAGATTGCCTCCGGGCACAAACTGTCGTTGCAGGAACAGAAACAGGAATACAAAGCGATTGTCCAACAAATTTCACCCCTAGTTGGCTCCGCCGGCGTTTCGATCGAAGTGTTTGCTGACTTTGACACACCCGCCGAAGAAATGGTCCGTCAAGGCGAGGAGATGTTCTCTTGGATTCCAAATGCGTATATCAAATACCCCTGCCTTCGCGAAGGTCTACGGGCAGCAAAGCTTTCGGTAGAGAGAGCGATGCGCGTAAACATGACCCTGTGCTTCTCGCAGTCTCAAGCCGCGGCCGTATATGCCGCGACCAAGGGCAGCAAACACCCTGTCTATGTCTCGCCGTTTGTCGGCCGGCTCGACGATCGCGGCGATAACGGGATGCAGGTGATCGAAAACATCCAAAAAATGTATGCCCGGGGTGATGGTCACGTGCAGGTGCTCGTGGCAAGCCTGCGCAAGATTGAACATTTGTTCTACGCCTTTCAACTCCGTTGTGGACTTGTCACGGCGCCAGCAAAACTTTTGGAGGAGTGGGCCACCCGACACTTTTCTCAGCCCGGAGAAGATTTTGTTTATCCAGCCACCGATAAAAACGGCAGATCGCTTCGGCCGATTCCCTACCAGGACCTGGACCTAAATGCTTCGTGGGAGAACTTTGACCTGAAACACGACCTCACGGACAAAGGTATCAAGAAATTTGTGAACGATTACAGGAGCACCATTGCTCCCGCTGCATGATGCGTTTTTAAGTGCGATATTGCAGGCGTCCGGGGATGCCAAGGCACATTGATGATGCAGCCTCTCGGTTCGTCTTCGATCATGAGCAAAGCTGCGAGGTAACCCGATCATAGCCGCGCATCCGCTCGCAAATGACCCAGCGTGTACCTACGCAGCCGTGGCGGAGCCGCCGGGATTCGGCGTCCCAAGGAACGAATGTCAGCAACGGCTTGACACGCTCTTCGCTCGAAGCGAGCGCCCCACCCAATTGATCCGTCCTATCGCTAGCCTAGATACGCAGATTGGATGCAATGGATGCTGGTTCAGGCTGGTCAGGGGGGCGCCCACTTCCGGACAAGTTGCTCGACGATTGTGCCTTTGCTTAAACCACACCCGGACAAACAGATTGGCACCCGTGCAGCATCGAAATTGCTGCCGACTAGGCTCGACCTCGGTGCACACTTGATTACAGGCGCTGCCGAATCACTGATCGAACTCCGACTTCGCGGTGGGGAAATCCAACTCAGCCGGGGGCGCACTGCCTTTGTCAGTGAACCTACGGGCCGTGTATACCGCAATCCCCGCCATGGCCTATTTGTCTTGCAGACGCGCCTCCTGGGCAAATACCGCTGGTTCCTAAATGGGGAAGAACCGGAGTTCAGTTGCGGCTCAAACATCGAGCAGCATAGTTGGATGGGTTACTACATTCAGGCTCCCTCCAACTGGAGGAAAACCCAAACTCAGGAAGCAAGTCCATTGCAGGAAACGATTGAACTGCGGAGCAAACGTTTTGTAGGCGAAGGAATGCGTGAAGACATTCAGCTCACCAATCACACACAGATCGCGACCGAGGTTCGGCTTGAACTACAGTTCGAGCCCGAATTCCTGGCTCCTGAGGAAGCCGAGGGAAAGCGCCGGCAACACGGGAAGATTTCAAAGCAATGGCGAAAAGTTAGTCCAGGCGAATGGGAACTGCAGATCGGATATTTTGCAAAACATCACTATGCCCATCAGCACGAATCCGGGGAGGCAGAGTTCCGCCGCGGCTTAATGTTGCGCATTCAGAATTCGGATTCGGATCCGCACTATTCAAGAAACCGGTTGGGGTTCCAGGTCCATCTTCCGCCGCACGTGGTCTGGAAATGCTCTCTCGAATGGCTGGCAACTGCGCACGGGAAATTGTTACCAGCGCCTTCGCCGCGCCCGATTGTCACAGCCTACGATCGTAAGCGATCGAGCTATCTCAGCAATGTCACCGGATTCACAGTAACAGCCGACGACTTGCGTCAGGTGGTTACAAAAACAGCAAGAAGAGCAACGCTGGATTTATGTGCGCTTCAGATGTTCGACTTCGAAGACGGCCGGGAGGTAACGGTCGCTGCGGGCGTTCCAACCTATATGGGGGTGTTTGGGCGGGACTTGATGGCTTCCGCTTGGCAAGCTGCCTTGCTCGGACCTGAACTGGCGCTGGGGACTCTTCGAATACTGAAGCAGCAACAGGCAACGGAAGTGAATGACTGGCGGGATGCTGGGCCTGGGCGCATCGTACACGAAATGCACACCGACCCACTTTCTGTGCTCAACATCCGACCGAAGTCGCGGTATTACGGCTCCGCCTCCGGCGCCTTCTTGTACCCGATTCTTCTTTGCGAACTGTGGCACTGGACAGGTGATCTGAGCGTGATCCGGCCTTTTTCGGATACGGCAGTTCGCGCCCTGAACTGGGCGGACAAACACAGTCTCGATGAAACCGGTTTCTACCGATATCAGACCAGATCTGAGCAGGGCATGAAAAACCAGGGATGGAAAGATTCCAGCGATGCAATCGTGTATCCCGATGGCAGTCAGGTATCGGCTCCCATTGGTACGTGCGAAATGCAGGCATTCGCATATGCAGCCAAGCGCCAGTTGGCAGAAGTGCTTTGGTGGTTGGGAGAAAAAGACCAAGCGGCTGCTCTTTGGGAACAGGCGTCAGCACTCAAGGCGCGTTTTAACGATCGTTTTTGGATGGAAGAGGAAGGTACGTTTGCCATGGGCATCGACAACCATGGCGAACTCATTTGCTCGGTCGCCTCCGACCCAGGACACTGCCTGCTTTCGGGGATCGTTGACGCCAGTCGGGTCCCGCGACTGGCGAACCGGATGCTGATGAAGGATCTGTTCAGCGGCTGGGGAATACGAACCTTGTCAGCAGATCATCCCGCGTACAATCCGTTTTCGTATCATCGCGGTTCGGTGTGGCCAGTGGAGAACGGGGGGTTTGTGCTTGGGTTTGCTCGCTATGGCCTGCACGGCGAAACATGGACCCTAGCCCGTGCCATGTTTGAAGCTGCGCAACTGTTCCCCGGCTTCCGACTGCCAGAAACATTCGCTGGCCATCAGCGAACCGAGGATGCTCCTTTCCCCGGGCTCTATACGAAATCAGACTGGCCGCAGGCGTGGTCAGCCTCGTCGGTGCTTAACATTCTGAGAGCAATGTTGGGGTTATTTCCCTACGCTGCGGCGAATCTGCTGATTCTTGATCCTCATCTTCCTGAGTGGTTGCCGGAGATCACAGTTGAGAACATGCGAGTGGGTAACGCACGAGTGGCCATCCACTTCAGCCATGCGTCCGATGGGTCAACTGATTATCGCGTCCTTGATCTTCAAGGGGACCTTCATATTCTGCGACAGCCAAGCCCCTGGTCCCTGACGGCGGACTGGCCCGAGCGAGTAAAAGACACACTGTCTAGCCTCGTTCCCTGGCACTAATAATCCAATGTCGTCGCACTGCTCGCAACGGGTGTTCTTGCTTCCCTTTTCGGACAAAAACCAGTGCTCGAGTTCCTAAAGAACGGCGCATTCATTGCAATTATCGCGCACGGGATAATCGGCATTTCCCTTGTGTGGGACAAGGTGCTGCTCAAAAGGCCTGGCACCAAGAATCTCTTCAGCTATGTTTTCTGGTTGGGCGCGATGAGCGTCTTCGGAGTCGCGCTTATACCGTTTGGTTACAACTCACCTTCTTTCCATGTGATCTGGATAGCCTTTTTAGCAGGCGTGGCGCATCTGGCCGGCGTCTTTTTCTACTACATGGCACTCAAGCGGGGTGAGGCGTCGGAGACTCTCGCCGTCATGGGAGGATTCTCTCCGGTTGCGACCGCCGCAATCGGTTTTGCGCTGCTATCAAAGCAGATGAGTGGCGGACAATTGCTGGGATTTGCTCTGATGGCAAGTGGAGGGTTCATCATGTTTATTTCGGAACGCCTTCCACTGAAGAAATTACTGCCTCCCGTGCTGCTGTCTGCCGGACTTCTCGGCTTTGTCAATGTGCTTGAGAAACTCGTCTACGACCGGACAAACTTTGTTAGTGGCTACGTTTGGTTCACGATCGGTACCTTCGCGGGCGCCTTGGCGCTTCTGGCACCCTCATCTTGGCGCCGACAAATCCTTGCTGAATCAGGACAAGACAATTTCCGAAGCAGATTCTTGTACTTCGTCAATCGCTTTATCTCGGGCGTGGGTTCTTTTCTGATTTTCTACGCTATCAGCCTGGCACACCCAGCCATTGTGGATGCGATCTCGGGAGTGCGCTACGTCGTCATTTTTCTCGGTGTCCTGCTCCTAACAAAATTCCGGCCGATGTGGCTCAAAGAGCAATTTGAAGGGTGGCAGTTCTTCACGAAAGCGATCGCCACAGGTTTGGTGGTTGCAGGTCTGATCCTGGTGGGAATGAGTTCGGAAAAGCCGGGGGGATTTGGGATCTGCTAGCGGCCAGTCACTGTTCCGCGGAGCGCGCACTGAGTCAAGTACAGAGCTGGGGACCAGCCTGCCCGACGAGAAATATATTCGAGGGTGAAGGTGAAGCGCTCGAGGGGATGAGTTCTGCAATGCCCCATTTCTGGGTGTGCATTAGCGGTCTTGGCAGCTTTCGGCGCTTCGAGCTTCCAGGGGAGCGCGCCAATCCTTTGCTGACGCAGCCCCGGCGCGCAGCCACGCCACGCGCGTAAGGAAAGAGCCCACGATGGCTCCCAGAGCAGCCCAGCGCCGAAGTGAGTTTGCTCGGTTCTTGCTAGCGAAACGGCTCGTGACACGCAGTGCAGCCGGGAGTGGCCCAGAGAGAACTGCTCCCATACGGGTCATCGCTCCGCTACCGCCATGTTTCAAGGGAGTCAGATCTGCATGGTGTCGGCTTTCCAGCCGAATTCCCTGCCAGACCCCAAACAGCGCAGCGCCAAGCCCAAGTCCCTGGAGAGCACGGCTCTTTGCGTGTCCGAGGAGTTCCAGCAGGCCCACTGCCGCACCGAGACCAGAAGCGGCGAAGTGCAATGGCAGGTCGACAATATTCTGATTCCACACCGGGATAGTCGTAGCTCCGATCAGAACACCGGTATACGTGGCAAGCCCCAACCCAAAGGGTATGGCAGCCGCTTCGCCGGCGTTTTCAAGCACTGTCACTGAAAAAGAAGGACCGTAGCGCTCGCGCAGGAAACCCGCGAATGTAGCTGCAGAAACGGCACTGCCAAAGGCAAGCAGAGTCCAGGCCCCCATAGACATCGGACTCTTTGGTTTGAACACGCGCATCATGTCCAAAAAACGTTCGGGACGGCCGAGATCAGCAATCAGGAGGGCGGGCGAGACTAGAGCGCCGGCAGCGGCAATCAAGCGTGCATTGCGCGCGAGCTTGGGGTCAGCGCCAGTATAGTGAGCGATGGCGCTCACTACGGCCGCCGCGCCAGCTGTACCCCCAACGAAAAAGTAAACGGGAATCGCACGAGTCCATTGGGGTGGCTTCAGCAAGGGGATCCCGTAGTAGCCGGTCTCGACAGAGGCTTTGGGAAAGGGCGCTCCAGTGGGTCGCACTCCGGCCTGCTTCATCTGGCCGCGAGATTCTGCTTCCGTCCGAATCTCATACAGCCGGCGCTCGCGTCCGATCTCAGGTTGAGGCAGGCGACTTGGCTGGCTATTCATTGCCCATTCCTTGTGCCATCAGCTATGAACGCCAGCAGAGTTCCGCCCAACAAGATGCCCGCTGCCAGGGCGGCCGAAATCCAACCCTTCTTCAGATACACGGTCGGTGCCTGTGGGTTGGGAGGAAGATTGAATGTCCTCGGATCTCCGCGCACGATGAACATTGCGTGAGTACCTTGAACGCTGGTGTGAGTGGGATCATAGAATGTGGCATCGTCCATCCCGCGTTCCTGAAGCACACGTACTCGCTCACTCGCTTCAGCTCTGAGCTGGTTGATTTCACCGAACTTGATGGAATTAGTTGGACATGCCTTGGCGCAGGCAGGCTCGAGCCCAACTTTCTGACGGTCATAGCAGAAGGTGCATTTGAAAGCGCGCCCGTCCCCCTCATTTTTCGCAACAACCCCGAATGGGCACGCCACCACGCAGTAGGCACAGCCATTGCACACATCTGACTGAATGAGCACCCCGCCGAACTCGGTACGCACAATGGCCCCCGTAGGGCACGCCTCTAAACAGCCGGCTACTTCGCAGTGCTTACACACGTCCGAGGAAAAAACCCACGAACTCTGGCCTGCAGCATTCCCACCCAGCCCCGGCGTGGGCGGCTCCTCGACGAATTTAACGTGTCGCCACGTCAGGGCCCCGACCGCGCCTGTGTTATCGTAGGAGTAACCGCTCCAATCGAGGCCGTCGTCGCTTACCTCATTCCACTCTTTGCAGGCCACCTCACAGGCCTTGCAGCCGATACATAGAGTCGAATCCGTAAGGAATGCCGTGGTACTCATGCCACACGCTCCCGTACCAGAGGATTGTGAATCGCGTCATTGTTCCGCGGTCGGCGACCCGGCTTGATATCGCAGACCAGTGCTTTAGTTTCCATAATCCGAACATTTGGCTCTTCGCTGATAACAAGAAGATCGTTGACGACGTCGCCGGTCACCTGTCCCCTGTATCCCCAGTGATATGGCAGGCCGACCTGGTGTATGGTGCGACCGTCAATCTGCAACGGCCGGAGTCGAGCAGTGACCATTACTCGAGCTTCAATCATGGCGCGCGGCGTTGTTATGGTGGCGTACTCACCATGACGCAAGCCAAGCTCTGCCGCGAGCTCGGGAGACACTTCTGTGAACAATTCTGGTTGCAGTTCGGCGAGGTGGGACAGCGTGCGGGTCATGCCTCCGGCCGTATGGTGTTCGGTCAAGCGATACGTCGAAAGGATGTATGGATAGCGCGGGTCACCCGGAGAGCTCACGTAAGGGTTGTTGGGCCGCTCTTTTTTTTGCGCTGCGGGATTGTCTTGCTGCGCATAAAGCGGATTCTTGATCAATGATTCCAGGGGTTCATAGTGTGTTGGCAGTGGCCCATCTTTTAGGCCGCTCGCGACCCATATCCAGCCCACTCCATCAGGATGTAAAGTGAAGGGCCTTGCCCCGCCAAGCGCTTCCACACCGCGGCCTTCATGAACATCGGAAGGTTTGTCGGGTGGGGTCGTCTTCTCGTAATCGGGATTGTCGAGCCCCGTCCATTGCTTCTTCCCTTCGTCCCACCAAATGAGCTTTTTTCGCTCGCTCCAAGGTTTCCCGTCCGGGCGCGCTGAAGCCCGGTTGTAGATGATGCGGCAGTCGTTGGGCCATGCGAAACCCCAACCATGGCCGAGCTGATCTTTCGGGTTCCGTTCGTTTGCACGGTTATACCCTTCCTTCGGATAGACGCCGCAATAAATCCAGGCACCGCACGCCGTTGAACCGCTTTTTTTCAGTTCCTTCATGTGCTGGAGCTGCTTGCGATCAGCCACGGTGTAGCCGTTGATTTCTTTTAGTACTTCTTCGCAGTTGGGCTCAGCTATCGAACCCTCGACCGAGTAATTCCATGTCAAAGCACGAAGACCACTGTTCCGGGGACGAGAATCCTGCTTTGCTTTTTCTTTCAATCTTCGTCCTAGGTGATACATGAACCAGGTTTCGCTACGCGCATCGCCAGGGGGGTCCACGGCTTTCTCTCGGTATTGCAGCAATCTTTGCGTGTTGGTAAATGTGCCCTCTTTTTCCGCACTTCCGGCCGCTGGAAAAAGGAAAACCTCACTCCCAATCGCTTCTGAGGTCAATTCGCCACGTTGCACCTCGGGGGACGCATACCAGAAAGAGGCAGTCTCGGTCTCAACCATGTCGCGTACCACGAGCCATTTCAGCTTTGCCATGGCAGCTCGCTGCAGGCGGCCGTTTGAGGCGCCGACCGCGGGATTCTGGCCCATGACGAAGAGGCCCTCGAGCTTGCCATCCGCCATATCAAGCCAGTAGCCAAAGTGGGAGTGATCGCCGGTCACGCGCGGAAGCCAATCAAAACCCCAATCATTCAACTTGGTCGCGCCTTCGCCGTAGTACGCCTTCATGAGGCTGACGAAGTACTTCTCAAATGCTGACCACAACCCGGTACGCGAACGGTGTTTCTTGATGTATTCGCCGAAACTGTTGGAATCAGCCTCGAAAAAGGGCATGGGCAGATATCCAGGCAGGATGTCATAAAGGGTTGGAATATCTGTTGAACCCTGAATCGATGCGTGTCCACGCAAAGCCAGAATCCCTCCCCCAGGCCGACCGATGTTGCCAAGCAGCAACTGCAGAATGGCAGCGGAACGAATGATCTGCACGCCCTTTGAATGTTGCGTCCAACCAACGGCATAACAGATCGCACCGGTTTTTTCAGGGCCCGATGCCGAGGTAAACGCCTCTGCTATCTTGAGAAAAACGCCTTGCGGAATGCCACAAAAACGCTCGACGATTTCTGGTGTGTAACGCGAAAAATGTCGTTTCAGCACCTTGAACACACAGCTTGGATGTTGCAGACTGCGATCTTCCTCATACTTGCCAGCATCCTGCGCCTCACCCCCGCGGTCCTTCCCATGCCCTCCTCCAGCCACAGAGTGTCCGGGCATGGCTTCCTTATGGGCGCCTCTTTTGACCGGTGATCCCCGATACAGCCAGCTCTCCGGATCGTATTGCTTCTTTTCGGTATCCCATCCGGAGAAGAGGCCCTCGAGATCTTCGGTATCCTGAAAGTCTTCCCGCAATATCATCGGGGCATTGGTATAGTTCACGACATAGTCGTGGAACCATTTTTGGTTTTCGAGAACGTAATGAATCAGGCCACCGAGGAAAAGAATGTCGCTGCCGGCACGCAACGGCACCCAAACATCTGCCATTGCCGAAGTGCGCGTGAAACGCGGGTCAACATGGATGATCTTGGCGCCTTTTTCCCGGGCTTCTAGCACCCACTGGAAACCGACCGGGTGGTTCTCCGCCATGGACGATCCCATGATTAGGATGGCATCGGCGTTGGCAAGATCCTGTTGCGCAGTCGTGGCGCCCCCGCGTCCGAACGAAGTGCCCAGACCGGGCACAGTTGAGCTGTGTCAAATGCGTGCCTGGTTGGATACACAGACCATCCCCAAGCCCGCGGTGAAGAGTTTTTTAATTAGGTAGTTCTCTTCATTGTCGAGGGTTGCGCCGCCGAGATGAGCAATCGCGGTCGTATGCATCACCGCGTTACCATCTTTCGTCTCCAGAAAGGTTCGTTCGCGAGTCTCCCACACGCGCTCGGCAACCATATCCATAGCAGTTTCGAGGTCGATCTCTTCCCAATGCCGCGAATGTGGCCGACGATACTTCACTGTTTTCAGGCGAGCGGGATGAGTGTGAAGTTCGTAAGTATCGGCACCTTTTGGGCACAGATGGCCGCGTGAAATCGGCGACTGAGGATCGCCTTCAATCGAGACCAGTTTTCCATCCTTGTGAAAAACCAGTTGCCCGCATCCCACTCCGCAATATGGACAAATCGAACGAGCCAGATCAGCGCCGTCGGTTTTTGGCCGAAGGTTCCGAGTGCGTTCGCTCATAGACTCAGATCCCGTACCATCCGTACCTGTTTGGATCTGACGAATCAACGGCCACCGGGAGAGTAACGTCTTGATCACGTGCGTCTGCCTATTCGAGTTGTTTGGAGGTAACTGTAAATCGGAAGGTTGTACATCAAAGAATCGCGACTTCAATTGTTCCTGCTGCTGATCAGGCGCGAATTGTCAAGGTGTGCGGCTGTCGAACTCACTCCGTAGTTGCCCCTAAGTCTCGACTTGGGTTGGTGCTGTGGTGTGGGTTCGGCGAAGCAGCCCCTCTCGAACCCATTCCGCGATCTCCTGGGTGACGTAGTGCGGTGGAATGATAGGGAAAATGGGCTTATCGGGTAGAGCATTCATGGCCACGGCCTTCCACGTGAGCTGCTTATCGGCTCGGTGCAGAATGATGCCATCGGCACGCTCGAGAAACTCTCGCGCAGATTCCTTGAAGTCCTCGATCCCTGTGTCAAGCACTGTGAGGTACAGGTCGGGGTGCAGCCAGCGGATCACGCTGTTGGATTCGATGATGGCATTTTTCGACCCCGCTATTCGGCGGCGGATTTCCGGCATGATCTCTCCCAGGCAGCCCTGGCGGGTGCGCACCCAGAGTGAGCAGACAGCACCAGCCGCGAGGAAACGGGAAGTATCACTATTGCCGCTCAGGTCGCGTTCCCTGCTGATCGGGAGGCAAGCGTCCTGGCTGGTATCACAGCGACAGGTTTTGCCGTTGGCCGAACAAATACCATGCCCAAACTGGGTTATCTTAAGCGCTGTCCAGGCAAACTCTGGAAGCGCCGCGATGATTCCTGCAACGACGCTAGTTTTACCGACGCTCCGCGAATTCCCGCCAATTACGACGACACTCACATTGTGCTCGGTTCTTTAATCGAAACTCTCACACTCAAAAGATCGATGCCCCATTCTTCGCAGCGCATGCCATCTTCCCGAAGAGGACGAGCGCTAGCCGTCAAGGGCATGGAACCGTATCTCTCCCTCGCAAACACTCGCTTTGATGCGTTCATCAACCATCCGTTCAACAGAACCTCGGCCATTTAGGAATTTGCTTTGATGCTTCCACAACGCCAACCTTTGTCGGGCTTTCCGCATCCAGAAAATGCTGATACTTGAACCGCCAATGAGCAAGAAAAATGGCAAGCACGCTTCGTTAGCAGACCCGTCCAATCTCGATCCGTTCGACTCTGACAAGAAGATGCTGCAGGTCGTAATTGAAACCCCAAAGGGGAGTCGAAACAAGTTTTCGTTCAATCCAAAGCAGCACATTTTTGAATTGAAGAAAGTTCTGCCAGCCGGGATGACATTCCCTTATGACTTCGGGTTCGTTCCCTCGACAAAAGCAGATGACGGAGACCCTATTGACGTACTGGTTCTAATGGATGAGCCGGCGTTTCCGGGCTGCGTCCTCACCTGCCGCCCCATCGGTGTCATCGAAGGCGAGCAAGGCGACAAAAAGGACAAGGAACGCAACGACAGGATCATCGCGGTTGAACAAGAAGCACATCGTTGGGCAGAGGTTAAAACAATCGATGACTTAGATGAGCAGTTCTGCCGCGAACTGGAAGAATTTTTTGTGAACTACCACAAGCTGACAGGCAAACGATATCGCGTGTTGGCTTTGAAAGGCCCGGGGCAGGTGAAAAAGCTAGTGAAATCAGGAAGGAGATGACCCAGAGCCTCATCCGGTTCGTCGTCGGTGGTCTTGTCGTCTCCGTATTCGCGTTGATAGGTGGTCTTCTCAAACCAAGAAGTTTCGCTGGTTTATTTGGTGCTGCGCCTTCGGTGGCGCTGGCGACGTTGGGACTCACGGTAGCGAAAGAAGGCCGTTCGTATGCAGCGATTGAAGCGCGCTCGATGATGGTGGGAGCAATAGCGCTCTTCACTTACGCTTCCTTTGTGAGTTGGATCCTGATGCACTACAAAGTCAAGGCACTCTGGGCGACGATCTGCTCTATACCCCTGTGGCTGTGCGTTGCGTTCGGTTTGTGGTACTGGTGGCTGGTGTAAGAATGCAAATTGCCGTCGATCTTTCTGCTCTCAAAAGAACAACGTGGCGCGAGTATGGGGTTCGATTTGTTGTGGGAGGATCGATTACCGCCATCGCAGGACTCATTGCCAAGGAATTCGGCGCGAGTGTGGGCGGTCTGTTCTTGGCATTTCCGGCGATCTTTCCAGCCAGCGCAACGCTAATAGAGAAGCACGAAAAGGAGAAGAAAGAAGAGCACGGACTGGAAGGAATTGACCGCGGTAAAGAGGCAGCGAGTGCGGATGCAGCCGGTTCCGCGTTGGGAAGTATCGGACTTCTCATTTTTGCAATATCGGTTTGGCGATTAATGCCCAAGCACAAGCCTTGGCTTGTGCTTGCCGGCGCGACACTACTCTGGTTGGTGGTTTCCGTACTGCTTTGGCGACTTCGAAAGCGACTCTAGCGTCAAAGAACCCAGAAGGAACCTCTCACGGGTTATCGCCTCACCGATTTTACAGGGCCGGGCGCCATGGCCCCCGGCCCCTCGAACAAGGAGATCGCAGTCGAATATTTCTCGATCGTTTCCTCCTCGCCAACCTTCCTCAGGCAGCGCGGGGCTGCCGCTCAGCGATGGGATTCACCGTCGTTTCTGCAATTTGTGTCAGCTTAGCATCCGCTGCTCGCTCTTCATTTAGGGTCTGCTGCAGTAAAGTTGCGGCTTCTGTCAATCCAAGCTGTTGTGCGAAAGAAACCAGCGATCCGTAAACGGCGATCTCGTAGTGCTCAATCTTATTGCCTCCCACGATAAGCGCAGCATCACGTAACTGAGAGGAATCAATATCGCCGACGATGTCCTTGGCAGAGCTCGTAAGCTCATCGAGTATGTCATTGCCTTTGCTGTCCGCTTTTGTTCCAAGTATCGAGAACACTCGTTCCAGCCGTGTGATATGACCTTGGGTTTCCGTGAGGTGCCGTTCGAAGGCGCTCCGCAACTCGGATGAGGTTGAAGACTCGACCATCGTGGGCAGGCCTTTCTTCACCAGCTTTTGCTCGCAATCGTACATATAGGAGAGTTCGATCGCGAAAAGATCGCGCAAATTATTAATCTTCATTTAGTTCTCCTTAGTCTCTGTAATTGTTGCTTTCTGTGCGTCCTCGTGCTGACATAGAAGTTATTTTTGAGATGATTTTTCGAGGCCCTCGGTAGCTCAAAGGCAGACTTTTGAAAAGGATAAGAAGCGATCAATCCCAGAGCAGCTGCAGCCATGATGTACGAGCTTCATTGCCACGAGGAGCGTCTGCAACTTTCAAGCCGCGGTTAACCAGGTCAACTCAATGCTCTTCAGATCTTCGACGCTGCCAATCGGAGCTCACTATGAGAAATGAAGCGTGTCGCTAAAGGAAACTGGGAGCCGGGTGATGCGCCTGCCCTCGGTAGCCCTGTCCTGGAGCCTGGAGGCCGTTGCTAAGGCGGGCACCATATCCATTATCGGGGTTTATGGAGAGGTTGACTCGTATCCGATTGGCAAGGCGATGGAGAAAAACCTGACGCTCACCATGGGCAACTGCAATCATCGGCGATACATTCCCCATTTGGTGGAACTGGTGCGTAATGGCACTTTCAACCCCGCTGAGATCCTCACGCAAAGAGAACCGATGACATCGGTGATCGATGCCTACAAAGCGTTTGACAAGCGAGAGCCGGGTTGGGTAAAGGTCAAACTGGAACCACCCTCGGGGCAACAGGCTGCCGCATGAGCGGCCACTACGGTTTGGCTAGAATGCTCTCTTTTGTTGCTCCAGCCTGTGTCCATTCCTGAATTCTTGCGACCGCACGTCGATGTCGGCACATTCGATTCGTAAAATTGGCGATACCTGATCCGGACCGCCAAGATGCCTATATTTGATCAGGCGGCTAGCCGAATCAGGGCAAGCCCGGTTTCCTCGTCATGACTTCGGCGCAAATGGACCGGCATCTCCGACAAAATCATCTCCAGTGTCGGCCATACGCGACCGCCAAGAAAGTGGCCGCCGTGCGCCGTCCCATCGGCCTTACCGACCACCACATGTGCATGCAAACTTGGCCTGCCGTCCTTCTGCACAATGTTGCCTGTAAAGGTCAGAACTTCCACCTGCTCATTGATGGGTATCTTGCGATAGGCCTTTTGCTGTCGATCAAAAAAGCCCAAGGTAACTTCACTGAACGCTCCAATTGCACTCAAATGTGCGTCAGCAAACCGATTCGTACTGGCGAACTCCAGCAGAGCTTTCCGTACTTCATCCTGCTTCTCAAACACGATGGCATATGTCCGTAGACCATTTTGATCATGGAGAAGTTTTGCTTGCATTGAATACCTCCTTGTTCGGAAACGAATCTGCTTTGGGCAAGGGCCTTAGTCCCGAGACTTCACGATGACGGCATTCGGTCGGAAGTAGGCGTATACCTCGCTCCTTTTGGATGTATACCGCAGAGAAGAGTTTTTCTGCGCCTTTCTCAGCCGGTGGAAGGTTCCGATGTTTCGGTCCAGTTCGGAGCCGACGCCTATTCCCTGCCAATTGAGGCCTTTGTCACCCTCGGCACCCCGCTGTAACAGGCTGTGGGGCAGCTGGGAGCGCAACAGGTTCTCGCTTTGTGTGCGGAAAACCTAACCGTACTTTCCCTCAGAGGACGGAATCAAAAGAGCTCGATGCTCACTCTGGGCCCGGAGGGGGACGCGAGGCGAGCGCCACGTGCCCGCAGCTCTCGAATCAGGCAAGTCAGGGTCGTCGCCCCGCCATGACTGTTCGGGTGTGTGATCAGAATCACAGGCCTGTGTCACCAGAATCATGGGATAAGTCTCGCTCAACAGGTAAGTTCAACCTGCCGTAGAGAAAAACGCACCGGGGGCCCGACCTGAGGGGAGGATGAAATGCGCTTGCCTCGGCTTGCCTGTTTACGCTTCGCGTCTTGTGTGGCTACTGCTCTGGTCCTAACCTTTATCTCCTTGGCTTGGTCCCAAGGTACCGCCAAGCCAGCGAACGAGAAGATCGACAGCGCTAGCGCGAGTTCTTCTGACTACGTCGGCAGTGAAGTTTGCGTCACATGCCATGCCGACCAGCAGAAGAGCTTCGAACACACCATCATGGGCAATGCCATGATGGCCCATCCGAAGACTTCCCAAGAAAAACTTGGCTGTGAAGCGTGTCACGGGCCCGGAAAGGCCCACGTTGAGGCAGGCGGCGGGAAGGCCACGATCCCAATCCGTTTCACCAAAGATTCAAACACTCCAGTAGAAGAACGGAATGCTGCCTGTCTTTCATGCCATACCAAAGGCAACCAGATATTTTGGAATGGAAGCGCGCACGAGTCGCGTGCGATGGCTTGTGTAGATTGTCATCAGGTTCACTACGGCAGCGTTGCCGAACGATATGTGGCGTTGGCCAACCTGCCGGCAAAAGATCAGCGCTACGGCCAGCCTTTGACCGGACACGTTGGGACGAAGAATACGCAGCCAGAGCTGTGCCTGCGGTGTCATCAGATGAGAAGAGCCCAATTACAACGCTCCTCGCACATGCCCTATCGCGAGGGAAAAGTCACTTGCACTAGCTGCCACAATCCCCATGGGAGCCCCAATCCGTCTCAGCTCATCCAGTCTACGATCAATGAAAACTGTCTGAGTTGCCACACTGAGCGTCGGGGTCCGTTTCTTTGGGAGCATCCGCCAGTGATGGAGAATTGCGGAAATTGCCACGAGGCCCACGGTAGCAGCAATCCGCAACTGCTGAAAGTGCGCATGCCGCGAGTGTGCGACTCATGTCACGATTCAAGTCGCCACCCAACCCAGCCGCAGCCGTTGCAATCGATCAAGAACTTCAACCGTGGATGTACGAACTGCCATTCTCAAATTCACGGATCGAACCACCCTTCAGGTAATGCATTTTTGCGTTAGTGAGAATAGCAATGAAAACTGCAAAAGCGATCAATTTGATTTTCCTGCTCATTCTCGTGGCCATCCCGCTGCCCTTTTTTGGCCAAGACAACGGTACCGACGGTCACGAAAAGAGCTCCGAAGAAACCAAAAAGCCACAGGTCGGGATTGTGGAATTTGGCGTTCGGGGAACTTGGGGTGAAGTGTATGGGCGTCCAGACTTGCCGTTTACGCCGTTGCTGAAAACGTCGAAGTATGAAGAGTACCGCGATTTGCGCGATGGTTTTTTCGTCCCCCGAACGCGCTTGAATTGGGACAACGTAGCTTCAAGATATTTTGTGGATTTCCAGTCAGCGAAGGCGATCTATCGCGACCAGAGCTATTTGGCGACCTTTGGTGAGTGGAACCGGTTCAGGGTGCAGTTACGGTATGACGAAATTCCGCACACATACTCGGGTACTGCCCGCACCATCTATAGCGAGACCCGTCCCGGGGTCTTCCAGATTCCGCTGCTCACGCGGAATACTCTGCAGACTCTCGCAGCGACCGCTCCCACAAGTTTGCCGAGCACGATTCAGGGACAAATCGTTCCTGCCATGGCCTTCTATACTCCGGCAATTGAACGTCGTGCCGGTATGTTGTCTTTTCTTTACGATCTGACCCCGGACTGGAACATCCTGGCTTCCTATTCAGGCGAGCATCAATCGGGCCGGCGTGCGATGGGCCTGATCTTCAACTCCAGTCCGAGCGCCTCGTTAACGGGCGGTTACGGCGTGGAAGTTCCCGAACCAATCGACTATTTCACGCACAACATCAGGGTTCGGGCAGAGTATGCTCAGGCACGATGGGTAATCCAAGTCGGATATCTTGGGTCGTTGTTCCAGAACAACATCAAGAACATAATATTCGAAAATCCCTTCCGAACGACTGATTGCCTGGCTCCAAACGGATGCACCAGCGCGACCCAAGGTCCGGCGGCCGGGATGGTAGATCTCTATCCCCGCAATGGCGCGAACTACATCACCTTCGCCGGGTCATTCTTGCTATTGAGGCGCCTCCGGTTGCTCGCCAGCATAAACGCGGGTTGGCTGCGGCAGAACGATCCCTTCGTGCCGTACACCATGAATTCGGTACTGGAAGGGTTGACGTCTTCTTTGCCGGCTACGAGTTTAAATGGAGAAAAACAGACTCTTGCCATGAACTACAAGCTCATCGAGACGATTGGTAAAAGGTTCGAAATCAAGGCTGGTTATCGTCATTACGATTACAACAACAACACGCGCGTGCTTAGTTTCACCCCGGTCGAAGGAGATTCCGGGCTCCCCAGCGCGGACGAGAACACTCCATTTGGTTACAACAGGAAGAATGTCGAGGTCACAGGTAATTGGTATTTCGCGAAAAAGAGCACGGCAAAGATCGGCTATGAAGGCGAGATCATGGACCGCAGCAACCGCGACGTGGCACACTCGACCGAAAACGGGTTAGTGGCATCGGTAGATACGACTCCACGCAAGGATTTGACGCTCCGCTTAGCCTATCGATACTCTCTACGGGATCCTGAGCATTACGCGGACGACCAAGCCTCTACGGTTTCAGGGGGGATCACCAATGACTCGATTTTCAGCCGCCGCTTCGATGAGGCTGCCCGCCTGCGCCATCGCGGCGATATTCAACTGGAATACAGTCCGATGGACAGGCTGAGTTTCTCCGGGTTTGGAGGCACGACGCAAGACAACTACAATCGCAAAGGCGGAGTCAACAGTTTCAGTCCCCTGAACTTTATCCCAGGAACTATCTATCCTTACTTCCTATATGGAGTGTTAAAAGACCTTTCCTACAATGCCGGGTTCGATAGCGACGTCTCACTAAGCCACGACCTCACGTTCTTCGCCGAGTACTCATACGAACGCTATTACAAGGCAATGGCATCCAGATACCGTGTTCCGGGATCGAGTGCCACGCCGACGCCGCTCGACTGCAGCACCCCTAGCCAGGGTTGCGACAGCGCTAACAACGATTGGGGGAGCACGTCTCGCGACTGGGTGCACATCGTTTCCTTCGGGTTCGATACTCAAATGGGCAGGAAGGTTTCCTTTGATACCTACTATTCGTTGTCGGCTGCGAAAGGACATGTCAATAGCTATCCCTTGGGCGATCCGACGATCACGACGGGTCCCAACAAGTTCTTATTGACAGGAACCAACGCTGCTGTACCCTACCCTGAAACGATCAGCCGAAACCACGAAGTTGTCGCGATTTTTAGATACAAACTGCGCCCCAATCTCACTCCAAAGATCGAGTACCGGTATCAGCAGTGGGACAATCGCGATTATCAGACCAGCGCCATGACCCCGTATATGGGCTGCGTGAGTCCGCTTCCACCGGCGGCCGTTGTACCGGGTTGTACCAGTCGGCTGCTGGGAACTCCAAGCCCGTTCTATCCATTTTTTGTAGTCGGCGATACCAGTGCTGCCAGATATTTGTTCATGGGTGTCGATCAGCCGTCGTATCGCGCTCACTATCTCGCAGGAACCCTGGAGTACAGCTTCTGAACCTAAGGAGCCATTTGACATCTTGGTGTTGTGCGGTAGGATGCGTGACACCAAACCAATAAGGAGGACAAGAGATGACTCTACTTCGTCCAGCAGCATCTGCCGTGGTCGCAATAAGTTTGAGCCTATTGGCGCTGCCCGCGGCCGCCCAAGACGCTGCTGCCACTTATAAGGCAAAATGTGCGATGTGTCACGGTGCTGACGGGAAAGGCGATACGCCAGCAGGAAAAAAAGTGGGCGTGCATGACTTCGCTTCCGATGAAGTCCAAAAACAATCGGACAATGATCTGGGCCAGATCATCTTTAAAGGCAAGAACAAGATGCCCGCCTACGAGAGCAAATTGAAACCTGAGGAAGTTAAGGATCTGATCGCTTACATTCGAAAGCTTGGGAAATCGCATTAACGGCTGATCCGAATGATTAATCCAACCACCCTGACGGTCGGTGTCTTTATCGTGAGCATAGTTTTGGTTGCGGGAATTATTCTGCGACCGGAGATGACGGTAGCGCGTACGGGCAAAATTATGGCCTTCATCGCCTTATTTCTTTTGCCGATCATCGCGGATAGTCTAGGACTCTCTGTACACTTCGAGAAGTCTAAACAAACTTCCTTTTGCTTGTCGTGCCATGTGATGCAGCCTTACGGAAAAACTCTTTACGTCGACGATAAGCATTATGTCGCAGCGGCCCACTTTCAAAATCATCGTATTCCGGTCGAGGAGGCCTGCTATACGTGCCATACCGACTACGTGCTTTATGGCGGAGTCCGCGCCAAACTGCGTGGAATACGACACGTTTATGTTCAATATCTCGGACATGTTCCGTCGCCGGAAAATATCCACCTCTATAGTGCATACAACAACCGTGAATGTTTGCACTGCCACCTAGGCGCTCGGTCCTTTGAGGAAGAGCCAACCCATAGCGCTATGCACGACGATTTGGTCGCGAACCAAATATCGTGCTTAACGGGCGGGTGCCACGATACCGTGCACAATGTAGGCGACCTGGCAAAACAGAAGTTCTGGAAGGAAGATCACTGATGTCTACCCAGCCTAAGATGCAGCGACGATTGAGAATTGCCGGAATGCTAACCGGCCTGGGGCTACTGGTGCAGCTGTCGACGTTCTTCGGGATTCACGCTAGCGCGTTTATGGCATTCGCGATCATTGGCGTGCCCCTTACCTTTGCCGGGTGTACGTTGTTTTTGTATTCCCTTGTATCGAACCCGAAATGATCGCCCCGGCCTGGGGGCCAACTATCTGCACCATCACACCTTGGACTCACGGCAAATCCTGCAGGACGGGGAGCTTGATACCGAAGGAAAGTTCTTTCACCTGGTCATTGAAGCTGCCGCCTGCCTCTAAGCTGTGATTTCAATCACAAACGGTTGTGGCACCGGTCATGGCCGGAGTCTTCTCATGAATCGACAATCAGTCCATGGATTCAGAGGAGATCGCCATGATGACACTCTACAGACTGGTTCGCCTTATCGAAACCCATTCCAATGAACTGGCTTCTAGCCTCTTAAATCGCGTACATAGCTCCGAGACAACTCCCGACTACTACCTTGTCGCTGATAAAGACCTGAGGGAGCGCGTCTATGAGATCTATCGCCATCTGGGCGATTGGCTCATGAGCAGGGACGAGTTCGATCTCGAGCAGCGATATGAGAAGATCGGGGCGCGTCGGGCTAACCAAAGCATTCCTTTCAGTCAGGTGGCCTCGGCGATCATCCTCACGAAAAACAACCTTTGGGAATTTCTTAAACTGCATTCCGAAATGGAGCGACCAGTCGAGGCTTTTGGCGAGCTGGAAATGCTCCAACTACTTGATCTCTTCTTTGATCGCGCCGTCTACTTCGCTGCCGTCGGATATGAGAAGGCCGGCGCCGAGATGCGGGTCGAAAGCGAGAGAGCGACTGCCTGACGGATGGACGATGAACTGGGGAACAGAATGCTGAGAGATGCTGATCAGAGCCGGCCATGGGCTGAGGTACGTCGAATCGAGATGCGCCTGTACATCCGATGGATGCCTGAGGCGGAAAGCCTACTTGAGGCACTCACGCGATGAACTCGGGCCCTACGCGACGTAGAAATCTTTCGCATGAGGGCGCTAAGCGGCTCTGCTAACGGAAAGAAAAATGAAAAACAATGTACGTGAAATCCGTTGTTTCGATTACGTGAATCAACCGTATGGGCGCGTTCGCGATGTGTTCCGCCGCGATGCAACGTCTGAGTTTCGGGCAGCGACGAATTCTGCTGTGTTGCGAGCACAATCCGTTGCCGCCGCGTTGCATGTCGATGTCGGCGGCATTGGCATTAAGGCTGACATTGAGGTGCGGGTCACCGACGTTGAAGAGAAGATTGAAGCAAATTCTTCACCAAGCACCCGTCTACAGCTGGAATGGAAGGCCGCAACCATGCCCGGCCTGTTTCCCGTCATGAACGCGGAGCTTTCGGTATACCCGCTCACCGCGACCGAGACGCAGTTGGATTTCTTGGGCCACTATGAGCCACCTTTTGGCGTGGTCGGGAAGGCCATGAATGCGGTTGCCTGTTATCGCATCGCCGAGGTCTCGGTGCATCAGTTTGTCGTCGAGGTCGCTGAGCACCTCAGACAAACGCTCGCGCAGACGGCGACCGGCAAAATTCCATCCAGCAACTCTTGAACCTGCAATAATGAAATGGACGTCGCAGTGCAAAAGGAAGTAAATGACTGACCGGTCCTCGATCATCGCAAGGCCTGCGAGCCACGTGCGATCGGAAAAGCCCCAGCCCCTAATTCTAGAGCGGATCAAGTCTTTCCCACCCGTTTACTTTTCGATGGTCATGGCGACGGGAATTGTCTCTATTGCGAGTCATTTAGAAGGCATTTCTATCTTTCCTGTTTCGCTGCTATGGCTAAATGCGACTCTGTATGGAGTCTTCTGCCTCTTTCTGATCGCCCGAATAGCATCGGGTCCCGCACGCCTCCTCTACGAGCTTACGGATTTCAAGCTTGGACCGGGATTCTTTACCATTATCGCGGGGACGAGCGTTCTGGCGCGACAACTTGTCATTATTCACGCCAATCTGCACATTGCAGAGATCATGCTAGCGTTCGCAGTTCCGCTGTGGGGCTGTTTCATTTATGTGATCTTTACAGCATTTACGGTGAAGGAGAACAAACCGACCCTTAGCGACGGCATCCATGGCGGATGGCTACTCTCGGTCGTGGCGACACAAGCTGTTTCGGTCTTAGCCACGTTGGTTGCGCGTTCCGCTTCGGAACATCAACAGCATTTGCTTTTTCTGGCCTTGGCACTCTGGCTTTGTGGCGGGATGCTTTACATCTGGATCATCTCACTTATTTTCTATCGCTATACTTTCTTTCCGCTCGCTCCTTCTGACTTAATGCCTCCATACTGGATCAACATGGGAGCGATGGCCATATCGACCCTCGCAGGGGCCTCGCTCATCCAGAGCGCATCAAATGCGAGCTTTTTGGGAGACATTCTGCCCTTCTTGAAGGGCTTCACTCTGTTCTTTTGGGCAACCGCAACATGGTGGATTCCGATGCTTGTAATCTTGGGTTTTTGGCGTCATGTCTACAAACGATTCCCGCTCAAGTACGACCGATTGTATTGGGGAGCAGTATTCCCGTTAGGTATGTACAGCGTGTGCACTCGTCAACTCTGCGACACATTTCATCTGCCTTTTCTGCTTTGGTTGCCGCATGTGTTCGTGTGGATCGCACTCGCCGCCTGGTCCCTAACCTTCTTGGGCCTGGCCACAACCGGACTCAGCGAAGTTCTTCGCTTGCGGGGTTCGGGAAACCCGCTCAGCGCGTCGTCAGGAACCTAACATGGCTACTTCGACCAACCGAACACCCCTGCTCTCAAAGGCGTCGCATCCAAGTAGCGATGTAACGAGAGCCACGTTCTGGGGATTGGCAATCGCCACGACATTAATTGTGTTGATCTACTTCGGCAGCAATCGCTTTCGGCACTTCGATGCCGCACTGATCCCATACACTGGCGCAACCGTTTTTACCGCCTTTGGCATTGGGTACCGCTATGCCATGTGGCTGCGACGTCCACCGACACGGAAGTATTGGTTCCGTGGGTGGCAGCTCTTCCTTCGTCCGCAAAAACTAATTGCAAACGTTGGCCGCTTGATTCAGCTATTTGCGGCTGACTTTTTTGCCCAGCGCTTCATTGAGAAGCGCTCGCATCTGCGATGGGCGGCCCATTGGTTGATCGCGTGGGGCTGCATTCTCGCCGCCGCCGTTACGTTTCCTCTGTCGTTTGGATGGATTCACTTTGAAAGCGCCGCCATGGATCAAAACATCTATCGTGCGTTTGTGTTCGGCGTACAGGTGGCTCAGTTTCGCCTTGGAACGGTTACGGCAGCGCTCAGCTTCAACGTACTCGATATCTCCGCGGTAATGGTGCTCGTTGGGGTTGCACTGGCGCTCTTTCGCCGGGCTCGAGATCGAGGAGCCATGGCCGTCCAGCAGTTTGCCCAGGACATGATGCCCCTGCTGCTTCTCTTTGCGATTTCTATTACTGGGTTATTCCTCACAGCTTCGACTCACCTGCTGCGTGGATTGAACTACGGCTTTCTTTCAATGTTGCATGCTGTGACCGTAATTTTCACTCTGCTCTATTTGCCGTTTGGAAAGTTCTTCCACATATTCCAACGCCCGGCGCAGATCGGAGTGCAGTTTTACAAAGATGTAGGTGCTCGCGGCCCACAGGCGAAGTGCTTACGCTGCCGCCAGGAATTCGCTTCGCAAATGCACGTAGATGATTTGAAAGAAGTAGAACGTGCCCTGCAAATTCGATACGAATTGCCCAATGGAGCTCATTATCAGGACGTCTGTCCGGCATGCCGCCGTAAATCGCTTGCTTTAGCCCAGGACGGGAAGTGGCGTGAACACGGCGGACGTGTCGCTGCAGACGCAGTTTCTATATGGCCAAATTACCTGTAGACGTCGTTGTTCTTGTTGATCAATTCGGTCCGAGGCTGAATCGCATTCCGGCGACTGGGTGGAATGCAGATATCGAACCGGATCGCCTGGTAAAGACTCATTGCTGCTTTTGCGGACAGCAGTGCGGTATTCAACTGAAAGTCAAAGGCAACCGGGTGATTGGCTTTGAGCCGTGGGAAGACTTTCCTTTCAATCAAGGCCGGCTCTGCCCCAAGGGCGTGAAACGATACATGCAGGATGAACATCCTGACCGGCTCAAGTCCCCGCTCATGCGAAAAGAAGGAACCGGCTTTGTTCCGGTCTCCTGGGAAGAGGCGATGGACAAGGTCGCGAGCGAGATTTGCCGCATCCAGCAGACCTTCGGGAATGACGCTTTCGCACTCATCGGCGGAGCCTCGCTCACCAACGAGAAGGCATACCTGATGGGTAAGTTTGCCCGCGTTGCCGTACGCACAGCGAACATTGACTACAACGGACGCCTCTGCATGGTGTCGGCGGGCGTAGCTTCGAAGAAGGTTTTTGGCCTGGACCGCTCAGCCAATCCGTGGAGCGACATTCCCAAAGCCAAGGTGATTCTTGCTGCCGGCTCGAACGTGGCGGAATGCTCACCTATCACCACTCATTACTTCTGGCAGGCACGAGAGAATGGAGCCAAGATCATCATCCTCGATCCCCGCATGACGCCCATCGCGCGCAACGCCGATCTTTACATTCCGGTGAGATCGGGAGGAGACATTGGGGTCTTCAACGGAATGTTAAACGTGATGATTGAGCGCGGCTGGATTGATCGAGCGTTTCTGGCCCAGCATACGACGGGCTGGGAACAAGTCGAGGAGATCGTCCGCACATACACACCCGAGTACGCGTCCAAGGTTGCAGGCGTGCCTGCCAGCATGATCGTTCGGGCGGCAGAAATCTGGGGACCTGCAGAGACGAGCTTTCTGTTGCATGCTCGCGGCCTGGAACATCACTCCAAAGGCGTGCAGAACTGCATGGCGGCGATGAATCTCGTTCTGGCAACGGGCCGTATTGGACGTGAAGGCTGCGGCTACGCCATGATCACCGGCCAAGGCAATGGTCAAGGCGGACGCGAGCATGGACAAAAATGCGATCAACTTCCCGGCGGACGAGACATCGAGAACCCCGAGCACCGCAAATACGTTGCGGGGATCTGGGGAGTTCCTGAAGAGAGTATTCCGAAAAAGGGTTTAACGTTTGTCCCCATTTTGGAGGCGATCCATGCCGGCAAGATCAAGGGCATGCTCTCGATCTGTTGCAATCCAATGGTGTCCTTGCCAAATACTTCCTGGGTGCGGGAAGCGCTGGAGAAACTCGAGTTCTACTGCACCATCGATTTCTTCCTCTCGGAAGCTGGACGCTATGCCGATGTGGTTTTAGCCGGATCGTTGATGGAAGAAGATGAAGGCACCACGACCAACGTGGAGGGACGGGTAATCCATCATCGGAAAGCCGTCGATCCTCCGGCGGATGCCCTAGTAGATTGGAAGATCATTTGCGATCTCGCCGCGAGGCTCGGGGCCGGGGACAAGTTTTCCTACAACTCACCCGCACAGATCTTCGAGGAGCTACGAGTCGCCTCGAAGGGTGGCCCGAACGACTATTACGGAATCACCTGGGAACGCATCGATCACGAGCAGGGCGTCTTCTGGCCGTGTCCATCGCTCGACCATCCTGGGACGCCACGCCTCTACGAAGGCGGCAGGTTTGCACATCCAGACGGCAAGGCGCATATGCAACCGGTCGAATGGCGTCCCGCGGCTGAAGAGCCGGACGTCGATTATCCGGTCATTCTGACCACAGGCAGGGTGGTCTCGCAGTATCTGTCGGGCTCGCAGACGAGGCGCATCGGCGCTCTCGTCGATCAGTACCCGCAACCTTTATGCGAGATTCATCCGCTTCTGGCTAAAAGGTTCGGCATCAATGAGGGCGATTTTGTGAAAGTGGAGAGCCGCCGCGGTTCCGTAATCGTGCGTGCGGCGGTGGTTAAGACGATCCGTCCCGACACAGTCTTTGTGCCCTACCACTGGCCCTTGGAACGTGCCGCAAACAACATGACTGTGCGTGATATCGATCCTATGTCGAACATTCCTGAATACAAGATCTGTGCAGTCCGGGTGAGCAAAGCTCCTGAGCCAGAGGACTCCATTTCAGAACTCGAGGTACAAGCCGGGGGGATCCGGTGAACGCCATGGAGTTTTTCATCGACTACTCGCGCTGTATTGGATGCAAGGCCTGTGTCCAAGCCTGCGAGGAATGCGACACCCATCGCGGAGTCTCCATGATTCATTTGGAAACGATCATGCGTGCAGATAGTGTGCAGACTGCTCCACAGGTATGTATGCATTGTGAGGAGCCGATATGTGCACAAGTCTGTCCCGCCGACGCGATCAAAAAGACCCCGGATGGAATCGTGCAGAGTTCATTGAAGCCTCGTTGCATCGGCTGCTCGAATTGCGTGCTCGCATGTCCATTCGGCGTGCCTAAATATCGCGTCGAAATTAATCAGATGATGAAGTGCGACATGTGCTACGACCGCACCAGTATTGGCAAGCGTCCGATGTGTGCGACGGTCTGCCCCTCAGGAGCCCTAACATACACCACGCGTGAAGACATCGAGCGCACGCGCCAGGGACTTGCCATTCGAAACTGGCAATTCGGAGACGAAGCTGTTCGAACCAAAGTGAATGTCCTTGTCCCGCGCAGCGTTGAGCGCATCGACGTGGGGGTCGAGCAGCTAGGAGTCACACACACTGACCGGTACGATGTGGCCGCGTTGCTCGCAGGAGACTGAAATGGTCGAAGACGAGAAGTGCAAAGAATGCGCTGGATGCCAAAAGCAGACGCGCTGGCGTGAGGATTTCCCCATTCCATGGGAAAAGGATGAATACGTCAGCAGGCGCGAGATGGTGAAGTTTCTGAGCCTCGGATCGTTGCTCATCGCTGGAGCGAATTTGATTGCCGCTGCGGTGCCACGTGTTCGGCGCAGCGACAAGTTCCCGCGCATTCGAATTGCCGCTGCGCACGACATTCCCGCAACCGGTTCCCTGCTGTTTCGTTACCCGACTGCGGAGGATCCCTGCATTCTCATTCGTGATCGTGCCGGGAAAGCACTAGCTTACTCGCAAGTATGCACACATTTATCATGTTCGGTTGTGCACAGGCCCGAAGAAAACACGCTTTTTTGCCCGTGCCATCATGGCTATTTTTCTGTGGAAGAGGGTAGGCCTAAAGGAGGACCACCCACCCGCCCCTTACCGCAAATCAAATTGGAACAGATCGGTGACGATCTGTTCGCGGTGGGAGTCAAAGTATGACCCGACAGGAGCAAGGAACGGTGCTTTTCTCCGCCCTCCTGGCCCTAGTGGGCGTTGGGGTGGTGGTACAGCTTTGGTTGTTATCTGCCAGTGTCGATGCGATTTTCCGTGATGACACAGTTACACCATTGCATGCGGCCATAGGCTCGGTGCTGCTGTTCCTAATCAACGCTGCCCTTCTCTTGTATCTGTTTGCTTTTGACGCACGAACCCGTCGGTCGTGAGCGCAGCCGAGGCAGCTCACGGTTGGATATGCCGGCTTAGTAGAGTTCGACCTTTCCCCATCAGCTACTTGAAGTAAGGTACGCGTTCAGTTGAACGTACGCCTGAGCGGCCTGCATCCAGCCCGCTGCTGCTCGACTGCGTTGAGAAAACCGGCGTCGCCGTACATGCGTTAGCGGACATCCCCCTTCGAGCACCGAGCTCCAGTGGCTTCCAGTCCGGACCGCGTGCTGACCGCGCTAGTGCCAGCACCACGCCGATAAATTTCACGCCCTGCGCCATCACCTCATCATCATCAGAACACTACCACTCCCTGGGTAGCGGGCTCCGGGTCAGTTCGGAAATTCTTGCGTATCAGGGATTCGCTGTTTGGGCCTGGTCTTGGCTACCTGTATCCGCGGTTACCGAGATGGCTGCAGTTACGATCTTCGCTATGAATCTCATACTCACATTCCTCAGTGACCCGCCAGAGACTCGACATTGAGCGGAGTCTTAACGATGCCTTTCATGGCCTGGCCGACGGGCTGAAAGCAAGGAAACACACAAAATCAGTTTGCAGGGGCTCCGATCAACGGGGATGTCCGCAAGCCACCGATAGACCTCCCGACGGAGGCTTACAAGCAAATGATGAGCAATGGCGTGCGAATGCACTTAGAGATTGACATTCCCCAGGGAGACTACCTCTTGCGCACTGGTATCTATGATCTCCGATCAGGCAATGCGGGGACACTCGGAATTCCTCTGCTAATGCTGAATACAGGGAAGAAAAACTGACGGCGCGCGTCCCCTAGCTAACGCAGTTCTAACAATTGTTTCGATTTCCGTCGGAGGTAGCGTCCAACAACGCGACATCTCCGACGAACACGCAATGGTAGGGGCACGGCTGGCATGCGAAACAGGTAGTACGTGCACTCAACGACATTCAAAATTAGTGGCGTCCTCAATGTCGCCCTGTCCCTTGTACTGCCCGTGTTTGGGATACGGGCACAACGGGCGGCTGCGGCGTGGAAATGCCTTCCCGGTCACGAGAACTGATTGAGGCACGTTTCCCTTCTCGACCCAGTTTGTTATCGCTTGCAAGAAATCGAACTGATCAAGTCCCGGGCCACCGCCGCAGTGCCCCATTCCAGGGATAAAGTAGAACTGGCCCCACTTTGACACTGCTTCAAGTCCACCGTTCGCGTCCACCATGTCCTTGTAGTAATCAAACGTGTCGAGCGGTGAGAACCACGGATCGCTGTCGCCATGATAGAAGATCAGCTTTCCACCATGTGCAGAGAAAGTCGTAAGATTGGTGGATGTCGAATCGGTCAACGGCTGAATATCGGTAAGAGCTTCCTTTTCGACATCAACGTCCATCGCCGTCGTGGCAGGCCCGAAAACTCCTGGACCTGGCGAGAGAATTCCACGGATGGGAGCGCTCGCCGTAATGCCAGTGTCGTAAAGGAAGCCGGGATAGACTTGGACTCCCGTCGCGGTCTTAGGCCCCCCCATGGCCTTCTTGATCGCGGCAACTTTCTCTCGAGCCAGGCATGATTCGCTCTTCCCTTCTTTGCACGTCAGTTCTGAGGGATCGAAATCGCAACCAAGAGGGTCGGAGATTATGCCGTCCGCCACTCCATCTTTGGCGTCACACTTGTTAATCAGAGCGTCTATGATCAGTTTGCGATCGCGGTCGTTGATCGACTGCGTAATAATGGGCTTTCCATCTGAATCTTTCGGCGCGACCTGGTTGAACGCAACCGGAATCCATTTACCGATGGCGAGATTCGAAAGACCGGTGCGCATGGCTGGATCACCAACAATGATGCCGTCGAAAGCCGTCGGGTAGCGCTGAGAAAGGATCATGCCTTCGCGACCACCGGTTGAACAGCCGGCGAAATACGAAAACATTGCCGGCTTTCCGTAGTGCTCCGCGATGAGTTGTTTGGCAAGCGTTGCGACTTCGGCGTTGGCGAGATAAGCGAAGTCAAGGTAGGCCTGTTGATCTTTCATGAAAGCGAAATCAAATCCGGAATGATGGCTCCTATGCCCGGTGTCAGTGCTGATCACAGCGAATCCACGCATGAGAGCGGGCGTGTCTCCAGCGGCACTCAAGCCAAGTGGAGCCATGACGACGCCATTGCTGCCGGCTCCGCCTTGCATGAGGAAATCACCATTCCATCTGTCAGGCATGGCGAGAACGAAGGTGATTCCGAATTCTTCGCTGGCAAGTCCCGTGCGACGATTCATAACGCCTTCGATTCGGCAGTACGCAGGCAAAGGCGCGCTGTGACCTGGTCCCCATGGATTCGGTTCGGTGGTTCCCGCCGCAACGGCTGTCGCTTTGGTGATTTGGACGTTTGAGGCTTTGAAATTCAGCAACCTCGCGCACGGGTTCGAGTGTTGGGCACATGCGTAACCAGCCGTTAGAACTGCGAAAATCATCCCTGGTAGGAATTGCACACGCATATTGCCTCGCTTTCTTTACGGAGTCCCGAGTTCTCACCCTTAAATCGATACTGCGCTTGATCAGAACGGTTTTTATTCCGGCAGCATCACTTGCCCTTTAATTTCAAAGTTCCCGCTGGCCGATGGAACGCCGGTTCCGGGCTGTCCTCCGCCGATTGATAGCGCATATTTGCCTTGCGCCACGATGATGTCTCCAGTTTCAGTCACCATGCTTAAATCGCGAGGATTCAAGTGAAACTCGACCTTCTCGCTAGCGCCTGGTTCGAGATGGATTCGCTGGAATCCACGTAGCGCGCGGACGGGAGCGCCGGGAATATCGGGGAACTTCAAATAGAGCTGCACAACCTCATCACCGGCAACCTTGCCGGTGTTCGTCACCGTAACCGATGAATCCAGTGGATCGCCGGCGCTGAGCGGAGTCTCGGGCAGTGAAATATTCCCGTAACTGAACGTGGTGTAACTTAGGCCGTATCCGAAAGGCCAAAGCGGCTCGCCTTCAAAGTAGCGGTACGTTCGACCTTTCATCGAGTAGTCTTCGAAGTGTGGCAGTTGGTGTACGTCCTTGTAAAATGTGACAGGCAAGCGGCCCGCTGGATCATTCTTGCCGCTCAGAGTCTCGGCAATTGCAGCGCCACCTTCCTCGCCCGAGTACCAAGCTTCGACAATTGCGTTGGCATGTGCCTTTTCCCAGTTCACGCCGAGAGCGCTGCCATTCATCAACACGACAACAAGCGGCTTGCCACTTGCAGCTACCGCTTGAATGAGGTCCTCTTCTGGTTTCGGCATGTCCAGGCTAGTGCGATCTCCGCCGGAAAATCCAGGCTGATCGACGGGCATTTCCTCGCCTTCGAGGCGGCTGGTGATTCCGACCACCGCGACAACCGCGTCCGCATTCTTTACCGCGGCTATAGCTGCAGGGTCGGGAGCGTTATTGACCGGAGCCCAGATGAGCTGTGCCTCGTGTTTCCCTTCGCCAAAACGGGAATACCTCACTTCTAATTTTGCGGCATGCCCTTTCTCGAGATGGACCTGGCCCATATGGGTCTGGTTGCCCCATCCCTGCGCCACCGGCTTGTCGTCCACTGAGACGCCGGCAAAACCGTCCGCCTTAATGCCAAGCAGATAATCGCCGGTAATGGTGGCATGGAGAAGGCCCGTCCACCGCACGGCGAGAGTTTTCGTCGCCTTTGCTTCTTCAGGAAGCTCGGCGTCGGTCAATTTAACCCCGGATTCAACCCGAGAGACGAGTGTAGTAGGTGTGGCCTCAAAACTTGGGCGCGAGCTATATTCGGCATTTAGGCCGGGCTTGCCATCCGGAGTGGTGAGCGCGGAGGCCGGGACCGGATCTCCCTGATGCGAGAGGAACTGGGTTCCAGGCACGTACGTGATCTTTACTGCTGGGAACTCCGCTTTCATTCCCTCAAGCACACTGACCGTGTGTGTCGGTGTGCCGTTGTAATTGCCCAGCAGGACCGCCGTCTGCTCCGCCAACGGCCCAATGACGGCGATGTGCTTGACCGACTTCAGTGGCAGCACACCATCGTTCTTTAACAGCACCATCGATTCATTCGCCATTCGTCGCGCCAGTGCGCGGTGCGCTGCGCTGTCAAGCTCGCTTTTTTCAATCTTGCTGTAGGGCACCATCTCCGGCGGGTCAAACATCCCGAGCCTGATACGCGCGGTAAACAATCGAACGAGCGCAGTATCAATCGCGCTCTCGGGAAGATACCCCTGCTGCACTGCCTCGACATACGGTTTGTAGTCGTGATCATCGGTAACTTTGCCCGGACCGTCGATACATTCATTGTCCATGCCGCGTTGCAGCGAGACAGCCGATGCCTGGGGCTGAGTGGGACGATAGTGGTGATCCCTGAAGATATTGCGAACCGCATCGCAGTCCGAGACTACATATCCCTCGAAATGCCAAGCCCCACGAAGCGAGTGCTGCAAGAGAAATTCGCTGGCGCAAGCTGGCTGGCCGTTCACGGCGTTGTAGGCGCACATTACAGAGTCCGCGTGGCCTTCGACGACCGCGGCGCGAAATGCGGGGGTGTACGTGTCAAGCTCGTCGTGTTTGCTGACGTCCACGTCAGCGAAGTGACGCGTGGGCTCAGGCCCGCTATGTACCGCAAAATGCTTGGGCGTAGCGATCACGCGATAATAATGAGGATCGTCTCCCTGCATCCCGGTGACGAATGCCACGGCCATGCGCCCGCTCAGGAAAGGATCTTCTCCGTAGGTCTCTTGACCGCGGCCCCAGCGCGGGTCGCGGAAGATATTGACGTTGGGTGCCCAGAAGTCCAGGCCGCGGAAAAAACCTGAGTTTCCATCCTGTAGAGCTTGAACATGGACAATGCGACCTTCTGTGCCAATTGCTGTCGCCATCTCATGGATGCGAGGCGTATCGAATGTTGCCGCAAGACCGATGGGCTCGGGAAATTCGGTTGTGCCATCGGCGACGACGCCGTGCAGGGCCTCGCTCCACCAATCGTAGGCGGGAATATTGAGCCGCGTAATTGCCCGAGCCTGATTCACGAGCTGCGAGGCTTTTTCCTCAAGTGTCATGCGGTGCACCAGGTCTGCAGCTCGCTCCTGGGGTGACAACTTGGTGTTCCTGTAAGGAAGATTGGTATCGTCCTGCCCAGCTGCGACACCGATGAACAGAATGCAAAGCACTAAGGCTGCGAGTGTGAGTTTCCTTAAGCGACCCATCTCTTCTCCCCGTGTCAAGAATTGCCTAACGACAATCTGCTTCAAAACAGAGGTTCTTGCTAAAGAATGGCAACACGTAATTCTGAAAACGATCGGCCACTCTACTGGTGTGAGTACCGGAATATGTTTCGAAGCTGTTCTGGATTCCATACTTGTCCAGAACGTCGTGCAACCTGCCGGCATCGACCTTTAGACCATCTTGGTCGCCCACATCAATGGCGATCGCTCGATATTGACGGAGATTGCCGACGTATTGATCGATGAAAGCCAAGGGCGCATTCGCCGCCCATTTCGCGAGAACATCAGGCTGTGGTTGGCCGTCTTTTGTCGGGAGATCAAGATAAAGCGGCGGGTTCTTCGGATCGGGCGACCATGCTGCCGCGCTGGCAAGCATGGCGCGAGGAAAGAACGGCAGCTTTGCCGAATCCTCCGGCGCCTTCACCGCCTCCAACGCTTTGTCCAGTTCGGGATTAGCCGATCCACCCTGTCGTGGTGCTAAGCAACAAGGGCTCATGATGTAAAGCGCCCCGAAAACATCCACGTGCTTCATGCCGATGCGTGTTGCGCCGTAGCCTCCCATGGAGTGGCCAACCAGGCCGCGGCCCGCGCGCCCGGGAATGGTCCGATAATGGGCGTCGATGTAAGCAACCAGATCGTGTGAAATGAAGCGCTCGAAATCTCCGGTGGTAACTGAGCTTGAATACATCGAACCGTTGTGCAGTGTTTTAGAGTCGGGCAGGACAACGATCATCTCTTTCGCGCCTAGAGCAAAGGCGCCTTCGATGGCCTGCGGAACATGAATTTCGTGCGTCCACTGCTCGGCTCCGATCGAGTAGCCGTGCAAGGCGTAAACGACCGGATAGCGTCGCGACTTTTCTTTGGAATAACTTGGCGGCAAAAATACAAACACATCGCGATCGACGGCATCGCCTTCCAAATTACCCTCCAATGCCGCTCCATGAACCTTGATATGCTCCGCCGCAACCGGCTTCGCACCGGGAACAGCGGGAGGTATGTCGGTCTGCAGTTGGGCCAAAAGTAAAGGACCCAAGGCAAGAGTTGATGTGAGGGTCGCTACACGAGCGAATGTCATGGTAGGCAAGGCACGTCCTCCTGGGGTTCGTTCTCAGCTAATTTCCAGCTACTGCATTGGGAACGAGTAGATACTCACGCTAATCGGTGCAACCGAGAGCGTCCGCGTGTTATCGATCGGCATTTCTTTCACCCCGACCTGCGGTTCTCCTGCAGCCTTATTGGCAGAATCGAGACCTCTCCCGGTCAACTGCCAAACTTTCGCTCCGCTGGCGAGCCTACCGCCAACAACGTTTAGATCGAATGGCTGTGGTGTTTCAGTCGCATTCACCACGGCAAGGTTGAGCAATTTGTGATCGGGCGTCAGCGCCGCAAACATATCGAACGGATACGTGGGGCTGCCTGAGTTTGTCTCAGGCTGATCGCCGCCGACAGGATATTTCGGCGGCGGTTGTGGCGAGTTACCCGAAAGGTCCACCGGTACAGACCCGGGCTTGAAGAGGGTACTGTAGAGCTTGAAAACAAGCCCTGTTGTGTTCAGCGTTGCAGCCGTTGGCGTGTAATCGAGTGTCGAAACGCCCATGGTATGCGCCGACATCGTGAGAAAGTTGGTGTGCCGGAGCATCTCGTTGAAGATCATGCCGTAGGCGAGGGCGAGTTTTAGGTCAGGGGTACGATTGAAGTTGCCGCCAAAGTAGGCATACTCGTCGATCGATAAGAATATGTGCTTATCAAGCAGCGCCGGGAAGCGCCCCTGGTACCGTTGCCATTCCTGAGTTTTCAAACGCACGATGTTGGCTGGGTAGCGCGCATACTCGAGTGGCGATTGCTCTATGTTGTCATATCCGGCGTCGGTAGGTGCATCCGACGGCAAGCTTTTTGCTTTTTCAACGTTAAAGTGCCGGCCGGGCCGCGCATACCAGTGTTGGGTGATGCCATCGAAGTTGCCCCAACTGTGCTCAAGGATGCCGCCGGTCCAATCCTCAGGCGTGCCTTCAAGGCCCTTGATGTTGTCCACATTCTTCGCGCGCGGTTCGCCGATCAGGTCCATTGGCTCCAACATATTGCCGGATGCCAGGAGCGTAATGGATGGATCAACTTTGCGCATCGCCTTCGCGAATTCATTGTGCTTGAGAACGTAGTACTTCAGGTCTGTTCGGCCGAGTTGCCAACGACCATAAGGCTCGTTGCCGATGTTCCAAAACGTAATGTGATAGGGCGCGGGGTGACCATTTCGCGCCCGGATAGCCCCGAACCGTGTGCTCGCGGCCCCATTCATGTATTCGACTTCTTCCGCTGCAGAATGCGCATCGCCGAAACCAGCGTTCACGGTAATGTACGGTTCTACGTCGATCAGCTTGCAGAGCGTCATGAATTCATCGAGCCCAACGTCATTGGTCTGCATGGCGTTCCACGCGTAGTCGAACATGGGAGGGCGCCTGTCCGGGTCGCCGACTGAATCGTACCAGCTCCAGTCGGAAAGAAAATTCCCGCCAGGCAACCGCCAGAAGCCGGAATGCACCTGGCGAAGAAGCGCAGTCGTGTCGGGACGAAATCCGCGGACATTATCTGCGGGCATCAACGAAACGGTGCCAATGCGAAAATGACCCGTCCCCGTCCCTGTGATTTCCAAGATAGCCTCGTCAGCATCGGCACTCGAGGTGAAACTGAGCGGAAACTTTTTATAGGTATCAGAAAGCCCCGGCATGGAAATCGCCTGACGATGGCTCGCGCCGTCTCCCCAAATCAGAGTGACCTTTACCTTTGCGCCTGGTGCGCCGCGTAGGTAGATTCGTCCAACGTATTTTTTGCCTTTGACCAACGCCAGGCCGGATTGCTGGATACCATGCGGCATCGAGGGATCGAGCTGAATTCTCGGACTATGGTCGCCAACGAAGGAGTTCTCTTCGTCCATGACAACGACTTCGTCAGGTCCGACTGGGCGCCATTTGCGGAGCTGCATGCCAGGGAACCCCGGTCGTCCCTGAGTTTGGGGTTCCTTCGAAGAGATCGGGAAGTAGAACTTACGGTCATCGAGCATTTCGGACCAGAGGCTGCGATAAATGAGCGTGCCGATGTGCTCGATGAACATGCCGAACTCGTATTTAGAGGTGGCAGGTGCGGTCTTAGAAACATCAATGTTCACTGCGACTGGTTTTGCTTGACCGGTCTTCCCTTCGCTCGTTTGTCCTTGAGCGAATGCAAGTATCGAGAAAAAACCAAGGAATACAAGCAACACCTTTTCCCGAATAGCCCCACTGTTTGTTCTTGAAATCACTTTGATTTCTCCGATTCTTTGTCAAGCGCCGGGAACATTCATGCGGAAAATAAGCAAGCGATCTGAGGCTGCGGAAACTCGATCTGATACCTCCGCCTATGCTCCTGACATTGATGCCCAGATTACTTGGGTAAATGAGCTTTGGATTGGTGCTTTCTATTAGGATTTTCGTAGTCAGCGGCGGCATCGATCTTCCAGACCGCGAGTAATGTTTGCTGTGGTGACTGCATTCCCAAGGCGATCGGCGCTTTACGATTTCGTAACGATAGAAGGGCACGGCCGCGATCTCCCGGCTATTACTTCGAAGCTACGAATCAGATCCTTGGTCTTCCGTTGAAACGACTTAGGGTTCTCGACGGCGCCCGCCCGTTCTGACACGGGTGGCACAAAAAGGCAGAACGCCGCCACACCTCCCAAAAGCAGAAACTTCCGTCTATCCAATGACATTTGTCTAAATCGCTACCGGTAACGAAACTCCTCATTCTAGCAGGCGAGTCAAGGGTCTCCCCACCACACAGCTAGAATTGACTAAATCGATGTAGATATCGATTTAGCACACCGTTTTTGCTTGATAACCAAGCCCCAACAGCGCTAAAAATCAATGCCACAAGTATTAGCGCTACAGGTACCGATATCTCCATCGGTTCAATGAAATACGTCGAGGAGGATCCCATGGAAGTGTCCCTGGCGAGAACGCGCAGGAGTGCCGTCCTACTCTCAAATTTCAATTTCTCGGAGGTGGTCATGAAAGACTGCACATTCATCCGTGCAGTTCGCCTGTTCGTTTAATCGGCGCGTTCCTGGCGATTGCCTCAATTCACGCATTCGCCCAGGAAACAACACTAGTCGGCACCGTTACCGATCAGTGGGGTGCGGTAGTTGCTAACGCTAAGATCACCGCGACGAGCGCGGCGATCCCCGATATTCCCGACGATGTCTAGCCGTCCCGTGTCGATGAAAAATGTGGCACTCGGAGAAGTTGGAGATGGCGGCATTAATCTTGTGTCAGAGCATGCCAATATCAAGCTGTATAAAATGACGATCTACGTTTTGGCTGCCCTCGAAGCGCCGGCGAAGTAAGCTCAAATTAAAGACTGTCAAAACAACGCCTCAGCATCGCGGAATTGAACGCGGCCACTTTACCGCTGGCATTGCCCGCTGAAAGCCGCTGGCGGCTTTGTGCTCGATGTGAAGACAGACCTGCCCACCTTGCGAATTCTGACTTTCGGGGAGTCCCCAGAGTTCTAGACGGCAGCTAAAGGAGCGGCCCTGAAAGAAAGGCCCCAGCTGTTTTCTTCGTTGTGGAGTCTTCCTTTCCGACCCAATGTGCGTCAGCTAGTTCATAAGCGGGGGCGGAACGTGCACTGAAATTGCTTTGCCAGAATAGTAAATGACAGCGTCCGGATGAGAACTCGGGTCAATTCCGGTTCCCTGCCCCTCTCTGACCATCGAGACTCGAAAAATCCGACTCCCCAGCATTCCCGGGAAACTTCCTAGGCGCCCTCCGACCGTGAGTTTCCCGGCGCGGTTGTCCCAATGTATAGGAATACTGGTATAGGCACCGCGCTCATAATCGTAGTTGTCGCCCTCGTCTTCATACAACGTGAAATCCGCGTCAGCTCCCCCGTAGACGCGCAGTTCAATCGGGTCTGATTTTGCTGACGCAAACTGCACAGATGGCCCAAAGGGAATGATTGACCCTGCCTTCGCATAAAGAGGCATCCTGTCAAGCGGCGCTGCGGCGGTGATGGTTTGGCCGCCGCTGCTGCGTTTGCCCGTCCAGACGTCAACCCAGTCACCTCCCGCGGGCAAATACACATTGCGCCGGGTTGCTCCCTCCTCAGTGACAGGGCTGATCAGCAAGGCGGGACCAAACAAGAACTGGTCCGATATTCCTCGCGCTTCGGAATCCCGAGAGAACTCCAGGGGAAGCGCACGCATGAGCGTCTCGCCTTTGTCCGTGACACCCCATGCTGACGAGTAGATGTACGGCAGCAAGCGATAGCGCAACTCGTCATACCGTGTAAGAATCTTTTCGACTTCAGGTCCGTAGTTCCAAAGCTCCGCATTCGATTTGTAGCCATGTACGCGGAAAATGGGACAGAACGAACCGTACTGAAACCAGCGAATGAGAAGTTCGTGGTACTTATCCGACGTGTATTGATTGTCAGGTCGGAAGAACCCACCGATGTCAGTAGTCCAATATGGCATCCCTGACATGCCGAAACTCAGGCCGGCGGCAATCTGGCTTTTGAACGTGGTCCAGTTTGCGCTGATGTCTCCTGACCATGAGGCGGCAGCGTTTCTTTGCTGTCCAGCAAACGCTGAACGGGTCAGAATCATGACTCGCTTTCGGTCTGTCGTTGCACGTTGTCCCTCATAAATCGCCCTCGTCACATATAGCGGATAGGCGTTGCGTACTGACTCCCCAGGACCCAGGAATGTTCGCTTCCCTTTCAATATGTCGAATTCCGGCTCTGAAGCGTCCATCCACCAGGAATCCATTCCATGCTGGAAGATTCCTCGATTAAGCTCCGACCAAAAGACCCTCTGCGCCTCGGGATTAAAGAAATCTGTCCAAGGAGTACCTGGGATTAAGAGCGATTCCGAAGCCATCCTTTTATATACATCTGTCTGTTCGCCGAAACGTGACCAGATGGAGATCATCATGTGCAGATTGCTCGCATGAATCTGGTCAAGCATTTCCTTTGGGTGCGGATAGTAGTCCTCATCGAACTTCATTGCACTCCAGCCATATTTGCCCCAGTACAGCCAATCCTGAATGAGGGCGTCGACTGGAATGTTTCTCTTGCGGAATTCGGCCGCGATATCGAGGATTTCCTGCCGACTGTGATAACGTTCACGGCACTGCAAGTACCCGTAAGCCCATTTTGGAAACAGGGGTGCCTCCCCAGTGAGTTGCCGGTACTCGGAAATGACACGATTCAGGTCAGGTCCGTAGAAGAAGTAATAATCAATCGCCTGCCCCACCTCCGAGCGGAAGGTGGTCGTGTCTTGGGGTTGCCGCAATGCCAGCTGAACGCCCGCGGGTCCGCCATGAGCAGTGACCTCGTACTCCTTATTTGCCTCCAAGGCCGCGAAACCCGAGGCGGATGTAGGAGTCCACATATTCTGCAGATCAATCACGTGCTGGCCGTTCACATCGACGGTGAGCTGATCTTTGTTGTCACTGCTCAAAAGAAACCCGTACGGACCTTGCGCGCTGGTGGTGAACTTACCCGTTCCGGTCCCTGCGTCAATTGAAATAACTTGATCGGCAGGGTTGAAGTCGGTCAATGATGGATTATTCCAAAGCAGCCCGTATCCCTTACTCGACAAGAGAAATGGAATCGAGATGTTGGTGTTCGCCTGATGAAGCCGAATTGGAATGCCCCGCACGTTGAAGAGACCTTCCTGATGCTGCCCTAGACCATATAACGCCTCATCGGACGGCGAAAGAAATGTTTGTTGAACTTGCCACGTTTTGGCTTCATACACAGACGGTACGTCGAATTTCCTGCCACCATGGCTAGGTTCGGCCAACACAGTCCTGCCATCCCTCGAAATGAAACTTATCGCCCCGCTACTGCGGCTCACTGACACGGTTATGGCCGCCGCGGAGATACTTATTACCGCTTTCCCTGTCTTAACCTGAACACCGTCAACGTGACATGACCCCACCACGACAGGAACCTTCGCCGCCGGGATCTCCGAAGTTGAACTGGCGATTACGTGTACAACGCGGTCTCCACAAAGCTCGATCCGCATTCTCCCGGCAACCGTATCGAAAGTGATGCCATTCGCATCGGGATGAGACTGTTTAATGGCAAATCCAGGCTGACTTCCGGCCCAAGCCACGGAGTTAACAATAAGAAAGAAGAAGATGGGAACGCCGAATTTTCTGGTCATGTTTCAGTTTCATTCCTCTAGGGCAGAAGTGACGAGGCTTTATTGCGACTCCTCCTCGGTTGGAGTTTGCTGCATCGAGACAGCTGCGCGGTTCAAGCCTTCACTGCGTAGCCGGGTTGAAATCTCGAATGCTTCGTTGGCCGAGTTTCGATCGCCCACCTTCAAATAGAGACGGGCAATCTGATAGTGAATGTGGCCGTCCTTGTCGTCCGAGAGTGCAAGCTTCAACTCCGCAATGGCTTCTTGCGTCCGATCCGTCTTCGCGTACACACTCCCCAGCAGCGCATGCACATGAGAGACATACTCCGGCTTCGTATTCAGACTTCTCTTCAGGTACGCCTCTGCTTCAAAAAAATCATTGCGAGCGCAGAGGATCTCTCCCATAACGGCATTTAGTTCCGGATCATTTGAATTGTTCTTCAGAGCGCTCTGAGCAACGTCTGAGGCTTGATCCAGCTGGTTGTCCGCAAGCAGTGCCAGGGACAAACCGAACAAAGCACCCGTATCGTTGGGCACGAGCGCCAAAGCTTTCTGGTATTCCTGTTCTGCGCTAGGAAAGAAATTCCGCTGACGATACAGGTCTCCCAATAGAACATGCAATTTTGGTGAACCGGAATCGAGTGCGCTGGCGTACCCCAGAGCTTCCGGAGCGAGCCTCTGTGCCGACCTTGTTTCCCAGTACAATCCCTCTGCTTCTGTCCCGGGTCTCAGAGCGAGTTTTTCAGATGAATCAAAAGCAAGACGATAATCTCCAGTTAAATAAGAGCACAGCGCGAGGACTTGAAGGTCATCAGGGCGAAGCACTTGGAGTCGCGGCGCCAGGCGATCCCTGCATAAGCGATACCTGCCTTTGGCATACGATTCGGCAGCGGTACCGTGCCCCGGCTTATCTGAACGGTCGTCCAATTCCCGCGCATGGACTGTGTTTTGCTCGTCGACATGCCCCGGGGAACCGTCCCCGAGAATAACAAGGATTTCCCTCGACACCTCTACTCCCATCTGCTTCCTTTCCAGAACCTTCTGCAGGGCGGACCTCCGAGAGTGACTTAGTCCGGCCTTTAACTTCGCAACATTAGCTCGAAAGAAATCAGCATCGGCTTCCCAGATTTCCTGAATCTCGTTCGCCGCCTTCTCGCTGGCGCCTTGCTCAACCTGAAGGCGGGCGAGACCGAGTTGTGCCGTGAGGGATCCTGGGTTCGTTTTGAGCTCGGCATTCAGTTCGCGCTCTGCTCCTACTAGGTCTTGCTGATTTAACAGTACAAACCCGTAGTTCGCGTGCGTTTCGGGAGGAAACTCTGCGGATGCTAACGCCCTTTTGTATGCTTCCGCAGACTGTATGAGCGCACGTTGGTCGAAGAAGTTGTCCGCCATCAGCGCCCTGAGGTAACCCGAATCCTTGTATCGAGTCAGCAAAATCCGTGCGTCGGATTCAACTTGCTCCAGATAACTCATTCCCAAGCGATACCAACTGTCGGTATTCGTCGAATCAAGTTCCGTTGCTCGTACGTACGAACGAATTGCCAACCGGGTATTCCCAGTGACCGCATAGGCCTGTCCCAGGGCGAGTTGAACTTGCACATCGGTAGGGTTTAAAACAGCAGCTCTCTTGAGAAGAGGGATGGCTTCGTTACATCGCTTGAGCTTTAGGTAGTCGAGCCCAAGAAACAAAGTTGGGACGAACAACGATGGCTTCAGGCGAATAGCCTGGCGGAATGCCAGTGCCGCATCTTCGTCTTTGCCCGTCTGGTAGTACATCAAGCCGAGGTTCGCCTGAATCTCAGCGATTTCGGGATGAATAGCTACGGCTTGCCTGTAGAACTCGGCAGCATTTTTAAAGTCGCTCCTGGCCTGGGCTTGTTGTGCCGAGGCCAAAAGGGCTTCAAATGCATCGAAGTGCTGCGAAAGCAGCACACCCGATGGAAGGCAAGCCGTGACACAGCCTGCAACGATGTTGACCCAGATCCTCCGCACGCGTCACCAGTAGAATTTCAGTGCTGCTTGCATCTGCCTGGGCGTCCAAGCTTGCGTAATCGTGCCGAACCCTCCACCCATAAACGTGCTTGGGCTGTAGTAGTTGGTGTGGTTGAGAATATTGAACATATCTAAGCGGAACTGGAACCGGAATCTTTCCTGAAACGGGAAATACTTCTGAATGCTGACGTCCCAGTTCCTATAGCCGGGTGCGCGCAGATCGGAGAAGTAGCGGGGAGCATTGCCAAGACTCCACGCGGGAGCAACCGCGAAAGCCGAAGTGTTGAACCAGGCGTTGCGGCTTGAATTCGCGATGTGGTAGTCGCCTACAACATCCGGATGCTGGCCCGCCCCGAAATAGTTGAGTCCGTTCCCTGAACTCGTAACGGTGAGTGGAAAGCCTTCTTTTAGGGTCAGAGCCCCGGAGGTCTGCCAGTTACCGACAATGGCATTTGCGACTCCGTTCATGCCCGAGCCGAACTTTTTGCCCTTACCGACCGGCAACTCGTATACATAGCTCAGAACGAAGCTATGAGGGGTATCAGTCGCGTCCACTGATTTCTCCGCGGCGAGGTTGTACACATTGCGGATGTTCTCAGAGAAGTTCGCGGACGCGGAAGCCCAGTTTTCGGGTCCACCCACGTTATCGATAAATTTTGAGAATGTGTAAGAGGCTAACAACGTGAGACCATTCGAGACTCGGTGGGTATAGTTGACATCAAGGGCGTTGTAGCTGGAACTCCCCGCGGGATCCTGGTTTTCGTTGATATCGCAGAATTCCGGATAGGGCCTTAGTAACTGCCCTTGAGCGATTGTGGGCTGATCAAGGCTGCAGCCGCTCGATGCAATGGTGCCAAAAAACGGATTTGGAACCTGACTCAATAAAGAGTTGCCCATGGAGAAATACTTGGGATCAATCTGATTCAGATTCAGGCCACTGGCAGTGACATGAACGCCGTGGTTCCCAATGTACGTCACGTCCAGAACGTCATTTGATGTAGGCGCGTACTGGAATCCATACATCCATTGCTGATCGTAGTACATTTTGCGGCTGCGGGAGACCGCGGTCACGCTGAACCCCACGTTGGTTAAACCGCCCAACGTATTTCCAGTTACGGGTATGAGTCCACCTGAAAACGCAGTGCTCAAGGTATTTGCCGGCGTTAAACCGCCGTCATTCGAGGCGACATAAGGAGTGTCAGAGCTGAATCCGGGCGCCGGACCAGTTCCGCGGTAGCTCGGAGGATAGAAAACACCGTAGCCTCCGCGCATTACCAGCTTCGGCATTAGTTGATAGGCAAATCCAATTCTAGGCGCAAAATTCTTGTAATTGGTGTTGAACAGTCCGCGCTGGCCGGAGGTGGCAAATTGGAGCTCGCCCTTGTAGTTTTGCCCGACAGCTGTACTAATTGGGTTGACAGCGTTGTAGTCAAACGAGGCCTGGCGATTATAGCGATCGGTTACCGGGCGTTGTACTTCCCAGCGGAGACCTAAATTCAAAGTTAGCTTCCGTGTGGCTTTCCAGTCATCCTGCAGATACAAACCATGAAACCAGGTGCGGGTCACTCCCGAAATAGCGATGCCGGTATTCCCGCTGGCAGGCACTCCCAGCATCATCGAAGCGACCGAATCACCCGTTCCCGAAGTCGGGCTGGTGGGATCAGGCCCAGCGGTGAAGAGATTATTGAAATTAAACGGCGTGAAATGGAAACGACCGCCGTTCTCATCGGTAGCGACAGCCATGTACCCGAACGATAATTGATGCTTTCCTCGTACTTCCACGAAATCAACGGATCCGCTGGCAGCAGAGCGTGGAAATGCTCCCTGCCCGGCCCCCGCGACTGGCCCTTCGGGCAGATAATTTGCCACAGTGATAATAGGAAACTGAGGCGAGTACGTGTCGATGAAACTGGGCAAACCGAGCGAAGAGGCTTTAAAGCCTTTGCTCTGCATGTCGTTACCTTCCACCCATTTCATGCCACCCAGATTGACGCTCATTGTGAAAGTAGGACTAAATACCTGGCTGAGGCCAACCCCGATGTTCCAACGGTTGTTGGGATTTCTCTGCCCTGGACCAGCCGGATCGCTAGCGCCAAAGAAAGTAGCCTCTTCATCTTTATATTCTTTCTTGTAGGAATATCGTCCGTAGAGCCGCGTCTTATCGCTAATGTTGTGATCAATGCGGCCACTATACTCGTCCGAATAGTCCGCCAGGAGCCCTGACGCACTCCAGTTATTGGTCAACGAATTGTTAAGCGCCGTTGGGTAGTAGTTGACCAGCGCCTGGCCAATGGAATTAATCCCATTTGTGGAGTTGGCAAGATTGTTTCCAGCGATTGGGTCCCGGATAAACACCGTGCTGCCCGTATTCGGCCCACATGTTGCCATAACTTGATGGGTGCTGGACGGATCGTAAAGTTGTCCCGCCAGAATCGGCCTGCACAAAGCATCGGTCCCGACTTGGGCACCCAATAATGCCGAGAAGTCCCCGCTGCGGAAAGTTGGGATTGGCACGGTCCCTGCGTATTGCCCTGCGTTGTGGTCCCTGTGGCCCTCGAAGTTGAAGAAGAAGAAGGTCTTGTCCCGTTGCCTGTAGATACCGGGAATATAGATTGGTCCCCCAACGGCAACGCCAAACTGATTGCGATGTGAATTTGGTCGCCGATTCCCATTCAGATTATTGAAATAGTTGTTCGCGTCGAGCGCCCCGTTGCGCAGGTAGTCGTAAACGTCTCCGTGCAGTGCATTGCCACCGGACTTAGTCACGACGTTGATGACGTTTCCAGTGCTCCACCCGTATTGCGCAGTGAATGTATTTTGTTGGACTTTAAACTCCTGCACGTTGTCTGGTGATGGTACGTAAATTACGCCGCCCCACCCTTCGCTCGCATCCCACGCGCCATCGAGAAGAAACGCCGTCGTCCCAAAGTAACCCCCGCCAAAATTGAAGAATGAGACGTCCTGATCGGCTGAACCTTGCTGTCCACCCGACGAAATGGTCTGCCTTTGCGACAAGTTGTTGACCGATGAGTTCAACTCCACGAAATTGAACACGTTCCGGAGATTCAGCGGCAATTCAGTAATCTGCTTCGTGGAGACATCGGCACCGACGTTTGCATTGTCTGTCTGCAGCAACGCGGCCGTTGCGTTCACCTCGATCTGCTCGGAGGCCCCAATGCTAAGCGTTACGCTCTGGCTGGCGGACTGTCCGACCTCCAGCGCAATCCCTTCCTGTTTGAAGGTCTTAAAACCCGCCGCCGAGACGGACAGACTGTATGTTCCAGCTGGGAGAAGGGCAAAAGAAAAATTCCCTTCGGCATCAGTTTTGAACGCTCGGGTAACCCCCTTCTCCGGACTGCTCAAGACGACATTGGTGTTCGCTAGCCGCGCCCCGGAAGAATCTGACACTGAACCTGTGAAGGTGGCCGTGGAAGCGAGCGTCTGCCCCTCCGCGATCGATACGGCTATGCTGATCGCAAAGGCAGCGACGACGGAAAGAAGAAGCAGGGAGAGACTCCGAAGCTTCGGCATTTGCGAAGGGCTCCTTATTCTTGGATACCCGGAGCGCTCGTGACCCTCGTGAGCTACATGGCCACATAGGCGCGTCAGAGCGCGGGTACCCAAACCGATACCTTCGATTGGCTGATTCTGTCTAGGTCGGTTACGGTAGCGTACGGCGGAAGGCCGTCGAAAATCTTGTGTTGACAATGGATTAGCGGTCAAGATAAAAGAACGTTGACATCGGTAACTGTAGCGGTACACTACCGTCACTCTTCGAAACGCCGGAAGACAAAATCTGGTAGTGAGGGCCCTTGGCGACTCATCACAATTCGATTCTCGAACTTGTTCCATTTGGTGCCCGAGGCGAGATTCAAGAGCAAGTTGAGGACATTCTTCACAGCGTCCCTTTTCGTACTAGCCGCCAATGCCAGGACCTGTTCCGTTACATCGTGGAGCACAGCCTGGCCGGAACCGAGGAGTCGCTTCGTGAGCGTGTCATCGGAATTGAGGTGTTTGGGCGTGTTCCCAACTACGATACTAGCGAAGATCCAGTAGTTCGACTTCGCGCGGCTGACATCAGGAAGCGTTTAGCGCAGTATTATCAGGCGCAGAATGCTCCCAAGAAGTGGAAGATTGATATTCCGACCGGTTCGTATAAAGCACAGTTCCGACCCTCGGAGTTGGCCTCGTCGCATGTTGCGTTAGTCGTAGAATCAGCCCCTCTTGAGGTGCCTGTTGCGAACCAAGATACACTGGCAGGTAGCACGCCCCCGAAGCAACGAAAATCCCGCTGGCCGCTTATCTTGGTGGCTGGCTCCCTCGTAGCCGCCGTTGTCGGCTTGGTACTGGGCCGCACTTCCATCTACTCGAGGAATGTTGTGGATCTCTTTTGGGAGCCAGTATTAGCGAACTCACGACCGGTATTGATATGCACTGGTAGCAATCGGGTCTATCGTCTCGCTGAAGCGGCCCGGGCCCGCTATCGCAAGAGCCATGCGCGCCGCTCGGACGCAACGCCGAGCCTCGAGATGCTGGTGCCTCAAGAAGAACTCAAGGATTTTGCCGGCGAGGACTTTATTCCCGTGCAGGACACCTACTTGACGATCGGCGATGCTTCGTCAACCTCGCAGATATCCTCTTTCCTGACTGGGCGTCATCATCCTTTTGACTTGCGATTTGGCAGTGATCTTTCTTTCGGCGATTTGCGTGAGGGATCAGCCGTGTTGATCGGCGCATTCAACAATAGTTGGACGCTCAACATGACGAATAGCCTTCGCTTTGTCTTTGAGGACGGTGATTCCCCGCAGATGCACGTTCAAGACCGCCTTGACCGTTCCCGCTCGTGGTGGCCGAAGTTCTCCAATGGGAAGTTCAGCGAGGATTACGCAATCGTCTCCCGCATCCTGGACTCAAAGACGGGGACCGTTCTGGTGACGGTCGCGGGCTTGGATCATACCGGCACTCGCGCAGCAGGGGAGTTCGTGACAAGCCCGCAACTCATTGCGGAATTCGTGAAGCACGCACCGAACAATTGGAGTCAGAAAAACCTACAGATAGTGCTCCACACTAATGTTGTAAACGATATTCCTGGGTTGCCCACGGTAGTCGCTGAGCATTACTGGTAAACCGCGTAAATCCGCCCACTTTCACCGGTCAAGTACCACCATTCTTCATGCGTCGCTTAGACAGCAACGCGGTAGAGTGTCGAAGCACGAGATTCGTCTTAATGACCTTCACATTCCGCGAGAATCGGTGAGGCTCACACTCCATACATTCAAGCAGTGCCCTAAATGCGGTATCTGCGATTTCTGTCGGCGACATCTGCACAGTCGTTAGAGGAGGCACCATGAACTGTGCCAAATGGATGTCGTCAAACCCGACGACAGATAAGTCCCGTGGGACCTCAAGTGACAGCTCGAAAGCCTGCCGCATTACGCCGATTGCGGTCAGATCGTTGGAACAAACCACGGCCGAAGGCGGATTCCGGATGGCAGCCAGTTCCCTCATGGCTTTCATGCCTCCCTCCAAAGTGTGGTCTCCCTGGACGAAGGTTTCCCGTGACGTTTTCAAACCGATCTCGGTCATACAGTCTTGGAACGCTGTTTTGCGAGTAGCCGCCGATCTCAAAAGCGGCGGGCCGCTGACGAATGCTATGCGCACATGTCCGAAGGCAGCCAAGTGCTGCACTGCCTGACGAATACCATGCTGGTAATCAACGTGAACTGTTTTGAGCAACTGCTCCGGTGAATCTATGTCAACGGAAAACACTGGCACATATCCGTTTTTGAGTATTTCGATCAGGGAATCGTCCGGTCCAAAAGTCAGGATTGCAACCCCGTCTACCCGACGCTCAATCATTCTTCGGGCGGCAATTTCGAGACCGTTTGCGTCCCGCTCAACCGAGGTGAGGAGAATTTCGTAATTGTGCTTGACGCCTAGTTGGGTGAAGGTTTGAACTATCTCGGGGAAAAAAGGATTGCTGATTTCAGACACGAGCAAGCCAAAGATTCGGCTACGTCCAGAAACCAGGGCGCGTGCTTGAGTGTTAGGGTAATAACCAACCTGTTCGATGACCCTCAACACCCGCCGCGCGAGGACTGGGTTTACCGTGGGCACGTTATTGATTGTCCGCGAAACCGTTGCGGTGGAAACCCTGGCAAGTCTCGCGACATCGAGTTGATTCAAACGTTCGCGTTGTATTGGAGGCATCGCTACAGTCAACCTAAGCTTTCACGCGGTACAAGCATCCCAAATCTGGGAACTTTGGCCTTAACCTCAGCGCCTATTGCGCACCATGAACGAATTTCAATCGAAGCACGTACGCATATTTGCCCGGAGATTGCGCAGGTACACGAACATGTAGCCCATCGGCACGCTGCTCGAATTCCAGCTTAGAGTTGCTCCCCAACAACTCGACACTTTTCAGTGCTTCGCTACCAGCAGTCGGCGTGAGCGAGTGAACTACTGCTTCACCACTTGCCGGCCATGCGAGTCCAATGACATAAAGTACATCTGGTTTGGTAGTAAAACGAAAGTCTTCGGCAGTGTATTTCGCGCTATCTGTATCGTGGAAGGTACCGGCTGTGACTTTAGTCGGACCCTCGCCATAGGTCCTCCACGGACGAGTGCCGTAAATGGCTTCTCCATTGATATTCAGCCAGGCGCCAACGTCTAGAAGCACTTGCTGGACCTCTTCGGGGATAGTGCCATCCGAGCGCGGACCGATGTTCAACAGCAAATTGCCGTTTTTACTGACGATATCGATCAACTGATTCACGATAAACTCGGGCGACTTGAAGGTGTCGTTGTTGATGTAGCCCCATGACTTGTTGCTGACAGATGTGTCCGTCTGCCACGGTGATAAGCGGAGGTCGCCTAGCTGGCCGCGTTCGATGTCGAGCACGCCAGAGTGCTCTTGCATTGCGTAATCTTTGTAATTGATAACGCCGACGTGATCGCCGTACTTAAGCGAACTGTTGTAGTAAAACGCAGCAAACCGTGTGAGGTTCTGCCGAATCGACGGCTGCCCAATCCACCAATCAAAGTAGACGATGTCCGGATGATATTTCTCAACCAGCTCAGCTGATCGCGCAAGCCAATCATTCACCCATGAGGATGAAACGTAGGTGAAATCATTATTCAGCGGCGTGCCCCCTGGATTCATGACCCAGTTGTGAGCCGGACCGTAGAACATGGCATATTGCGGGTCATTAACGTCCGAATGAATTGAGCGGCCCGGCCCAAGAAAAAAATTGTGTTCGACGCGATGCGATGAAACGCCAAAATGCAAGCCTGCCGCGCGAACGGCGTTGGCCAATTCTCCCGTCGTATCACGATGTGGACCCATTTTGGCTGCGCTCCAATCGCTCAGGCTGCTGTCATACATTGCAAAACCATCGTGGTGTTCCGCCACCGGAACGACGTATTTCGCGCCAGCCTTCTTGAATAGCTCGGCCCAAGCCGCCGGATCGAAGCGCTCAGCCTTAAACATGGGTATGAAGTCTTTGTAGCCAAACTTGTCTTGAGGCCCAAAGGTCTGGACGTGATGCTTGTACTCATTGGAGTCCTTCACGTACATCATTCTCGGATACCACTCGCTGCCGAATGCTGGAACGGAATAGGCCCCCCAGTGAATAAAAATTCCGAACTTTGCATCGCGATACCATTCAGGGGCTTCATATTTCTGGAGTGATTCCCAATCGGCTCGAAACGGCCCCTGGCGATCAACCGAGTCCACAACATTCAAGAGAGCGGCGCGCTGCGAATCGTACTTACTGCTCGCCTTCTGCCAGAGCTGATCAATTCTTTCCGGGTCTTCTGAGGCCGTCGGAGAAATAGCACTCTGCGACTGCAGGAAGGCACTCGTGCTCAGAAGAATCGTAATCATGCCGAACTTTTGGACCGATGAACCTAATGAAGTCATTGCTACTCCTCTATCCGGGGTAAGGAATCAAGCCTGCTGAGTTTTGCCCACGACAATCCGTAGAGAGAGACCAAGACAAAACAGACCAGCGGCACGACGAAGCCAACACGCATGGAGTGCTGGTCAGCGATGTGGCCCATGAACGGCGGTGCAATCGCTCCCCCGACGATGGACATCACGACCAGCGACGATCCGACCTTTGTGTGTTCTCCTAAACCGCGAATGGCGAGTGCAAAAATCGTCGGGAATCCGACCGACATAAAGAAAAATGTGGCGAACATGGCGTACAGCCCTGCCTTGCCGCCGTGCATCGTGATTGCGACAAGCACAACGTTGACGGCTGAGTAGATCGCGAGCACCCGATCTGCCCTGAATCGACTGATCACGGCACTGCCGCACAGCCGGCCCGCCGTGAACAACACGAAGCCGATAGCTCCGAGCCACCTCGAGGCCTGGAGACGGGTTGCCCCCAGATCACTCTCTAGAACGTAGTTCACAAAGAAGCTAAAAATTCCGGTCTGCGCGGCAACGTACAGTGCCTCGGCGGCTATGCCCAGAGTGAAATGCGCTCGCCGGAACAGGTCCCAGTTTCGTAAAACCAGCCACAATGCAGCAAGATATGCGGCGATCAACAAGGCATATTTCACAGGCTGGAGCAAGTGCTCATTCACGCGAAGCAACGTCCAAACCATTTGCAAAATGGGCGCAATGAAGAAGTACAGGACCCCAAGTACCACAGCTAGGACCAACGCAACAAACGCTAATTGAGACCCCGGCAACATCGCATAACGCCGTATCGGATCTGGTCGATGACTTTCATCTTTCACGTGTAAGTCTGGCACCCGCGACATTGCAAACACGATCATTAGAACAACTACAAAGAGGCCGATGCCCATGTATGGCGTCGAGAGACCAGCATTCGCGCTCGTGCCTTCTCTTGAGGAAAAGGCAAAGTACCCGCCGACGATAGGCCCGAGAATCCAGCCGGCGCCATTCAAGGTTTGTGCAATATTGATGCGGGTGGGACCTGATTCTGGCGATCCAAGCACTGTCGCGTACGGGTTTGCTATTGTCTCCAGGCAGGTCATGCCGGCGCCGATGACAAACAAACCCAGGAGAAATGCCCAGTAGGTTCCGATGTTTGTGGCAGGAATAAACCAGAACGCGCCGGCCGCAATTAACGACAAGCCCACCAGAATGCCGCCCTTGTAGCCGATCTTCTTCGCAATCAAACCGGAGGGAATGGCCATCAGGAAGTAGGCCAAGTAGTTCGCTGCCTGCACCAGTCCGGACTGTTCCTTGTTGATGTGCAGCGTGTCCTGAAAATGCTTATTCAGGATGTCAATCATTCCGTTGCAGAATCCCCAGAGCAAAAATAACGAGGTGAGCAACACGAAAATGGAAACAAGGTTTTCGCCCAGAGCAGTGCGAAACAATCCACCCGGATTAGAAGCCCCCGTTGTCTCGGTTGAATCTGTGGTGTAAGTATTCATAGGACCTAATCGATGGAGACGAGAATTTTCTTGAAATGTGATGGGTTCTCACTCCAGGAACGCAAGGCGCTTGCTGCCTCCTGAAGCGGAATCACACTACTGACGGCCTCGTTCACGGGAAACTTTCGCTTTTCGAGCAGGCCGATCACTGCTCGGAAATCTTCCGGTTGAGCATTCCTCGATCCGATAACATCCAACTCTTTTTGCACGAACAGCTTGGTCTCGTAGCTCACAGGTTCTTTGGAATAGCCGATATACACAACCCTGCCCGTAAACGCTACTTCTTCCACAGCAGCACGGAATGTCTCGGGCGTGCCGATTGCTTCAATGACGACGTCTGGTCCCCGCCCCTCGGTCGCTTCTCGCAGACTGTCATGCAACGACTCCTTACGCGTGTTGATGGTATGTTTCCCGCCTGCAGCTTTCGCGAGGTTTAGCTTGCCGTCGTCCACATCGATACAAATCGTGGTCGCGCCCCGTAGGTCCGAAGCCGCTATCGCTCCGAGCCCCACTCCCCCGCAACCAAAAATCGCGACTGTGTCATCTGCTGCGACTCGCCCGCGAGCCACCGCGTGAAATCCAACGGTGAGTGGTTCAACCAAAGCAAGTTCCTTTGGTGGGAGTTTTGCCGGGTACAACTTCTGCGGCGGCATAGCAATGAACTCGGTGAGAGCGCCGTCCCGTTGGACACCAAGAGTCCGATTGAACTGACATGCATTCGTACGTCCCCGTCGGCAGGACGCACATTCACCGCAGCTGGTGTAAGGAGATACAGCAACATCGGTGCCTGCTGGCAGACTGATGTTTCCCTGCATAACCGTGGCGCAAACCTCATGTCCGGGAATTCTCGGAAACGACACGAGTGGATTGAGGCCGCGGAAAGAATTCAAATCACTTCCGCAAAGCCCGACCATTCGGACTCTCAGCAATATGTCGCCGTTCGTGGCAACCGGCTCCGGGACGGTCTCGATCGAGGCGTGTCCGGGCTTGTGAAGTAGGAGGGCCTTCAACGCGCTCCAGTGGAGAAGCCTAAAGCAATTTGGGCTTTCATTCCCATTCGACTTTCAGACTTCTGAACAGGCACAATAATCGGTACAGTTATCGATGTCAATCGGATAATAATTCGACTACATTATCTTGTATTCTATATACTGGAAAACATTTATGAGCACACGAATGAAGGACATCGCCAGAGACTTGGGGGTATCTGTAATCACGATCTCCAAGGTCCTGCGCAATCATCCGGATGTTGGAGACGAAACCCGGGAACGTGTTCTTGCGCGTGTGAAGGAGCTCGATTACCGCCCAAACTTGGCGGCGCGGAGCTTGGTGACAGGCCGCAGTTACCTGGTTGGCCTAGTAGTCCCAGACTTACTACATCCATTTTTTGCAGAAATCGCCAAGTCTTTGTCCGAAGCTTTGCGGGCGAGCGGTTACTACCTGATTATCTCCTCGTCCGACGAAGACCCGGATCTTGAGGAACAAGAAATTAGCCAGTTGCTAGCAAGGCGGCTGGACACAGTGATCATCGCATCCTGTCGGTCGACGGTCGAACTGTTCTTCCGAATTGAAAAGCAAAATACACCTTTTGTGCTCATCGACCGAACGTTGCCTGGCCTTTCTGCGAACTTCGTCGGCGTTGACGACCATGCCGTCGGAATGCTTGCGACGAAGCATTTGATCGATATGGGATGCAAGAGGATTGCCCACATTCGCGGGCCGGAGACAAGCCCTGGAATTCGCAGGATGGAAGGATATAAACAAGCCCTGATCGAAAGCGGTCTGAAAGTCATCGATGATTACATAATTGCGGAACCTAAAGGGGATGTGGAGACGAGGCAACGCGGCGCAGAAGCGATGCGGGAGCTTTTGACTCTCAAGCGGATACCTGATGGACTCTTCTGCTTTAACGACCCCTTGGCAATGGGGGCAATGAACTACGCACTAGATCAAGGTCTAGATATCCCTCAAGATATCGCTGTCATTGGGTGCGGGAACCTTCACTACGACGATGCGCTCAGCGTGCCACTCTCAAGCGTCAATCAACATAGCCGAAAAATCGGGCAGGAGGCTGCAAGGATTGCGCTTGCGATTTTGAACTCAAAGATCCCCCCCAAACCCGAGATCGTAATATTTCGGCCAGAGCTGGTTGTGCGGCGATCAACACAGCGACGTGTGGTCAAGAATACAGCTCTCCGAGCAAACGCACGTGCCTAGAGTTCCCACACTGCAGTTGAAATCGCCTCTTTTCTCGCGTTCTTGACAAATGACGCCTGCTCTGATATTTGCATTCGGTACAGTTACCGATATCAGCTCGCGCAGATCATCTGTTTCACATGCCTCTTGACCGTCGAAAATTCCTGGGAACCAGCGGTATGGTCGCGGTTGGTGCTTTCGCTACAGGTGGTTTGCGGTGCACCTCTGCTGAGGCCCCACTAACGTCCTTTCAGTGGGAGACTGACCATCTAAGTTTTAGCTTCGATGTAACCGCCGGAAGGCTGCGCCAAAAGCGGATCCTCCCTGCGGGTGGCACCCTTGCCGACAACTCCCTTGGTGTAGAAGTCGCACTTCAATGTACCGGCGAAAACTCCCCCGACCAGGGTATGAAATCTGGGATGGGACAGCCCGGGGCTCGATTGCTGTTTGCCGGAAAACGCGAGGAGGCAACGCCACGAGGCAAGCGGCTGGTGTTTGTGCACACCGATCCGAAGTTGGGACTGCGCGTGGAGTCGATTTATGAAGCTTTTGACGGACTTTCGGTAGTACGTCGATCTTCTCGCGTTACCAACCAAGGGAGTTCACCCGCAGGTATCGACTTCTTAAGTTCAGCGATGCTTCACGGCCTTGCTGACCCGCAGAATTACGACCGCGAACTCCGCGTCCATGTTGCTTTCAACAGTTGGATGGCAGAGGGCCAGTGGCATACGTTTCGTCCTTCAGAAATGGGTTTTGTCGAGAACGAGCGAACGAGTTGGTCGGAAGCGCACGCCGGAAGCGTCGGAACTTGGTCCACCGAACGATACTTGCCCATGGCGATGGCTGAGAACAGCAAACTAGGTCTCATCTGGTACTGGCAGATCGAGCACAACGGGTCCTGGTACTGGGAGATATCCAACGCCTCAGAGCGTGGTAACAACGCCGAGGACGTTTATGCGTACCTCGGTGGCCCGGACGATTTGCACTCGGCGGCATGGAAAAATCTGAAACCTGGTGAGACCTACGAGACTGTTCCCGTCGCAATTGGGTGCGTACGCGGGGGTTTTGGCGAGGCCGTCGCGGCATTGACGCGCTACCGTCGCGCGGTTTGCGTAAACGAGCGCCACGACAATTCGCGATGCTCCGTCATTTTCAACGACTACATGAATTGCCTATGGGGTGATCCAACCGAAGCGAAAGAGTTGCCGATGATTGCCGCCGCCGCAAAAGCCGGCTGCGAATACTTTGTGATCGATGCCGGATGGTACGCCGACCTGCATGAAGATTGGAGTCAGACAATTGGGGCATGGCGACCCTCAGACACACGATTCCCGCGCGGACTGAAGTTTGTACTTGATCGAGTCCGCCAAGCTGGGATGATTCCTGGTGTCTGGCTTGAACCAGAAGTGGCAGGAGCGAAGTCTGTGCTGGCGCAAAAACCTGATAACTGGTTCCTAATGCGCCATGGCAAGAGAGTGTTCAAGAATTCTCGGCTCCTGCTTGATTTCCGTAATCCGGAGGTCCGGTCCTACCTCAATCAGGTGATCGCGCGATTGGTGAGTGAATACGGCGTGGGTTACATCAAGATGGACTACAACGTCGATTCACTGCAGGGGACAGAGCTTAACGCCGATAGCTTCGGACAAGGTCTGCTCGAACACAATCGTGCACATCTTGCCTGGTTAGAGGGCATTCTGAATCAATATCCCGACTTGTTCATTGAAAACTGCGGCAGCGGAGGCGGGCGGATGGACTATGCGATGTTAAGCCGCCTTCAAGTCCAGTCCATGACTGACCAAGAAGACTACTTGAAGTTGCCTGCAATCCTCGTGGGTGCGTCTGCTGCGGTCTTGCCGGAGCAACTTGCAATTTGGTCGTACCCCCTGGCCAATGCTGACGCTGATCAGGCCAGCTTCAACATGGTTACGGCAATGATGTGCCGCATTCATCAGAGCGGTCGTCTTGATTTGCTTTCACCAGAAGCATCTGCGCAGGTCGCGAATGGAATTCGCATTTACAAGGAAATCCTTCGTAAGCGCATCCCCGCCGCGGTACCTTTCTACCCATTTGGTACTTCCGACGTCACGAATCGCGAAATCCCCGTCGTTTTGGGCATGCGCTCGGCTGAGCAAACTCTACTGGCAGTCTGGCGAATCGATGGGCCCGCGATTGTGAGAGTGCCAATGGTGAGCCCGAACGCCGAACTCGTTTATCCGGCTAATCTCGGCATAAACATTGCGAGTGCAAACGGAGCCCTGACAATTGGTTTTCCACGCCCCCACATGGCGTGCTTAGTTTCCGTTTGACATCTATTTTGTTCCAGTCCTATGGAAGAAGAGAGGCTCATGAAACAGATTGCAATATCAATCCTTCTTTTGGCTACATTTTGTTGCGCGCAGGAGCCGAGCGATTTTCACGCCTCGGAAACGAACGTTTGGGGAGCAGAATACCCGCGCGTCGATAGCGCGGGCAGAGTGCAATTGCGCGTTAAAGCCCCCGATGCAAGCAAGGTCCGGCTGAACTTCTGGAGCGGACCAAAGCTGGACATGGAAAAGCAGGCTGACGGTTTCTGGACGGTTACGACTCCCCCTCTTGTTCCAGGGCTGCACTATTACATGTTCATCATTGATGGCGCCGAGGTCAGCGACACCAATAGTCGCGCGTTTTTTGGCGGCGGCAAGTACGCCAGCATGGTGGAAGTCCCGGAGCCAGGCTCTACTTACTACTCAATTCAAGAGGTGCCGCACGGCCAAGTGCGCGAGGTTTGGTACAACTCGAAGGTGACGGGCACCTGGCGCCATGCGTTGGTCTATCTCCCCCCCGGCTATGACACCCAGACGAAGATGCGTTATCCGGTTCTGTACCTGCAGCATGGCGGCGGCGAAGATGAAACTGGATGGGTTTGGCAGGGACACGCCAATTTCATCCTCGACAATCTCATTGCAGCCAAGAGTTGCAAGCCAATGATCGTGGTGATGGCCTATGGCTATGCCAGGCGAGCCGGCCAAGTTCCACCGGACTTAGCGGGAAAGCCTTTCGGTTCTCCGGAAATGATGAAAGCCATGCAAGACATGGCCGCAGCATTTGAGGACGATGTAACTCAAGTTCTGATCCCCTACATCGACTCGACCTTTCGCACCCTCTCAGATCGCGATCACCGAGCTATGGCCGGGCTTTCTATGGGCGGCATGCAGACGTTCCAGATCACCCTGAATCATCTCGATCTTTTCTCTTACATTGGCGGCTTCAGTGGTGCCGGAGGCATGCTCGTACTTGGAGACCGCAAACTGGATCCGAAAACCGACTACAACGGAGTATTTGCTGACCCGGCCGCCTTCGCAAAAAGAGTGCACCTGCTGTGGTTGGGTGTCGGCACAAAAGAGCCTGAGCGAATGCGGGCCGGCCTTCTCAGACTGCATAACTCTTTAAGTGAGGCCAACGTTCAGCACGTATTTTACGAATCGCCGGAAACAGATCACGAGTGGCAAACCTGGCGGCGTGATCTCAAGGACTTTGCACCAAGGCTATTTCAATGAAGCTAGTTTCTTGCGCTGCTTTACATTGCCATTTGTGAGAGGGGGGCTTCGTGAAAGAAATATCAAGAGAGGAGGGCGCGCCAGTAGGGGATGTCCCGCCGTCTGTGTCGACAAAATCAACGTCCGCTACAGTTGGTGTAATTTCAAAAGTCTTGCTCATCTTGGAAGCTTTGCAAAACTCATCGGTGGGCCTCGGTTTGAAAGCCATTTGCGATGCTACAAGGATTAACAAGAGCACCGCTCATCGCTTTTTGAGACATCTCGAGCGCGAAGGATATCTTCTGCGAACGGAGGCTGGAACCTACCTGATCGGACCGAGACTGGCGCAGATGTCAGCTTGCGCGAGCAGGAGCGCAACCCTTCAGGCTGTGGCCCGTCCTGTCCTTGCCGAGTTGTGGAGATCAACGCACGAGACAGTTAACCTGGGGGTCTTAGACCACGGTACTCTGCTGTATGTAGATGTAATGGAAAGCCCGCATGAGTTTCGTCTTGTGTCCCGAATCGGCACACGACGTTCGCTGCATGTGGCAGCGTTGGGCAAGGTGCTCACGGCGTTCCTTCCGGCCCTCGAATATGAACGAGCATTGAACGGAATAGTCTTTCAGCGCGTAACTTCGAAGACAATCCTAAACCTGCCTCAATTGCGCACTGAGCTTGACAAGGTTCGCCGACAGGGGTACGCGGTTGACAACGAGGAAGCTTTGCTGGGTTGCCGCTGTGTAAGTGCCCCTATACTCAACAGTGACAAAGTGGCGATTGGTGCGCTCAGTGTGGCCGGGCCAGTAGCGCGAATTAGTCTCGATCGAGTTGCCGCATTAGCTCGGGAGGTCAAAGGTGCTGCGAATGCCGTATCCGGAGCTATGGGATTCTCATTGCGAGGCCGCCTAAGGAAACATCGAGTCAATTTAGAAGATTCTGCTTCGGCTTAACTTCTCTGGCGCGAACCGTGTCTGGTCGGTGAGACCGATCTACGGCCTATTAACCTCACTTCGATGTGCAGCTCGGCTGTGCCTAATCTTCATTGCGAGTATTTTTCTCGTTCACATTGTTTCATTAGGTGAAACTGCAGCTACAAGCATTGCGCCACATTGGGCTGTAAGTTTCATTAGATGAGACTCTTGTTAGCTCACTTAACGTCGCTAAGTAGTGTGTATGCAAAGCGTTACAACAAATGCGGCAAGAGCTGCTTGACAAGAAATTACATACCCCGATAAAAGCTGCACTCCAGTCAACGATTGCTGACTTTTTCTGACTGATTTCGTGGGCCGTGCGAAAGATCAGTTATGAATGGCGGCAATTCTGTAGTTAGCTGCTCAAAACAAACATACGGAGAGCTGGAGGAATCATGGGAGATGCTCGGGGGGTTTTCAGGAGGCTCGCGCTTGCTTCAAGTCGGATCTCGCAAATTGCGTTGGTGCTGATTATCTTTTTCGCGGCTGCACTGCACGCCCAAACATTCGGCGAAGTTACGGGACTTGTGACTGATACATCAGGGGCAGTGATGGCGGGAGCGTCCGTCACGCTCGTCAACGTCAACACGAACGGGGTGCGACAGGCGGTATCTACAAGTGCGGGCCTCTACAGCTTCCCGTCGGTCCCGCCCGGCCACTACAAGCTGAGCACTGAGGCATCGGGATTTAAGTCCACGATCAGCGAAATGTTTCAGGTTCAGGTGCAGCAAACGGTTCGTCTCGACGTCGTGCTGCAAGTGGGTCAAACCAGTGAGAAAGTTGAGGTCGCCGCCAACGTGGCCCTCCTACAAGCGGAAACGGCAACGGTGGGAACTGTGATTGAAAACACAGTGGTCACCGAGTTGCCCCTTAACGGCCGTCAATACCTGAACCTGGTCGCCCTCTCCCCTAACGCAAACACGCTCTCGCCTGCTGCGGGGCAAGCCGGTTCTCGCCAGGGTGGTGACCGGGCCCTGCAGGCCATATCCGCTGGTGGACAACGGATTTTCTACGACTACTACACACTCGACGGCGTCAACAACATGGACGTGAATTTCAACTCCTATGTTGCCCTTCCTTCCATTGATGCGATTCAGGAATTCAAAGTCCAGACGGGCGTTTATCCGGCTGAGTATGGCCACCAGAGCACTCAAGTGAACGTGCTTACGAAATCAGGTGGCAACGCCTATCACGGATCGCTTTTCGAATTCCTACGCAACGACGTCTTGGATGCAAAGCAGTATCAGTTCACCACGGCCAAACCGAAGAACCCGTTCAAGTGGAATGACTACGGATTCGAACTCGATGGGCCGGTGCGGATACCGCACCTCTTCAACGGCAGCAACAAGCTGTTTTTCATGTCTAACTATGAGGCGTTCCGGCGCCGCCAAACCGTGTTGAACACCTTTACGGTACCCACCGCCAAGATGTTTGGAGGCGACTTCAGCGAGTTGTTCCCCTCAACGATCATCTACGATCCCACAACGGGATTGCCCTTCCCGGGCAACATCATTCCGACCAATCGGCTGGATCCGATCTCGCTGAAGTTCTTGAAGTACTACAACTCCGCGAGCACACTCGGGGCAAACAACTTCGCGCAGAATAGTTCTCAGCCGTTCAATCGTGATGGATTTGTACTGAGGCTCGATTTCAACGAATCTCCAAAATCGCAATGGGCGGGACGCTATAACTGGGGGGATGAAAACCAGTCCACACAAGCTCTAAACGTCGCAGGAACCAAAGTCCTGACGAACTATGAGCAATACACCGGATCCAACACGCGGACATTCTCACCCACTCTGGTGAACGAAGCGCGATTTGGCTACACCCGCTTTTTCAACTCTCTTGGTACCCTGAGCGCTGGTAGCTTAGACGTCGTTTCCGATATCGGCATTCCCAATCAAAGCCCCGGCGCACCGATCACTTGGGGAATTCCCAACGCGGTATTTAACTCAAGCGGCGGCCTCACAGCGATTGGCGACGCCAATGACGGTCCCTTTGCAAACAACAACAACACCCTGCAATTCATTGACAAGTTGTCGTGGGTGCATGGGAAGCACACTTTTGCTTTCGGGTTCGAATATGACCGGCAGAACTTCAACCAGCTGGGAAATCAATTTTCGCGTGGCGTTTTTACATTTCAGCCGTTTACGACGAGGGACCCCGTAACCGGAACCGGCGGCTACTCCTTCGCCGAGTTCCTGCTAGGCAACCTCTTCGTTTCCACAAACGCGGCCGCTGTTGCCAATGCAAAGTTTCAGCGGAATGTCGAGCATGTTTTCATCGACGACACCTGGAAGGTGCATCCAAAAGTGACCTTGTCGTTGGGATTACGATACGAATTGACTCCGCCCTTCACCAACACCCTTGGGAACTATTTCACGGTGAAGATCCCAAAGTTCATCACAACGCCAAATGCCCCGCAGGCCGATTGGCCATACTTTGTCCGACAGAGCGGTTGCACGGATCCTTATCAAGGTCTGAGCATCCATTGGACCCAGACAAATGCGGTTTGCGGCGGCGGTCTTAACCACAACTTGATGGAAACCAAGTACAAGAGCTTCGCTCCACGGGTGGGCATATCATTTTCACCCGATGCCAAAACCGTGATCCGTACTGGCTTCGGCATCTTCTTTATGGAAGATATTGCCAATTCTACCTACTTCGACATGGCCCGGAATATCGCGGCGCGCGTCGATCTGACCTCGACCTCCTCAAGTTTAGTCACTTGGAGCAACGCGATTCCGGGTGGAAGTGGAACCATTGTTCAGGTACCACCGCCATTCGCGTGGGCAGCCGCCTACGACCACGCCACTCCATATACCATGCAGTACCTGCTGAACGTGCAACGGCAGATAGGCGGCAAGTGGGTATTGGAGGCCGGCTATCTCGGATCCCAAAGCCGACACACCTATGGATTTCAGAACGTAAACCAAGCCGGGCCCGGCCCCATAGCCAGCATCAATTCGCGCCGGCCCTTCCCTAATTTCGGTGTTCTCTCATACGTGAATGACACGTACAGCGGAAACTACAACGCGGGAAGCGTGAAGCTCACGCGACGCTTCAGTCAAGGTGTGAGTGTGATCACGAACTACACATGGTCCAAGTCGATTGACAACAGCAGTGGCACTCGCACCCAAGGTTACGACATATTGTTCCCGCAAGACAGCACGTGCCTTGAATGTGAACGCTCGTTGTCGTCCTTCGACGTACGACATAGATGGGTCCTCGGTGCAGTCTACGACTTGCCTGTCGGAAAAGGCAAAATGCTGGGCATCAGCAACTCGGTCCTCAACGGAGTTGTTGGCGGTTGGCAACTGAGCGCAAATACAACCATTCAAAGTGGCGTCCCGCAAACCCTCAGCTCAGGGGGAAATATTGCTGGCACGAATAATCCCGTAAACGACCGTCCCAGCTACTCTGGAGTCGGCAACGGTTACATGTCGAAGCGTGTCCATACACCTACCGGAGTGACATGGTATGACCCCGCCTCATTCATCCTGCAGCCACAAGGAACGTTCGGCAATGTGGGGAGAAATTCAATGATTACGCCCGCTTTTCAGACGTTTGATCTGGCTGTGCATAAGAACTTTCCGATGGCCTACAAGGACGGTCACGTGCTTCAGTTCCGACTAGAAGCGTTCAACGGGTTGAATCATCCGGTTTGGGGTGCGCCTAACGGAAACGTTCAGGCTGGCCCCACATTTCCCGGGGCCCCCGCCAATGCCACGCATCAAGGCTTCGGCGTGGTCAGCTCGACAGCAATTGCGATGCGGCAGCTTCAACTGGGGTTGAAATATACGTTCTAGTCAACTTTGCGGCTATCAGGCACACAAGAAGCGATTTGCCTCCATCGCCCTTGTGCGCTTGCTAGACGTCGGTAAGTAACTGATGGAAAAACCGAGGTGCACATTTATGCCTCGTCCAGCTCACGGGTTTCAGTTTCGTTATGGCAGTATGTATGGCGCTCGCTTTCGCCATCTGGACACAGCTCTACAACAGTGTCAAAAGATGACCATGAGAGCTCTTGTTCGAGCTGGATACGCAAAGTCCAGGCGAAATCTCTCTAAAAACGCAGAAATGCGGCCCGGGTGGGCCGCATTTCTATTGCCGGAGATCACAGCGTTATCAGTTTGAGCAGATTTGTGGACTTTTCGTGCCAGAGTTGACGACTACGAAGTTCACCGAGCCGGTATTTTGGGGAGTTGGATTTGGGTTTAGCGTTGTTGAGCTTACTGTGGCTGTGTCAGTTAACTTGCCAACCGGGCAGGAAGTCTTCACGGTCAACGTAAACTGTGCGGACGAGCCGTTGGTCAGACTGGAAGTGGTGCATGTGACCGTTCCAGACGTCATAAAGGCGGGCACCGTGCAACTCCATCCGGCGGGAGCCGCAAACGCCCTCAATAGCGTGGTCGAAGGCACCTGCTCGGTGAACGTTAGGTTAGCTGCATCGTTCGGGCCCTGGTTATCAACCGTGGCTACAAACGTTTCGAGTTTCCCACTACCGACTGTCCCCGGACTAGCGGCAACGGTTGTGAGCAGGTTCGCACCGGGCAGTGCCAGCGGGTTCACAATGCCCGTGTAGGCGAATTTGTGCTGCAAGCCAGAGTCGAATGGCAGCGGCGCATCCGCTACCGTGACGCCCGGGCATCCCGCCGCATTGGAATGCGGGTTGAGCCAACTGTCGTCATCGCCCAAACCCCAGATCGTCACGCTATCGATTTCGTTCTTCAGGCTCTTGAAGATTTGGAAGTAATCGCGGTAACGATAGCCTTCGTTGATCAGGTCCACAGTATCTCCTGCCGTCAGATCGTCATAGTCCGAGTAGAAGGTCTGTGAACAGTTGCCAAAGCGATACATACTGACGTCAAACTCTGTCACTTCGTTAATGATGGGAACGCCTGCCGTCGAAGTGAGACTGGCAAAATGGTTGAGAGTATCGATGACCCCTTGCTTCGAGTTCGCCGAGCCCTGGTCATCAATGGGGAAATTAATTGTGTTGTGGAACTGGTTGCCAACGCAGTCAATCGGAACGCCGCGCGCAATCGCCCCTTGCACCCAGTTGAAGATGAATTGGCGCTTGGCAGGAATGGTCGTGTTGAAGTCGTTGTAACAGAGCTTCACCTGAGTGCGGTCGAATCCGGCCGTATCCAGAGCCTGCCGCGCATAGATGAAGGCATCATCCATGAATTCGGGAGGAGTTCCTGAAGGAAGGCTCGGGTCCTGAGTGATCGTGTACCACTTGGTGCGACGGAAGCCGTCGGGCTGGCTTTCATCGATGGCCTCGTTCACCACATCCCAAACGTAAATGCTGCCCTGGTAGTGGTTGATCAAGGCGTTAATGTGGTTCTGCAGGCGCGAAAGCAGCAGTTGCTTGTTCGCCTGGCTGAATGGCTCGGTGGACATATCCACGCCACCGGCGTCCTGGAACACCCAGGCGGGTACCTGGTTGTGCCAGACGAACGTGTGTCCACGCATTTTGATGTTGTGCGCCTGGGCAAAAGTAAGAATATTGTCGGCCGGCGCGAAGTTGAAATTTCCCTGCGTGGGCTCGGTCGTGTCCCACTTCAGATCATTTCCAGGCGTGACACTGTTGTAGTGAAGCGCCGCGAGCTGACCGTGTGATCCGGTGAGATCCTGTTGCCCTGCTGCAAACCCTACCAGGAAATCTCCCGAATACGTCTGGGCGATCGATGGAATGTTCTCGATCACCGGTGGCGGCAAGAACTGTATCTTCGCGTCATCGATGTAGAACTGGGCAGTCGGATTGTTGTTGGTCTGGAGGTAGAACACTAAGTTGGTGTAGGCACCCGAGAAAGTGTAGGGCTTCGCTTTCAGCCGGACCCACGAATTCGAATCCACGGTTGCAGTGGTGACAGACGGGAAACTCAGCGCTCCCGTAGCATCGGTCAATTGCAGGCTTAAGTTGACAGACGTAGTCGGCTGACCTGGCGCCATCTTGACCCAAACCTCGAGCCAATATTGCGAGCCGTTGCACATCTTTCCAGTGATGTCTCGTGCCGGGCCCTCGAAGTTGGCCGTGCGGCCAGTCACGATCAGGCTGCGGCTACCGGTATGCGCATCCGCTGTAGTGTTAGTCACCATATTCAGGTTAAATCGCGTACTCCAACCCTGCAGGGTGCCATCTTCAAAATCGCTGAACAGGCCTGAGTTGTCAGGAGGAGTGGTGCAACCACCACTGACAGAGGAGACGGTAAACGTATCTATGTAGTACTCGGCATTGGCGTTGCTATCGTCCTCAACATAGACGAACAGATTGTCCGTGCCACTGGGGGGAGGGTTGAAGGAGGCTGGAGGAGTATAGGTACCTTGCAGGACAGTCCATCCGGTGTTGCTGACCGTCGCCACGCCCACCTGGTTGAAGCTCTGCGAGCCGCCGATGATGCTTTTCATCGTCAGCCGAACGGTATCGCCGGCACTAGGAGTGTTATCTGACAGGCGCACAAACACTTTAAATAGGTATGGCTGACCCGCAGAAAGGAACTTGGTCACGTCCATTCCAGGGCCCATGAAGGTTGCCGTCCGGCTCGTGGTCAGAAGGCTGAAGCTGCCAGTATTCGCTTGGACATTGCTCACAGCTAACGTTGGACTGCCGAAAGGCGTAAAGCCATCGGTAGTCTGGTCCTCAAAATCGGCAGTAATTACCTGCGCGATTGCAGAGCCGCAGGTCAACAATGCTAGAAATGCCAAAGTCAGGAGAGGCGTGTGGCGGCGGGTGCGAGCGGAAACATTCACGGTACGACGGCACAACATGGTGCAGCTCCTTGTCGGTAGCAGTTTTTCTGAAGTTAGGCAACCCCTTAAACTTACAGGAGCTGCTCTGATGCAGTACTGTACTACTCAGGTTTGTTAAAAAGGCCCATCTAAATCGATTTTTTACAAAATTCTTTGCGCAACGACTCCGTACGCCTCTGAACAGCGGCTAGTCCCCTACTAGAGCCCTGTCGCCATTAACTTCCCCGGTAAAATGCGGGCGAGCAGAGGCCCTAACGCCTCAGCGCCAGGAGGAGGTCTGCGTCAAGGTTGTAGCTCTGAGAACGAGATGCCAAGTGGTCACCTGGCAAGAGCTGAATAGGGGGGTGCCGCAAGAAGTGCAGGAAGACTCCGGCGCCATCTTCAATCAAAAGGAAACCGAGCAGCAATCACGGTTTCAGCGCCTTCACCTGCTGACCTTCGCTTAAGAGTGAGCCGTGAACCTGAGAACAGACGCGCCTTTCCGCGCGGTGACCTTAACTGTAACGCCATGATGTCGCCTGTCTCAGGCTGACAATTTGTGCAAGAGAGCCTTGTGACGCTATATTTCACTGCTGGCGGACGCTATTCTTCCCGGAAGGACGCGCCCATTCGAAGCACTACTCGCACCGTAACGACACGATGGGATCGATCTGGGTTGCGCGCCGCGCGGGCAGGTAACAAGCCAGGCTCGCGACCGTCGCGAGCAACGCGCTGACTGCAAGAAAAGTGGCCGGGTCACGCGCGTTAATGCCGTACAGAAGACTCGCGACCGATTGGGACGCAATCAGAGCCGCGAAGATTCCAATGACGCCACCAATCAACGTAAGGCGCAAGCCCTGGCTGAGCACTAGCCTCAGAATATCGTTGCGCTGCCCTCCAAGCGCCATGCGAACACCGATTTCACGCGTGCGCAGTGCCACTATGTATGAGAGTACGCCGTAGAGGCCGAGCGCCGCCATCAGCGCTGCGAGCAATGCGATGGAGGCCGACAAGGTGGCAACCAGCCGGGCATTGAACATGGAATCGCTGATCTGTGCCGTAAGTGCGTGCATGTCATTAACCGGCAGATTAGGATCAAGCCGCTTCACAGACGAACGAAGCGTCGTCGCCATAGATTCCAGCTCGTGTTCCGTGCGCACATAAAAGGTGAGAGTGCCAAGGCGCGGATCCTGCGAATATGGCATGTACACGAACGGCACAACGTCGCTTCGTGCATCGTCCCATTTGCTGTTCGCGACGATACCCACGATCTCGATGTCAGGATGCACATTGGTCCCGGCGCCTCGCGCGATGTGCAGACCAATCGGATTGCGTCCAGCGAAGAATCGCTGTGTGAGTTTTTCGTTGACGATGCAAACCTTGGGGCTTGTACCGCCGTCAGCTTCGGTGAAGTCCCTTCCCGTCACCAACGGGATACCCAGGGTAGAGAAGTAATTCGGACCAATATATGTCGCGCGCACGTTGGTGTCTTCATCGCGCGTGATCGGGTAACCTTGCGGCGTAATGTTAAATCCCATGTCGTCGCCGGAGAACATTCGAATGGTAGAGACGGTCACCCAGCCAACGCCGGGCAGTGCGGCGATTTCGCGACGTGCGCTGTCCGCAAATTCCTGCGTCTGGGTAGGCGTCTTCCCGTTCAAGTCCGGCGAAACCGAAAATTGCAACACGTGGTCGGCATTTACGCCAAGATTGACGTGTTCTAAGTTCGCGAGTGTACGCGCAAAAAGTCCCGCGCCAGCTAGAAGGACAGCGGTAAGGGAGACTTGGGCGACACTCAAGGCTTTGCGCAGCCCGACTCGGGCACGCCCCTCGGAAACTCTTGGACCCTGCTCTTTAAGATCAGAATGCACATCCACGACCGTCGTGCGTAGCGCGGGCGCTAGCCCGAAGAGGATGGTTGTTGCAAGCGTCACCGCGATAGCAAACCAGAGCACGCGATAATCGAGGCTGGTGGCAAGGCCTAGCATGCCCTGGCCGGGAGGAATCGCGTGAACCATTGCGTTTATGCCCCACCAAGCCAGCGCAATTCCCACTGCGCCTCCGGCGATCCCGATCAGCAAACTCTCTGTGAGCAGCTGGCGGATCAGCCGCCCGCGCCCGGCGCCCATCGCCAGGCGTACGGCCAGTTCGCGTTGCCGTGCTTCCCCTCGCACCACTAGCAATCCCGCCAGATTCGCGCAGGCAATGAGCAGCACCAATCCGACCATACTCATCAGCACAAGCAGCGGTTCTTCTGCGTCCTGCTGTAAGACCAAGCGACCGTGTGAACCGCTTATGAGCAGCAAGGGCTTGGACGTATACCTTTTCAAACCCTCAGCAGAAAACCCACCGCGTACCTTTCCGTCCTCTTCGAGAAGCGCGCCGTAAATTGGTTGGAGTGACGCTTGCGCTTGCACGCGAGTGACACCGAGCTTGAGTCGGCCAACCACCGGCAGCCAAAAATCGTCGCGCGCCTCAAGCGGACGGCCTTCCGTCGGCATCATCTGCGATTTCATGGTCACGGGAATGAAGATGTCTGGCGCCTCGCCGAGCTGGATTCCGCCGAATCCTTTGGGCGCTATTCCAAGCACGGTGAGCGGGACTCCATTCACCACTAGCGACCGATTCACGATGGAACGATCCGCGCCGAATTGACGTGACCAGTAACCGTAGCTGAGCACCGCTACTGTGTTCGCACCAATCGCGGCTTCATCATTCGCAGTCAACAAGCGCCCCAGCGCCGGTTGGATTTCGAGCGTTTGAAAATAATTTCCGCTCACTAATACGCCGTGCGCACTCTGGGTGGTGCGTTGCCCGGAAACATTGACCTCAATACTGCGGTATGCCAGCAAACCGGCAAAAACTGACGCCTGATCCCGCAGCGCTTTGTACATCGGATAGGAGAACGACTGCGCGCAGTTATCAACATCGGACCAGCAATGCCCGTTCTGTGGTCCGGGCGAACGTAGCACCACGAGCTGTTGCGGGTCGGGCACGGGCAGCGTGCGTAGAAGGATTTGGTCAGTCAGCGAAAAAATCGCCGTGTTCGCACCAATTCCGAGCGCCAGCGTGAGTATGGCAACTACGGTGAACGCTGGGCTGCGCAGCAACTGGCGGTATCCGTAGCGGAGGTCCCGGCGAAGCTCATACATCGCGCGAAGTTCCTAGTCTCGGCAGCTATTTTCTACCATCGCACGTGTTAGGGAAAGGGTTTTTCGATCCGATCAATTAGAAACACCGTGAATAGACCTGCTGACGGCTTCATTGTAACGTTGAACCGCTTAGAGTTAGCCCGTGAGTTTATGGGCACAAACGACCCTCTGGATTTCTTCCGCTCTTGTACGGGGCTCAGTTCCTGGCGCTCTATTAGCATGCCGGGTCGCCTCCCGGTGACGTAGCGTTATACCATTCACTTATGAATTGAATGCATGAACGGTGGGGAATCTTAATAGGAACCGCCCGGGATTCCAATCCTAAGGCTTCCGGCAATCCTCCGTTATTAAGACCGCGGGACAAGTCTGTTTTGTCTCAGCTTCGGAAATTGATTGGATTGAAGCCGCGGACTACCACGTCAGTCTGCATGTAGGGCAGAAAACCCACCTTCTGCGGCGGACCATAGCAGAACTTGACAACTGGATGAGAATGCGCCCTGTCGAATCCACCTCCGCCACTGTTAAGCTTGATAGAGTGCGTCGCCTCGAAGTGAACGAGTCCGGAGAATACGCCGTTTGCTCATCGATGGTACAAAGCTTCGCCTGAGTCGACGATATCGGAACCAACTGTAGTACCGGATGTGAATTCCAGGGACACGCATGGCGAAAAATGGATTGGGATATAAGGGAGATCCTCAGCAACACTAGACGGGCGGTTGAAGCACGCATTGCCTAGAAATTTCATAAGCTTCGCTCGTTGTGCCTCGGAAGACCACAGCCACTCTTATTCCCTTCAATGCCCTGCCATCAACAATTGACTTTGAACCCTGCATTCTACAGAGTTGAACCAAGACCTGCACTGTGAGGAGGAAAATCATCCCGATGACAATTCGCATGGCGACCTTTGGAGTCGTGATTTTCGCCGTGAATTTTGCTGTCACACAAGACAAGGCGTCGCTCCAATCCACGACCGCAATCCAAGCTTTGGCCTCGCAAGCCCCGAATTCCGACACAGAAGACGTAGCGATGGGAGAGCCGTTCGCATGGACGCAACCGAAGTACCCGAAGCAAGCTCTCGATGCAAAATTGCAAGGCACTGTTGTGCTTCGGATCAGCGTGGACGACGAAGGTTATGTGAGCAAGGTGGGTTCCATAAGCGGCGATCCGCAGTTGATCGAAGCTGCTGTTAAAGCAGCTCAAAAATGGAAGTACGTTCCCTACGACGTGAATGGACGGCCAGTGGCGGTGACGACCAAGGTTGCATTCGTGTTCAGTATTAGTGACGCGGGACAGTCGGACGTTTCTGTGACAGTTCTAAATTTGCCCAAAGCAGACATAGGGCCGGTGGTCAAGGTTGGTAACGGGGTGACGGCTCCAAAGCCCATTTATTCACCTGACCCTAAGTATTCAAAGCGCGCCAAGAACGATAAGTTTCAAGGAAACTGCGTTCTCTCCCTTGTTGTCGGACCGGACGGAAAAGCATACGACGTAAGGGTCAGTCGGTTTTTGGGAGAGGACCTCGACGAGAAAGCGATAGAAGCTGTACGAAATTGGAAGTTCCAGCCTGCGCTCAAGGACGGTAAGCCCGTGGCGGTAGCGATCAATGTAATGGTTAAATTTGTTCTTGATTGAAGGCTTCCAATGTCCGATGGCCCAAATGATGGACCCGTCTCACCAAGTAAAGCGTTCAGGCGCAATCCCCCACCCATCCCACCGCGGGCGGTGAATCCGCCGGACCGACTGCGCCGTGCCGAGACTTTCCAAAGCTCCTCGCCAAGCCAGACCATGTTGATAAACACTGTCGATGGCCGTGGCATCCAAATCGAACAAAACCGACCGTGCGGAGTCGCTGCGATCCGGATTCCGGGTATTCACATCGCCTCCTTCTCGCGCTGTCCTTAGACAGCTACACGCGGAGAGCAAGCGGTATGGAGAAACCTGAATCTCTAAACTCTACATGGAATGGAAGGAGAACGGCATGAACATTATCAGCGAAGACGCTCTCGACGTACTGTTCCGCGAAGCGCGCTCCTATAACGCATGGCTTTCTAAGCCGGTGAAGGAAGAGACACTTCATCGACTCTATGACGTACTCAAGTGGGGCCCTACGAGCGCCAACAGTTCCCCGGCCCGCTTTATCTTTCTTCGCTCGGCAAAATCGAAGGAACGGCTCCGGCCGGCGCTCTCTCCAGGAAATGTGGAAAAGACGATGACCGCACCGGTCACCGTCGTCATCGCATACGATCTAAAATTCTACGAGAAGCTGCCCAGATTATTTCCCCACAACCCTGGAATGCGGGATGTATTCACAAAAAACCCGCAACTCATCGAAAATACTGCCAAGCGCAATTCCTCGCTTCAGGGTGCCTACCTGATCCTTGCAGCTCGTGGGCTTGGACTCGACTGCGGTCCTATGTCGGGTTTTGACAACGCAAAGCTCGATGATGAGTTTTTTGGTGCCGGCAAGTGCGAGGATTGTGAGCAAGAGTTTTTTCCGGAAGGACACGTAAAATCTAATTTCTTGTGCAACCTGGGATACGGAGATCGCTCCAAGTTGTTCCCGCGAAGTCCTCGCCTGGAGTTTACGGAGGCCTGCTCCGTATTCTGACTTAAAGGAGAGGGCCTCCACGTGAGTTCAAAGCACGGATTGATCCGCCCGGCATTCGAGAAGCTTGGGATCACCGGAGTTGGTTGGCATACGGCTGGAACCTTGATGGCCGAGTTGGGCGAGGATCAGTTGACGATTCGGCGACTACTTGCGGCACGCAAATCTCAGCGTAACCAACAAGTATTTGCAAGCGGCTTCGGAAACCAAGCGTAATTCTCAAGCCCGACTGGTCGCAGCCATTCTGCGCATCTGCTGCCCCGCAGGTGAAACCGCTGAAATGGTTGCACCCTAAGTGCACCCAGATTCCAAAAGTGCAAATTTGTAAGCTATTGAAAAAAATGGCGGGGACGACGGGACTCGAACCCGCGGCCTCTGCCGTGACAGAGTGGCACTGATCGGTAAGTGATTGAAAATCTGCGGCACTGACAGCCAATTTCAGAGCCCGAAGGAACGGTCAGGAACTGCTAATAGACCCTAATTGGACCAAATTGGAGTCCGCTCATTCTCTTCATCGATGATCGCAATGATACGAGATCAGGATATTTGCGTTTGAAGATATTGCGCCGTTTTCAGTGACAGATCGATATCGAATTAACTCCCTAATGAGGGTTTTTCTGGAGTGCTTTTCGAGCAATCAATCCGAAGCCTTTGGCAGCGGCTGAGTTCTGTAGAGCCTGCAACTTCATTTGGGCCTGCGAGAAATGTTTCGTTTTGTTTGCAAGTTCTGCTGACGCAAGTTCGTCCGCAAATTCTACACCGACAAATCCATAGCGTTGTGCATCGCCGGCTATCCTCTGCAACAGTGGGCGTGACGTCTCGGGATCGTCAGAGGCCAGCAAGACACGGGCGGAGGCTAGTTCGAACTGTAAACGAAGAAATCGGTTCTGGCTCGCGTTTCCGAGTAGTTGAGCTGCTGCCATTTCTTTTTTAGCTTCGCCTTGCTTACCCTGAGCGAGTAACGCCTCGATGAGTACAATTCTGGCAGTGAGTTCGTCGTCCGCTTGCTGCCCTTCGTGAAATTGTTCCACGTATGTACGCACCGATGTCTCGGCGTCCGATGCGCGACCTTCCTCAACTGCGACTTTAGCTATGGAAACACGGCTTTCAGTAGCACTCTGCTTTTCTCCAGCCTGAGTTCTAAGCGCGAGAGCTTCTTCATATCGCTTGAGGGTAAGGCAGTACTGTCGATAAGGTTGTGGGCTTGGGCGGTGCTCTCGACCGACTCAGTTTCTGTGTTGCCCGTGACTCGCCAACAGGAAAAACTTGCGACGAGCACTATGAGGCGGTGCAGGAATTTCACGTCCGGCGACCCGCCAGAGTAGTTGCATAGACGGAGTCCTTAGCGCCGAGACAGGAATAGAAAGTCCGGTTTGCAACACGCTTGTCCGTTTCGCAACATTTCGAAGGACAGACTCGATTGCTAAGGCTAGGATTACGCCATTTGAAAGGAACCCACTCATGTTCAGGCGCAGCTTTCAACTACTGCTATTTGCTTTTTTTGCCACGTGCGCGTTAAGAGCGGGCGAGGATCCCTTTATCGGCGAATGGAAGCTGAATCCGTCTAAAAGCAAACTCGTGGATCACATGAAAGTGGAGAGCCTCGGCAGCAACAAGTATGAGTTTGACCTAGGGGGCGGTCCCGAGAGGATCGTGGCCGATGGCACCGATCAGGCCGGAGCTTTCGGGACTATGCTGTCCGTGACAGCTGAGGGGCCTGACACCTGGAAGGTGGTGCGTAAGAAGGATGGCCGCGTACTGCTCACTGGAAACTGGAAGCTCTCACAGGACAGCAACACGCTTACTGATAACTACACAGAATTCGATGCGAAAGGATCGCCGTCCACGACAAACTACCGGTTCGAGCGAACGGCCGGCGGACCGGGTTTTGCCGGGACGTGGGAAACCACAATGCCCATGACCTCATCTTTCGTGCTTCAAATTCGGTCATATGAAGGGAGCGGGCTTTCGTTCATCCGCTCGCCACAAGATATGCGAAATCTGAAACTCGACGGTAAAGATTATCCGGTTGAAGGTCGTGGCATTGCGCAAGGCTCGACCTCGTCAGCGCGCCGAGTGGATGAGCGCACTCTCGAGATTACCGATAAGGTCAATGGCAAGGTCACGAGGACCGACCGCAGAGAGCTTTCCCCCGATCTCAAGACGTTGACCAGGACCGTGCTTCCGGTAGGCCAGCGCGATCCAGCCATCTTCGTCTTTGAACGGCAGTAGAAAACGCTTCGAAAGTTGGGCGCGTGCAGAGGAAATTGCAGTCGAGATCGAAGCCGCACGAACGAGGTGAATCGAATGCTAGGTAGATCGTTTTCAGTTTTGGTTAGCAGGATGGGGTCGAAGGACCTCGTTTGGTGTGCGGCTATGTTCTTGCTGCTCTCGATAACGTCTTTCGAAGCGTACGGGAGAACCAGCGCGGCGGCTTTATCGAGTCAAGCAACTGACCAGATCGCGACTATCAATGACGCGAACGAACTTGTTGTCAATAACGGTCACGCAGAAGTGGTCAAGTACCAGGGCCGGAAAGCGACTAGGTTAACGACCTCACCGAAGCAGGAGGAGGTGTTCGCATTTCTCAAGGAAGTCCAGATTCAGGATGGAACGATTGAATGTGATATTGCCGTGAGAATCACGACGCCTCCGGGTGTGCGCATGCCGGGATTTGTGGGAATCGCCTTCCGGACCAGGCCTGATGCGTCGCACTACGAACTGTTTTATCTTCGCCCTGGGAATGCGCGGTCTGAAGATCAAGCGATGCGGAACCATTCAGTGCAATATGTGTCCGTTCCGGGATTCGACTGGTACAAGCTGCGCCGGGAGTGGCCGTGGCTCTACGAGTCCTATGCAGTGCTTGAGGTGGAGCACTGGAGCCATATAAAGATCGATGTGCACGGACGGGTCGCAAAGCTGTTCATCGACGGATCGGAAAATCCCACTTTAGTTGTGAACGGATTGAAAGGCGAGGACCTGCGCGGAGGTGTTGCATTATGGGGTTACGCTGGGGAGGAAGCGTATTTCGCGAATCTCAAGGTGACTGCAGTGCAGCCTGTGCCGGTCACGAACGATGGCGAGGTTGTTGGAAACTGGGATGTGAAATACTCCAGTGACTATGGCCGATATGAAGGAGTAATGAATCTGCACCGCAACGGCAATGCTGTGACTGGAATATGGTCGGGAGCATTCGGTCGAAGCCAGCCCGTCAACGGCACGTGGCGAAATGGATACGTCGAGCTGACATTCAACGGAAGCTGGCCAGGGGATAATCCGGCACCAATAACTGCGACACTTGTTGGCTGGATCGACGGCGATGCTGCGAGTGGACGGATGAAAGTGGAAGGTCGAGCGGATGGCCAGTGGATGGCCACGCGCAAAAAGTGAGGATTCTACCGGCGTCAAATCGGTGTTCTAGAATTCTCAGATGAGAAATCGCTGGGCTCGCTGGATAGTGGCGATCCTGTTCTGGAGCGCTCTCGGGGTGCTCTTCGCCCTGCCCGGAATCTCATCTCCCCATTGGCATCGACAACTACTTTGGTATCTAACGTTCTGGTGGGCGTGGGGGCTGGTCACTCCCCTCATCTTCTGGATCGACGCCTCTCTTCCCTTCGATGAAAAGCAGCTTGGGAAACGCATCCTGGCTCATGCGCCGTTGAGCATACTTCTAATATTTATCTACACGTACTTCTTGAATGCAATGAGCGCCCTAGTTGGTCTCAGCGGATGGAGCTCATTGGGCGCCAGAGGATTTCTTGCCAGCGTATTCAACCAAGGCATAATAGGGAAATTGCTCGTGTACTGCGTCATCTTCGGTGCACGGCAGACTTTCCGATATTACAAAAATTACCTCGATAGTGAACTGCGGCTGGAGCGAATGGAGCGCAATTTTTCCGAGGCCCGCCTGAACGCTTTGCGAATGCAACTTGACCCGCATTTCCTGTTCAATGCACTTAACACCATATCGTCGCAGGTGGAGGGTGATCCCAGGCTGGCGCGCACGATGATCGAGCACCTAGGCGATCTGCTTCGCTTATCGCTCGTCGCACGCGACCGGCAAGAGACTCCGCTGGCAGAAGAACTGGCTTTTCTCGACCACTACATTGCAATTCAGAAGATTCGTTTCTCAGAAAATCTGCGGATTGAGATACAAGTAGCCCCAGAGGTAAAGTACGCACTGGTGCCTTCGTTGATCGTGCAGCCTCTGGTTGAGAATGCTATTCGTCATGGCATCTCCCCCCGTGCTTCGGGGGGCACGGTGACGTTGCTAGCTGAGCACGACGGAAATCAACTACATATCCGCATAGCAGATGATGGAGTTGGATTGCCACCGGGGTGGACCCTCGAAACATCTTCAGGTACCGGACTTTCGATCACGCAGGAACGAATTCGAGGTCTCCATCCAAACGGAAGGAGCCACTTCTCGGTCCGGCGACGCACCGGAGGTGGCACAGAAGCGGAGATGTCATTGCCGCTGCGATTTGCAGGAGAGGGAGGGCGAGCCGATGGCCAAACCGGTTGAACTGATCCGCGTTCTCGTGGTAGATGATGAAGCGCCCGCACGGCAACGCCTGATGGACTTGCTCAACAAAGATCCGCAGGTGGAAACCGTGCTGCAAGCCGCAAACGGAATGGCCGCGGTGGAGATCATCGGGCGAGAGGCGCTGGACCTTGTCTTTCTTGATGTGCAAATGCCCGAGCTCGATGGTTTGGAGGTGATTGAGGCCGTAGGTGCGGGGGAAATGCCGCTCACTATATTCGTCACTGCCTACGATAAGCACGCCATCCGCGCCTTTGAAGCCAATGCGCTCGACTATCTGCTGAAACCATTCAGCGATGAACGGTGGGAAGCTGCCCTTGCCCGCGCCAAGACTCGCTGCCGCGAGCTCAGCTTGCATGAATTTGGCGGCAGCGTCTTACGCATGCTGGCCACGCGCCCGCAGGCCAGCGGCTACCTCGATCGCCTTGTAGTGAAAGGGAGTGGTACAACGCGCTTCATTCGCGTAGCTGAGATCGACTGGATTGAAGGTGCAGGAGTTTATGTGAATCTGCACGCGAGCCGTAAAGAGTTGCTTTACCGCTCTACGCTGAACGAACTCTCAGACCACCTTGATCCCATGCGGTTCATGCGGATTCATCGCTCTACCATCGTCAACATAGACAGTATTGTCGAGCTTCGGCCCATTTCTCATGGCGAGTTCGAGCTGCTTCTGAAGGACGGGCATCGCCCACGCATAAGCAGAACCTATCGCATCGAAGTAGAAAAACGCCTTGGCCAATCCCTGTAACAAACCAAAATGTAGATGCGAATGTAGCATTTTGATGGGAACAGCACAGCAAGCCAAGTTGCCGCTATTACGGATATGGATGTGGCGATTCGGTGATTTGGGTAGACCTTCGCATCAGCCTCCACCCGACCGTGCTTGCGCCGCATGTGTGTTCGAATCGCGAGCTGCCGGAGCACTTTGAGATACCTTGATGAATTTGGGTCGCCTGCATTGGCTCGGGCAGAGTTGTCGGCAATCCTTCCTGAACCGGTGAGCGCCTTTAGGGGCTGGGCTCGATCCCGATGCTATCATTGACTGCCGCACGGATCCGTTGCTTGCAGCCCAGATAGCGCTCGGTCGTTTGAACTGACACATGCCCCAAAAGGAATTGGATCTGCTCCAACTCACCTCCTGAGGCGTGGCAGAGCCGAGCACAGGTCCGACGCAGATCGTGCGGTGCTAATTTCGCGATGCCAACGGTCTTGGCGGACTCTTTCACGATGTGCCAGATTGCCTTTTCCGTGATCCCCTCTCCCCATGCCCTCCCAACCTTATTGACCCTTCGGAACAGCTTGCCTCTCTCAATCGTGGCCGCCGCGAGCCAGTCGTTTACCTCATTTCGTACCCAGTCGGGCATTGGAACCGTTCGGACGTGCCCTCCCTTACCTACCAGATCGACAATTGCCCAGTGCTCCTCTGCGCTGCTGAAGATGGTCTAATCGTAAAGCCACGGCCTCGTGCCTTCTTAATCCGCAGGCGAGCAGCAGTGCTAACAAGGCGTGGTCGCGTTTTCCCTTTAAGCGCTGATGATCGGGTGCTTGCCAAAGCGCATGGCCTTGCTCTGCCGTGAGCCAGTTCCCGAAGCGTACGCCTAGTTTCTTTACGCCTTTTACTCGGCGAATGCCAGCAGCCAGGTCCGCACTCAGTAAACCGCAATCGGCAGCTTCGTATGCCAGTCGGCGCACGGCGCCAAGACGCAGATTGATTTTGCCCGGCGCGAGCTGGCGGGATTCGAGATGCGACCGATAGCGCAAGACGACTATTCTGTTGAACGCCAGCGTGGTTCCGAACAATACCAGTCAACGAATTCATCGATGGCGTGACGATAACCTCGCTGGGCGTCCGGACTGGTGAGACTATTCAAGACCGCGCTTTTTGCATGCTCTAGATCGGGCAGGCGCAGGACTGACTTTGTCGTGGTGCGTTTGGTTCGCGAGTGCGGCTTCCGTTTCATGACCGGTGGCCTCCATGCTACCGATCAATAATCGACGTAGTACCCGGAAGCTAAGTTCAGGCTTGCCCGTGATCCGCTCGGACTCCGTAAGTGGTACCCCATAAGGGAATTCCGGGTACAACGTCCACAAATTTGGCGAGCGTGTGCTAAGGCAATTTCGACAGTTATTCATCTGCTCACGCTTCTCTGGTGTTCACGTCAAACCACGGAACGTACTTTTCGCCACCAAAGGACCAATTACAGAATGGCATTTGGCTATTGCAGAACCCTCTTTCTACCTGTGCTGTTGTGCTTCGCGGCAGCTTCGGCGCAAACCTCCAAAGGCGCCACGCCTAGCAGCTCCATGCCTAACGGTACGATCAAGAGCATCGCGGACTCTGCTGCCGCTGTGTTTCTCAAGAACGATCCACAGGCGGTGGGAGTTTCGATCGGTGTTCTGAAGGATGGATCGTCGTACACATACAACTATGGCAGCAAGGACAAAGGAGGGAGGACACCTCCGGCGGCCAACAGCCTCTATCCGATCGCGTCTATTACCAAAACCTTTACGGGCATTCTCCTGGCCCAGGCAGCAATGGAAAAGCGGCTCAGCCTGAAAGATGATGTGCGCCAGTATCTCGCGGAACCGTATCCAAATCTCGAGTACCAGGGCCATCCGATATTGGTGGAGCAACTGGTGAATCATCTTTCCGGTTTGCCATTCAATTTGCCCGACATTCCAGAGAACCGGCCGCCTTTCCCTTCGGTTTCACCAGCTGCACAACAGCAAATTAACAACTACACTCGCGCAAACTTTCTTGCCGATCTCCACAAAGTGAAGCTCGACAGAGTTCCGGGCGAGAAATTCAGCTATTCCAATGCAGCCGCCGTTTTGGCGAGCCTGATACTCGAAAGAATGTATGGGAAGCCTTATGAAGAGATCGTGAAGGAGAGGATCGCAAGTCCGCTGCAAATGACCGACACCACAATTTCGCCAAGTTCTTCACAACGACAGTGGCTGATGAAAGGTTATGACGAAAAGGGGAACGAGATTCCATATGGCCTCGAACTGGCCCTCGGTGCAGGCGGCCTGAAGTCAGCGGTTGCTGATTTGCTCAAGTATGCACAATGGCAAATGGAAGAGACCGACCCGGCCGTGAAGATCTCTCACCAACCGACGTTTTCATACAACAATTATTCGGTGGGACTGAATTGGCAGATGGTCAATGCCGGAGGCTACCGGCGGATATGGCAAGAAGGCGACAGGCCGGGTTTCACGAGTATTTGCATGGTCATACCCGAATTGAAGATCGGAATTGTTGTTCTGGCGAACGAAGAAGACCAGCAATCGTCACATGCGCTTACGCTGATGCCAAACCGGATCGCGAAAGAACTGGACGCCAGATCGTCACCGCTTTTCTGATGCTGGCACGAAGCGATTTGCACAGTTCAGAGTTACAAGCATTCAATCCACGAGTCGGTCACTCCACGTAACCGTGTAGCGATTAGTGGATAGATCTGCAATGAGTGGGTAGTCGGCAACTCGGAAGTTGAAATACAGGACACGCTCGAATGCGGCGTTGCCGCTCATCGACCAAGCTGCCTCGAAAACAATTCGTCCAGCCTCGTTCCGCTCATTCAAGCGAGTGTCGGGAAGTCAAGCAAGCTGTCGCAGACCCTGAAGCGTCATACCAGAGAATGCCAGATTCGTCAGTGCAAAACGCCTTGAACCCTGTCGCGCCAGGCACGGTGGGTACGGCAGTCGCTTGGTAGTGGCCAATCACTTCGCTCGCGTCAGCGTGGCAGTTGCCAAGTGCGAATTTGTACCCAGAATGCGTCCGTGTTATCAGAAAACCCAATGGATCGTACTCAGCCTCCTGCGCTTGTTCCGGCGGTCGTAAGCGCGGTAATTCACACGCGAACCCCTTCTCTGGGTGAGCAGCGGCGTATTTATTTTCAAGCTCGGTGACCGTGCGGAGTGCGCCAACTGCGGCAGCCTGGTTGGCGCGCTGGCGTGAATTTCGGTCATCGAGTCCGGGGATGATCGCTGCGGCAACAAACAGAAGAATTCCTCCGCAACACAGCACCCATACCCATCCACCAAGGCGGCTTTTCATTTCCAATGACTAACAGTCCCAAGTATGCGCCTTTTGGGGCGCCATTATGAGTTGACTTCTTCCACGTGTTTACCCGTTTGGAGCAAGTTGGCCCGTCGGCAAAGCCTTAATCTTTGCAACTATCTTTGCTGTTCGCTGTCTGATTCAGTAGCTGAATGAGGGAATGCGAAAAAGGTGACAGATCTTTGTCCTTTTGGTAGGTTTGCGTCGTGACCACTGAGCTTGCGTCGGTAAGAGCCACTTTTGAAACCGCACCGCCCGAGTTGTGGGCTCCGAAGTGCGATTCTTCGCGTCCACTACATGGAAAGTATTCCATCCTAGTATTTGCCGCGCTGGTTTCTTCCATGTGCGGTCAGCTTCCCGCGCAGGTTATCTCAGGTATGAACTTGCGTTCCATAGCCATCGCGGACGGAACTCCTGTCGAATTGCGTTTCGCGCAGGCCGTGGTTGGGAGGGGCTCCAATGCGCGACGGGATGCTCAGGATCCGCTTTCGTAGACCCTGACAAAGTGGGCTGCATTGGCACTGAGCACCCCACTTTCCATGAAAGTTTGAGACTCGATCAAAATGCAGCATCTTCTACTCTGATCTAAAGCGTTTCAGTCATTGACACATTTTTGACATGCGAGTAACAATGCGTGTGCGTTGCGGGCGAAAGGAGACCTCGATGTCCCCCCTTGAATCCTGTGGCAGTGACGCACCTGACGCGGGCGCCCCAATGGGCGCTCCTAATTTTTTCTGGCGAACGCTTCTATCCCTCTCGCTCTTCAGCCTGCTTTTAGCTGCACAACCCTCGACTGCACAGTACACATGGCAAAACGTCCGCATAGTGGCGGGGGGATTCATCACCGGGATCGTGTATCACCCCAACGTTCAGAATTTGGTCTACGCCCGGACCGATATTGGCGGACTGTACCGTAGCACCGATGGAGGAAGCAACTGGAAGCCTCTGCTCGACTGGGTGGACTGGTCGAATTGGGGCTACTCGGGCGTGCTTTCGGTGGCGCTTGATCCTAACAATCCGAACGTTGTGTACGCCGCGGTCGGCGGATACACCAATTCGTGGGATCCGAACAACGGCGCCATTCTCAAGAGCACCGACCAGGGCAACACCTGGACGGTGGCTCCCCTTCCGTTCAAGATTGGTGGCAACATGCCTGGCCGCGGCACTGGCGAGCGCCTCGCCGTGGATCCTAACAACAGCAACATTATTTATTACGGCGCTTCCGGAGATGCTACGGGCACTTTCGGACTCTGGAAGAGCACTAACGGCGGCAGCTCCTGGTCACAAGTGACGAGCTTCACCGCGATTGGCGACTGGGTGGAGGACCCTTCAGATGCAAGCGGCTATCTCGCCGCTAAGCAAGGCATCTGGTGGGTGATATTCGATCCACGCACGGTCGTGAGCGGTGTGACCCAGAACATCTATGTCGGTGTGGCGACAAAGAATGCACCTCGAATCTATCGCAGCAGTGACGGCGGTTCCAGCTGGACGGCCATAGCCGGACAACCGCTAACCGAATGCGGCGGAACCGGAATCATGCCGACTAAAGCGGCCATCGAGCCGGTGAGCGGCACAATGTACGTAACCTATGGCATGAAGTCCGGACCTTACGACGACCAGAAAGGCGAGGTCTGGAAGTACAATATTGGGAGCAGCGTTTGGACCAACATCAACCCTGTGGTCAACGACTGTCAGCCGCCTGGGTCGGGAAACATTTCTTACGGTTTCAACGGCCTTTCCGTAAGTAAATCCAATCCCAACGTCATCATGGTGACCGGGCATAGCTCCTGGTGGCCTGACACTTACATCTACCGCAGCACCAATGGCGGCGCGACTTGGACCAACATCTGGCACTGGACCCGCTATCCGAGTATTGCTTACGAGATCGTCTATCCACAGGACATCACAATGTCGCCCTGGCTCAAGTTCCCAGCAGCGCCGGTATGTTCCGGCAGCGGCGGCGGCAGGCCCGGACCGAATGAAAATCCCAAGATCGGCTGGATGACGGCGGCGCTGGCTATAGATCCCTTCAACACGAATAACTTCCTCTATGGCACCGGTGCGACACTGTTCGGCACCACGGACGCGAATTTGTGGGATGACGGCAGCGCCAGCACGCCATTCCACATTTCGGTCAAGGCGAATGGGATAGAAGAAACGTCGATCACCGACTTGGCGGTTCCGCCCTCGGGGCCGCAGCTGCTCAGCGGCGTGGGTGATATTCGTGGCTTCTATCACACCAATGTGACGACCGTGCCCTCAACGCAATATCAGGTGCTCACGTCAACCAACTCGCTCGATTTTGCGCAAAACGCCCCGGCAAAAGTGGTGCGTGCGGGGAATGGAGATAACAGCAATTGCGAGAAGAGTTTTGCGTACTCCACCGACGGAGGGCAGACCTGGAAGATTGGCGGAGGTCAGCCGACCGGCGTTACCGGCAGCAACAATGACTCAATCGCAATGTCGGCGGATGGGTCTCGCGTTGTTTGGGCGCCCAACGGCACAGCCGCCGCATACACTTCCACCAACTGGACGGCAGCGAGTCCAACCTGGGCGGCTGTAACCGGCTTGCCAGCTCAGGCGAAGGTGCGTGCCGATCGCGTTACAGCCAACAAGTTCTACGGCTTTGCGAACGGCGTGTTTTATGTCAGCACCAACGGGACCAGTTTCTCTGCAGCGGTCAGCTCCGGCTTGCCCGCGGCGGCTAAGGTTGTGACTGTGTACAACAAGGCCAATGACGTGTGGCTGGTCAGCCCTGACTCCAGCACCGGTGGGGTATGGCACTCCGCAAACGGCGGCACCAGCTTTAGCAAGCTGACGAACGTCGTCTTGGCCGATGGAATCGGCTTTGGAGCGCCAGCCAGCGGACAGACCTATCCCGCGATCTACCTCGCAGGCGACGTCGGATCCACGCGAGGCTTCTATCGCTCCATTGATGGCGGCGCCAGCTGGACCCAGATCAACGACACCAACCATCAGTGGTACTACTCCGGTTTCGTCATCACCGGCGACCCGAACCACTACGGTCGCGTCTACATCGGAACCAACGGACGCGGAATTATCTACGGCGACGGTCCGTAGACCTTCGCTTGGCGGCGGGTGCTAAACTGCCCGCCGTTCTTTTTCTTCATCTCCTCAGTTAAGGAAGGCGAGAAGCGTTCTCGCAGGTTATCTATAAATCCATCCGGCACTATGGCCTAAAACGCTTTAGGCAGGGAGCATTCGACATTTGAGCAAGGCATTTCCAAGTAATGGAACCAAGTATCCCAAGGAGGCGGTCGCCTAGACGCGACCGGTATAGGAATGAGCAAAAACGCAGAGCGGAGTCCCTCAACAGTCGCAAAACACAAAACCGAATGGCTAGGATTTTTAGCGGTAGTTCTGATCGCTCTGTCCAGTCAGCAACTTCATGCAGCAAACGCGACCGTCACTGTAGATTACAACCAGCGCAAACAAACCCTCGCGGGATTCGGTGCCTCGATAACCTGGGTGGCTGCCGACCTTCCCAATTTTTCTCCAGCAAATCAAACTGCGATTCTCGATACCCTGTATTCAACCACATCGCCAAGCGCCGGGTTGAGCATTATCCGCGCTGGTTCCATGCTCTGCGAATTCAATCCCTCTCCAGGAACCTATAACTGGAATGCTCCGTTAATTCAAGGCGAAATCTCGTGGATGAATCGTGTGAAAACTACCTATGGGGTGAACCAGTTCCTGGTCACCACCTGGACGCCCCCGTCCTTCATGAAAGACAACAACTCCTGCTCAAACGGCGGCTCCGTGCTGACCCAGTACTATCCAGATCTCGCGAACACGACGGTGCTGTGGCTGCAGAATGCCAAAACGTCGCTTGGTCAGGAGATCAATATCTGGAGTGTGCAGAACGAGCCAGCGAATAGTACCAGTTATGACAGCGCAATCTGGACTCCAGCACAATTCGACGCTTACGTGACTGGCTATCTGAAGTCGGCACTTCAGAATGCGAACCTGACCTCAAAAATCATGGCGCCAGAGCCGGCCTGTTGGGGCGGTAATTCGTATTTCGATAGCAACTGGGGTTTCCCGCTGCTGCAAAACAATTCTGCCATGCAAGCCGATCTGGATATTCTTGGCACACATGATTATTGTGCGAACAGTAATTTAGACGCTCCATCGCAGGCGGCGATACAGTACAACAAACCGATCTGGGAAACCGAGGTTTACTTCGGCAGAAACTATACTGCAACCATTTCGGATGCCTTGGGGGTTGCTAATTCGATCTATCTCGCGCTCAACAAAGGCAACTTCAATGCCTGGTTCTACTGGTGGACGATGGATTACACCACCGGGAACGGTGGGCTACTCTCGTACAGCAACACGGCTTGGACCTATCAGGTTCCAAAGCGCGCGTATGCGCTGGGACAGTTCAGCCGTTTCATTCGCCCCGGATCAACCGTACTGGCGTCAACTTCTAATAGCTCCAGCTTACAGGCAACCGCAGTGAGCCCCACCAGCGGAAACGTCGCGCTGGTTCTAACAAATAGTTCGAAGCAATCCATTACGGCGACGGTCACTCTCTCGAACCTGTCGTCGCCACCAACGGCCTTGACTCCGTTCCGCACGTCCGGAACTGAGAACCAGGTTCAACTCAGCCCGGTTTCAGTCACCGGGGGGACATTCACGATAACCATCCCCGCGCAATCAATCGTTACTCTCGTGGGATAGGCAAGGTAAATTGCCGGACGATGATCGCCAGTCGAACGATCGTCATCCGGCTTAATTGTTTTACCTGAATCTGAAGAGCAGAAGGGTGGCTGGATGTCTGAACCTGCTCTCAGTCAATCTTGGTGGTGAATATTGAATCTTCGGCAGCATTAACAGCTGAGGTCCGTTTTCCGATTTAACTTCCGTATTGCCCGTGATCCACCCGGAACAGCTCGATGCACGAATATGTGCTCATCGAGTTTCCCTCGAGTGCCCGTGTGCTATTGGACGAACCTTGTCTTGTCGTGACCGACGTTGCCCGACCACCTGAGAGTCTCTGAGCCTTAGCTCATGTGGATTCTTCTGGGCGCTATCGAATACACTCGGGGCGGACACCGTGACCTTCGGCATTTCCGCCCCGGGCACGCCTGCCGGACTTTCCAGAAGCCCCTATTGCTTCCCCATAGGTATTGATGTAAAACTGACACCTATTGCTTGACAATAGGAGCTGCGCCGATGGGTGACAAACCGGACGTTTGGCAGGGTACGTTGGCTCTTATGGTGTTACGCACTCTGGAGACCATGGGGCGTCAGCACGGATACGGGCTGGCGCGACGCATTGAGCAAATCAGCGGAGACCTTCTTGCGTTGAATTACGGGACGCTTTACCCAGCGCTCCTGAAGCTCGAACAAGAGGGCTACATCCGCTCGCAATGGGGAAGTTCTGAGAACAACCGGCGCGCGAAGTTTTACGAGCTGACGAAAGCAGGACGACGGCGGTTGCGGAAAGCTGCAGGGGAATGGAAGCAGACGACCGAAATCCTTGCTCGATTCCTGAACGATGCAAACGAAGCCTGACGGAGCGCCCCATGAACAAACTGCGAGCATTCTGGACCCGGCTGCTCAATACACTCCGCCGAGCGCCCTATAGCAAAGATTTTGCCGAAGAACTTGAGACTCATGTGGCCATGGACACGGAGCGCGGCATCCGAAACGGACTAAGCCCCGAAGAAGCACGGCGGCAGGCGCTGGTCCGATTCGGCGGCATGGCGCAGGCGCGCGACGCGTGCGCTGAGCGTCAAGGCCTGCCCCGCTTTGAATCCGTGCTGCGCGATGTTCACTACAGCGTGCGGTCTCTCGTCCGGAACCGTCTCGTAACAGCGGTTGCGATTCTTTCAATCGGTCTCGGCATCGGTTCGAACGCTACCATCTTTTCTATCGTTAGCCGTTTCGTATTGCGTCCCGCGCCGGTGGGCGATCCGAGCACGTTGCTGTCCCTCCACATCATGCATGACGGCGACCGCTGCTGTAATACCTTTCCCTGGCCGGTATTCACCGATCTCCGCGAACAAGCCACGGGGTTTTCTGGCGTTGCAGCGTATTACGATCTGGTCCCCGCCTCGATTAGCGGTGGCTCGGAACCGGAGCGGGTATGGGGGCAGGGTGCGACTCCCAACTTCTTCCGCGTGGCGCAGCTGCAGATGGTGATGGGAGCAGGCTTTGTAGACTCGGACGAAAAAGCGCCGGTCGTGGTTTTGAGCGAACGATTGTGGAAGCGCCGATTCAACAGTGATAAGGACGTGATCGGCAAGGCTGTGATCCTGTCAGGACATCCTTTCACCGTGAGCGGCATTGCCCGGCTGCGTTTCACAGTATCGATCAGATCGTTGACGCGGAGTTCTGGGTTCCGATGGGCATGACGCCCGAACTTGCGGCCAGTCTGCCCCCGCATGATTCGCGGGAGTATCACTGGCTGTCGGTCATCGGCCGCGTGCGACCAGGGGTAAGCCGCGAGGATGTAACTGCGCAGTTGAGCACGATTGCCGATCGCCTGGCCGTCAGCTATCCCGCTAGGGACAAAGGCAATCACTTCGTGTTCGAGCAGGCAGGGTCCTTGCCGCCTTTTTATCGAAGCATGGCGCTGATGTTTCTGACTGCGCTTTCGGTCGTCGTTCTCCTGCTACTGGCCATCGCGGGATTCAATGTAGCCAACCTGCTATTTGCTCAGGCCATCAATCGCCAGCGCGAAATGGCGGTACGCCTCGCTCTCGGCGCCACACGCGGACGATTGCTTCGACTGGTGCTGCTGGAAAGCCTACTGCTGGGCCTGGGCGGCGGAACACTTGGTGTGCTGCTTTCGCTGTGGTCGACCGGCGCGCTGTCGTCAGTTCGAATGCCAGCGCCAATTCCACTCAACACGCAGGTGAGTATTGACGGCCGCACACTGGCCTACACTTTCCTGATCAGCGTGCTTTGCGGACTTCTTTTGGGCATAGCGCCTGCATGGACGGCATCGCGGCCGAGAGTGACGAACGCCCTCAAGGCAGACGCCGGATTTGCAGCCGCGGGGGGGCGGTCCCGCGCACGCAATGTCCTGGTTGTATCGCAGGTGGCCATGGCGGTTGTGCTGCTTGCGCTGACGGGCCTGTTTCTGCGCAGCCTTGAAAGCGCATCCGAAATCAACCTCGGCTTCAGGACGCGCGGCTTGCTTCTGCTTCACGTGGATCCGCGTCTGAACGGCTACTCGCCATCGAAGACCAGTGCATTTCTGGAGCAATTACGCGAACGTGCAGCTGCGCTGCCCGGCGTAGATGCCGCTGTCAGTTCGGATGTGCCGCTTCTTTCCGGTGGAAATCGTAGCGATGGGTTCAACGTCGTCGGGCACGCGGCGAAAGGCGACCTTTACGTGCTGTCGGACCTCTATATGGTGACGCCCGGTTATTTCGATGCGCTTGGAATACCAACCTTAGCAGGAAGAGACTTCAGCCATGAGGCCGCCAACGGACCTCGTGTCGCCACAATTAATAAGGCTTTCGCTGACAGGCTGTTTGGTGGGGTCGACCCGATTGGGCAGCGCGTCGACGGCGGAGGCTGGACGTACCAGATCATTGGTGTCGTCGGAAATGCGAAGTCGCGCACTCTTGGCGAAGATACGCGCGCCATCCTCTACCGGTCGCTCGATCAAAGCATCGCCAATGATCCGTCGGGGATGGGATACACGCTCATTGTTCACACACCAGGCAATCCGGCTGGCATCGCTGGAGCTCTCAGGCGCGAGGTGTACCAGCTCGATCCGGACATGGCCGTCTACAACCTTGAAACGATGGACGAGCACGTGCGCGCAGCCTACGTACTGCCGCGGGTTGCGGCCTTGCTGTTTGGAATTTTCGGCGGAATCGGGCTCGTGCTGGCGACCGTGGGTCTCTACGGCGTCATGAGCTTCGCAGTGGCGCGGCGCACGCGGGAGATTGGCATCCGTATGGCGATGGGCGCACGGCCTGCAGGCGTTCTATGGCTTGTTCTGAGCCGTGGCATGGCCCTGACGCTCACAGCGCTCGCACTCGGCTGGCCCGCGGCATGGATGCTCGCGAAGTTATCCTCCAGTTTTTTATACGGCATCCGACCGCACGACGCAGTGACATTTACGCTGGTGCCGGCCGTGCTTGTCCTAGTTGCATATTGTGGCGGATTGCATCCTCGGACAATGCTCTTTGCGCAGACAGGAAGAGGTTCTTCGGCACGACGCGACTGCATGGCGACGCAGGCATTCGGCGATTTTACATCGTTCTAGCTAAAGAGAGTAACAATGTAACAATGCTAGGTTTGTCTGCACGGCCGCTAGTATTCCGCTTCGGCGATACCGCTTCTATCCACACCAAAGGTCCGATAATCACTCCCGCTGTTGGTTGCTCTCGGAAGGTAGTTCTAGAATCACCCCACAACGCATCATTGTCACCATAGTGCTTGCCAGGGCACACTCTCTCCTCGACCTGCTTCAGGCGTTCGCCACATTTCGGCTTCTCGGAAGCTTTGGCGGGAGCGACGGGACTCGAACTCGCGGCCTCCTGCGTGACAGACAGGTGTTCCAACCAGCTGAACTGCGCCCCCGCATATTAACGGTCGTCTGGTGGGCGTCGTCTGATTCCTTTCCGCTTCCCTCCGATGCCCTCTCCTTCCCCTGCCGCACCATCTCGCCGTGCTGTGACAGAGTCCCCACGAGTCGTAACTTATTGAATCCCGGCGGCATGGATCGCGCCTTACCGCCCTCAAAAGCACCCTTGGGACCCTAATTGGACGCGTCGTGGACGCGCGCGAAAACGCCGGGCGACGCTGCAGCCCCACGGCAATGGTTTCGACCATTTTTAATGTCCGCACGTCCCAAAACGTCCAAAATCGTTTCCGGCTTGCGGCCGATAAGTCAGGCCTTTCACTCTCGGAATCGCACATGTTTTGTGGCCGATGTGCGCGACCAGTGTGTCCCGTCCCGTAAACATCCCTGGAGGGGAATGGACAATACGGAGTAGTAGAGCGCGCGGCGGGCGCGGCCCATGCTGCGCAAAATCGAACGCGGCGCCATGTCGGCGACGACAACTACGCCCGTGACCGGGGGCCATCAACGACGATGACGATCACGAGGACCTGATCGATCCCCATCTCCTTCGAGGTCGGAATGGGCATGGCGATCACGATGATGATGACCAGCAGCAGCGCCTTTTGGGGGTGAGGAATGGGCGCCTGTACCCGGATAAGGGCCCGATAGGACGCCGGCGGTGTAATATACGGCAGTGTAACAAAGGCAGCAACACCACCCGCAATACCAGCATGATCCTGGATGATCGGCAGCAGCACTGCCGCGGTTGGCAATGCACGGTTAAGGCTTCATGCCGAGAATCTGGCGGAGTCGGGATTTGAGAACAATTTCGGTGGGCGTCCTGCCCTGCCGGTCCAGCATTTTTCGAAATCGTTCATTCGGACGGTGTGGACGACTTCGGGCTCTTTGACCCGGACCGTGACTTGGGTCAGGCCCTTGCCGATTTCGCCGACCCACTCGTCGCCGCGCATGGGGGCGAGAGCCTGCGCGACGGCTTCGTACAGCATGCCGGCGGTGACTTCGATCGAATGGGCGGACATCGTTAAGGTCGTGGATGCTGACCGTGCAGCCCCGCAGAGGCATTGAAGGAATTTACGATATTCGCCATTTCTTCGCCTTGCCTATGTTCTTGACTTAAGGTAAATCTCAATTTACCTTACAATGAATAAGGTAATCTGTAGTTGACATTATTTAACACGCTGGAGAGGCCGGAATGCTGAATTACCCCATACCCGTCACGCGCGCGCTGCGCAAGCTCGGCCATGATATCAAAGACGCCCGGCGGCGGCGGCGGCTTCCCATGTCCATCGTGATGCAGCGCGCCTCGATCAGCAAACCCACCCTCATCAAGATCGAGAGGGGCCACCCGACAGTCTCGATTGCGCATTACGCGACGGTGCTCTTTGTGCTCGGAATGGTGGACCGGCTCGCCGATCTCGTTGACCCGAAGAACGACCCGGTAGGGCTGCAGCTCGAAGAAGAAAACCTGCCGCAGCGCATACGTGGTGCAAACAGGCAAAGAGCGCCCAAGGAAAAATAATGGACCGCGAAGCCCTCGTTTATGTGGATCTGGACGGAAAGCCCCAACTTGTGGGACGGCTGTGGGCGCATGTCCGCAAGAACAAGGAGAGCGCGAGTTTCGAATACGACAGGATGTGGCTCGAAAACCCGGTGCGCTTTTCGCTTGAGCCCGCATTGCAGGTGGGACCGGGGGCGTTCCATACGGCGGCCGACACGCCGATGTTCGGGGCGATCGGCGATTCAGCGCCCGACCGATGGGGCCGGGCGCTCATGCGCAGAGCCGAACGCCGCCGCGCCGAGCGCGCCGGCACCGCACCGCGCAGCCTGCAGGAAATCGACTTCCTTTTATTGGTGGATGACGAAGCGCGCCAAGGGGCGCTGCGCTTCGCCGTAAAGGAAGGCGGGCCATTTCTGCGGGAGGAGGAGGTCAAGCGCATCCCACCTCTCGTCGAACTTCCGGAACTGCTCTCCGCGGCCGAGCACGTTGTCGAGGACAAGGACACGGAAGAGGATCTTCGGCTGCTGATCGCGCCGGGATCGTCGCTCGGCGGCGCGCGGCCCAAGGCTTCCGTTATAGAAAAAGATGGCCAGCTCACGATCGCGAAGTTTCCGCGGCGCGACGATGACTACAACACGGTCGCTTGGGAAGCCGCCGCTCTCGCGCTCGCTGCGAAAGCAGGCATTCCCGTGCCCGAATCGCGCGTCGAGACGGTCTCGGACAAGCAAGTGATCCTGCTGCGCCGCTTCGATCGCGATAAGACAGTGCGCATTCCCTTCCTCTCGGCGATGAGCATGCTCGGCGCGAAGGACAGGGATACGAGAAGTTATCTGGAGATCGTCGACGCCCTGCGCCAGCATGGCGCCGCGGCCGAGGAAGACATGGAACAGCTATGGCGCCGGATCGTGTTCAGCATATTGATCTCGAACACGGACGATCACCTGCGGAACCACGGCTTCCTCTATGCCGGGCAGTCGGGATGGCGGCTCTCGCCCGCTTACGACCTGAATCCGGTTCCCGTCGACGTCAAGCCGCGCATTCTCACGACGGCGATCAATGAGGACGACGGCACAGCCTCGCTCGACCTGGCGATGAGCGTGGCGGAGTATTTCGAACTGGAGAAGGCCAAGGCCAAAACCATTGCCACACAGGTAGGCAAGGCCGTCTCGACATGGCGGGATGAAGCTGCGAAACATGGCATCGGCAAAAGCGAAATCGAGCGCATGGCGTCAGCGTTTGAACACGAGGACCTCAAGCAGGCAATCGGAACATAAAATTCGACTATGACGAACGAGTGGAGTCGGTACAGGATCAGTTTCCCGGACACCGAGAATCGAAAATTCACTGAAGGCCGCGTTTTGGAAACGATCTATCATGTTGCACACGTTCCGGGTGCGCGCCGCATATTGGAGGACGGCCGGTTGAAAGCCGGCATCGTTTACGATGAAAGCAAACTCCGAAAATCCCGCGTCGCGGTGACTTGGCTCTCAGCCAATTCATGGGCATATGGTTCGATTTACGGCAATGTGGAGTTCTCATTTTCCTGGAAGAAGATAGCGGCGGGTAGAAATTTCTACTGGCTGGAGGATATGCAGTCATATCGGCCGCCGGCGTATCGAATTCTGCTCAGCGATCGCGAGCTGAATTCAAAGTACGTTCAACCTTATGATCCTGAAACCGACAAGGGCCCGTTGCGAAAGAAAGATGGTCTCTGGTACTGGAATGGCGACTACACATCGGAGTTTATGCTCGAGAGAGACATCGCACTCGAAGAATGCACAAGTTTCAATTTCGTCTCTCATCACCCAGAGTACTGCAGCCTTGATGGATCAGCCTGCGAGTATCTGGGCGCCCCGAGTCATCGCATCGCCGGACGCATTCTCGCGACCATATTCGGAAATGATCTCCATACAATCGACCACGTACTGAAACGCAGCGAAAGCCGACTAAGAGAAACGGTCGATGCCGGAGTAACTGGGATAGTCGATGCGCTCGGATCAAAAGATGAACGATTCACGGGTGGAATTAAATCACCGGACTCGCGTAGGGCAGTGGTTAAAGGAGCTCTCGCATTGTTTGGAACCCGGCAGGTGAAAGCGGCGCGTGCGCTGATAGCCATACTGAAGTCGAAGGATGTTTTTGAAACCGCGCTGACAGAACTGGTGAACGAACACTTCGGGATATCTGGTTGGGCTCTTGGAGAGTAATGCACTCAACGATAAAAAACTTTTCTGTGGTGATCTCGTCCCGGGTCCTCTGCAGGTTCCCGTTCGACCTTACTTTTAACAGCGATGGTCACGGTCTTTCCCAAATGATGTTCAGTGCGACGAATCTCTGGCCAGCAAAGCGTCTACATTTGCTTCAATCTTCTCGAACGGTTGATCCAGATCGGGCGCGGGTTGGAGGCGTCCTTCGCGATCCACCAGAAATGTTTCGGGATAGCCCGCAATTTCGCGACATAGGCTCGGAACATCTCGGGTCAGGATGAGAAGTGGATAGGTCACCTTAACTTCTGTCAGAAACTTCTTTTGGGATGCAGTGCTCTCGTCCGATAGGCCAAGCACCACGAATCCCCGATCCTTGCGTTCTTGATGCAAGTGATCCAACGCAGGCATTTCCGCACGACACGGCGCACACCACGGCTCCCAGATATTTATAAGGACGACCTTGCCCTTTTAATCCTCCAGACGATGGCGATTCCCAGATAGGTCTGCGGTTTCAAAGACCGGGGCCGCGACGTCTCGCATTTGTCTGTTTCGCTCTTGCTTTGATCGGGTAAATCCATCGCTCACCGGCTTGGCAATGAGACCCAAAGAAAGAATGGCAATGGCAAGCCCAATTTTTCCTGAGAGCGGAAAGCCCGAGCGGGAACGATCTTTCATGGCAAATACCAACGTGACCGCGAAAGGCACGACACCATCACGACGGTGGAAACGGACAGCCGGAACAGCCAGTCTTGCTTGGGGTCGGAGCTCCAGCGCATGAGTACTCCATTTACGAGCACACTCAAAAGGATTGCCATGATGGGCGACAGGATCCCTGAGACAAGGACGCGATACCTTGACAGTTTCTCCAACAAATCCTCCCGAAAAAGTTATTGCTCTCCTGAACTCTCCCCAATCGTAGCGACTTTAGTGCCGTGAATTGTAACGGCCTTCTTTAGCGCGCCGCCCACCTCGCCTATCTCACCGGTCTGCGTGAAGGAGCTCGGGGTGATGCCGGACCAGACCTCGTGCCAAGTCATTTTCTTGCCGCCTCGCGGGAAGTCCAGGTCGATCGTTAGCTGTTTTCCATCCCACTTGAGCGAACTATTTGCGTAGGTGTTGAAATCGCAAGCGGCCGGACCGGAATTGTTGCAAAGCATCCCGCGCAAGCTGTTGGTGGTCTTGTCCCACCAATGAAATGCGATAAGGAACATTTCCTCAGAAGGAGTGTGCACGTGTTCCTCTTCCATCAAAACGTATCCACCCGGGCCGGTTCGCCAGTCCTCTTCACCTGTACCGGTGCCTCCGGTCGGCGAAATACCGCCAGGCGCAAATTCATACGTTGTGGACCAGTTGCCCTTCAGTGCCTTTTCAATGCTCTGCATTTCCGGCGCCGGTTCACCGTCGTTGGACCGCGATTGATCGTTCGTGAGCTGGTTACTCGTAACCCTCGTCGCGTGAATCGTGAATAAGCGCTTCCTTGGTCCGCCCGGCTCGCCATATTCCCCCGTCTGGGTGAACGAATTGGAAGTGATATCGGACCAGACCTCGTGCCACACAGATTTCTTGCCACTTTTCGACGTTTCAATTTCATCAATGACGAACTGTTTGCCATCCCAGTTCATGGTGATGTCATTCTGCGCGCCCTTTACATCGCATGTGTAAGGCAGCAGGTTTTGGCATTCCATTCCATGGAGACTTTTGGTTGCGGTGTTCCACCATAGGATCCCGAGGAGAAAGAGATCCCCCTCAGGCATGCGCAGATGCTCTTCTTCCAGCAACGTAAACCCGCCTGGCCCAGGGCGCCAGGTCTCTTCTCCGGTATTGGTTAGGCCATTCGGGGCTGAGGAGTTAGGCTCAAACTTCACACTGAGAGACCATTCCCCTGTAAGCGCTTTGGCCAGGCTCGCGATTTCAGGCGAGGGTTGCGGGGCAGATGTTAGTGACTGTGCCTTTGGGGTAGGTATGGATACTCCGCAAACAGTTAGAAGTACGAGTGAAATCAATGCGGATCTGAAAACTTTCTTCATGTTTGGCTCCGGCGTTGTCAACGCTTCTTATCAATTCCAAGTGCTGGACGTAAGAAAGCTCTACTGCGTCTACGTCGGCGGGCGGATGTTGCCGTACGCGAAGCGCGTTGAGCGATGTTCCTTTACCTTATTGCCTCCGTTATCGAAGTCCTCTTCGACACGTAGAAGCAATCCGGTGCCTCTGGAGACCCACATCTGCCCGTCTTCTTTGACCTCGTCATATTCGCGGTGCACGGAGTACAGCATTGCGGCTTCACCGTTTACAGATTCATTTCGAAGGAACCGGCAAGTGGATTTGCCGTGCTCCTGTTTTTCTCTCTCCTGCTCCAGAACGTCCTGCGAGGTCACGGGAAGGCGCATCCACTTCCCCCGCGCTCGAATGTACTTCTGACCGTTGGCGAATATCGTTTCGGCTTCCGTCGCCTCCCCACCGTTAACGGCGGTACTGGTCGTGTAACTGTGGCTCGGAGTCGTTGCGACCTTCGTTAAGGCCTCAAAGACCGGCTGGCAGGCATCATCTGCGCGTGCTGTCACGGCCTCCATCATCACGAGTAATGAAAGAAAAGAAAGCGTGAAGGCGTAATTGCGATACATGAAGTTCTCCTTAATCGAAACTGACTCTGTTATCTCTTTGCCGTGCTGCTGGCACATTTACGGCTCTACCTACTCCACGCCCACAAGACCTCGGACTGCGCCGAACAACTTCGCGGAGCTGTAGCCGATGCCTTTCCGAAAAACCAGCTCGACCTTGCGAATGTCGGAAATGTCCCGCGCCGGATCACCACGCACTACCAACAGGTCTGCCTGCTTGCCGACCGCGATGGTCCCGATTCGCGACGCCTGGCCGAGAAACTCTGCTCCGTTTGCGGTAGAAATATGAATGGCTTCCTCGGGCGTGAAACCTGCCTGGACTAGCAGTTCGATTTCGCGCTGATCGCCGTACCCCGCAACCGTCCCACCATCTCCAGTGGGATCATTGCCCGCGAGCAAAGTTCCACCGGCGCCGGCAAACTCGCGCTCGAACTGCATTTCCTTCGTGAGCAACTGCGGCAGCGGGTGCTTCTCTAGTTGCCGACGTATCATTCGATACATCAACTCGCTCCTCCATCCGAGCACTCGCAGCTCACGATTGTTCATTAGGTCCAAAGTCTGCATCGCACCGCTAAAATCTGCGTCAACCGCGAGTGTGGATGTGATAGCGACGTGATGTTTAATCAGGTGTCGCATCATTGCCTGAACTTGAGGGCTGTCGATTTGCAACTGAGAGTCGAAATATTCCAGCGCTTGCAGGAAGTCCGGACAAGCGCCGGCCTGCTTGCCGGGATAGAACTCTTCATCCACCAGAATCCCGTGTTCGAGGTTGTCAATGCCAAGGTCGGCTGCTTCGGTGAAGCCAATAGAACAGAGATGGCCGGTGATTTTCAGGCCGTGTTCGTGGGTGCGGGAGATTGCTGCCGAGAGTTCGGCGGGCGTTATATCCGTGTATGCCTTGAAGGAGGTCATGCCCCGGCTCGACCAGAAATCCACTGAGGTGGCGGCCTCTGAGGGATCGGCAAGCTGCAGCATTTGCGGATAGTAGTAGGGTGCGCTCTCCGAGGACGGCTTGCCCTCTAAGTAAGGAGCCGTGAGAAACATATCCGGGCCAGGTCGTCGTCCTGTATCGACGTCATGTTTCAAGGCCAGATCGGACTCTGGCTCAATGCTGCCTGCCGTCCGCATCGTTGTAACGCCACCGGCCAAGTACATCAACGGGAACGCCAGCGACTGCTGTAAAAGCTCTGGCCTGTGGTGGATCGCTGCCCTTATTGAAGACGACGTGGTAAAGAGATGCTCGTGCATCATCACCAGGCCGGGGATAACGGTCTTGCCAGATGAGTCGATGACCCGTGCTTCGCGAGGAACTGCAGTCGCAGAGGAAGTACCCAAAGCAACGATCTTTCCCCCACTGATCACAATCGTCTGATCGTCCACTGCAGGAGAACCCGTTCCATCAATCAGGCGCGCATGAACCAGAGCGATGACCGGAGCGCTCTCGACGATGAAGGCGGAGGGCGGCTTGGCAGCTTGCCTTCGGTAATAGGAACGGGGAACCACGATCGCAACCCACGCCAACAACACAACTGCAATAGCGAGCAGCAAAGCTCGCAGGAGCCATTTGAGGATTTTGCGAATAATGTTCATTCCTTTGTCCACCAGCCGGCCCCTAAGAGAATCTCAGTTCTCGTGTCCTTACCCATTCCAAACATCTGAGTACTGAGCATGACATCGTCACAGACCTTGGCGCCGCTTCCGATTGAGCGCGCCTGGGTTGCCACTACAGCGCAGCTCGCTGCCCATCTCTTCGGCAAAGACAGGCCTTTGCCTCGCTCACTGCGGGGTGCACACGGTGCCGATGTAATCGCCACTCGTTGTTCCGGCGACCGGATCGAACTCCCCACGCAGTCGGATTTGTCCAGTGGCGTTTGCCATCGCACCCGTGCCGCCGGTAAACGTGATCAACGAAGCAAACCCACCATGTCCGGGCGGCAGATCGATCGTTCCAGTGTCCGTCCCAAAGAGTTGATCGCCGCTCTTTAAACTGATAATGCTGTGACCGGTGAAGAAAGAGATCGTTGGCACTTCGGGCTCGCCGTTTGGAATGATCTTGTCCATGGTGAAGCGATAATCGCCCTGGATGCCGCCCCATACGTGCCCCGCCGTGCAGAGCACGCCGGGACATGTGTTGGCTGGTTGAACTTGAGCCTCGAAACTGCCTACGAGTGGCTTGCATTGTTGCGCAGCAACTGGGACGACCATTGCTGCTATCAGGAAAACCCCCAACCCGACCGATACGATTTTGCTGGATCGCTTCATAACTTCATTCTCCTTTTTGATCATGTACGCCTAAAGCCCTGATGGAAACTCCCGTCCAGATTGTCAAGGCCGGGGCCTCGAACGCCGTATTGTTGCGGTTAGCAACCGTGTTCTTCATTGCCTCTCTCCGGTTTGAAACGAATTGCTTGCTGGCGCAGCGCCCGCAACCCCCAAAACAGGAAATCAGTTAATGACTTCTTGCAGCGTAGAGCTAACGCTTCCGGCAAAGTCCTGAGTTCCCTTGAACGTGGCACTCAGGCTGTGCGTTCCGGCGGTCAGTGCGGATGTCGTTAACTGCGTCTGGCCGTTGACCAACGTCGCGGTGCCGAGAGCAGTCTTCCCATCTTTAAAAGTGACCGTTCCACTTGGGACTGCGGTGGCGCAGTTCACCGTGGCCGTGAACGTTACCGGCTGACCCAGGGACGCCGGGTTGGGCGAACCAGCAAGCGCCACCGTTGTCGGCACGGCCACTACAATCTGCTGAAGGCTGTTCTGGCTGCCGGCGTTTGTGCTGCCGCCGTTGTATAGCGCCGTCATCGTTCGTGCACCGGCATTGAGGGTGGTCACCGAAAGCTGTGCTTGTCCACCGATCAAGTTAACGGTCCCGAGCGCCTGGGTTCCGCTCTTGAAAGTGACCGTACCATCTGGAGTTCCTGTCGAAGCGGTGACGGTTGCGGTGAAGATGACAGCCTGTCCGTAGTTGGAAGGATTGAGGCTGCTCCCGATCACCGTTGTGCTCGGCGCTCCCAGGATGGTTTCTGTGAAGGTGGCCTTCGATGGGTTGTCGGTGCTATCGCCACTGTATTGCGCGATGATGGCGTGCTTTCCCACCAGCAATTGCGGAAGCGTCAGTTGCGCCGCGCCCGCATTGAGCGTCACGCTGCCGTAAATTGTGCCCGATTCCGAGAAAACGACGGTGCCGGTCGGCGCGGTGCCGTCGGAATCGGTGACGGTTGCGGTAAGTGCTACTGATTGGCCATACGTCGCGGGATTCTGAGAGGAAACCAGCGCGACCGTACTTGAAGCCTTTCCGATTTTCTGCGTGAAGACGCCGATGCTCGCGGTGAAGTTTGTATCGCCGGAGTAGTCCGCCTCGATGGTGTGGCTGCCTTGGGTGAGTGTACTGATGCTCACAGAAGCCTGACCATTACTCATAGCTCCTGAGCCAATCGGCTGGCCGTCGGCAAAAAAGCCAATGTTTCCGGTTGGAACGCCCGAGTATTGCGGTGCCACAGTAGCCGTAAGAGTGACGCTCTGACCCAGATTGGACGTCTTTTTACTCGACGAAACCACGGTGGTGCTCGAAGCGACACTTACGCTCACCAGTAGCCGTTGCGAGAGGCTGCCGCCGAAAGTGCCGTCGCCGGTGTAGAGGGCGGTGTAGCCGAATTGTCCCGTGGCTGATGGGGCGGTCTCAGTTGTCTGTGCCATGCCGGCGGAGAGAGCGACGGTCGTTTGCGGAACGCCTGCCTGCTTGAAGGTGACATTGCCGGTGGGCGTGCCTTGCTTGCTGTTTACGGCGGCAGATAGCGTGAACGATTGCCCAACCACAACTTTCGTGCTGGACTCGGACAGTGTGGTGGTGGTCGGTTGGAAGCTATTTTTGTTGAGCAAAATGTGGAGTGTGTTGGCAGAGGGGTCTACCAACGCAACATCCGGGGAGCCGTTGCCATCGAAGTCGGCCACTACTCCCCCACCTTGCGATACGGGAAGCGCAGTTCCGGAATCAACAAAGCTAGCGTCCGGCTGGCCGAGGGAGACCTCTACTTTTGAGACGGCATCTGTGGTTAAGAACAGCAGGTCGGGGATTCCATCCCCATTGAAATCCCGGCTCTCCAAAACACTAAGCGCGCAGCAGGCAAATGGGAAGCCCTCACGAAAGGTGCCGTCTCCGTTGCTGAGTAGCACGTGAGGTCTGTCCACTTCGAGGATTCCGATGTCCGAAATGCCATCGCCATTAAAGTCGGCAACCCGAGGAACCACCCCAGGCCGGGAAAGAGATGCCGAATTATTAACGATCTGAAAATTCCCTATGCCATCGCCCAACATACTTGTGAGGGTAGCCCCACCATTACCCAAAACTGTGAAGTCGGTCTTTCCGTCGCCATCGAAATCGCCTGCTACAGCTGGGCCGGCTTCCACTCCCGACTGGATCCCATATTCTGCAAAGAAGGCCCCTTGTGGGTCGGGAAAAATTGGAGCCGCGTAGTTCGTGCCTGAGAGTGAAAAAAACAATTCTTCTATTCCATCGCCGTTAATATCGGCGACGACGAGGGCAGCGATTTTAATGCCGAAGTGCAGCTCGCCCAACGCTACGAAGGTTCCATCTCCTGCACCTTCGAAAAATATGGCAGCTGCCGAGTTGCAGACAGCCACCAAATCTGGGATCCCGTCCTGATTGAAGTCTGCCGATACGAGCGTCCCCGGAGGACCGTTGAATCCATTGACGCCGCACGCGTTAAATGGCGGCAAGGATTTGAATCCACCGCGACCATCCCCCAGAAATATCAGTATTGAACCAGTGGTTGAGTCGTTCCGGGCTACCGCGAGATCGGGAATCCCATCGCGATTAAAGTCTCCGGTTGCGATGGAAACTGCATTGGGGGCTACTGAATACGATCCCGCTCGAAAAGTTCCATCGCCTTGTCCCAGGAGTACCTGAACGTTGCTGTCGGCATTGTTGACGATGGCAACGTCAGGTTTTCCGTCGCCGTTCAGATCAGCGAGCACCAAATTCGTAGGTTTCAGGCCAGTTGGATACGTCGCTCCATTCTTGAACGTTTCATCTCCGTTTCCGAAAAGCACCTGGACGGTGTCATCGGAATTATTGGCGACGATGACATCCATATTGCCGTCGCCGTTGAAATCGGCCGCCGCCAACCAGATGGGATTATTTCCGACGACGGGAGTGCTTTCCACAGCGAATGTCCCGTCGCCATTGCCCTGGCAAATCACCGCGAAGTTTCCGCCGTTGAGCGCGATGGCCAGATCGAGACTGCCATCGTTGTTGAAGTCGGCGACCGCAATGGAAGTTGGAACTGATTGCAGTGGGCCAACTGCAAAACTGCTGCCGGCCGAAAAATTCCCTGATCCAGTATTCACCAGGATTGAAATCTCGCTTTGCGGATTGAAACTGACCCCATTGATCGGCGATCCGACCGCCAGATCGAGCCTGCCATCCCCGTTAAAATCTCCGACCGCAATCGATGAAGGAGTGATGCCCACTGCATAGTTTGCCTGCGCCGTAAATGTGCCGTTGGCGCTACCCATCAAGATGGTCACGAATCCCGCATTAAACTGGAGATTGGGATTGCTGATCACCACGGCGAGATCCGGGTTCCCATCTCCATCAAAATCGCCAGTAGCTAAAGCCGTCGGAAGGAATCCCACCGCATAGCTCGCGCCAGCCACAAAAGTTCCGTCGCCAACTCCCGTCAGAATCGAGATACTGCCTCCGACCCCACTTTTGTTGGGATTACTGTTCAGCACCGCGAGATCCAGATGGCCGTCGTGATTGAAATCTCCCGCGACGATGGCAACCGGGTCCGCGCCTACCGGATAGTTCACCGCCGGTTGGAAGTTTCCGTCGCCGGTTCCAAGGAGAATGGAAACCTGATTGGTCCTGCTGCTGCTGACAGCGGAGTCGGTGAAGCCATCACCATTGAAGTCGCCGGTTGCAATTGCTAGCGGCAGTGAAGCAACCGCGCTCGGCGCAATCGTGGTAAACAGGTTGTTTTGTGCGGCAGCCAGCCCCGACAGCAACAGCAGAGCAAATATGCAAGAGAAGCATCGATCGAAGCAGTGACGAAACATTGGGTCTCCTTGGTGTCGTGCGAATATTGGTGATTGCCTGCCGCCGAGCTACTGCTCAACCTTGTACAGCGTGACCATTCCCGCTTCCATGTGGTCATCGATATGGCAGTGGAACATCCATATCCCTGGATCGTCCGGGACCATGTCCACGGTTTCCATCTGCGCCTGCATAAGAGGGACAACGTCGGTCCGTTTGCCGTCGTGTAGTACGACGTTGCCGTGCCAGTGCGGTGTGTGGACGCTGAACTGTTCGCCGAGCGTCACCAGATACCAGCGGACGCGCTCGCCTTTTTTCATGGTCATCATTGGGCCCGTCCCGTAGATGTAGCCGTTGATGGCGAACTTGGCATTGGCGACGGTGAATCCTGAACCGAGACCCGAGAAGTTTCCCTGATCATCCACAGGCGCGAATTCCAGTTTCTTCACTCCCTTCGGATCGCTGGTAAAGGTCTGGATGTTGTGGCCGATGTACCAACTGACGTTCTCGTCCCACAGCATGAACAGGCAGACAAATTCGCGGTCCACGTCTTTGGGTTTGCCGTCAGCGTCCGCCATGCCGCGGCGGGTGATGATCATCGCGCCGACTAATCCGCTCTCGACGTCCTTCAGTTCACTGGTGTGGGAGTGGTAGAGCCAAACGATAGAGCTGGGATCGTTTGGGCCTGGCCCTGCGCGCTCGGGAACCTTCCACGTGTAGGTATGAGTCTTGCCGGGAGGCACTGCGTCATCTTCTTTGTCGGCGCCAGAGGTTCCGTCGTCGTAGGGCGCGCCCTCGGAGTCTTTGTCATAGAACACGCCGTGCGGGTGCATGCTGTAGGGATGGGTGGCGTTATTCTTAAAAATGATCTTGATCGTGTCGCCAACTTCGGCGCGAAGAATTGGACCAAGAATTCCTGCCGTCTCCCATTCGACAAGACGGGGCTTTAATTGGCTGAATGTACCGTCGGTGTATTCGCGATAGATCGCTTTGCGATATACAGTGCCGATACGGTGCGGCCCGCGCTCCGTGAAGACTTTCGAGTAGCCGTCAAATTTCATGCCCATCATCTTGTTGACGCCGCCGGGGGCGTAATCCCAATCCACTTCATCGGCGGCAATGTAGTGGGTACGGACCTGGCCGGAGGTCTGTCCGAAGGCGATGGATGACAACAGAATCCACACTGCAACAAATGTGAGAAGACGTGGCATTTCTTTCCTTTCGTGTTCTCAGTACCCCTGCCAATCAGAGTGTTACTCCCGCTTGTTTAGCGGCGAATTTCCCTACGATCGGCAGCTTGAAGAGTGTTTGCTGATAGGCCTCGTACATCAGGAAGATCCAGATCCCGAATCCTGCGAGCGTGAAAATCAACATCAATGGCACGGCGATCAGGCCGAAGACTCCGGCCGTCAATGGCGTCAGTACAGCGGAGACAATCATCCAAAAAATCCAAAACGCTACCCACGCGATATTGAAGAAGATTGATTGGAAGGCATGGAACCGAACGAAAGAGTTTGACTTGTAGGGATCAAGTACAAGGAAAATGATTCCCGTAATGAGGCCCGCAAGATAGGCGAGTGCTCCAACGAGATTTGTGTCAATCGTTTTCTGTTCAATGTTCCCTGATGAAGGCATGGCTACGACGGTACCCTCGGATGTAGCTACAGAAACCCCTTCGGAGAGGCTTGTCGATGAGCCACAGGACTGGCAGAAGCGAGTGTCAGCCACGAGCGCTGTACCACATGATTGGCAGAAGCTCATTTTTCCTCCTTGGAACTGGCTCGGGCGTTTTGCAAGCAGGAATTTGCCTGCACTCGGCGGGATTCGCAAACCAACTCTGCGCAAATTGTGGACTAACTGCTAATCCTTTGTTCTTCAGTGGATTAGGAGGGGCAGATTAACTCGTTTCCATTTGTTTTCCGTGCTAAACTCGACGCTCATCCCCGCCTGTTGCATGAAAGCCTCCGCCACAAATGGTTCTGACGCCGCCGAGATCAGCTACCGTTTTGGGCTTTATGTGCTGGACCCGGCCAACGGCACCCTGATGCGGGATCACACGCGGGTGCGTTTGCAGGAACAGCCTCTGCGGCTGTTAGTGTTGCTGGTCGAACGTTGCGGGCAGGTTGTTTCTCGGGAAGAGATTCGGAATCGGCTTTGGCCGCAAAATACTTTTGTCGAATTCGATAAAAGCCTGGGGGTGGCGGTACTCAAGGTCCGGGAAGCCCTTGGGGATGACGCTAACAACCCCAGATTCATCGAGACTGTCCCCCGGCGCGGCTACCGGTTCATCGCACCCGTTAAGGTTGAGACCGCAACGATTGCTGCTTCCACCACTTCAATTCCTGCTTCGAAGATTGCGCCGATACTCCAGCCAAGGTTTTACGCGACGAAGCACGGTCTGATCATTGCCGCACTAGCGTTGTTGTTGGTCGGCGTCACGATTTACGTTCTCGATGGCAGGCATGGGGCTTCGCGTTCCACAGCTCAGGCTGGGGCCTCAATTCCTCGAATACACATACGTCGTTCGGTGGCAGTGCTCGGTTTCCGCAATCTGCCTGGCCGGCAAGAGGACAACTGGCTCTCTCCCGCTTTCTGCGAAATGTTGAATACTGAACTCGCCGGGGGCGGCGAGCTCCGCATGGTCTCTGGCGAAGATATTGCGCGTGCCAAAAGTGAATTATCGCTTCGTGACGAAGAGTCACTTGGCAAATCGACCTTGCACCATTTGCGAACCAACCCGGGCGCTGATGTGGTCGTCGTCGGCTCGTACATGATGATGCCAGGCGACCCGGAGCATAGGATTCGACTTGACGTTCGCCTTCAAGACACCGCCAGTGGCGAAACGATCTCCGAGGAATCCGTTTCAGGTGATGGGAACGACCTCTTCAACCTGGTCTCGGATTTGGGCGGAAAACTGCGGCGAAGTCTCGGCGCGTCTACACCGTCGGAAGAAATCGAAATTGCCACGAGGGCAGCTCTTCCGTCCAACGAAAAGGCCGCTCGACTCTACGCCGAAGGACGAGCCAAGATGTGGCAATTCGACTACGCTGCTGCCCGCGATCTGCTGAACAAAGCCATCGCGGCGGATCCGGACTACCCTCTCGCCCATTCGGCCTTATCCGAAGTGTTTTGGCACACGGGCAACGATGCGAAATGTAGCGCAGAAGCGAACCGGGCGGTACAACTATCGAATCATCTTTCGCAGGTACAGCGCCTTTTGGTCCAAGGCCAATATCAAAAGGCGATGCAACAGTGGCCCGAGGCGGTCGAGACGTATCGTGCTCTGTTTCGTCTCTTTCCTGACAGTCTGGATTACGGCATCCAATTCGCTTCGGCACAGATGCACCTCAGCCCGACGGATTCTCTGCAGACCCTGGCAAGTTTGCGGCGTCTGCCAGCCCCTCTTGGCAACGATGCGCGAATTGACATGACGGAAGCTTCCGCGTGGATCAACCGAGATTTCACTAAAGCCCGCGCGGCTGCGATGCTCGCGATCAAAAAAGCGACCGCAGAAGGCTCGCCGATCATTGTCGGTCGAACCTACGGCATTCTTTGTCAGCAAGAACCCGCGATAGGCGCGTCATCAGAAGCCATCGATATCTGCCGAAATGCACTTGAAGGGTCGATTGCGGCGAAAGAACTGAACAGCGAAGCTATGATGCGTACCGACCTCGCGGCACTCTATTATTTAAGGGGTGATCTCACACAGTCGGCGCAAATGTTCGAGGAAGCAGTCAAGAAGTTCCGCCAGGTTGGCAACCGGGATGGCGTTGCCACCGCACTCAGTAATTTTGCTGACACTCGCCTTTCTCAAGGGGAACTGATGGAAGCCAAGAGACTCTTGGAGGAGTCCATTCCTGAGTATCAGGCTGTCGATGACAAGGAAGGCGTAGCGCTCAACCTTAACAACCTGGGAGATATCTGGAGACAAACTGGCGAACTCGACAAAGCGGATGCAGCATACCGTCAGGCCGAAGTAATTGCGCGAACAATTGAAGACAAGGACGCAACTGCCTATGTACTAAGCGGGATGGGGGATGTAGCGCTGGATCGGGGTGACCTCGTCTTGTCGCGGAAGCGATACCAAGAATCTTTTGACCTCAGAAATCAAGCCGGAGAAAAACAGACTGCGGCTGAAAGCCGGGTCTCATTGGCTAAACTTGCGATTGAAGAAGGTCATGGGTCCGACGCCGAGATATCGGCACGTTCAAGCCAGCAACAATTTCATGCGGAGCAACAAGCGGATGACGAACTCAGCGCCAGCATTGTACTGATCGAGGCGTTGCTCGCGCAGGGCAAACAAGGCGAAGCTCAAACAGAAATGGAAGCAGCGCAACAGCTTCAAGGCAAAAGCCATAATCGGTACCTTCGCTTACAGTTCGAATTAGCCTCAGGCCGCGTCTTTCTGGCCTCTGACCGCCCAGATGCGTCCCGCCCGGTATTTCAGCGAGTAGCGGATGATGCAGACCGCTATGGATTCGTCGGTCTCGAGCTTGCCGACAAACTTGCTTTAGCTCAACTTGCAAACAAGACGAACCATGTCTCGCGGGCCCAAATCGAATTGCATGCTTTGCAGAAGTCAGCGACTTCCAAGGGCTTCGGATTGATCGCGCGCAAAGCACTCTAAGAGAACTCCTCTCTGCGCAAGCAACCTATTTGGCGGCAGCGACCGGGCTCGCTGTTTCTTTCGCGACAGGGAGGGACTTCAACAAGCTAAATTAGATTCCAGCAAGGGCTGCCCGATTCCTACGTTTCTCGTCCTTCCCGACCGCGCTTTCGGGTCGTAATTCGACGGGGCAGCACAAACATGCCAGCTCAAAGTTTTATCTAACTGAGCCCCGTTCACAACCGGGTTTTGCCGCCGCAAAGCAATTCACTACCCACTTCAGCACCTCTCAGTTCCGCACGCGATGCCTGACAATTCCTCTGCCCGCAATTCGGGTAGGAGGATCAAGATGCAACATGGAAGTCTCAAAACAGTCAGTCGAAAACAGGGGCTGGATGTCTGGCAGTTTCGGTGGTCCGAGAAGGATTTGCGTGGGATTCGGGTCCAGCGGAAAAGAGTGATCGGCACAGTTAAGCGCTATCAGGACGAAGCTGCCGCCCGCACCGCGACGACCGTCTTGTTGGCAGAGCTCAATTCGGAGAAGGTGAGGATGGGGGTCCGCTCGATTACGGTCCAGCAGCTTTGCGATCATTTCGAGCAAAGGGACCTAGCAAAGGACAACACCTGGCGCAGTTACTCAACTAAGAAAACGTACCAAGCCTACTTAACTCGCTGGGTTCTTCCTCACTGGCGGCAACACGAACTGGCAGAGGTTAGAACAATACAGGTCGAGTCTTGGCTGCGGCGGTTACCTTTGGCGAAAAGCAGTTGTGCCAAAATCCGAAATCTGATGTCCGTTCTCTTCAATCATGCCCGCCGATATGAGTTGTTTGACCGTAATCCCATCTATCTCGTTCGTCAGAGTGCAAAGCGCCGCAGAGCGCCGACCATCCTGATGCCCGCTGAAATCAAGGCGTTGGTGGACAATTTAAGCATTAGAGAACGAACGTTGGTCCTCCTCGCAGTATCCACCGGCTTGCGGCAGAGCGAGTTGTTTGGCCTGAAATGGGGCGACATCGATTTTGCCCAAGGGATGATGAACGTAACCCGTTCCATCGTCTACGGCGTCGTTGGCCCATGCAAGACCGAATCGTCGCAAAAGCCGGTGCCCGTTCATCCGCTCCTGACTGATGCTCTATCTGAATGGCGCAAATACTGCTCTTACACAAAGCCGGACCACTGGATTTTCGCCAGCAGGCGTCATAGGGGGAGAAGACCATTCTGGGGACAGGCCATCTTGCGCAGGTATGTTCGACCGATTCCGCAACGAGTTGGAATCCAGAAATGCATCGGCTGGCACACGTTTCGCCACACGTATTCGACGCTGCTGAGAAGTGTAGGCACGGAATTCAAAGTCATGCAGGAACTGTTGCGGCATTCGACTCTGCGATCCACTTTGGATGTGTATACCCAGGCGATCACGCCTGCGAAACATGCAGCTCAAGCAGCGGTCTTGTCGTTGGTGTTTTCGTGCGAAGCGAAGGCAACGTCACTACCGTCTGTATCGGGTGTCGTTGCCGCGTGAGGACCACAAAAAAGGGCACAAAACCGTGCCCTTTTGGGTCCACGATGGTTTCGCCAAAATTAACGCAAGTCCTTTAGAAAGAATGGCGGGGACGACGGACTCGAACCCGCGGCCTCTGCCGTGACAGCGCTCTAAGATATCCAAAGGAACGCTTATTGTTCCCGGATTGTTCCCACGCGAATTGGGTTGGCCGCCATCTCGAAGTCACGATTTAGGAGCTCGCGGATAGCTCTTAGCAGTAGAGATTACCTGGAAACTTCGCCCATCTCGTCTTCTGAAGCGGCCGCAATTCTGCGTCTCGCGGCAGGTGAGAGAATGCGCGTTCCGGGCCCATCTGCGCGCGCGGATGGGTACTGCTACTTTCCCTTAACCATGGAGCAGTGGGTCGCAGCCGTTTTCCACGTCCCCGAATCATTGATCCAGGTGTCGCTGCATATTACGGTTCGCGCTCGATGAGTGCCTCTGAGTTCAGCGTCGTAGGTAAATGTGTAATGTGAAACCGCAGTGTTCGACCCGAATGTGGCGACCTGCACTTCGCTAATGCTGCCGCTTTTCCACTTGTTAGTTTTATTCTCCAGATCTTTAATGAACTCGTCCTTCGTTTCCCAATCGCCCCAACTGTTCCCTGCGACAAATCCGTCTGCCAAGTGTTGTTGCGCCCACGATGCATCGTTTTTCATCTGGGCGTCCCTAGACTGCTGCTGCAGCTCCTTGATCTGCTGAGCGGCGTCACCCTGAGCATGAAGGTTGACGGACAAAGCGACACAACTGAGCGCGGCAATAAAGACTAAAGCAGTTCCTCTGGTTGTCATTCTTAGGTTCCTTTCGAGGTTGTTCGTTTGATTACATTTCGATCGATGACTGATGACTTGCAATGCACTGCCACTGTCCATTCGGCATCTTCACCCATGTATCGGTAAAGCGCTCATGAGTGTCGAGAGGCTTTCCTAACGAATCGGTACCCTTCGCCTTGAAAACCCCCGTAGCGATCGCGGCATGCAAAAATGCTGTTACCTTCAAATCGTCGTAAGCGACAGCTTCGTATTTGGTCGCTTTCGCTGCAGCAAGCGACTCGGCCTTGCCAGTGACTTTCCCATCGCGTGCCGTATTTACGAACTTGTCGGCCAGCAGACCGGCAACCAAGTCAGGATTATTTGTCTTCTGCGATTGAAGCCATTGCTGTTCCAGTGCCGCTACAGCTTTCTCGGTCCCACTCGTGGCACTGTTGTCTTGCGACAAGGCGGCGCTCCCCAATGAGAGCAACCCGACTAAACACCACATCCACATTCTCTTCATAAATATTCCTCACTTGTTGAGAATTAATAAACCTGGGCACTCGATTACCGGCAATTCAAAATGAGTCTTGGCCACGACAGCGCACCTCGCTCGGTAGGTCAGCTTGCAGCCGCTCTAGCTGGCGGGAGCGGTATATGTTCCCATGCAGTCGAAGGCGGTGGACTGGTCCGAATTGGCTTTTGCTTTGCAGGTGCCGTTCGCTTTGCCACCCTTCATTTTTCCGCCACCTTCGATCAGAGACCATTTGTTGGTACCGGACTCAAAAACTCCGTCCTTCGTGGCGCCGGAGAATTCGTACTTATAGAGGTTCTCATCACCGTTCTCCATGCTTTCGATGAATTCACCGTGACCGGTTATGTGATCGCCTCTGACATCGAGAAACTCGGTGCCCACGCCGGATTTCATTTTGTTTCCGCCGATGTCGCCTTTCGTCGCCGTACAGTTGATCTGTTCGATCACATAGGCGTGCCCCGGCTTGTCGCCGACGGGAATGCTCTGCTGACCGGAAGGTTTGTCGCACTTCCACTGGACGTTCGTTTTCCCCTGAGCCAGCGCGAGACTCGACACCACGCTCATAAGGCATAGAACCAGACAGATTTTCTTCATTCGTCCCTCCTGTTGCTGGACAATCGCCGCCGGTGGCAACCATAGGCCGGCAGCCATCGCTGAACTGTTCACAATTGCTCACTCTCACAACTTTGAAGCGGAAAATTGCGGACGAATAAGGCGTCCAAGGGAAGGAAACGATTCCAGAGGAGTAGAAGGTGCACAACATCGTGCAGGTCGCATCCCGGAGACCGGATGCAACGCATGTAGCGCGGGTTTTCAGACGTGGAATCGCCGAGTTAGGGTTGGTCTTGAATGTCCGGTTGGGCGACGAGCAGCAACACAATCCCAATGACCGTGAACATCCGAAAAGCAGCATCTTGACCATTCGAAGTTTTCGATTGCCACATCAAGAACCATTCCCCTCCGACGGCCAGAAATGCGACCAGCCACATCAACAAACTGAGTGCCAGCCCGGCAATGGAAAGTCGTTTGGCATATTGAAACGC